>NZ_UTBG01000050.1 GCF_900580675.1 Pseudomonas viridiflava
CTCCAAAGCTGCGCATGCCGTGTTGAGACTCAAGAGTCGCCCTGGCTGCTTTGTCGGCGGGGATTTGCGAAAACGAATGAATGAAAAAGATTCGTCAAGGGAGAGTCCGCTGTGCGGACGTGCAGCCGAAGCTGACTTCGGGGAATTGCGCTACCTAAACGCGGCCCGGTTAAAGGCCGGCGCGCACTATACCGGAAATAGCTGAAAAAGGGAGCTTTTTTTATCGGAAAACACCGATAAACCGCGCTGCGTCACAGCCTTTGCATAGAGACGCGCCAGGGTCTATTTTTCAAAGGCCCGGCCCTGCGGGTCATTAAGCTTAAACGGTTCACCTGCCTACCACGACCCTTTGGTCTGAAACTCCCACCTTGCGCCCGAGGGCACACCTGATGAATCAAGCCAGCAGCAGCCGCGTCAGCCGCGAACTCCGGGGTCATGTCCTGTTGCTGGGCCTGGACCGGGTGGCCAAACGCAATGCCTTCGACCTCGACTTGCTCAATGAGCTGAGCCTGGCCTATGGCGAATTTGATCGAAATGCCGAGGCGCGCGTGGCCGTGGTGTTTGCCCACGGCGACCACTTCACGGCCGGGCTGGACCTGGCCAATGTCAGTGGTGTGATGGCGGGAGGCTGGCAACCGCCGCTGGGCGGCTGCGATCCCTGGGGCGTGTTCGCCGGCCCGAGGGTCAATAAACCGGTGATCGTTGCGGCCCAGGGCTACTGCCTGACCCTTGGTATCGAGTTGATGCTGGCGGCGGATATCAACCTGTGCGCAAGCAACACGCGCTTTGCGCAAATGGAAGTGCAGCGCGGGATCTTCCCGTTTGGCGGCGCGACCCTGCGCTTTCATCAAGTCGCCGGCTGGGGCAATGCGATGCGCTGGCTGCTCACCGGCGATGAGTTCGACGCCCACGACGCCCTGCGCCTGGGGTTGGTGCAGGAGGTGATGGCCAGCGAAGACCTGCTGCCGCGCGCCATCGAGTTGGCTAATCGCATCGCGCGTCAGGCACCCCTTGGCGTTCAGGCCACGTTGATGTCGGCGCGCCTGGCACGCATGGAGGGCGAAACCGTGGCGGCCGCCGCACTCCCGCCGATGGTCGAAAAATTGCTTAACAGCGAAGACGCCAAGGAAGGCGTGCGGGCGATGGTTGAGAAGCGGCCGGGGGTGTTCAAGGGGATTTGAACAGGCTGTGCGGGCCTCATCGCGGGCAGCCCGTCTCCCACATTAGAATTGCATTCTCCTGTTGAAATGCATTCCACCTGTGGGAGCGGGCTTGCCCGCGATGAGGCCAGTACAGGCAACTAGGTGGCCGGCCGAATCGCCTTGATCAGCGGCTGCAGCGAATACCCCAACCGCGGTGCCAGGGCTTCGGCGCGGGCCGAGAGCGCATCCAGGTCAAGCGCCTGATCCAGCTCCGACGGCACCAGCAAAATCACATTGCCCTCCTTCACCGGCAGTTCCCAGTAATGCCGGTGATACAGCCCGCGCAACAACGCCGCGCCCAGCGGCTTGCCATCGTCGGTGGCCCATTGGTTGATCACCAGCCAGCCGCCGGGGTTGAGTTTCCTCTGGCAGTTTTCCAGGAAGGTCCAGGCCAGATGCCCGACACCGGGGCCGACGTCCGTGTACAGGTCGACGAAAATCAGGTCGGCCGACTCAGCCGTGTCGAGCAATTGCAGGGCGTCGCCGATGCGGATGTACAGGCGCGGGTCATCATCCAGGCCGAGGTATTCGATGGCCAGGCGCGGCACATCGGGGCGCAGTTCGATGGCCTCGACGTCTTCCAGCGGCAGGAACTTGAGGCACGCCTGGGTCAGCGTGCCGGCACCCAGGCCGAGGAACAACGCGCTCTCCGGTTGCGCATGGCACAACGCGCCGATCAGCATCGCGCGGGTGTAGTCGTACTCCAGCCAGCTCGGGTCGGCGGTGAACACGCAGCTTTGCTCGATGGCGTCGCCAAACTCGAGAAAGCGGTAATCGGCCACTTCGAGCACACGGATCATGCCGAAATCATCATGGACTTCGGCCAGCAGGCGCTCGACACGCTCCTCGGTCATCACTACTCCTAAAAGGTTTACCGCACGACAAAGGCGCGATTGTCGGCCAAGCGGCGGCAACAGGTCACGCACTAATTGCTGATGGCGCGCCCTGCCAATCCAGCAACAACCCCAGTACCCGGACGCTGCGCACTTGCTGCAAGTGGAGCAGAACCTGGCCAGCTACCCGCCGCTGGTGTTTGCCGGGGAAGCCCGCGAGTTGCGCCGTCAGTTTGCCGAAGTGACCCAGGGCCGCGCGTTCCTGTTGCAAGGCGGCGACTGCGCCGAAAGCTTTGCCGAGTTCTCCGCCGCGAAAATCCGCGACACCTTCAAGGTGCTGCTGCAGATGGCGATCGTGATGACCTTTGCCGCCGGTTGCCCGGTGGTGAAAGTCGGGCGCATGGCCGGCCAGTTCGCCAAGCCGCGCTCGGCCAACGATGAAACCATCGACGGCATCACCCTGCCCGCCTACCGTGGCGATATCGTCAACGGTATCGGCTTCGACGAGAAAAGCCGTGTACCGGACCCGGACCGCCTGCTGCAGTCCTACCACCAGTCCACCGCCACGCTGAACCTGCTGCGCGCGTTTGCCCAGGGCGGTTTTGCCGACCTGCACCAGGTGCACAAGTGGAACCTGGACTTTATCGCCAACTCCGCCCTGGCCGAAAAATACAGCCAGTTGGCCGACCGCATCGACGAAACCCTGGCCTTCATGCGCGCCTGCGGCATGGACAGCTCGCCGCAGCTGCGTGAAACCAGCTTTTTCACCGCCCACGAAGCGCTGCTGCTCAACTACGAGCAAGCCTTTGTGCGCCGTGACAGCCTGACTAACGACTACTACGACTGCTCGGCCCACATGCTGTGGATCGGCGACCGCACCCGGCAATTGGACGGTGCCCACGTCGAATTCCTGCGCGGCGTAAACAACCCGATCGGGGTCAAGGTCGGCCCGAGCATGAACCCGGATGACCTGATCCGCCTGATCGACATTCTCAACCCGGACAACGACCCGGGCCGCCTCAACCTGATCGCGCGCATGGGCGCCGGCAAGGTGGGCGACCACCTGCCAAACCTGATCCGCGCCGTGCAGCGCGAGGGCAAGCAGGTGCTGTGGAGCTCCGACCCGATGCACGGCAACACCATCAAGGCCAGCAGCGGCTACAAGACCCGCGACTTTGCGCAGATCCTCGGCGAAGTGAAGGAGTTCTTCCAGGTGCACCAGGCAGAAGGCAGCTATGCCGGCGGGATTCATATCGAGATGACCGGGCAGAACGTCACCGAGTGCATCGGCGGCGCACGGCCGATCACCGAAGACGGCCTGTCGGACCGCTACCACACCCACTGCGACCCGCGGATGAATGCCGATCAGTCGCTGGAACTGGCGTTCCTGATTGCCGAAACCTTGAAGCAAGTCAAACGCTGACCCCCATAGGCAAGCAGCCCCCTGTGGCAAACAGGCTTACTGTGGTGAGCAGGCTTGCCCTGCTCACTACAACAAGCGCGCTCACTGCAACAGCATCGCGGCTCTCAACCTATCGGCACTTGGCCGCAGGCAATTGAGCTGGACCTGTTCCAGCCCCAACCAGTCGGCCATTTGCCGCAGGTTCGCGGCCAACGCCACCATGCCCCCGTCATCCAGCCCCGGCTCTTCTTCGTGCACCGCATGCACCGCCAGGCGCCCGTTCCCACGTTCGGCGCGCAAATCGATGCGCGCGGCGATGCGTTCGTTGTGCAAAAACGGCAGCACGTAGTAGCCGTACACGCGCTTAGCCTGCGGGGTATAGATCTCCAGCCGGTAACGGAAGTCGAACAGGCGCTCGGTGCGGCTGCGCTCCCAGACCAGCGAATCGAACGGTGACAACAAGGCGCTGGCCGGCACCTTGCGCGGCACTTTCGGCTCGGGCAGGCAGAACGCCGGCTGCTTCCAGCCTTGCACCTGACACACCTGCAACTGCCCAGCCTCGACCAGCTCCGCCAAACGGCTGCGGCTGTCGGCCGGGTCCAGGCGGAAGTAATCGCGCAGGTCTTTTTCGGTGCCAACGCCCAGTGCGGTCGCGCTGTGCAGCAGTAAGCCGCGCTGAGCTTCGGCTTCAGTGACAGAGGTTTGAAGGATAGCGCGGGGGATCACCCGTTCCGGCAAATCGTAGAGACGCTCAAACCCCCGTCGCCCGGCAACGGTGACTAGGCCCGCAGCGAACAGCCATTCCAGTGCGTGCTTTTCATCGCTCCAATCCCACCAGGGGCCGGCGCGCTCCTCACGCGTCGACAGGCTACCGGCACCCAGCGCGCCCTGTTGCTCGACGGTTTTCAGCACGCGCTCAATGGTGGCTTGCTGCTCGCGACCGAACCGCGCCATTTGCGCGTAAATCCCCTGCCCCAGCTTCGCCCGCTCCATGCGCCAGCGCATCAGCGGGTACATCGCCATGGGCAGCAACGAGGCCTCATGGCCCCAGTATTCAAACAGCGAACGCCGTCGCCCCTGGCTCCAGGCAGCTTGTTCGAGCATCAAAGGAGAATAATTGCCCAGCCGGGAAAACAGCGGCAGGTAATGCGAACGCACCACGGCATTGACCGAATCAATCTGCAACACGCCCAAACGCTCGATCAACCGGTTGAGGTGCGCAAACTTGATCTGTGCAGGCGCCTGGCGCCCGGAAAACCCCTGGGCCGCCAACGCCATGCGCCTGGCTTGCTTGAGTGAAAAACACAGGGTGGCGGGCATGGGGTTCTCCGTAGGGGCTCGCCAACCACCCTACTGCATCCGCGGTCATTTTCGCAGCGGGTCTTGCCAGAAATGCAGATGACGCTCTTGCTCGACGTCGCCGCGATTGAGCCCGATGTCTTTCAGCGCATCGTCGCTCAAACTCGCGAGCGTCTGCCGTTCCTCATGCAGCGTCTGCCAACGGACCAACCGCTGAAACAGCCCGGTAAACGGGCGTTTCGCCAGCAACACAAAGCCTCTTTGACCTTTCATCTTCTCGCCCTCCAGTGGGGATGGCGCAAGTGTGTGCCCGAGCATATGATCAATCCAACGAATGTTTCTTATGCAACACATCTCAGAGATTGATCAATTGTCCGGCTATCCGAGCATCGACACCGAAGTGCTGCGCACCTTCGTCGCCATCGCCGACCATGGCGGTTTCACCCGCGCCGGCGAGGCGGTGAATCGCACCCAATCGGCAGTGAGCATGCAGATGAAACGCCTCGAAGAAGACGTGCTGCAGCGCAAGCTGTTCGAGCGCGACGGCCGGCAAGTGCGGCTCACGCCCGAGGGCCAGGTGCTGCTGGGGTATGCGCGGCGCATCCTGAAACTGCACAGCGAGGTGTTCAACACCTTGCGCGAACCTCACATGGTGGGGCTGGTGCGCATCGGTACGCCGGACGATTACGTGATGCGCTTCCTGCCGGGGATTCTCAAACAGTTTTCCAAGGCCTACCCGTTGATCCAGATCGAGATGCACTGCGAGTCATCCTCGGTGCTGATGCAGCGCCGCGACCTCGCGCTGACGGTGATCAGCCGCGAGCCTGGCAATGAGATCGGCGAACTGTTGCGCACCGAGCGCATGGTGTGGGCGGCAGCGCCGTGTTTTTGCGTGGACGAACATGAGTCGCTGCCACTGGCGATTTCCGGCACTGACTGCCTTTACACCCAGTGGACTCGCACGGCACTGGATGCCGCCGGGCGCGATTACCGCATGGCGTATCACAGCTCCAACGTGGCGGCGATTCAGGCGGTGGTCAACGCCGGCCTGGCCGTCATGGTGTGCATGGAAAGCCTGGTGACGGACGACTTGCGGATTCTGGGCAGCGACGAAGGTTTTCCGTCGCTGCCGTCGATGAACCTGCACTTGCTGCGCAACCCGGCAATGACTTCTCCTATCACCGAATGCCTGGCGGACTACATCCTTGAGGGCTTCAGACTTTAAACGTGAGCATCACAGCGCACACCACCAGAAAGCCGCAGAACAGCCCGCGCAGCACGCGTTCCGGCAGGGCATGGGCGACTTTGACGCCCCAACTGATACTCAGCAGGCCGCCGACCGCCAGTGGCAGGCCGATCATCCAGTCCACCTCCTGGTGCCAGGCGTAGGTGACCAGGGTGACACCGGTGCTCGGCAGTGCCAGCGCCAGCGACAGGCCCTGGGCAACCACTTGCGTAGTGCCGAACAGGCTGGTCAATACCGGCGTCGCAACCACCGCGCCGCCCACGCCGAACAAACCGCCCATGGAGCCTGAGGCGGCGCCCAATACCCCGAGCCATGGCCAGGAATAACGCATGTGCGCAGTCGGCGGCGCATTGCGCGTGAACATGCGCAGCAGGTTGTAGGCCGAGAGCACCAGCAGGAAAGCGATAAAACCGATGCGCATGGCGCCGGCGTCCAGCCCCACCGCCCAGATCGAGCCGAGCCAGGCGAAGGTGAAACCCATCACGCCCAGCGGCAAGGCATGCCGCAGTTCGATGCGATTACGCTGGTGATAGCGCCACAGGGCCAGCATCACATTCGGCACCACCATCACCAGCGCCGTGCCTTGGGCCAGCTGCTGGTCCAGGCCGAACAATACGCCGAGCACCGGGATGGCAATCAGCCCGCCACCGATCCCGAACAAACCGCCCACCGTGCCGAGGGCGGCGCCCAATACCAGGTATATCGCTAAATCCAACACCGCTCGTTACTCCACACTCTCAGGCCTTGCATGCTACGCAGTCGACGCTGGCGTGGAAACGCACAGCAACGCACAATGGCTATGCCAATCTCGCACAAGCGCTCGCCGATGAACCCGAATACCCTGACCGACCAACTGGGCCTGTTTCTCGATGTACTGGAGACGGGCAGCTTTTCCGCCGCAGCGCGTCGGCATCCGCTGACGCCTTCGGCGGTGGCCCGGCGCATCGACAGCCTGGAAAGCTCGGTGGGTAGCCGCCTGTTCCAGCGCAGCACCCACGCGGTGGTGCCGACCCCCGCGGGCCTGGCCTTTGCCGAACGGGCGCGCAGGATTGTCACCGAGTTGCAATTGGCGCGGGCCGAGGCTGTGTCCTTGAGCCATGCGCCTGAAGGCCTGATTCGCGTGGATGCACCGGCAGCCTTCGGGCGACGCCACTTGGCGCCGGTGATTGCCGACTTCCTGAACGTGTACCCTGGGCTGGATGTGCACTTGCACTTGATCGACAGTTTCGTGGACATGCAGGGCGCACACCTGGGCAAGGTCGACCTGGTGTTGCGCGCCGGGCATATCGTCGATACCCGGCTGATCGCCACCCCTCTGGCGAGCATCGTGCGCATCGCCTGCGCCAGCCCGGCGTACTTGAAAAGCCGCGGTACGCCCACCCATCCAAGCGAACTGAGCGAGCATGACGGCCTGGACTGGGACGGCCTGGCACCGATGTTCGCCTGGCGCTTCGAGCTGGACGGGCGCCGCGCCACGTATCGCCCGCAACGCATCCGCATGAGCGCCAACAACGCCGAAGCACTGCTGTCCGGCGCCCTCGCCGGCCTGGGGATCGCCCACCTGCCGACCTGGCTGGCCAGTGAGTACCTGGTGCGCGGCGAGCTGTTGCCGCTGTTCTGCGAAGGCGGCCTGCCCAGCCCGGAAACCACCGGGATTTACGCGTTGCGCCTGGAGCAACAGCCCAACGCACGCAGTCGATTATTGCTCGAATACCTGAAATCCCGATTCAGCCCCATACCTCCCTGGGACCTGGCCCTGCAAAGTGGCTTGGTCTGACCGCCTGGGCAGAATTATCTGGCGCATTAAAGGTTTGCCCGCTAGATTCCGGGCCAGATACGCTTTTTTTGAGGCACTGCCATGAGCAAAAATCCTGACCCTTGCGAATCCCTGATGCTGGACAACCAGCTGTGTTTCGCCCTGCACTCCACCTCGCTGCTGATGACCAAGGTCTACAAGCCACTGCTGCAAGCCCTCGGCCTGACCTACCCGCAGTACCTGGCGATGATGGTGTTGTGGGAAGAGGATGGTTTGACTGTCAGCGAAATCAGCAGCCGCCTGTTGACCGATCCGGGCTCCCTCACCCCGTTGCTCAAGCGCCTGGAAGCCGAAGGCCTGCTCAGTCGCACCCGCAGCCGTGAAGACGAACGTGTGGTGGTGGTGGAATTGACCGCCGCCGGCCGTGCCTTGCAGGAAAAAGCCATGGGCATTCCGCAGTGCATCCTCGGCGCCAGCGGCCTGGAGCTGGAGCAGTTGCGCAAGTTGCAAGCTGACTTGGTCGCCCTGCGCAGTCACCTGCAGAACGCAATCTAAAGGCATCAAAGCACCAAAAATGTGGGAGCGGGCTTGCTCGCGAAGGCGCAGTGTCAGTCACTGAATTCATTCACTGATACACCGTTTTCGCGAGCAAGCCCGCTCCCACATTTGGTTCTGCGGCGCGTCATTATTCGAAACATAGAACATTTTTGTAAATTTATCTTGCGCGCTAAACATTAGCGCTATACATTCGCCCCACCAACTACTTAGCGCGCAAACATTTAGCGCGAAACACCCAAGAGGACGACACCATGCAGACACTCTATACCGCAGTAGCCACCGCCACCGGCGGCCGTGATGGTCGTGCTGTTTCCAGCGACAACATCCTCGACGTCAAACTCTCCACTCCCAAAGAACTGGGCGGTGCCGGCGGCCAGGCGACCAACCCTGAGCAACTGTTTGCTGCTGGCTACTCGGCGTGCTTTATCGGCGCACTGAAATTCGTCGCCAGCCAGACCAAGCGTAAAATCCCGGATGACGCCTCGATCACCGCCCACGTCGGCATCGGCCAGATCCCTGGCGGTTTCGGCCTGGACATCGACCTGCACATCAGCCTTCCGGGCCTGGCCCAGGACGATGCGCAAAGCCTGGTCGACGCGGCTCACCAGGTTTGCCCGTACTCCAACGCCACCCGTGGCAACGTCGATGTACGCCTGCACGTGACGGTCTGATTAACAGACGCCCATAAAAAAACCCGACTCAACGTCGGGTTTTTTTTCGTATCGGCGGGGCCAGAATTACTTCTTGGCGCGACCTTTGTACGAACCACCTTCACGGGTGTCGATCTCGATCAGGTCGTCGATTTCGATGAAATCGGCAACTTGCAGTTCGGTACCGTTAGACAGCTTGGCAGGCTTCATCACTTTGCCCGAAGTGTCGCCGCGAGCGGAACCTTCGGTGTAGGCAACCTTACGCACGATGGTGGTCGGCAGCTCTACGGAAACCAGGCGCTCTTCGAAGAAAATAGCTTCGCAGACGTCTTCCATGCCTTCTTCGATGAACGGCAGAACGGCTTCGATGTCTTCAGCGTTCAGCTCGTACATGGTGTAGTCGGTGGTGTCCATGAACGTGTAGGTGTCGCCGCTGATGAAGGACAGGGTCGCTTCTTTGCGGTCGAGGATCACGTCGTCCAGTTTGTCATCGGCGCTGTAGACGATCTCGGTCTTGTAACCGGTCAGCAGGTTCTTCAGCTTGGTCTTCATGATTGCGCTGTTACGACCAGACTTGGTGAACTCAGCTTTCTGAACCAGCCAAGGGTCGTTTTCGAGACGGATCACTGTACCGGGTTTCAGTTCTTTACCAGTTTTCATTGCGTATATCCGAAATTTGGATGGGATTTACAAAAATCAAGGTCGCGTATCATATCCAACTTTCATAAAACTGTACCAGCGCCGTCGCAAGATCGGCCTGCAAGCCTTGTTCCAGACACCACGTCTGGGCATGCACGGTCACCTCTGGCCAGTGCTCCAGCAGCATTTTCCACGTCTGTGCCATATCGCCATCAGTGTTCCAGGCTTGCCAAAGTCCAACCAGCGCCGCTTTTGCGGCCGGCGATAACCCTGCGGTGTACAGCGCCAGGAACGCGTCGAGCTTGTCGAGGTGGATGTCGTCGTCCTGGCGATAGATGTGCCACAGCAACGGCCTTCCAGCCCATTGGGCACGCACGAACGAGTCTTCGCCGCGCACCGCATTGAAGTCGCAGCACCACAGCAGGTGGTCATATTGTTCCTGGCGCACGAACGGCAGCACCTGCACGGTCAAGGCGCCACGCTGATGCACGGCCCCCGCCGCCAGCCCTTCCACGCCAAGCCAACGTTGCACATCGCCGAGGATGCGCCCTTCGGGCACCAATAGATGAGTGGCACGCCCGTCCGTCGCCAATACGTCGAGCCAACCGGCAAGACCGGCGTTTTCGTAGGCAAACAGCGAGATCAGCCGCGCGCCCTCTGCGGGAAATACACCCAGGCCTTGCAGGAATTGGCGCTGCGCAGCGGCATCCTGCTGAAACGCCTGACGCTGTTCCAGCAACCCCGCCTCACGCAGCAGGCCACCGGTGCCTGGCCGGAAGCCCGGGAAAAAAAAGTACTTCTGCACGCCCTTGAACTTCACGGACGGCAAGCGGTGGCAGCCCACCACCCAGTCTTCCGCGCTCAAGTAATCCAGGTTCATCCATAAAGGCGTGCGCTCGCGCGCGGCCATGGCGTCCATATAGTCGGGCGGCAACTGGCAGGCGAAGGCCGCGATGACCACATCGGCAGCCGGCGCGGCCACCCATTCAGCCGGCCAATGGCGCACGTCGACGCCCTCTTGCGATTGCTGGCTCAGCTGCACATCAATTTCGGGGCACATGCGCTCGAAGGCGCGCAGGTCATCGACCCACAGACGCACTTCACAGCCGTGCTCCACCACCAATTGCCGGGCCAGGCGCCAGGTCACGCCGATGTCGCCGTAGTTGTCGACGACGCTGCAAAAAATATCCCAGCGGGCTTTCATTCCGGGCTCCAACGATCAAAGGCTCGATTGTCCGCATAAATGCCCTGATGCAGAAGGCTTGTTCGCGATTATTCTGCACGGCGGCTGTGCGACAATCGCTGCCACGCCGCAAATGCCTGCCAGGAGGCCATCATGTCTGACCGTCCGTTGTCGCTGCCCAAGCTCACGCTCGCGATCGCCCTTGGCCTGTGGCTTGGGTTTATCGCCATTGTGCTGACCGCCGTGCTTGCGTCGCGCTACCTGTTCCCGCAAGGCCTGACGTCGGTCGTCCAGGCGGTCGAGCCATTGCGCAAGCCGGAGAATGCCGCGCCGGAGCCGCCGAACCGTATGTTCGAGCAGTACCAGCAGAACCTGCAAAAACAGGAACAGCAGCAAACCCTGGACCAGGCACGCAACAACGCGCGCAACCTGTCCAACCCCAAATGCCAGTTCTGGCTGCAGCAGGACCAGAACGCGCCGAATGAAAAGAGCCGGGCGAATGTCCTGCAATTTTGCGAATGATCAAGCACAGCCATGAATAAACACGCCGTCCACCAGCTTGTACTGGAGAAGCTCAGCGCCGACCTCGAGATCGCCCAACGCGCTGCGCAGACCGCCTACGAAACCGCGACCCACGAAGAAAATATCGCCGAAAACAAATACGACACCCTCGGGCTGGAGGCGTCCTACCTCGCGGCCGGGCAAGCCAAACGCGTCGAGGAAATCAAGCAGGCGCTGGTGCTGTGCCAGAACATGGCATTGCGTGCCTACGATGATCAGCGCGGCATAGAAGTCGGCGCGCTACTGGGCCTGGAAGACGAGAACGGCCGCCAGCAGTGGCTGTTCCTGGCGCCGGATGCGGCGGGTTTGAAAGTGGACGTGGTGGGGCAACCGGTGACCGTCATCACCCCGCGCTCGCCCTTGGGCAAAAGCCTGCTGGGCAAGTTCGAAGGCGATGAGGTGGAGATTCTGGTGGCAGGCGCCCGGCAACTGTTTGCGGTTACCGAGGCCAGATAAACCACTCAGTGGACGGGCAGTTCAACGCCGTCAAAGAGTTCTTCAAGTTCCTGCTTGTTGTGGCACTGGATAGCCTTGGCCATGACTTCGCGGGTCAGGTGCGGCGCGAACTTCTCGATGAAATCGCACATGAAGCCACGCAGGAAGGTGCCACGGCGGAAGCCGATCTTGGTCACGCTGGACTCGAACAACTCGCTGGCATCGAGCACCACCAGGTCTTTGTCGAGGGCAGTATCGACCGCC
The DNA here is from genome assembly GCF_900580675.1 of Pseudomonas viridiflava. Classification (GTDB taxonomy): domain Bacteria; phylum Pseudomonadota; class Gammaproteobacteria; order Pseudomonadales; family Pseudomonadaceae; genus Aquipseudomonas. The sequence goes on from NZ_UTBG01000050.1 coordinate 12,029, forward strand.
ATCTTGGCAACGATGCCCACGCCCAGGCCCAGGCGCACATAGGTCTTGATCACGTCGGCGTCGGCGGCGGTGAACACCACTTTCGGCGTGAGGCCGCGATGGCTGAAAGCTTCGTCGAGTTTGGAACGGCCGGTGAAACCGAACACGTAGGTCACGATCGGGTATTCCGCCAAGGCTTCGAGGGTCAGCTTCGGCAGCTTGGCCAGCGGGTGGCCCTGAGGCACCACGACGCAACGGTTCCAGCGGTAGCACGGCATCATCACCAGGTCGCCGAACAGCTCCAGCGCTTCGGTGGCGATGGCGAAATCGACGGTGCCGTCAGCGGCCATCTCGGCGATCTGCATCGGCGAACCCTGGTGCATGTGCAAGGCCACGTCCGGGTACTGCTTGATGAAATCGCGGATCACCGGCGGCAAGGCATAACGCGCCTGAGTGTGGGTGGTGGCGATCGACAGGGTGCCCTTCTTCTCGTTGGAGAATTCCTGGGCGATCTGTTTGATGCTTTCGACTTTGCGCAGGATCTCGCCGGCGGTGGTGATGATGCGTTCACCGGCCGGAGTGACACGGGTGAGGTGCTTGCCGCTGCGCGCGAACACTTCAACGCCCAGCTCGTCTTCGAGCAGGCGGATCTGCTTGCTGATACCGGGTTGCGAGGTGTAAAGGCTTTGAGCGGTAGCGGAAACGTTGAGGTCGTGGTGCGCCACTTCCCAGATGTAGCGCAGTTGTTGAAGCTTCATATGTGTCCCTCAAAGCAGATAGACGCCACGGGTATCAGCGACGGTATATAACTATATTAAAGGTTAGACGGATAAATCTAGAACTTTTTATCGTTTTCTAACGGTCATGCGTCATCATTTCGCCGACGCTGCAAGGAAGGCACCATGTAAACCGGCACCGTAGACAGCTGCAGCACCCGTGCGGCGGTGCGCCCAAGCGGTGTGGCGGCCGCCGTTGCATGGCTGTGGCTGCCGACGATCAGCAGGTCTACGGACAGTTTGCGCAACTGGTCGAGTATCACCTCGCACGGGTCACCCTGAATCACTCGCACCGAGCGAATCAACTTCAGGTCCTGCTCCCCTTCCCCCAACTCCTCGCGAAAACTGTCCAGCACGCGCTGCTCAATGGTTGCCATCACCGTGGTCAGGCCCTGGCTCTGCCACTCACTCAACGCCTGCTCATCAAGGTAGCTCTGCAACACCGATTCGGCGAACAGCCCGATCGGCTCGACCACATGAATCACATACAGGTCTGCCTTGAACGTTCGCGCCAGCGCCAGCGCATGTTGCATCACGTAAGGCGCATACAGACCGAGGTCCGTGGCGTACAGCATCGAACGAATCATAAAACCTCCTGGGTTGCCAGGACGGCGGAGATTGACTCAGCTTAGCAGCGCCCAGGCGACTTGGAATGACTTAGATCTTCACCTCATTACTGATGCCGTGGGGCACATGCCCGGTGGCCACGACCTCTCTGGCTTTCTCGCAATGGCCGGCCTGGTCATCGAAAAAAACATCGGCGGCAAACGCTTCCAGAAACGCCGATTTTTCCAGGCCGCCGAGAAACAACGATTCGTCCAGGCGGATATCCCACTCACGCAAGGTGCGAATCACCCGCTCATGGGACGGCGCCGAACGCGCCGTCACCAGCGCGGTGCGGATCGGGCAGTCTTCGTCGGGAAACTCGCGCTGCAACAGGTTCAGCGCCGCCAGGAAACCCTTGAACGGCCCGCCATGCAAAGGCTGGCGCGCCGACTCGCGCTCGCTGGCCTGGAACGCAGCCAACCCACCGGCTTGATATACGCGCTCCGACTCATCGGAGAACAGCACCGCGTCGCCGTCAAAGGCAATCCGCAATTCCTCGCTCGAAGCCCGGCGCGGGCCGCCGGACAAAATCGTCGCCGCCGCGAAGCCGGCATCGAGGGCACTGCGCACATCCTCGGCATGGGTGGACAGAAACAGATGGCAGCCAAACGCCGCCAGATACGGGTAAGGGCTACGCCCGCCAACGAAGGCCGCGCGGGAAATATCCAGGCCGTAATGCTGGATCGAGTTGAACACGCGCAAGCCGGTGTCGGCGCTGTTGCGCGACACCAACACCACTTCGACCCGGGCGCGCCCCAGGCTGGCGTTGAGGCTGAGCAGCTTCTTGACCAGCGGAAAGGCGTCGCCGGGTTCGAGGATTTCCTCCTCGTGCTCGATCTGGTACTGGCGATAGGTTTCGACGCCTTCGGCCAGATAGACCTTGTGGCTCTCACTCAGGTCGAAGAGTGCCCGCGAAGAAATCGCCAGCACCAGTTTGTCGCCCAATCCGTTCGCCATGTTATGTCCCCCGACTCAGCGGTTATGCCGATCAATAAAACTCAAGGCCTGATACAACGCCTGCATGCGTGGCAATTCGCAACCCGCCGCCTTGGCTGCGGCCAGTGGCCGGGCGTAGATCGCCGCCAGTTCCAGCGGGCGTTTGTGCAGGTGGTCGTGGTACATGCTGGGCAGGTAGTCGTCCATGGTTTCGGTCATGGCGAACATCTGCTCGGCGTAGCTGGCAGGGATGTCGTGGCCGCAGGCGTGGGCGCCCTGCACCACTTCGGCCATCAGCGCCTGGATCAGTTCGCGGCTGGATTCATCCGCCATCAGCGCCGTGGTGCCGGTGCCCAGTAACACCGACAGACCGTTGTAGGGCACGTTCCACACCAGCTTATGCCAGCGAGCCTGATGCACATTGGCCATGGCCTGGGACTCGATGCCGGCCTTGTGAAACAGTGCGGCGCCGGCTTCGACAATGGCTTTCTGAAGGGTTTCATCGTTGGCCGCCGTGCCGCTGTGATAGCCCAGATTGACCCGGCCCAGGGCCTGATGCTCGACCACGCCAGGCGCGGAACGGTGCACGCCGATGTAGCACAAACCGCCCAACAGATGCAGGGACGGCGGCAGGTGGGCGCGCAGGTCGTCTTCCACATCGAGGCCGTTCTGCAACAGCACCACTTTGGCATCCGGCGCTGCGACCTGTGCGAGGGTCGGCGCCAGCTCCACATTGCCGGTGGATTTGGTGCCCACCAGCAGCCAATCGCACGGCGGCATGTCGGCGGCGCGCGCATAGGCCTGTACCGGATGCAGGTGCAAATGGCCATGCACGCTGCTGTTGAGCTGCAAGCCATGTTCGCTGACCGCTGCGAATTCGCTGCGCAACAGGAAGTGCACATCGAACCCGGCGCGCGCCAGCATCAGGCCGTAGAAACCACCGATGGCACCGGTGCCGATAATGCCGATGCGGGGCGATGTTGCTGTCATGGCAGGTCCTCTGGTGTGCGGGTAAGTGCTTGATTGATCGCGTCGGTAAGGTCGGCAAGTGCCAGGCGTGCCTGTAGTTGCCCGAGGAATTGACCCTCGCACACCACGAACAATGCCGGCAAATGAAAGATCTGGTAACGCTCGACGGCCCCACCGTTATGCCCGGCATCCACCCAGCACACGCGGTCCACCGGCAAACGCCAACCCGGCAGTTGCTGGCGTGCCCAACGGCAACTGGAGCACCCCACGCTGGTAAATACTACGAGCGAAATACCTGGCAATCCCAGCAATTGCTGGTCAATATCCAGGTCGGTCAATTCCAGTTCCTTCACTATACTGCTGCTGCCGCCGTCAACTGGACGGTGCTCGGAGTCCGTGTACATGGGTCGTTTTTTACCTCACCCTGATGATGTCGCTGTCGAGTTAATCCAACGCCCCTCTCCCGCCCTGCCCCGCCAACGCCTGCATACTATCGGCCTGGGCGGCATTGCCTGCCATTGGCCGCGCGCCTGGCGCCAGGGTACGGCGGTTGATCTGCACATTCCCTCCCTGGGCCCCAGCGCCCGCTATCCGGGCTATGTCGCGTGGTGCCGCAAGCTGGAAGACGGCTATCGCATCGGCATCTCGTTTACCGATGAGCATGCACTGTTCGGTGCACGCATGGGTGAGCAAGCATGCCGGATGGAGCGCTACTGCCGCCAGCACGAAGACGCCGAACCGACCCCTGCGCAACTCGAGGCCCTGGCCCGTGAGTGGGTGGCGCGCCATGCCGGCGAGTTCTCCCATGAGGCATTTGTGCGGCAGGCACGGGATTAAACCCGGCTTTGCCCATTGTCGCGGGCCTGTGTTACGCGCTAAGGTTCCTCCCCCCTGCATTCAAATCATGCTGTGCCCGCCGCACGGGGATGGCTGGCGGCCGGCACCCGTGACCCTGGCGAGTAACACGATGGCTGATTTACCGATCAATGACCTTAACGTCGAATCCAACGAGACGCTGATCACACCCGATCAGCTCAAGCGCGAAATCCCTCTGAGCGACGCTGCCCTGCAGACTGTCACCAAGGGCCGCGAAGTCATCCGCGACATTCTCGACGGCACCGACCACCGCCTGTTCGTCGTGATCGGGCCTTGCTCGATTCACGACCTCAAGGCTGCCCACGAATACGCCGAGCGCCTCAAGGTGCTGGCGGCGGAAGTGTCCGACACCCTGTACCTCGTGATGCGCGTGTATTTCGAAAAGCCGCGCACCACCGTCGGCTGGAAAGGCTTGATCAACGACCCGTACCTGGACGACTCGTTCAAGATCCAGGACGGCTTGCACATCGGTCGTCAGTTGCTGCTGGACCTGGCCGAAATGGGCCTGCCCACCGCCACCGAAGCCCTCGACCCGATCTCCCCGCAGTACCTGCAGGACCTGATCAGCTGGTCGGCCATCGGCGCACGTACCACCGAATCCCAGACCCACCGCGAAATGGCGTCCGGCCTGTCCTCGGCCGTGGGCTTCAAGAACGGCACCGACGGCGGCCTGACGGTAGCGATCAACGCGCTGCAATCGGTCTCCAGCCCTCACCGCTTCCTGGGCATCAACCAGGAAGGCGGCGTGTCCATCGTCACCACCAAGGGCAATGCCTACGGTCACGTGGTGCTGCGCGGCGGCAACGGCAAGCCCAACTATGATTCGGTCAGCGTTGCGCTGTGCGAGCAGGCGCTGAACAAGGCCGGGATCAAGCCGAACATCATGGTCGACTGCAGCCACGCCAACTCCAACAAGGATCCGGCCCTGCAGCCGCTGGTGATGGAAAACGTCGCCAACCAGATCCTCGAAGGCAACCAGTCGATTATCGGCTTGATGGTCGAGAGCCACCTGAACTGGGGCTGCCAGGCGATTCCAAAAGACCTCGCCGACTTGCAGTACGGCGTGTCGATCACCGATGCCTGCATCGACTGGTCCGCCACCGAGACCACCCTGCGCAGCATGCACGCCAAGCTCAAGGATGTATTGCCCAAGCGCAAACGCACCTGAGCAAAGACTGCGCACACAAAAACGCCGGGCTAAACCCGGCGTTTTTTTATGGCTGCTCGTTCAGAGCTTCGCGGCATGGCGCTGGTGGCGCTCCATGTAGCGTTCGACATAGGAGCAGGACGGGATCACCGTGTAGCCGGCCTCTTCGGCGAACTTCAGGGCTTCCTCGGTCAATGCCGCTGCAATGCCACGGCCTCGCAGTGCATTGGGCACGAAGGTGCGATAGATATCCAGGGTCTGTTTCCCGAGGTCCATATAGGTCAGATAGGCACGATGACCGTCCACACTGGTCTCGAACTGATGACCAGCCTGGTCATGGTGGATGGACAACGCCTCGCTCATCACTACTCCTCGCGGGTCTTGGATTCTGACCCCTACCTTACCGATGTTTTTCCGGCGAAGGAACATCTACGCCACCCCGTGCCGGTTTCGACAACGAGAAAACCTTTAGCGCTCACAACCAGCACGTGGGGAATAGTAGGCGCCAATCCTGCCATTGCTCAAGGCGCACTCGTCATCCCCTGCCACTGGTGGATATAGAAAGGGCCTCGATCACTCGGTGACCGATAGCCTGAACATTGCCGGCAGTTGAACCTTGAGACGAACTGACGCTCTTAAAGTCACCTCTACATGAGGAAAAGATGCCAGATGCGCTAAAGACCACCTGTACGAAAGTGTCGGCGTCGATATATAAATTTTCATCTGTTTACAAGGCCTGACGCATGCGGGCTGGTGCTTTCAGCCTGGATCCAATCTTCAGCGGAATGCAAAAAACTGGACGGTTTTTATACAAGCCTCCAGAAGATTAGCCAAAACAGAACCGGCACAAGAATTTTTTTTGCTTCTTGCGCTACGTCAGTTTACTTACTACAAGTAATGAGTAGTATGTACGCCGGCTATCAGCCCACTCTGGGCAAGTAGCCATTTAATAGAAAGTCCTTGAAGGGGAACACGATGAACAACGTTCTGAAATTCTCTGCTCTGGCTCTGGCCGCAGTTCTGGCTACCGGTTGCAGCAGCGTCTCCAAAGAAACCGAAGCTCGTCTGACTGCAACTGAAGACGCAGCAGCTCGCTCCCAGGCTCGTGCAGACGAAGCCTACCGTAAAGCTGATGAAGCTCTGGCTGCTGCTCAAAAAGCACAACAGACTGCTGATGAAGCTAACGAGCGCGCTCTGCGCATGCTTGAAAAAGCTAGCCGCAAGTAATAATCCCTCGGGGTTGTTATCAAGCCGATCCATTCTTGGGTCGGCTTTTTTATTGCCTGTGATTCGACCTTGAACCCCGGGCAATAAAAAACCCGCCGTAGCGGGTTTTCCAATGATGCAGGCTTACTGCTGAAGGTCGATCGGGGCGCTGGAGGCTATCGGCGCTGCACCGGGCACACCGATTTCAGTCGGCAGGCCATCTTCCGCCGCGACCACATCGCGTACCTGATCCCAGTTAACCCGCAATTGGTTGGCCAGGTCTTCACGCTTGAGCAAGGCATTGATCACCGCGGTGTGTTTGTCGACCACCGATGGCGTACCGTCATCGTTCAACGGCGTATGCGCCTCGAGGTACACCTTGCCGCCGCTGCTGCCGAACTTGTAGGCATCGTTGATGATGCGCACCGACGTGCCCACCGGCACCATGCCCGCCATTTCCAGCACGTTGTTGTTGAACATGCGGAAGCAACCGTGACTGGTACGCGTACCGATACCGAACTTCATGTTGGAACCGTGGATCAGGTAGCCAGGCGTGCCCAGGGTGAACTTGAACGGGCCCAGCGGGTTGTCCGGCCCGGCCGGCACCACGTTGGGCAACGGGTCGCCGTTGGCGGCGTGCTCGGCCTTGATCGAAGCCGGAGGGGTCCAGGTCGGGTTCGGCGTCTTGGCGATAATGCTGGTGTGCGCGATGGGCGAACCCCAGCCTTCACGACCGATCCCCAGCGGGAAGGTGTAGACCACGTTCTGGCCCTTGGGGTAGTAGTAGAGCCGGTATTCCGCGAGGTTGATCACGATGCCTTCCCGAGGGCCAGGCGGCAGAATGAAACGCGTCGGCAGTACGATCTCCGTACCCGCGCCCGGCAACCAGGCATCGACACCCGGGTTGGCCGCGACCATTTCCGAGTAGCCCAGGTCATAGGTCGTACCCAGGTCGGCAAAGGTGTCTTCGTACTTGGCCTTGATCACCTGGACCTGGCCGACAATGTCTTCACCCGGTGGTGGCAAGGGCAACTGCAAGGCTGACGCAGAACCGGCTGCACAGAGCGCAGCGAGGGACAGGCAGCAGGTGACGACGGAAAGGCGCGACAACATCCGGAAAATCCTTCGCAGAACGACGGGTAGGTAAACATCGATTGTATACGTGAAGCGGGCTTCCAGCTGCAAGCCTGTCGAGCCGCCTACAACTCGAAACGCAGCTCCGGCCAGATCGGCGGTGTGCCGCGCTTCTGCGACTCAAGAATAGCGCGGCACAGGGGGCACAGGCGCTGGTCCTGGAAAATCGAACGGTCGACCCGTGACCAGCGCGGTTGCGCCGGCAATAAAGTGCCGCACAGCGTGCGATCAATGGAACCACCCAGTTCCAACTGACGCGTCACCAGATGCACACGGACTTCCTGGCAGGCGAACAGATCCAGCTGCTCGTCCGGCTCGATCAGTTGGTAATTAAACAGGGACCAGGCAGGACGCGACATCAGGGGCTCCAAATCGGGGGGGCGCCACCTTAGCCGAAAGCCTGCCGGTAGAAAAGCGTCATAACAGCGGTTTTAGCGACGGCCAGACATTTTCCAGCAACTTGCCCAGGGCAGCGACCGCCGGGTGCAACTGATCCGCTTGCAT
>NZ_UTBG01000126.1 GCF_900580675.1 Pseudomonas viridiflava
GGGGGCGGGCCTTGATGCGTTGGCGGAAATCCTCGATCTCAGCGGCGCTGGACGCCGTGCCCACCAGCATGCCGTAGCCGCCGGAGCCCTGGGTTTCCTTGACCACCAATTGCGCCAGGTTGGCCAGCACATGGGACAGTTCGTCCGGCTTGCGGCACTGGAAGGTCGGCACGTTTTGCAGGATCGGCTCTTCGTCCAGGTAAAACTTGATCATCGCGGGCACGTAGGGGTAGATCGACTTGTCGTCGGCCACACCGGTGCCGATCGCATTGGCCAGCACCACATTGCCGGCACAGTAGGCGGCCACCAGGCCCGGTACGCCGAGCATCGAGTCGGGGTTGAAGGCCTTGGGGTCGAGGAAGGCGTCGTCGATACGCCGGTAAATCACGTCCACCGGCTTGGGGCCGTCGGTGGTGCGCATGAAGACCTTGAGGTCGTGCACGAACAGGTCGGCGCCTTCCACCAGCTCCACGCCCATTTCCCTGGCCAGGAACGCATGCTCGAAAAACGCGCTGTTAAAGCGCCCAGGCGTCAGTACCACCACATTCGGGTTGTCCAGGCGGCTCGAGCTTTTCAGAGTTTTAAGCAGCAAGTTGGGGTAGTGGTCAACCGGCGCGATGCGCTGCTTGGCAAAGACTTCAGGGAACAGGCGCATCATCATTTTGCGGTCTTCGAGCATGTAGCTCACGCCGCTGGGGGTACGCAGGTTGTCTTCGAGCACGTAGTAGGTGCCGTCGCCATCGCGCACCAGGTCGACCCCGGAGATGTGCGAGTAGATGCCGCGGTGCAGGTCCAGGCCGACCATCGCCTTCTGATAACCCTCGTTGCCCAGTACCTGGTCGGCCGGAATGATGCCGGCCTTGATGATGCGCTGGTCGTGGTAAATATCGGCGAGGAACATATTCAGCGCATTCACCCGCTGGATGCAGCCGCGTTCGATCACGTCCCATTCACTGGCAGGGATGCTGCGGGGGATGATATCGAAGGGGATCAGGCGCTCGGTGTCGTGCTCGTCGCCGTACAGGGTGAAGGTGATCCCTGCGCGATGAAACAGCAAATCGGCTTCGCGACGACGCTGGGCGAGCAGTTCCGGCGGCGTGTTGGCC
>NZ_UTBG01000054.1 GCF_900580675.1 Pseudomonas viridiflava
CCGACGGGGTGTTTTCGGTGAATAACCAGTTGCTCGAGAAAAACGACCTCAATAGCCTGATGGATGCCCTGCAGAAAGAGTCCGGCGGCGATACCAAGATGCCGCTGTCCATCAGTGCCGATGGCAAGACCCAGCACCAGGCTGTGATCACTGCGATGGACGCCGCCGGCAAGCTCGGTTTCAGCCATCTGCGCATGAGCACCGTCGAGGCGGCGAGCCCACCCTGATGGCCATGTCCGATCGTCTGCTCAAGGCCTGGTACGAGGGCCATCCGGCACTCACGCTGCTACGGCCGCTGGAGTCACTGTATCGCCGTGTGGTGCTGCGCAAACGCGCGCGTTTCCTGGCGGGCGAGGGCGAGATCTATCAATCGCCGGTGCCGGTGGTGGTGGTCGGCAATATCACCGTGGGCGGCACCGGCAAGACGCCGCTGATCCTGTGGTTGATCGAACACTGCCGGCGCAGCGGTTTGCGCGTCGGCGTGGTCAGCCGCGGGTACGGCGCCAAACCGCCGCAATTGCCGTGGCGGGTCGAGGCCAACCACAGCGCGGAGGTGGCCGGTGATGAACCGTTATTGATCGTGCAGCGTTGCGGCGTGCCCCTGGTGATCGACCCCGACCGCAGCCGCGCGGTCAAGGCGCTGCTGGCCAGTGAAACCCTGGACCTGATCCTGTCTGACGATGGCCTGCAACATTACCGCCTGGCCCGTGACCTTGAGCTGGTACTGATCGACGCCGCCCGTGGCCTGGGCAACCGCCGTTGCTTGCCGGCCGGGCCGTTACGCGAGCCGGTGGAGCGCCTGCAAAGTGTCGATGCGCTGCTCTATAACGGCGCCAAGGCGGATCGCGATGACGGTTTTGCCTTTCGCCTGCAACCCAGCGCGCTGGTCAATCTGCAAACCGGCGAGCGTCAGCCGGTCGATTACTTCCCGGCCGGCCAGCAGGTGCACGCGGTCGCCGGCATCGGCAACCCGCAGCGTTTCTTCAATACCCTTGAAACGCTACACTGGCAGCCAATACCCCATGCTTTTGCCGACCACGCGCCCTACAGCGCCGAGGTCTTGAATTTTACCCCGTCATTGCCGCTGGTCATGACCGAGAAGGACGCGGTGAAGTGCCGCGCCTTTGCCCAGCCCGACTGGTGGTACCTTGCAGTGGATGCCGTGCCGTCGCCAGCGTTTGTCGCCTGGTTCGACACGCAGCTGATGCGCCTGCTGCCCGCCCGCTTATTGCCTTAAACGCTGCTATCCAGGAAACAGTCATGGACACCAAATTGCTCGACATCCTTGCTTGCCCGATCTGCAAAGGCCCGCTCAAGCTCAGCGCGGACAAAACCGAGCTGATCAGCAAAGGCGCCGGCCTGGCGTACCCGATTCGTGACGGCATCCCGGTGATGCTTGAAAGCGAAGCCCGCACCCTGACCACCGATGAGCGCCTGGATAAATGACCACAGCCTTTACCGTTGTCATTCCGTCGCGCTACGCCTCGACCCGCCTGCCGGGCAAACCGCTGCAGCTGATCGGCAGCAAGCCGATGATCCAGCTGGTGTGGGAACAGGCCTGCAAAAGCAGCGCCGAACGCGTGGTGGTGGCCACTGATGACCCGCGCATCATCGAAGCCTGCAAGGGTTTTGGTGCCGAGGCGGTGCTGACGCGCGAAGACCACAACTCCGGCACTGACCGCCTGGCCGAAGTGGCCACGCAACTTGGCCTGGCGCCGGACGCCATCGTGGTCAACGTGCAAGGTGACGAACCTTTGATCCCGCCAAGCGTGATCGACCAGGTGGCCGCCAACCTGGCAGCCCATGGCGAAGCCCGCATGGCCACCCTGGCCGAGCCGATTGAAGACATCCAGACCCTGTTCAACCCGAACGTGGTCAAGGTGGTCAGCGACATCAATGGCTTGGCGCTGACGTTCAGCCGGTCGACCTTGCCCTGGGCGCGCGATGCCTTCGCCCGGAACCCTGATGTGTTGCCGGAGGGCGTGCCGTACCGCCGCCATATCGGCATCTACGCCTACCGCGCCGGTTTCCTGCATGACTTCGTCAGTTGGGGCCCATGCTGGCTGGAAAACACCGAATCCCTGGAGCAACTCCGTGCCCTGTGGCACGGCGTGCGCATCCACGTCGGCGATGCGCTGGAAGCGCCGCCGGCCGGCGTCGACACCCAGGAAGACCTTGAGCGCGTCCGTCGCCTGCTGGGGGCTTGATGGAAGTTCTGTTTGTCTGCCTGGGCAATATCTGCCGCTCGCCTACCGCTGAAGGTGTGCTGCGCCATAAATTGCGCGAAGCCGGGCTGGCGGGGCAGGTAGACGTGGCGTCCGCCGGCACTGGCGACTGGCACGTCGGCAACCCGCCGGACCAGCGCAGCCAGCGTGCGGCATTGGTGCGCGGCTACGACCTGTCGGCCCAGCGTGCCCAGCAGGTCAGCCGCGCCGACTTTGCGCGCTATGACCTGATCCTGGCCATGGACCACAGCAACCTGCGCAACCTCAAGGCCATGCAGCCGGGGCAGGGCAAGGCCGAGCTGGACCTGTTTCTGCGCCGCTTTGAGGCTGAAGTGGACGAAGTGCCTGATCCTTACTACGAAGGCGAACAAGGTTTCGAGCGAGTCCTGGACCTGATCGAGCGCGCCTGTGATTTATTGGTGATTGAATTGAAGGGGCGGTTATGACCTTGCAGGTGCTTGCGCAGGTATCGCTCAAGCCTTTCAACAGCTTTGGCATCGATGTGCGTGCCCAGCTGTTCGCCGAAGCCCACAACGATGACGACGTGCGTGAGGCCCTGGCCTACGCAACCGCAAACGCCTTGCCGATGCTGGTGATTGGCGGCGGCAGCAACCTGTTGCTGACCCAGGATATCTCCGCGCTGGTCTTGCGCATGGCGACCCAGGGCATTCGCGTGCTGAGCGATGATGGCGTGCAGGTGGTGGTTGAAGCTGAAGCAGGCGAGGCCTGGCACCCGTTTGTGTTATGGACTCTGGCGCAGGGATTCTGTGGCCTGGAAAACCTCAGCCTGATCCCTGGCACCGTCGGTGCTGCGCCGATGCAGAACATTGGCGCCTACGGTGTTGAGATCAAGGACGTATTCGCCGGGCTGACCGCGTTGGATCGCCATACCGGTGAACTGCGCGAGTTCAGCCTGGAAGAATGCAACTTCGCCTACCGTGACAGCCTGTTCAAGCACGAAACCGGGCGTTGGCTGATTCTGCGCGTGCGCTTCGCCCTGAGCCGCGCCAGCCACCTCAAGCTTGATTACGGCCCGGTGCAACAGCGCCTGGCAGGGCAGGGCATCACCGAGGCTACGCCGAGTGACGTGAGCCGGGCGATCTGCAGCATTCGCCGTGAAAAACTGCCGGACCCGGCGGCGCTCGGCAATGCCGGCAGCTTCTTCAAGAACCCGCTGGTGTCGCAGGCGTTGGCGGCAGAGCTGCAGGGTCTGTACCCGGACCTGGTCGCCTATCCCCAGGCCGATGGGCAGATGAAGCTCGCCGCCGGCTGGTTGATCGACAAGGCCGGCTGGAAGGGCTTTCGTGAAGGCGATGCCGGCGTGCATGCGCTGCAGGCGCTGGTATTGGTCAACTATGGCGCCGCCTCTGGGCATGACATCGCAAACCTGGCGCGGCGTATCCAGCAAGATATTGTCGAGCGATTCAAGGTCGAGCTGGAAATGGAACCCAATCAGTACTGAGTCCATGCCTTTGAAAGCGTGAAAACAAAAATGCCCCGCATCTTTCGATACGGGGCATTTTTTATTGCGGTAGGTAATCAGTCATCGCGGCTCATGATGCCGAAGATCTGCAACAGGCTGATAAACAGGTTGTAGATCGACACATACAGGCTGATGGTCGCCATGATGTAGTTGCGCTCACCGCCGTGGATGATCGCGCTGGTCTGGAACAGGATGCACACCGAGGAGAACAGCACGAAACCTGCGCTGATCGCCAATTGCAGGCCGCTGATCTGGAAGAACATGCTGGCAACCACTGCACCCAGCAACACGAAGAAACCTGCGGTGATGAAGCCACCCAGGAAGCTCATGTCCTTGCGGGTGATCAGCACGTAGGCCGACAGGCCACCAAACACCAGGGCAGTCATGGCAAATGCCGAGCTGACCACTTCCGCGCCACCGGCCATGCCGAGGTAACGGTTAAGGATCGGGCCGAGGATGAAGCCCATGAAACCGGTCAGGGCAAACGCCGATACCAGGCCCCAGGCCGAGTCACGCAGCTTGTTGGTCAGGAAGAACAGGCCATAGAAGCCGATCAGCACGACGAAGATATTCGGGTAGCCGACGCGCATCTGTTGAGCCATGAACGCCATTACGCCGCTGAATGCGAGGGTAAGGGCGAGCAAGCCATAGGTGTTGCGCAACACGCGGCTGACTTCAAGCTGCTCAGCCTGCGCGTTGCCATTCACTGCGTAATTCTGTTCGCGCATGGCGACACTCCTTCAGTTTTGAAACATTCAGTCGCAAGGATCATAACAGACGCTCTGTAACAAGCGATGGCGAGAGTTTGACAGTGTGTTTCATTCGGGTATTATGGCGCCCGCTGAGACGGGATAGGCTACTATAATCCTGTGATGCACAAGGGAAATTGGCAGAGTGGTTGAATGCACCGGTCTTGAAAACCGGCGAACGTTAATAGCGTTCCCAGGGTTCGAATCCCTGGTTTCCCGCCAAGATTCATACGAAAGCCCCGCAATGCGGGGCTTTTGTGTTTCTGGGGTTTGGGTGGAACACTACGGTTTTTGAGAGGCGTTCCGAAACTTTCGAGTAGGCGTTCCGAAACTTTGCCTATTTTGTTGGTTTAGCAGCGGCGCCAATCCTCCTGTAAACCCGCTTCGTGATCTCCTGCTTGCTGTGCCCTAGTAGCAGGCTTGCGTCGCCAATATCGATGATTTCCGATGCCGCCTTGGGTCTGATGTCACGAAACTGAAACCCTCCAATCTTTGCTGCGAGCATAGGGTCGCCCTGATCCAGCGCTTTCTGCTGCGCCTTCTCTCTTGCCTTGTCCCAGCGCAGGCGCAACATGCCTTTCGTCATCCTTTTTCCGTACTGGTTGATTAGTAGGTACTTGGAGGGGTGGTGCGCATTTCTTTCGATTATCTCTCTAACCAATTTCCCGAGACTGTTTTCTCCGAATTCTGTCCGCATGAGAATTCTGAGTTTCTGCCCGGTTTTACCCTGGGTGACCAGGAAATAATCGCCCTCGGTATCGTCGCTACGCATGATGATCACATCGGCAGGTCGCTGGCCGGTCAGGTAGGCCAGGTCCATGGCTTCCTTGAGTTCTGGGCCGGCCATACCGTAGACGGCGTCCCAAACGACCGCGTTGGCATAGTAGTCGCGTGGCACCTCCTTGTTCTTCCTGACGCCTTGGCAAGGATTCTCCCGCTCAGTGAGGCCCCACTCACGTGCCATATTGAACACGTGAGACAGGAGGGCAATTTCCCGATTGGCCCTAACCTTGGCCGTGCGTGCATCGCGATACCCGGCGATATTTGCCGGCGTGATTGAATCGATAGGAGCCGCATCGAATGTGGGGCGTAGCTGTTTTAGCTCGGCCAGATTGTCTTTTTGGGTACGCTCTCCTTTTTTCGGAATGACGTCGCGGGCGTACCGATCAAAGATCCCCTTCATCATCGTCAGGTCTGCGGGTTTTTCCTTAGCCTCAAGCTCTGCCCACTTCAATCTCGCTTTACTCAGATCTCCACCTAGCGGGATCTCCTTTCCTGTTGAATCTTTGTAGTAGTAGCCGACCCACACTTTGCCATTCTTGCGAGGGCGTTTGCGCCGCACCATTCCAGGCGGTAAGTCCCTGTTTTCTGTGTTTCTAGGTCGCATCTCAGTTCACCCTGGAGAAGTCAGGCGTCCAAACTGGTCGCGCCGGCGGAGGGCTTTGTTCAATGGGGGCTGTATTGATCATGCCAAGCTTCATGCGAGCGTACATGCGCCCAACCAGCGGACGACCCCCCCGACTCTCAACGAATACCCAATTGCGGTCAGTTAGCCACTTCCGTTGATGGGCTCGCTGCTTATAGCCAGTAAGGTCGGCCAGTTCATCGTCCGAGAAGATTTCAGCCTCTATTGCTTTGGGCAGTGAACGGTGCGTATACCCCACGACAGGCTGCGCGAGCGGGCGTTCCTGAGCGTTTAGCGTCGCATCAGCGAGCGCTGCCCCGCGCAGCTTTTCGTGGGGTATAAGTGCCTCCGCGGTGGCATTAGGAGGAGCAATAATGCCTGCTGCTGCGCAGCAGAGACTGTTTGTTTCTAGCGTGTCGACGCCTCTGTCAGCGCGAAGCAAAGCGGGCAGTGCGTTGGTGTTGTCCTGGTGGTTCTTCATGCCGCTTTCCTCCGGTGTTCGAGAGCAAGTTGGTCCATCAGCCGCTGGTGGTAGATGAGTCGGGCTTCGGCGGCTGGCCAGGGGCGGATGGTTTCAGCCATAGGTTCGATGCCGACCAAGCAATCCCAGATAGCCGGATCGGGTGGCATGAGGTCGCGGCGTTCGGTAGCAAGTGCAATCAAATCGGCCTTGTAGATGCAGGCGGGGAGTTCTGGAGCGATGTCGAACCGCTCGCATACTCGCCACCAGATACAATCCTCGAAGTGCTGGTAGGCGCTAATCCACTGCTTGAGTGGCCGCGTCATGTCGCCCAGGTACGCCTCGGCGGCGTCGTGAAGTAAGGCTGCGAGTTTGTGTTCTTCCGGCACCAGCTCGGCGACGATGCAGCTGTGTTGGGCCACGCTGTATAACTCGCGGGTGTGGCCGTTGAATCGGCACAGGTGGGCCAGCGCGTGCGAGATGTCCCGTGGGTCGATCATGTCGGCGTCAGGCTCGAACAAGTCGAAGCGCTTGCCGGTGGAGGTGAGGATCCAGTTCATGCGGCTTCCCTCACCAAATCGGCCAGCAACAAGGCGTTGTCGGTTGCCTTATGCAATTGGCGCAGAGCTTCATAGCCGATCAGCGCTTTCAACTGGCGGTCAAACTCTTTGCTGTAGCGGGTCAGTGCGCGCAGTTCCTTGGTGGTCTTGGCGTGTTGCTGCTGCAGCGTGCCGGCGGCTTGGGGTGTCAGGCGCAGCATGGGGATGGCTTGACTCATGCGACATCCCCCTTCAGCTCGAAACGGTCCATCAGCGCAGCCATATTCAGTGCCTTGTCACGTAGCGCAAGCGCCTGAGTTGCTTGGGTTTCGGATCTGACAGCGCGGAAGGTGTCTGCGGCGAGCTTCAGCTTTTCGGCTATGGCCAAAAGGGTGTAGCGGTCTTGCGGTTCCCGGCTCGATAGGAGTTCGGTGCGCATGCATTGATCTGACATATCTTTGAGAGAGGCCGCGTATGCGGCTGAAGCGTCCTCTCGGCCCGAGACGTACCCGTCGGCATAGCCATCATCTTTGCCGTCGGTATGGCCGCCTTGGTAGCCGACCCAGTAGAGGATGCCGGCAGCGATTACGATGCCGATCACTGCGCAGATTTGGATTGCGGTCATGTGGTGTGCTCCTGGTAGTTACGTTGGCTGGTGGTGGCAGCCGTTGGGGTTACTGTTCCTGCTCGGTTAAATCGTTTTGCGGTCGCGGCATGTCCTCGTCTGCTCTGTAGGCGCGGATGTCGATCAGAGCTGCGACGTGTTTGATATGGGCGTAACGCAACGCCTTGACGCTATGGTCCAGAGTGGTCACCGGCAGTTGAATCCGCCCGCTGTTGATCGCCTCAGTGAAGGTCTTTTCGTTGAGGTTCTTGAAGTAATGCACGCGCAGCTTTTCCAGGGGGATAAGCACGTCGCCGAAGAGTTGGTGCAGCATCTCGACGGTTGCGCTATCCGGTGCGGGTTGCAGTCGTAGCGGTGTTTGACTGGTGTTGCTCATGGGCGGCGGCCTCCTTGCGTTTGAGTCGTGAAGGGTGGTTCCAGGCATTCAGGCAATGGCGTTTGGTCAGCTCCCGCAGATGCTCCGGCACTTCGAGGAGCGCAGCGTTGCGCTCCTCGCGTGTGCCCATGGCGACGATCTGGCGGGCGTACTCCCTAGGCCACGTCACGGTTGTCTGCCGGGATTGCTGGCAGTTCGAGCCCCAACTGTTCGGCGAGCCATCGGATACCGGCTTGGCGGACCTTGGTCGACTGGCTGTACTGCATGCCGGCGGTTTCGTGGTACCAGTTGCTGTGCTTGACTCGTAGGTACTCTCGATCACGCACCGGGAAGGCAGGTAGTTTGCGGTCGTTGAGCAGGCCCTTTGCACGCATGAGTGCGATCAGCTTGGGGCGAGTGAGGCCGAAGTACTTGGCGGCTTTTTCCAGGCTACGTTCCATCGCGACCTCCTAGGCTGCATGCGCGGCGGGTGTCGCCACGGCAGCCAGGTGGGTGATGGACTCGGCCACCATGGAGTAGATCTCCACGTCACTGCCGTACACCGTGAAGCACTTGGTGCGCGGCTTTCTGACGCCGATGCTCATGATGGTGGTGATGCCGTCGCGGGTTTTGTTGCGGTGGATTGCCAATTTGATCGGTTGCTCGAAGCCCATATCGAGGCTGATGGCACCGCCGGTTTGCACCAGGTCGAAGATCTGCTGCTTGTGTTCAGTCTTGAAAACGCCGTAGCGGCGTTCTGCGTGCGGTAGGGACGAAGGATTGGTCGGGGTGGTTGGCCCGTTGACGATCTCTTCAATGAAGTCCGCAAGCTTGAGGTGCATCTTCTTGGTATTGGTCAGGGTCAGCGTGTGGCGTTCGCTGCCCAACTCAACTGTGAAGTGCGTGTCGACTTTGCGGCGCTCGACGTTCAGGCGGAAGGCCAGGGCCTCACGCTGTGTTTCGGCGCGCAAGTGGTGATTGAAGGTCTGGGTCAGACTGACTTGGGCCTTGAGCAGGGTCAGGGTGCGGTTGTCGATTTTGTACTTTCTCATGCCGCGTGCCCGCCGTCGTTAGGGCCGAAGGGGGCGGGCGTGGAGCGGTTTTTCAGTTTGGGTTTGGACGCGATGAAGGCGCAGCCGCAGTCTTGTGCCAGGCGGCGGATTTCGAAGATTCGGGAGGGGTTAGCAGCGGCCGGGTGGACGTGCAGGGTGGCTGTGGTGTGCATGGTGTTGCCTCGCTCTGTGGTGGAAGAGTGAGGCAATAGTTAACCTTAAAGGTTAATCTGTCAACAAAAACAACCTTTCAGATTGTTTTTTGGTCGGACTTTTAATGCTCGCTTTGCTTTTTTTTCTTCATTCCCAGGTCAGCCTTGATATCTTTCCATGCTAATTCTAAAACTTCCTGCGCTTTTGAGTTCAGGTCGTTAACGACTTGGTTTATGCTTTTCGTATCGTCACGAACAGTCGCTATTGTTTCCTCCATCAATCGTGTTAATTCAATAGACGACTGTTTGTTTCTATCAAGCATTAATTCAATAGTGCATTGTACTAATATGATCTCGCTATACAGTTCGTCTGAATCTGCTCTTTGAAGAAATGTCGGATCTAACTGCATTTTACTGTGTAGTAACGATACCTTTGAAAGGAATTCAGCAATTCTCTCTCGCAATTTTCCTTGCCAATCGTGTCTGAACGTAGCGACACTCGAGCGTATTTGATTTTTATGTGTATTCCAAGCAAACCATGCAATAACACATCCGACGGCTAGAGTGGCTAGTACCGAAGGCCAATCGGTGCCTGATTCGACTTGTATTGTGAGTTTTTGGTTGTCAGCCAAAGTGATTGCGGTTGGAGATGTTGGATGCGGCTTGATGGTATGTTGTGAAAGATCTTCATCCAATGCATCCACCTGTAGAGTCATTTTTTCAGGAGCGGGGGGGGAGGGGTGAGGGGTATTCGGCAAGACCTCAGATTTTGGTGCTTCGTGTTCCGCTTTTTTTTTAAAATCATCCATGTATTATATTCCTTGGCATTTTTTTAATAGAAACCACTCTTGGTTTTCGCCTATAAATCCGAAATCTTCCAGCGCGCTCTACCACATATACTCCAGTCTTCAGTCATTTTTATTATACGTTCAGGCCAGTCAGGATTGATCGCATATAAATATTGTTCATTGCCTTCTTGTTTCAACTGTTTGAGAGTTGCGGCTTGATCACGAGTTCTCTTGGCTGCTACAAAGTGTCCAGGTAGTGCATCAAGTGAAGGGTCTATAACAATCTTATCTCCCTCAACAAACTTGGGTTCCATGCTTATTCCCTCCACTCTTAGAATGAATGCCCTTGGACCTACAGGTCCGGGAGCATCAATCCATTCTTCAGCATCCCTTGGATCAAAACTGCCATTTGTCTCGCACCAAGCGCCCGCCGCGATGGACCCTATTACCGGCAGCTTGCGTCCTGTGTGACTTATGATGGTCGCGTTATTGAATTCCCCGACGCCATAAGGCATATCGAGATACCCATTATGTAAATCTAGAGCTTTCTCAATCTGTCGAGCTATTTGATCACCGATACCTTTGGTTGGATTTTTTCCGCCAAAGGCGCTGACCTGCGCAGGTGCTTTTCCAAGACGCTCGGCGATGTCTGTAAGCCGCAATTTTTTTTCGGCTAAGACTCTGCGGAAATTTTGCAAGCGGGTATCTGAAATTTTCATAGGCAGATTCTGT
Organism: Pseudomonas viridiflava; assembly: GCF_900580675.1. Taxonomy (GTDB): domain Bacteria; phylum Pseudomonadota; class Gammaproteobacteria; order Pseudomonadales; family Pseudomonadaceae; genus Aquipseudomonas. The sequence goes on from NZ_UTBG01000054.1 coordinate 10,566, forward strand.
CCCGATTAACCTTTGAGGTGAATATCCATTTGGGTGTTGCAAAAATTAACCTATGCGGTTAAATTTGGATCTGGGAGGTACGCCTAATGAAGCTGCGCGATTACATCAATTCTCTGGATTCTGAAACGCTCGAATCATATGCAGGCCGCTGCAAGATCGCTGTCAGCTACCTTCGACTTCACGTCAAATATGCAAGTAAAGATCCCAGCGTTTCGCTGATTAAATCTCTAGCACGTGAAAGTGAAGGTTCCGTTTCGCTAGCTGAGGTCTTGATTCATTTCGGAATCGTTGAAGCTGAATCCTTGGTCTATCCGACCTAGATAGAAAAAAGGCGACCCAAGGGTCGCCCAGTTCCTCCCGGCACACACCACCACAGTGCTGTCGGGTCGCGATAAAGGTAGGAGGGCACACCACATGCAAACCTCCTCCGTTTATCGCGCTGCCAAGACACGGATGTCTTAGGTTGCTGCCTTTTCCACCACAGATTAGGCAGCTGTTGCGCCAGAGGTGAGCAACGGATTGTTCGCCTCGGCACGGTGCCGGTTTCGATCCCAAGATCTAGCCGGCGTTTGGGCCCTTTCAAGCCACGCGGCAAATGTAACACCACTGCATGTCGCGGGGCACTGGCAACTTTGTAGGATTAATGCCATGAGCCGAGTAGCTTTAAGCTGTGTTGAGAGAGCGCAAAAGGAAGTACTGACGCTCGAATTAGCCTTGTATCACGCCGCACGGGACTATCCCGGCGGTGCCGCAGCAATCGCCGCCACCACCGGTCGAAATGCCACCACGTTGCAGCACAAGTTGTCCCCTACCCATCCCTCTCACGCCGTCAATGTCCAGGAGTTCGGCGAGATCCTCGAACTGACAAAGGACCGCCGCATTCTCGATGCTGTGCACGGTCTTGTCGGTGACACGATCTGGCAGGAGCTGGCCGAGGCGTATACCAACGACATGCCTGAAACCCTCACCACGGGGATCGCGCAGTTCTTTCGGCAGGTCGCGGATTTGTCCGAGACCTGGGCCAAGCACATTGGCGACGGCAAGGTCGATGACGGCGAGTTGGCCGAGATACGTCAGTTGGTGTTTCGCGGCATTCAGGGATTGTTAGGCATGTACAACCGCGCCCGCTACGTCAACCAGACGACTCGCGGGGTGGAACGTGGCTGATATCGCTGATTTTGCAAATGACCTGGTGCAGGAACGGATCGATCAAGCCGTGGCTGCACGCTTGGCGCTTATGTCCAGCACGGCACAGCACTCCCTGATGTTCTGTGATGAGTGCGACGAACCTATTCCTGAGGCGCGCCGCTTGGCACAACCCGGTTGCACGCTCTGCATTGGGTGTAAAACTGCTGATGATCTGAGGGCTTCCCGTTATGCTCGATGACGTGCTCAATCAGTTCGCGGACTACGGTCTTGAACCCGCTCAACCCCTCGTATTCGGCAAACTCACCCGCTGCAAAACCACCCAGGATAAGGGCAAGGAAAAGAACGGCTGGTACGTCATCCACGAACACCGCACCGAAAAGAACGAGGCGCTGATCTTCGGCAGTTTCGGTGACTGGCGCTCCGGCGAGACCCAGAAGATCAAGGTCAAGGCCGGTCGTATGAGCCCAGAAGAGCGCGAAGTCATGCGCGCTCGCCAGGAGGACGCCAAGCGTAAGGCCGCCGAGATCGCGGCCAACGCGTCACGCCGAGCGGCCAGCCGTGCAGCCGGCCTGTTCAAGCGCATGCCAGAAAAGGGCAAGAGCGCCTATCTGGATCGAAAGCAGATCGTTGGCTTCAAGGTTCGTTATGCGCCACGTACTGGCGCATTTTTGGTACCTATGTGCAACGTGCGCGACCAGATCGTCGGCCTGCAGGTGATCTTCCCCGCGAAGCAAGAGGACACCGGTCGGGACAAAGCGTATTGGCCCTACGGCATGTCGAAGGAAGGTGCTTTCCACCTGATCGGTCCACACCCGGAACCGGGCGAGCCAGTGCTGGTGTGTGAAGGTTACGCCACGGGCGCAAGCCTGCACATGGCGACTTCGCTCACCGTCGCCATCGCCTTCGACGCGGGCAACTTGCTGCCGGTCTCCAAGGCCATGCGCGAGCGTTTCCCCGGCTGCCCGCTGATCATCTGTCGCGATGATGACTGGAAGACCAAACGCCCCAATGGCGACCCTTGGAACCCTGGCGAAGAAAAGGCCAACAACGCCGCGCTTGTTGTCGGCGGCCAGGTGGTTGCACCTGTGTTCTCCGGCGAACGCGAGATCAAGTGGACGGACTTCAACGACCTGCACGTCGCCGAAGGTTTAGAGGCCGTCCGCCGCCAGGTGCTGGCGGTGGTCAAGCCTCCTGCAGCGGGTGGTTGGAAAGATCAACTCGCCCGCACCGAAAACGGCTCCCTGATCGCGCACATGCAAAACGTCGAGCTGATCTTGGGCAATGACGAGCGCTGGTCCGGGGTCATTGGTTACAGCGTGTTCAGCTCCAAGATCGTCAAGCTCCGGTCCGCGCCCTTCGGTGGCGGTGCCGGCGATTGGGCGGACATCGACGACATGCGAGTGATGAAGTGGCTCGCGCAGCAATACAACCTGCGGGTCAAAGCGTCCCATGTGATCGAGGCGGTCAGCGTGGTTGCCCACGACCATGCCTTCCACCCAGTGCGTGAATACCTGGAGAAGCTGGAGTGGGACCGCGTGCCTCGCATCGAAACCTGGCTCACTGATGTGCTGGGCGTCCAGGCCAGCGAGTACTCGGCCAAGGTCGGCAAGCGCTGGCTGATCTCGGCGGTCGCTCGGGTGATGCGCCCAGGCTGCAAGGCCGACTCGGTGATGATTCTCGAAGGCGGGCAGGGTGCTGGTAAGTCCACGGCCATGGGCGTGCTCGGGGGTGAGTGGTTCATGGATACGCCCTTTGCCCTTGGCGACAAGGACAGCTTCCAGGCGATTCGCGGCAAGTGGATCGTCGAGCTGGGCGAGCTGGATAGCTTTAACAAGGCCGAAAGCACCAAGGCCAAACAGTTCTTCTCCGCGTCCACCGACACCTACCGTGAGAGCTACGGCCGCAGAACGAACGACGTGCCACGCCAGTGTGTTTTCGTGGGCACCACCAACCAAGAGGAATACCTCAAGGACGCCACGGGCAACCGCCGCTACTGGCCGGTGTTCTGCAACAAGGTCGATCTGGAGAAACTTCGCGAGATCCGCGACCAGCTATGGGCCGAGGCGTTGTTCTGTTTCGAGGCGGGCGACATCTGGTGGGTGAACAAGGACGAATCCAAGATGTTCGCCGAGGCCCAGGACGAACGCTTCGTGGTCGATGAATGGGAAGGGCCGATCCTGGCCTGGATGGAGGAGTCGCAGATCGGCGAAACCGCCACCGGCAACGAGATCCTGACCCAGGCGCTGAAGCTCGACTTCGGTCATTGGGGCAAGCCCGAGCAGATGCGGGTAGGGGCAATTATGCACCGACTGGGTTGGCGCAAGCGGCGAATGCCGGCATTGCCGAAAAGCGGGGTACGGCCTTGGGCCTATGAGAAGCCTGCGGGCTGGGGCCGTGCGTCTGTGCTGCAGCAGTCGGTGATCGAGGAGCCTTGCTTTGATTAAGCGAATCGACGAGATGCTCAAGCTATGGGCGCAGGATCTGCATTCGCCTGTTCCGGAAAACGCAGGTGGGCCGAGTGGCGGCAACATGATCGCCATGCTGATGGAGTGCAAAGGGGAGTTGATACGCGGCACGCGGGGTAGTCGGGTGCTGCTGGATGAATCGGCCGACATCGAGCTGATAGTCAACAAGCACTTGCCCCCGCAGTTGTCGGTCGTCGTGCGTGAGCACTACTGCAATCACGAAAGCTTCCTCTCTCAGAAGATGCTGCATTGCGGTTGCAGTGCGCCGACCTATTACCGACGTCTTCACGAAGCCCATGTCTCCATCGACGGCATGCTGATGGGGAAGGCTGCATGACCCTCGGCGTCAATCTGCGTGCCGCTGTCCTACTGTCCCGCCTCGTCCGACTGCTGTTTAGTGCAGTTGGACAGGCGCAGGCCACGCCGTTGTTGGCCTGTCCTACCGTCCAACCTTCACCCGCCCCACGCACACATGAGCATAGCGGGCACGTAGTCGCGCCCATGGCGCGCACGCGTGCTTTTAGCTTTCTCTCTATACACAAGAAAAAGGAAGAAAGGTAGGACAGTAGGGCAAAGCCCCGAATTCAAGCGCCTGTAGCTGTCCTACTTCGATTCAAAATAGTGGGACAGGTCAGACAGGGCACCAGAAGCGATAGCCGATTGAGTGCGTTCTCCCTCTGTTGTACCTGCGTCGCACCCACGTCGCACCCGTATTGCTCCGTGGCATTAAAACCTGCTTGCTGCCATGATAATCCACCTGTAAAAAGTACCCATCTTCGATAGGTGCGACCGCAAGCAGCGGGACACACCACCACACTGAACCCGGCCATTGCGCCGGGTTTTTGCGTTTATGGGGTAGGGCGATGACGAACGAGCAGCAAGCGCTTATTGATATGCCGATCTGGATGGTGATCGTGCTGTCCCTGGTCGGGGGCATATCCGGCGAAGCATGGCGGGCCGACAAAGCGGGGGTAAGTGGCTGGTCCTTGATTCGCCGCTTGCTCCTTCGGTCCGGGGCCTGCGTGGTCTGCGGGCTTTCCACCATGATGTTGCTACACGCTTCGGGCATGTCGGTCCTGGCGGCGGGGAGCATCGGATGCCTCACCGCGATGGCTGGTGCCGATGTCGCCATCGGGCTGTATGAACGCTGGGCCGCCAAGCGGTTGGGCGTGTGCGATGTGCCGCCCTCGGGCAGTGGTCAGGCCTGAGGCGCTGGAGGCTAAGTAATACTTGGTCTGTAGCGCAACGCATCAAAATGGTGCGCCGAAAAGTCGCCGGGGACCCTGGCAGCGTTCGAGGGACACGGGGCATGAAACCCGCGGCTTTTCGTTAGTGGCTGGGTTTCAAAGTTAGTTGACCTCAGTTGACTGGTTGACCAGTTGACCGGGCTTGGAATTAGGAGGGTGTATGGCTTTTTTGACTCGCAAGGAATACGGCACGCTCAAAGGCTGGTCCAAGCAGCACATCAGCAAGCTGATACTCAATAATCGCTTGGTTTTGGATGAGGCAGGTTTGATCGATGTTGATGCTAGCGAGCAGTTCCTGGCGCTGACACGTGACCCAAGCAAAGTAGGGGTGACCGCTCGCCATAAGCAAGACAAGCAGGCAGCAACCCAAACGCCTGCGTTATCTGTACATCAGCCGGCTAGTAGCGGGCAGCCAATTATTCCCGATTACCAACGTTCCCGCGCACGTCGTGAGCATGCTCAAGCTGAGCAAATTGAAACCCAGGTCCGAAAGGAAAACGGTTCCTTAGTCGAGGCTGAAGTGGTCGATAAAGCGGCATTTGAGGCCGGGCGTATGCTGCGCGATCTTCTACTTGGCCTGCCGCCTCAAATCGCTTCGGAACTGGTTGCACTCACTGATCCTTGGGAAATCGAAAAGCACCTAACGGCGGCGATCAGAAGAACCCTTGAAGACGCTGAGCGCATGTCAATCAGCGATCTTTCCCGAGCACTAACCAGGAGCTGACCCTGATGCATTTTCCATACGCTGACGGTGCAGAGGTTTACCGCACAGCGTATTTTCGAGGCTTGCATCCTGACCCTGACCTCTGGGTCGATGAATGGGCCGATGAATACATGCGAATTCCGCGCAGTGTGGGTGCCGCTGAGCCAGGCCAATATCGAACATCCCGCACGCCCTATGCCCGTGAGCCGATGCGTTGTTTGTCCCCGGCACACCCTTGCAAGCGAGTCGTCACCATGGTGGCTTCGCAATTGATGAAAACCCAGATCGCGTTGAACTGGATCGGGGCGCTAATTCATATGTCGCCTTCGAACATTCTGACACTGCTGCCCACCCTTAAACTGGCTTCGCGGGTTTCGTCTCGGATCAGCAAAACGATAGATGCAACGCCGGTTTTGCGCGAAAGAGTGGCTGCGCCCCGATCGCGTGATGCCAAGAACACCCAGGATACAAAGGAGTTCGAAGGCGGGACGCTTTATGCGGTAACTGCTGGCTCAGCGGCCAACTTAGCTGAGTTGGCAGCACGGTTTATTTATGGTGATGAGATCGACCGCTGGGAGGTCGATGTGGGTAATGAAGGCGATCCGGTAAAATTGGCCGAGATCCGGGGCAGTACATTTGGCAGGAAGGCCAAGTTTTACTTCTCCAGTTCACCGACCCTCAAGGGCGCCTCCCGTATTGCCGACCTCTTCGCTATGAGCGATCAGCGTTACTACTACGTTCCGTGCCCGCATTGTCAGCACATGCAAGTGCTTGAGTGGGAAAACCTCAAGTACACGGAGGACTACAGCCAAATCCAATATCTGTGCAACGGGCCTGAATGTGGCGCGCTTATTGACGAACACCACAAGGGTGAAATGCTTGCTCGCGGGGAGTGGCGTTCCCATGCTGAAGGTGACGGTGAAACCGTTGGTTTTCATCTAAACGCCCTATATGCCCCATTGGGATGGACCAGTTGGTTGTCGATGGCAAAGGACTACGACGAGGCGCTGGTGAAACAGGCAAGTGGTGATCTAGAAGCGATGCAGGTCTTTTTCAACACGCGTTTAGCGAAGGTCTGGGACAGTACACAAGAACAGACCAAGGCCAGCGTGCTGCAGGCTCGGGCGTTGCAGGAAGACTACGTGCTTGGCTCTGTACCTAATGGTGCACTAATGCTGACGGCATCGGTGGATGTGCAGGCCAATCGACTCGAGTTCATGGTCATGGGCTGGGGTGTTGGGATGGAACGTTGGATCATTGATCATCAGGTGATCATGGGGAATCCATCGGACGAGCAGACCTGGTCCGCGTTGGACGAAAAGCTAAAAGCGCGATACTGGCACCCATGTGGTGTAGGTTTGACAATTTTGGCAACTGCCGTCGATACAGGTGGTCACCACACCAACGACGTTTACCAGTTCTGCCGCGTTCGCCGTTGGCGCAATGTCTTTGCCATCAAGGGTGCCAGTAAGCCAGGTAAGCCGCCGATTGCCCAGCGCCCCTCAATGGTTGACGTAACCTGGCGAGGCCAGACCGAACGCAATGGGGCCGAACTTTGGTTTGTCGGTACCGACACGGCGAAGGATTGGATTTACAACCGTTATCCATTCGAGTCCGGTCCAGGTGCTTTGCACTTTGCTAAAGATTTGCCTGACGACTTTTTCGCGCAATGCGTTGCCGAGCGCAGGATCACCCGTTATGTGAAAAACAAGCCGGTAACGGAATGGATCAAAGGTAAGTCGGAGCGTAACGAAGCCTTAGACCTGATGGTGTATTGCTTGGCGATGGCGCATTACCTCGGCCTAGACCGATACAAGGAGAGGGATTGGGATCGGGTAGCTCAGGCTCTCGCGCAGTCTGAGCTGTTCGTAGAGAAACCCTCTTCCAATATCCCGGATGAAGTTAGGGACGTTGAAGGCCCAACGCCGGTTTCAACGTCACAATCCATACAACAACCTGTCGCTCCGGCCGTCCAACCGCGCCCAGCTGCCCCCCCTCAACGCCGCAGCTCCACCAGCGGTTACCTGAAGAGACGCTGATATGTCGTTTACCCCGAAGCACCTCGAAGTCATCGAGCGCGCTATTGCACGCGGTGAAAAGACCGTGCGCTACAGCGACCGTACGGTGGAGTACCGCTCCATCGACGAACTACTCAAGGCCCGCGACGAGATCCGCACGTCGCTGACCAACGCCGCTGGGCCGCGTTCTCGCGTGATTCGGCTTACCCACGGAGGCAAGGGAATCTAATGGCCCGACATTATCCGACGCTGACCCGTAACGGATTCTTGCTGCCGTCGAACATCAAGGCCAGTTACGAAGGCGCCGGGGAGGGCCGTCGTTCGGCCAGTTGGGAAGCCACCGACAACGGTATCAACAGCATCAACACCCCGGCACTGCGCAACCTGCGTGCGCGTTCTCGGGCGGCAGTACGCAACGACCCGTATGCGTTCAACGTCATCGACAAGCGCGTCAGCAACCTGATCGGCACCGGCATCACGCCCAGGCCAACCACGGATGACGCGGCACTGCGCAAGTTGAAGCAGCAGCTTTGGGACGACTGGGTGGATGAGGCGGACGCCGATGAGCTGACCGATTTCTACGGCATGCAGGCCCTGGTGGCGCGCACCGTTGAAACGGCTGGTGAGTGTTTTGTGCGGTTACGGCCGCGCGGACTGAATGAGGGTTTGGCGGTGCCATTGCAGCTGCAAGCGCTGGCCCCTGAATTTGTTCCTCACGACAAGTTCGAGACGGCCAAAAACGGCAATGTCATCCGTGCCGGGATTGAGTTCAGCCCTGCCGGCAAGCGTGTGGCGTATTGGATGTATCTGGCGCATCCCCGCGATTCTTCGTCGTTGAATGCTGGTTACAACCAACTGGTACGCGTACCAGCCGCGCAGGTGCTACATATTTTCGAACCAATGGAGCCGGGGCAGCTGCGTGGCGTGCCGCGCTTGGCGCCGGTGTTGAAGCGCCTGCGCAGCCTGGACAATTACGACGACGCGGTGCTGTTTCGGCAGGAAGTAGCGAACCTGTTCGCGGGCTTCATCAAGCGCCCGGCACCGGAGGCTACGCAGCAGCCTCGCGATCCCGTTACTGGCATGCCATTGAATGTTGACCGCGACGGCTTCACGCCTATGGTCGCCTTGGAGCCCGGCACCATGCAGGAGCTGGGTCCAGGTGAAGAGGTGGAATTCTCCAAGCCACCAGATGCCGGCAACAACTACCCGGATTTTATGCGGCAGCAGCTGATGGCTGCGGCGGCGGGTTCGGGCACGCCTTACGAGATCCTCACCGGCGACATGCGCGAGATCAACGACCGGGCGCTCCGGGTGGTGCTCAACGAGTTCCGGCGGCGTCTGGAGCAGCTGCAATTTGGTGTGTATGTGCATCAGTTGTGTCGCCCGGTGCGGGCGGCCTGGATGGACATGGCGGTGTTGTCCGGTGCCCTGGTGCTTGAGGACTACGCGCAACGGCGTCGCGAATACCTGCGCACCCGTTGGGTACCGCAAGGGTGGGCCTACATCCAGCCGGTGCAGGACGTACAGGCGCGGAGCATGGAAGTGAAGGCAGGCTTTGCGTCGCGCAGCGAAATGGTGCTGCGCACGGGCTACGACGCGGAAACGGTCGACACGGAAAACGCCGCCGATCTCGCCAGGGCGACAAACCTCGGACTCAACTACACGACTCTTGAAGCCATCGAGACGATTGATGACAAGGAACAACCATGAGCAAAAAAGCGAAACCTCGCGTTTACGACAAAGCTGGTAAGCAGGTAAACGTCGCGGACAAAAGCTGGTACACGCTCCAGGCCAGCGGCGAAGCCGAGCAGCGCAATATCGAGATCTTCGTCTACGGCGAGATCGGCGCCTGGGGCGTCACCGCCAATCAGTTCGTGCAGGATCTGCGCGCCAAGGATGACGGCGTATCACCGGTGATTGTTGCGTTCAACAGTATCGGCGGTGACCTGTTTGACGGTCTGGCGATCCACAACGCGCTGTCGCGCTTGGGCGAGCGTTGCACCGGTCGTATTGATGCCCTGGCGGCCAGCGCGGCCAGTGTCGCGGTCTGTGGCGCTCACCGGGTGGTGATCGCTGCCAACGCGATGTTGATGATTCACAACCCCTACACCTTCACCGGTGGCGATGCGGAAGATTTCCGCCGCGTTGCGGATGTACTGGACCAAACGCTGGAAGCGATCATCGCGGCCTACAAGGCCAAGGCGCCGGACATCGACGAGGCCGAGCTTCGGCGCATGGTTAACGCTGAAACCTGGCTCACGGCCAACGAGGCGGTGGCACTTGGCCTGGCCGATGAAGTGGGGGATGGCCTCAAGGTCAGTGCCTGCCTCGGCCAGGGCAGTGTGCTGCAGCGGTTTCAGCATGCTCCGCCGGAACTGCTCGCCCAGCTCGATGAAGAGCCAGAGGTGGAATTGCCAGAGCCAAACGATCCACCGGCGCCGGCTCCCGTGGTGGACGCGGCAAAACTGGCACTGATGGTCACGCAAGGCTGTGCGGCGGCGGGCATCAGCAACCTGGTGGAGCCACTGCTGGCCGCCACCAAGCTCGAAAGCGAAGCGGTAATCCAGGCGGCACTGACCAAGGCCAAAGCCCTGCACGGTTTGTGCGTTGCCGCACGACTGCCCGAGCTGGCCGGTGAATTCATCACCGCTGGCCTGGACGAAGCCGCAGTCAGGGCGCGACTGTTCGACAAACTGGTGGGCAGTGGCGGCGGCTTTGAAATCAACAACAGTCTGCCGTTGGACAATGACCCCGACCCCACGGTCAAGGCCAAGCAGGTCGACACTCAAGCAATCTGGAGCTCCCGTCAGGCGGCTCAGAACGGAAACTCGAAAGGAGCAAGAGCATGAAAATTGAATCGATGCACGCGGGCGAGTTCCTGCTGTCCGAGGGCGCCGGCAACATTTCCCGCGAAGCGATCAATGTCGCCGCCGGCGCCGCGCTCGAACCGGGCCAGATCCTGGGCCTGATCACCGCAACCAGCGAATTCGCGCCGTATAAGCCAACCGCAGAGGATGGTACGGAAAACGCCATCGCGATCCTCTACGGGCCGTTGAGCGAATCTGATGTAGTAAGGCGCGGTCGTGCCATTGTGCGGCTCGCCGAAGTCAGCGAAGCGCATTTGACCGGCCTCGATCCCGCCGCCGAGAAGGCCCTGGGCGTCAATCACATCATCGTCCGCTAAGACGATCACCCTGTTTATTCATCCCGCCGAGTGCGGGATTTTTCGTTTCTGGAGAGTACCCCATGGCCGATATCGCTATTTTTGAAGATGACGCGTTCAGCGTTTCCTCCCTGACCGCTGCAATCAATGATCAGGAATACTTGCCGGGCCGCATCAGCAGCTTGGGCCTGTTTCGCGAAGAGGGCATCAGCACGATCACCGTTCAGATCGAGAAGGACGGCGACACTCTGGCCCTGGTGCCAGCGGGTGAGCGCGGTGCCTCAGGCCTGGTGGTCGGCGCGACCAAGCGCCAACTGATCCCTTTCAACACCGTGCACCTGCCGGAACGATTCACCATCAAGGCTGATGAGATCCAGGGTATTCGCGCTTTTGGCTCGCGAACCGAGTTGCAGTCTGTGCAGGATGTGGTCAACAAGCGTCTGGCAAAGGCTCGCCGTCAACTGGATGCCACTCACGAATTCCAGCGCATGGGGGCCTTGAACGGGCAGGTGTTGGATGCTGACGGTAAGACCGTGCTGCTGGACATCTATAAAACCTTCGGCGTCCAGCGCAAAAAACTGCCGATGGGCCTGGGCAATCCGGACACTGAACTGCGTGTGCGTGCTGGCGAAGCGCTCGACATGCAAGAGGAGGCGCTGGGCAGCATCACCAGCACTGGCTCTCGCGCCTTTTGCGGCAAGAACTTTTGGAACAAGCTGATCGTCCACAAGTCGGTCAAAGAGACCTATCTCAATACTATGCAGGCCGCGTCCCTGCGCGGCGATGCCCGTGAAAGCTTCGAGTTCGGCGGGATCGTCTGGGAGCGCTATCGCGGCAAGGTGGCCGGCATTTCGTTCGTCCATGACGATAAGGCTCTGCTGATTCCCGAAGGTGTTCCTGATCTGTACATCTCGTCCTTCGCACCGGCTGACTACATGGAAACGGTGAACACCCAAGGCATCCCGTACTACAGCAAGATCGAGCCGCTGCCCTTCAACAAGGGTGTAGCAGGTGAAGCCCAGTCCAACCCGCTGCACCTGTGCACGCGTCCCCTGGCGCAGATCCTGCTGGAACTCTGATCGTGGCGTTTCGCGATCTGATCGAGGACATCGACGACGTGGTCTTCGAAACCCTGGGCGATTCCGCCCAGATCGAAGGTCGCACCGAGCCGGTGCTGGGCATGTTCATGGCGCCATGGAAGGCGCCGCAGTTTGGCAAGACCCAAACGGCCATCCGAGAGCCGCGCTTTGAGATCCGCGTTCGTGATTCGGACGGCCTGATCAAAGGCCTGCGCGTCACTGTCGATCTGCCGGTCCTGGACGGCGGCGGGGAATATGACCTGCTGCAGCTGGAGCCTGGTGGTGACGGCCTGGTGGCCCTGATCTTGAGGAAGCGTCCATGAGTGTCGGCAGCTACGCCCAGCAAAAACGCGACGGTGGGTTGATCAACATTCAGCCGTCACTGGCAGACCTGAAGCGCTTTCAGGACTTCAGCCGGCTGGTGCCAAAGGCAGCAGCTGCTGCACAGCGGCGAGCGATCAACAAAACCCTCGGGTGGCTGCGTACCCACATCGCCAGGGCAGTGGGTAAGCAAGAGCGCATCGCCATTGGCGCCGTCCGGCAACGTTTGCGGGCTTACCCCACCAGCGGCGGTGCGATGCGCGGCAAGTTGTGGTTCGGCCTCAACGCGATCGAGGCCAGCCGCATCGGTAGGGTGCGTCAGACCAGCAGGGGGGTGTCGGTAGCGGGGCGTCGGTATCAGGGTGCGTTTTACAAACAGGTGTACGGCAGTAGCGCCGATATCTGGATCCGTACTGCCAGCAAGCACTTCAACAGCGATGACTACCCTGAGGCGACTCAGGGCCGTCGGCGCAGTGGTTTCGTTGAGGAAAACGACAACCGCTTTCCTCTGGCGAAAGCCAAGGTATCGCTGGAGCAAGCCCGGCCGCACTTTGAGGCGTGGATCAAACGCGCCGATGAACAGCTGCTGGTTGTCCTTGAGCAAGAGCTCAACTACGAACTGCAGAAGTATCTGAAGGGGAGCGCCAATGTCCGATGAGCCGTTCAGCCTGAGTCAGCTGTACCAGGCTATTGAGCAACACCTGACGGAGCATCTGTCGGGCATCAAGGCGGTTGTATTTTGGCCCGATATTCAGGAAAACCAAGGCATTCCACTGCCGTCTGTTTTTCTCGAAATGGCTGAGTTTGAACCGGGTATCGATAACGGTACTGGCGAATCCAGCCTGGTCTGCAAGTTTGAGGCCCGGATCATTGTTGACCCGATACAAGCCAATCACCATGAGCAAGCTGTACACCTGGTGTCGCAGTTGGCGGTGCTGCTCCGACAGCAAAGCTGGGGCCTGGAGATCAACGTCGCACAATTTGAGCGAGCCACTCAGGATTGGACCAAGCCTGAGCTGGATGGCTATGTTGTGTGGGTAGTCGAGTGGACTCACCAAGTCTATTTAGGGGTTGAGGTTTGGCCTTTCCCTGAAGAGAAGCCCAGCATGCTTAGACTGAACCTTGAAGCGTACCCGGACATTGACAGTCCAGGGGGCGCGCCATGAGTTATCAGACGGGCGAGCATGACCGGATGATCGCGGCCATGTTGATGCCGTGTGTGGTGGTCGGGGTGGATTTGATGGCCCCGGCCGTGCGGGTCAAGTCGGGTGAGTGGGTGAGTGCCTGGGTGCGCTGGCACAGCCAGGCGGCAGGGAAGGCTCGACACTGGCGTGCGCCGAGCCTGGGCGAGCAGGGGGTTTTGATCAACCCCAGCGGCCAGGCAGGAATGGGCACGTTTGTACCCGGGCTGTATGGCGGTGCCGGTGCCCCACCAGATAACCGTGATCATGTCGAGGTGTGGCGGTTCGATGATGGCGGCTCCCTGGTCTACGACTGGAAGGCCAGGAACTACACCATCACGTTGCCCACGGGCACGGTGACCATCAAAGTAGGTGCGACCGAGGCGGTTGTTACGGATAACGCGGTGACGGTCACGACGGCCAACGTCAAGTTGATTGCAGACGTTGCCATTGAAGGTTGTTTGTCCGTCACGAAAAACGTAGCGGTCCAGGGCGCTTTGCATGCGGTGAAAGACATCACCAGTGCCGGCAAGATCATCGACGCCGGCGGCAACAGCGCGAACCACAAACACTAGTCGTTCAATTTCACAGGCCCGCCGCGTGCGGGCTTTTTTGTGCCCGGGAGAAACCATGGCCAAGACTTCTGAGACACCCGTTGCCGGCGCTGGGTCTGGCTCAACGTTTCGCGACAAGCTCTATACCTCTCGCACCCTGATTCTGCCCGACAGTGGCCGCGCTCTTGTGGTCCTCAAGCAGCATGTGTCGGTGCCGGCAACTGACGCTGAAGCGCTGGATTACCTCAAATCCAACGAGGAATTCGAACTACTGCAGGAGTGACCTTGATGATCGGAATGGACCGCCACACCGGCCAGCCCATTTCGGGCACTGCGCATTTGCGGCAGAGCATCGCTGACATTTTGAGCACTCCTCTGGGCAGTCGCCGGCAGCGGCCGGAGTACGGCAGCAAGTTGCGTCGCTACGTGGACTTGCCGGTTAACGAGGGCTGGAAAGGGGCTGTCCAGGCCGAGGCGAGCAGGGCGTTAGGCCGCTGGGAGCCCCGCCTGAAACTGGAGCGCGTTCAGGCCGTTTCTGTCCTGGGCGGCCTGATCAAGATCCAGGTCACCGGTGTTTATCTGGGCGAAAGCGTGCTGGTGGAGGTAAGTGTATGAGTGTTGTTGACCTGTCGAAGTTACCGGCACCGGATGTGCTTGAGTCCCTGGACTTCGAGGAGGTGTACACGGAATCGCTCGGTGTCTTCCGTGAATTCATGGGCGACAACTGGAGTGCACCCCTTGAGAGTGATCCGGTGGTCAAGTTGCTGGAGGCCAGTGCTTATGCGCGCATTGGTGACCGGGCGCGGGTAAACGACGCCGCCAAGGCCTTGATGCTCGCGCATGCGATTCGTGGCGACCTCGATCAGTTGGGTGCGAACGTCAACACTCCGCGCCTGGTGATCCAGGCGGAAGACCTGCGCGCAGTGCCGCCGCTGGAGAAGATCATCGAAGGCGACGATGCCTACCGCGAGCGGATCCAGTTGGCCTATGAAGGCCTGACCACGGCGGGGCCGCGCAACAGCTACAAGCTGCATGCCCGCAATGCGTCTGCCCTGGTGGCGGATGCGTCGGCGGAAAGCCCGTCGCCGGCGTGCGTTACGGTAACGGTGCTGGGGTTGGAGGGGGATGGGGCGATAGGCCCTGAGTTATTGGCCGTGGTAGCCCGTGCACTCAATGACGAAAACGTTCGGCCGTTGGGCGACAGGTTGACGGTGCAAAGCGCCCACGTGCTGCCGTATCGCATTGACGCGGTGCTGCACATGAAAGGCCCAGGCCCTGAAAGCGCTGTCGCTCTGGCCGAAGCGGAAAGGCGCCTCGCTGCGTGGGTCAATCCGCGCAAACGCCTTGGCGTCGAGGTGGCACGTTCTGCTGTAGACGCGCAACTGCACGTTCCAGGGGTTTCACGCGTTGAGTTGATCGACTGGCAGGATCTTGCTCCCACGCAGGCACAGGCGGCGTTCTGCACTGGCTACAGCGTCAAGCTGGGGGAGTGACATGAAGAGCCTACTGCCGATCAATAGCACTCAGCTGGAACGGGCCATTGAGGCGGCGAGTGCGGATCGAACCGTGATCCCGCTGCGCTCTCTCTACAACCCTACGACGTGCCCCGTTCATTTGCTACCCCACCTTGCGTGGGCTTGGTCTGTTGATCGCTGGGACGACCGCTGGACGGAGGCGGCCAAGCGCAATGCCATACGGGCATCGTTTTACATCCACTCCCGCAAGGGAACCATCGGCGCACTGCGCCGCGTGGTGGAGCCGCTCGGCTATCTGCTGGAGGTGATCGAGTGGTGGCAGACGGTGCCCCAAGGACCGCCGGCGACGTTCGCCCTGAGGGTCGGCGTACTTGACACCGGCATTACTGAAGAAATGTTCAGTGAGCTAGAGCGCCTGATTGACGATGCCAAGCCCGTGAGCCGGCATCTGACCGGACTCGACATAACGCTCGAAACTCGCGCTAACGCCTATACCGGCTTCGCTGTTTATGACGGTGATGAAATCGACGTTTACCCCTGGGCCAACCCCGATATCGACGTGGTGATTCAAGGCCATGCAGGCGTAAGCGAATACACCCTCGACGAACTGGATGTGTACTCACATGGTTGATAAGAATTCTATTTTTGGCGGCATGATCACCACGCAGGGGGCCGCCAAGAAGACCAACTGCGATGCCCTCGGCGTTCCGTGGGAGCCGCGTTACATGTTGATCGGCGATGCCAACGGCACCGATCCGGTGCCCAGCCCGACGCAAACGAAGCTGATCAATCAGGTCTACCGGGCGCAGCTCAATCAGCTGCGGGTTTCTCCGACTGATGCCAATGTGCTGATTGCTGAGGTGGTGTTACCGCCTGACGTGGGCGGCTGGCATATTCGCGAGTTGGCCCTGGAAGATAAGGACGGCGTGTTTAGTGCGGTGGCTAATGTGCCGCCGAGCTACAAGCCGTTGCTCG
Organism: Pseudomonas viridiflava; assembly: GCF_900580675.1. Taxonomy (GTDB): domain Bacteria; phylum Pseudomonadota; class Gammaproteobacteria; order Pseudomonadales; family Pseudomonadaceae; genus Aquipseudomonas. The sequence continues at coordinate 26,896 of NZ_UTBG01000054.1, forward strand.
CTCAAGGGTCGGGGCGTAACCAGGTGGTGCGGATGCACATTATCACCAGCGGCACCTCGAACATTCAGTTGAAAATCGATCCATCGGTGGTCCTGACAACCCGGCAGTATGTCGATGAGTCGGTGAACGGCCTTCTGCCGGCGAACAAGCCAGCTGGCACCTACACAAAGGTCACGGTCAATGATCGTGGGGTCTTCGTGTCTGGATCTAACCCGACCACGTTGGCCGGGTATGGCATCACAGACACGTATACCAAGGATCAAATCACGGCCATGATCGCCCAGGCTTCGGCGCTTCCGGTCGGCTCGTTGATCGGGTTTCCCGTGAACAAGGTCGCCCCGGGCTTTCTGGAGCTGGACGGCAGCGTAAAGAGTGCGTCGGCTTATCCAGACCTGGCGACGTTCCTGGGTGGTGCGTTCAACAAGGGCGACGAGGGGGCCGGTAACTTTCGCGTACCCGAGTCGCGCGGTGAGTTTCTGCGGGGTTGGGACCATGGTCGCGGTGTTGATGCCGGGCGCGCACTGGGCTCTGGCCAGCTCAGTCAAAACCTACGCCATGTCCACGCAGAGGTTGTAACAAGTTCGGCGATAGCAGATCAGGCGCAGTTTGTTGCGGGTAGTAAGGTGCCCGTGCCGACCATGACTCAGATCCTCTACAACGATGTGAACGCGACAGACAACTACGCGGTCTTGCCGGCCGACCATGCTGCGAGCGGAGGTGCCGAGGCTCGCCCTCGAAATCTTGCGGTGATGTGGTGCATCAAGGCCTGGAACGCACCGATCAATCAGGGAAACATTGATATTGCGGTACTTGCTACGTTGGCGGCCCAGGCGACGGAGACCAATCAAGGTACGGCGAAGGTAGCGACCCAGGTGCAGACCGATGCGGGGGTGGATGACGCCACTATCGTAACGCCGAAGAAAATGCGCTTTGGTTTCCAATTCATTAAGGGGGTTAACGGGGCCATTGTTTTCCCCACATGGCTGGGCGGCTTTATTTTCCAGTGGGGTCAGGCTTCGGATGTGGGGAGGGCCGGGAGTGGCCTTGGCCCTACGCGGGATGTCACCTTACCAGTTGCATTTCCGACCGCCGCCCTGTCCGTATGGGCAGCCAACGCTTTCGACAATATGACGTCGACCAGTGCCTATAGTCCTGGATCATCGATCATTTCGAAATCCGTTATTCGCGTACAAAACAACTACACAAGTTCAGCCGGCGAAATTCGCTGGTACGCCATTGGCTATTAATCGGTGGGAATAGAATGGATATTTATTACAGTCCTTCCACGCCTGGTTTTTTCAGTGCGGTGATCTACCGAAAAGAGCAGATGCCGTCGGACGTGGTGGCAATTTCCCTTGAGCAGCACCAAGCATTGATGCTGGGTGAGTCATTGGGGAAGTTGATCACCTTGAACGAAAAAGGCGTGCCTGTGCTTTCGGAGCCCGTTGAGAAGCCTGTCGATGTTTCGGCGAAAGAGCGAGAGTGGCGGGACGCTCAGTTGCAATCGGCCATGTGGTTGCGCGAGCGGCACCGTGACCAACAAGAGATTGGTGGTAGTACCACGCTATCGAATGATCAGTTCGCCGAGCTGCTGGTGTACATGCAGGCGCTGCGCGATTGGCCGCAGTCGCCGGAGTTTCCTGATAGCGAGCATCGCCCTATACCGCCGGCCTGGATCGCCGACCAGGCCGAATAACGCCACGCACTGACGGGGCGTTTTCTTTTCCGTTACACGTAACACGAACATCCCACAGCCTCGCTTATGCGGGGCTTTTTCGTTTCTGGAGATTGCTCTATGAGTTTCTTTCACGGTGTGACCGTCACCAACGTGGACACCGGCGCACGCGTTATCTCGCTGCCGTCTTCCTCGATTATCGGTCTGTGCGACACCTTTACCCCTGGGCCGAAGGTGACGGCCAAGCCTAACCAGGTGCTGCTGATCACCCGCGAAAGCGAGGCGGTGGCGGCCTGGGGCGAAGACGCGGCGATCACCAAATCTATCAAGGCGATCTACATGCGCGCCAAGGCGGTGATCGTGGCGTGCGGCGTCGAGAAGCTGGCAACACCAGCCTTGCAGACCTCGGCCATCATCGGCGGCGTCCTGGCGGACGGACAACGTACTGGCATGCAGGCGCTGTTGGACGGTAAGAGCCGTTTCAATGCTCAGCCACGGTTGTTGATTGCCCCAGGCCATAGCGCGACCCAGGCCGTGGCCACGTCGCTCGATGCACTCGCTGGCAAGTTGCGCGGCATCACCATCGTCGACGGCCCAAACACTACCGACGAGGCGGCAATTGCCTACGCCGAAAACTTCGGCAGTAAGCGCGTTTTTCTGGTCGATCCGGGTGTCCAGACCTGGGACACCGCTCTCAGCGAAACCGTTGATGCGCCGGCCTCGGCCTGGGTGGCGGGTCTGTTTGCCTGGACCGATAACGAATATGGTTTCTGGGCCTCGCCGTCGAACAAGGAGTTTGTCGGCATCACCGGCACCACGCGGCCTATCGAATTCCTCGACGGTGACGCGACGTGCCGGGCCAACCTGCTCAACAACGCGAACATCACCACGATTATCCGTGACGACGGCTACCGCCTGTGGGGCAACCGCACCTGTTCCAGCGATCCAAAGTGGGCCTTCGTGACGCGTGTGCGCACCCAGGACATCGTCATGGACGCGATCCTTTACGGGCACAAGTGGGCCGTCGACCGCTCGATCACTAAGACCTACGTCAGTGATGTGACCGAAGGTCTGGAGAACTTCATGCGCGACCTGAAAAAACAGGGCGCGGTGATCAACTTCGAAGTGTTCCCGGACGACGAGCTGAACACTGCCAGCCAGCTGGAGCAGGGCAAAGTCTACTGGCGCATCCGTTTCACGGACGTGCCGCCGGCTGAGAACCCCACTTTCCTCGTTGAAGTCACGAATCAGTGGATCACCGAAGTCATCGAAACCAAAGCCTAAGGAGGCTTCGCAATGTCCATGATTCCCCAAACGCTGTTCATGATGAACATGTTTGTCGACGGCATGAGCTTCGCCGGCGACGTGCCCACTTTGAGCTTGCCCAAGCTGAAGATCAAAACCGGCGAGTATCAGGGCGGTGGCATGGATGCCCCCATCGATATGGACCAGGGAATGGAAAAGCTGGAAGCGTCTTTCAGCACCAAGGGCGTGCGCCGTGAAGCGATGAAGTTCTTTGGCCTGGCTGATCAGACCGCGTTCAACGCCGTTTTCCGTGGCTCGTTCAAGGGGCAGAAGGGGGCCACCACGGCGGTGGTCGCCACCATTCGCGGCATGGTCTCGGAGCTGGATCCGGGCGAGTGGAAGCCGGGCGGCGACGCTGAGTTCAAGTACGCCGTCAGCGTTAGTTACTACAAGCTGGAAGTCGCTGGCGTACGGATGTTCGAAATCGATCCTGTTAACGCGGTTCGCGTCATCAACGGCGTTGACCAACTCGCTGGCGTGCGCCGCGATCTGGGCTTGTAAGGAAAATACCCATGACTAAAGACATCGAAAAAATCCCTGAATGGCTGACGATCACCGCTGACTCGGCAACCATCAAGCTGTCCAAAATCCTCAAGGTCAATCAGATCGAAACTGATCAGCTGACGATGCGTTCCCCAACCGTTCGCGAGGTTCGTGCCGCGACCAAGGCCGCCCCGGACGATGAGGAGCAAAGCGAAATGATCCTGTTCGCCAGCCTGACGGATGCAGGCCAAAACGATCTGGGGGAGCTGAGCGTGCGTGATTACAAGCGCCTGCAGGCCGCCTATTTTCGCCTGGTGCGCGAAGACCGGGTTTAACGAAGAAATACAGAGAAAGCTGGCTCAACGCTTGGCCCGGGAAATGTCTTTCTCGGCCAGCGAGATCGAGTCTATGTCTTTCTCAACGATGATCTGGTGGCTCAAGGAGTGAGCCGCCTGGACCTTTTCGGAGTGACCCCATGGCGAACAACCTGGCGCTTGGCGTCGTCATCGGCGGTGCTATCAGTTCGACCGTCGGCGCTGCCTTCAAGGAGGTTGAAGGGCGCATCAAGAAACTCAGTGACCAGGGCACCAAGGCCCGGGTACTTCAAAGCACCATTGGCGACACCATCCGCCTGCGTGATGAGTGGAAAAAAGCCCATGACACCGGCTCTGCCTCTGCAGATGGCCTGCTGAAAAAGTTGGAATCCAACCTCAGAACCCTCAAGGATCAGGGCGTCGAGGTCGGGAAGTTGCGTAACGAGTACCAGAAACTGGGCCAGGTGGCCCGTGGGGCTGAGCTTAAGGTGCTCGGTCACACTCAAATCAAGCAGGGAAAGGACGGGCTGAAAAGTTCGCTCGGTCAGGCCACGGCGCTGTCAGCGGCGGTCGCTATTCCCACCAAGATATCCGGCGATTACCAGGCGCAGATGCGCCAGATGTCGCTTTGGGCGCACACAGCCGGCACAGATGACGAAGGCAAGATGGCCACGATGGTCTCGACCATTGCGGACGACAGGGGCATGAGTCGCCAACTGCTCGCCAAGGCGGTCGGAGGCCTGATCGAAAAGGGCGTTGAGTGGCAGGAAGCCAGTGCCTATGCCGGCCAAATTGCCGACCTGATCGATGGCCAGGGCATGGAAGCCGAAACCATTGCCACTTTGATCAACTCTTTCAAGGAGGCCGGGGTTAAGAAAGAGGACATGGCCGGCATGCTGGGCCAGGTCGCTGCAGCGGGGGATATCGGCGCCTTCGGTCCAAAGGACATGGCCCGTTACCTGCCGGCCATGCTCGGCAACATCAAGCGCTTGGGCATGGAAGGCCCGGAAGCGGTGCGCTTTCTGGGAGCCAGCTTGCAGTCGCAATACTCGCAAACGCAGGACTCTGCGGCCGCTGCGACCAACATGAACAACCTGTTGAACGCGGTGATCAGCAGTACCAGCCAGGAGCGTTTTGCCAAGGAGGGCTATGACCTGGCGGGCTCAATCCTGGCTGCGACGAAAAGCGGCAAGGCGGCCAACCCGGTTGATGCGTTCATCATGCTCAGCCAGGAAATGATCAAGCGTCAGGATCCGGCGAAGGCCAAGAAGATCGAGGCCCTCAAGGCCAAGATCAAGGCGGCAGCGGACGGCAGCGTCGAGGAACAGCAGGCCATGGTGGCCCTGACTGAAGCCGCAGGCCTGGCCAACATCGTCAGCGATCAGAGCGCCAGTGCGGGTTTGCTCGCGCAAATCAAATACGGCGACAAGATCAAGGCCGACATGGTCACGATTGAAAAGACCGACGGCAAGACCAAGATCGAGACGGACGCCGCCAAGGCCCGCGAAACGTCCAACCGCAGATGGGCGGAGGCCACGGCGGGCATAGAAGCCTCCATGATCAGCCTCGGAGATGGTCTGCGGCCTTTGACCGATAAGGTCGCCGATGGCCTCGGCAAGGTTGGCTATGCGCTGGCTCACCTGGCCAACAAGTACCAGCCGGTTACGGCGGTGATTGCTGCGGTTGCTGCAGGCGCAGTCACGTTGGGCGCCGCGCTGAGTGCGCTGAAGATCGGCAAGGGCCTGCTGAACGTCGGCCGTGGTTCGCTGATGGGTAATCCGAACATCCCGCAAAAGGTGATCGTCACCAATCTGCCTGCAGGTGGCTTGGGCGGCCTGGAAGGTGGGGTTGATGGCGGTCGCAAGGATGGGAAGGGCGGTAAGACTGGCGGGCGGGGTCTCGGGTTACCCAAGGGCGCCAAGCTGCCTGCGGCCCTGGCGGTCATTGAGGCTGGCTACAAGATCAAAGACACCTACGACAACGCCACGACCCGTGATGAAAAGGCCGAAGGCTACGGCGAGGCGGCAGGGGGCTTGGCAGGCACGCTTGCCGGCGCTGCTGCCGGTGCGGCGATTGGCTCGGCGGTGCCGATAATCGGCACCGTGGTCGGTGGGTTGCTGGGTGCCTACCTGGGCAGCCTGGGTGGCGACGCTCTGGGTGGATATTTGGGTAAGTCGTTTTTCGGTGGCGACGATGGGCTGAAGAAAATGCCCGATGCTGGTCCGCTGATGATGGTCAATGCCGGCAAAGACATCCCGCCTGTGCTCGGCGATATGGCGACGTCTTTCGCGCCTAAAGGTGATGGCTCTCTGCTAATGCCTGGCGCCGTCAAGACGCCGGGGCCAGTGGGTGGTGACGTGGTTCGTTCGCTGGCTTCGCCGCCGGCATCGAGCACACCCGCTGCGGTTTCGCTGATGGCGGTACCGCCAAAACCGCCGGCGCCGAATATCGAGCAGAAGGTTGATATCAGCGCTCCGATTCAGGTGACCGTGCAGGGGGATGTGAAGGATCCGGCGCAGCTCGCCCGTGAGTTGCAACCCTATATCGCGCAGCAACAGCGCGAAATCACTCAACAGTTGGAAAGCCGCAAGCTCTACGACGACGCACATCTTTGACCTGGGGGATTTATGGGCTACATGGAACAACTGCAATCAAGCGTGAAGTTCTTAGCCGCGGCGGGGGAGACCGGGCGTCGTAGCCTGGATGGCATTGTTGCGCCGGTGAACGGTGCTATCAGCGAACTAAGCGGTGCGGCTTCGGAGCTGGAGGGGCTGCCCTTTGTTGGGCCGGCCGTTGGTGAAAAGCTACAGCGCATTATGCGCGGCGTAATGGCCGCCCAGGCGAAGGTTGGCCAGGTGGTGTCTGTGTACAGCGCAGCAGCCCGGGCGGCGTCTCAGATTGATGAACGCTTGGGTGCTCTGAAAGAACATTCGGGGCGGGCAGCGACGGCGATTAACAACATTGCCGGCAAGGTTAGCCCTTCGCTGTCGGGCATTGTTCCCACTGGGGCCTTTGCTGCGGATGCCACACCGGCGCCGGAGGCGGTGAAACCCTTTCCGCACCTGATGATCATGCAGCCGCGTGATCCGAAACAGCAGCCGTACTTCTTCAACCTGGACACGGCGGCCTTTGATGAGCTACGTCGTTCGAGTGCCTTTCGCTGGGCCTCACAGGAGCGGCTGACGCGTCGGTCGGCGCAGCAGGCCGTCGGTATTGGGGATGAGAAGCTGACCCTCAAGGGCGCTATCTTCCCAGGCTTCAGGGGTGGCATTAAGCAACTGGACACCCTACGTAGCCTGGGAGGCAAGTTGCAGCCCCTGACGCTGACCACCGGCTACGGCGACGTGCTGGGCGCTTGGTGCATGACCAGCGTTGAAGAAGAGCAAAGCGCGCTCCTGGCCGGCGGCATTCCGCGCAAGCAAGGCTTTACCCTGGAGTTTGTACGCTATGGCGACGACATGCAGAACGTCTGACGGGGATCTGTTGGACACCATCTGTCACAACTACTACGGGCACCTGAGCGGCACAATGGAGGCTGTGCTCGATGCCAATCAGGGTCTGGCCGATGAGGCCCAGCCGTATCGGGCTGGTGTGGTGATTGTTCTGCCGGACATGCCGGCACCGACTGAAGAACTTGTAATGCTTTGGGATTAGCCAGGTCTATCAGTCCTTTCCTTCCGTTACGCGTAACGGCCGCCAACATTCCCCCGCGTTGGCGGGGTAACTGGGTGAACCATGACCCCTCGCTTTCGCGTAGTTGCAGACGGTAAAGACATTACCGCGCTGATCAATGACCGCCTGTTATTACTGAAAACCACTGACAAGCCAGGCATGGAGTCGGACGACTTCGAGCTACGCATTGATGACCGCGACAGCGCCGTGGCGCTGCCCAAGCGCGGCGCCGGCATTGAGATTTACCTGGGTTATGCCGAGGCGTCCATGGTGCGCCTGGGCCGTTACATGGTGGATGAGGTCGAGATATCCGGCCCGCCTAACACCATCGTCGTGCGCGGCAAGGCCGGCGACATGCGCGGTACCGGGAAGACGGTACGCAGCGGTAGCTGGGAAGATGTGTCACTGTCCAAGATCGTTGCCGACGTGGCTGCACGCAACGGCTGGACGCCGGTGTGCAACGTCTCCACGAACGTGCCCCGGGCTGACCAGCTCAGCGAGTCTGATTTCAACTTCATCACCCGCATTGCCAAGCAGCACGACTGCACGGCCAAGGTGGCCGATGGGAAGCTGATTGTCATGACACGCGACGGCGGCACCAGTGCAAGCGGTAAGGCCTTTGGCGCCGTCACCATCACCCCCGCCGATGTCAGTCGGTGGCAGTTCCGCTTAGGCGATCGCAACACGCACAAGGCGGTGGCCACCAAGCACCAGGACAAGAAAAGCGGTGAGCTGAAGCTGATCAGCTTGGACAACACGGATGCCCCCGACGGGCTGCCGGCGGTGCACACAGACCGTCATATCTACCCCAACAAAACCGCAGCGGAACAGGCGGCCAAGGCCCGGCTGACTGCCTTCAATCGGTCTTCGGCGGGTGTGCGCCTCGAGATGCCTGGGCGTACTGACCTGTTTGCCGAGCGGTCGGTATACGCCACCGGCTTCAAAACCGGCATCGATGGTGAGTACTTGGTCGACTCGGTGGAGCAGGTATTCACCCAGGCCGGCTGGTCGACCGCCGTTGAGTGCAATGGCGGCAAGAAAGGCAAGGCCAAAGCCAAAGCCAAGAAGACGAAAAAAACTAGGGAGGTAAAAGTCCTGGAGCTGTAACTGGCTGCACCCATCTCACCATTTGCCGCCATCGAGCGGCATTTTTTTGCCTGGGAAAAATCGATGTCCATCACTGTGCAGCAACTTCAAAGCATCATGCCCAACGCCCGCCGCAAAGCGGGCGTTTTTGTATCCGCGCTAAATGCGGCCATGAGCAACCGCAAGATCGATACGCTGAAGCGCCAGGCGGCATTCCTTGCCCAGATCGGCCATGAGTCCGGCCAACTGCAGTACGTACGTGAGCTGGGCAGCGATCAGTACCTCAGCAAGTACGACACCGGCCCGCTGGCCGTGAAGCTGGGGAACACGCCTGAGGCTGATGGTGATGGTCAACGCTATCGCGGCCGAGGGCTCATCCAGATTACCGGTCACAACAACTACCTGCGCTGCAGCCTGGCGTTGTTCGGCGATGAGCGATTGCTGCGCACGCCTGAGATGCTCGAGCTGCCGCAATGGGCAGCTGAGTCGGCAGCGTGGTTCTGGTGGGTGAACGGGTTGAACGCACTCGCGGATCAAGATCAGTTCACCACCATCACGCGTCGAATCAACGGCGGCCTCAACGGCCTTGAAGATCGGCTGCAGCTTTGGACCAGGGCGAGGGCAGTGTTATGCGTCTCTTTGACCTGATCCCCGTGCAGTTACGCGGTGCCGCTGTCGCTTTGTTGCTGGTGGTTTTGGCTGCCGGTTCTGCTGCGTTGGCCTGGAACGTTCAAGGCTGGCGTTACGGCCAGCAGCTAGAACGCCAGGCCCGGCTCCATGCCGACAGTCTCACCGAGTTATCCCTGGCCAGCGCGGCTCTGCAGCGCGACGAGCAGGGCAAGCGCTTCGCCCTGGAGCAGCGCCTGCAGAACATTGACGAAACCCACCACAAGGAACTGATCGATGTGCAAACCAAGCAGGCTCGCCTGCGTGATCGCCTGGCTACTGCTGATCTGCGGCTGTCAGTCGTACTCGCCGCGACAGATACCGGGAGCGGCTGCTCAGTGCCAACCACCACCGCCACCGGCCGCGTGGTTCATGGCCCCACAAGAGCCGAACTTGACCCTGCGCATGCTCAACGAATTATCGGTATCACCGATGCCGGTGACCAAGGATTGATCGCCCTGCGGGCCTGTCAGGCCTATGCAAAAGAAGTTTCTACACCGAAGTAAAAGGAGCGGCCGGGCAGGATGCGTCAACATCCAGCTCGACCACCTTCCCGCAGAACGTCCCTGCAAGTCCAGCCAAGGCTCCTGCTTCGTGCACAAAGCGGAGCGAGCTTATCACTGTTTATCCATACAGCAAAGGTCTTGCTTTATATGTCCACACCCATCATCCCTTGGATGGGCGGCAAACGCCGCCTGGCCGACCGCCTTATCCCGCTCTTCCCACCCCACGAATGCTACGTCGAAGTCTTTGCCGGCGGAGCCGCGCTCTACTTCATGCGGCCCCAGGCCGCGCCGGTTGAAGTCCTCAACGACACCAACGGCGACCTAGTGACGCTGTACCGCGTCGTGTAGAACCACCTGGGGGATTTCATGCGCCGGTTCAAATGGGCGCTCAGTCACGTCAGGTGTTCGAGTGGCAGAAGATGACCCGCCCGGAAACCCTTACCGACATCCAGCGCGCTGCCCGATTCTTCTGCAGCACCATGCCTTCACCGGCAAGGTCACCGGGCAAACGTTCGGTATTGCCACTACCGGCCCGGCCACCAACCTGCTGCGGATCGAGGAAAACCTTTCCGCAGCGTGGCAGCGTCTGTCCGGCACTTATGTTGAGAATTTGGGCTGGCTGGAGTGCGCGGAGCGTTACGACCGGGCACACACATTTCACTACATGGACCCGCCTTACTGGCAGACGGCCGGTTATGGAATGGATTTTCCCTTTGAGAATTACGAGCGGATGGCCGACTTCATGCGGCGTTGTAAAGGCAAAGTGATGGTCAGCATCAATGACCATGCGGATATTCGGCGTGTGTTTGATGGCTTTCACTTTGAAACTGTCGATATTCGGTACTGCAATACAAATCAGCGACAGCAGAAAGCGGAGGTAAGTGGCGAGTTGGTAATTATGAACTGGCAGCCAGCAGCACTGGGTGGCCTGTTCTGATCTTAGCAACCCATAACGCTGCGGAAAGTATGTGTCGAGTGAGGCGGTGGTACGTCACCCGCGTGAAGCGCGCCGCTGTCTTTGATGGTGGCGCGCTGGTACCGCTGAGCTAAAGTTACAACTGTAGCTCGTATTGCAGTCTTTCCATCTCGCATCGGGTCGCAAATGGATAAGCAACTCGCAGGTCTTTCATTTTTACTTACCCTCGTGTGGATCTCTGCAGTCGCCTGCGTTATGTGGTACTTCAGCTAATAGGCCCCACTTGGTCATTTCTGTCCGCTGACTTCTAAAATTAGCTGCGGCCTTGCCTGCAGGGAAGCCACTCAAAGTTTTCTTTTTGCTGGCAAAATTCCATTGCAATTTTTTCTGCCTGTGCTGCTGTTATGTTCGGGTTAAGCCACTCACTGGCGTGCGCTGGTGAAAGGACCAAAGGGTGCCGTCCGCAGATTCCGACCATGCCTTGATCGCTTGCGGCGGTAATAATGACAAACCCATCGCCCTCATGATGCTCCGGCCCAGGACTTACCTCGGCAAGCGCCCCGAAGAGCATAGGGCGCCTGCTCTTCAGGCGGATGAAGTAAGGCTGCTTTTCATTCGGATTTTCCGGATCTTCTACCCATTCATACCAGCCTTCACAGGGTACTATGGCCCGGCCACTCGGCCAGATTTGTGCGAAAAAGGTCCCCGTGGCAATCGTTTCTACCCGAGCATAGATTTTTTCAAGATGTTTGCCCTTCGCCCATGACGGAGCCCACCCCCACTTAATTGCATCGATGTGCAGCCCGTACTCTGTAGCGTGTAGGACATGCGCCCGAGTAGACGGTGCGACATTATGGCGCCCTATGGGCTCAGCGGCGTAATCGTTGATTAGCTCTATGTGAGGACTCAATTCTTCTACGGATTTCATTAATGCGTTATATTGCACGAATCGTCCGCACATAACTGCCTCCGCTTGTAGACATCCTCAAGAAAATTGGCCGCATACGACTTCACTGTGCATTCGCGCGTCATCAGTCACAGATACAGTACGGACGTGTCTGTAGCGCTAGCCAATACGAAAGTTGACTTGATTTCCACGAATCTCCTGAGTTGAAGGCCGGATCCTTTAGGCGGCCGTGACGGAGTATCCAATTTCAGATTAAGCATACTTGCGTATAAGCTCGGCATAAGATATGGATCATACACTACTTATAAACTGCGCCAGAATGTTGTAGCACAATGCAGGGCCTCAGCGATCATGATCCGGTATTTTTTACTATATCGCAACAGTACTGTGTCGCCAAGTGGGCTGGTCGGAGTATGGAAACCCTTACCGTATTTATAGATTTACCTTAGGTAAATGTCGTAGCGCTGCTCGTAGCTCATGCCAGGGATATTGATAAATGGGCATTTTCAAACGGCAGCCGGATGCATGCACGAAAACGTGCGCGGCGTAGACAGCGTCTTGGCCCTCATGGCAAGCCACGCAATACACAGTTTGCTCCATCAGCACCCATCTGCGGTGCCAACTGTCCAATTCGATGTCAATGGAACAGCGCTTTCTGGGATTTTGACTTGTGGATTCTGATTTCATCATCGACCAACGTTCAGCCAGTGGTGCATCGAGCGTACCCTGTTGTGAATAAGTGAATCAAGCTGAATGGTTTCAGGCATCTCGAAAGCACTCAATGAATTGTATCAGAGGCATTTTATAAAATGGATACATCTGTAGATTATAATCGGACAGGATATGACGCCTATTAAGATTAACTTTTTCTGTCGATTAAAATCTGGCGAATTAGTGCAAGTGCCACCCCTAATATAACCCCGAGGAATAAAGCAAGACCTATATATTTTAGTATTGAGGGCTTAACCGGGCGAATCGGCTCTTGAGCTCTTCGATCAATAGATACTAACTCTAATGCTTCCATATTAGTGTTAATATTTCGTAACCTAGCTCTTTCGGCTCTTAAAGGCTCAATATTCTGTAGGAAAATATCTTCATTTTTTCGCTGGTTTAACACTTCAACCTCGCGATTAGTTTCTAACATTTTTAGCTCTTTTCCAATTTCTGCAATTCTTACGCTTGAGAGGTCATCGTTAGATCGCTGTTTTAGCATCACACGCTCTGCTTCAAGTGCATCTGTTCCCAGAAAATAAAGTGGTATAATCTGGTTGTTAACCTCAGTGCGCATTACTTGTTTTGAATTCCCTTCTGTTGCAGTCGAGAATGACGACGGGGTGGTAGGATGCTTAATGCCCATAACCTTCGCTATAGAAATTGCTTCAGTAAGTTCGGCTATGCGGTTATTGCGCAATGCGCTCATTTGAAGACGAAGCCCTCCTAACTCATCTTTTAGTATGGCTCGTTTGACATTGTCCGCTTCAAGAAGCTGCGCAATTTTGGACTCTTTATCTGTTTCATAATTAGAGCGCGCAGCACTTATCTTTCCTTGGACCTCCGCTAGTCTATTTTCCACAATAACCTTGAGATCGGCGCCTATTTGTTTTCGCTCCATCGCCAAAGCAAAATCGACGAAACCATTGAGAATGGCAACACCCTCAACACCGGCTGGGTAAAGCATATCCAGGCGAATATAACTACTAAGTTCGGTTTTTTTTGGATCTGGTAAAACTAAACTTATTGAGTTAAGGTTGAAAAGTTCAAAGCCCTGCTCTAAGCTCTGGCCCGGTTTTTTGAACGCTTCAAAAAGCTCTGGATGTGCCTTGAAAAAGCCAAAGCGTGCTTCGTAAGAATCGAGCCGAGCTCCGATCTTGTTCAAAGCTTCCGTTGGAGGTAGGGTATATACCTGAGAACGATTGAGGGCATCAAGGTCGTTAATAGCGGTAGGGCGTAATAAGGTGCTGACTGCATATTGCTTAGGGGTTAATACTGCAACGAGCAACCCAACTATCCCCGCTATTATAATTATAGTTAAAATAAAAAGCCGCTGTTTCCATAGGTTTATAAAGATAGCAACTAAGTCTATTTCATCGTCATGAATCTTACGCTGGGTCGTCGGTATGTCATTCAAAATCAATTCATCCTGAATAAATAGTAGTGCTGCGGGTTTGTGAAGCACTCTGTTATGTAATGTAACCAGTATTAGAAACGATGGTGGGGGGGCAGCCGTAGCATCTTAAGCTTCGCCTGCGCACCTCGCAACATTCAGCGACAACCAACTGTCGGCCAGCTTTAAAAAACCTCCAAGTCATCTGACCGCCTCAGTGAAGGAAATCCTTTCAACGGCGCTTTGTTCAGATCCAGCGGCGGCACTAGGATTCGGCTGCACGCGTGATACCGAAAGACCCTCCGAGCAGTGATCGGCGCTAAATCGAGCCGCATTCAGTAGGCGGTTCATTAACTGTTGTCCTTGTCTACAACAAACCGCGCCTGCGCCACGGCCTGAGCCTGGAGGCGTTCGCGCTGATAGATCTCAAAGGCCTGCAGATCAATCACCTGAGCCTGCACCAAGCTCGTGAGCCAGCCCGCAGAATGATGGAGCTTGTTAGAGAGTGTTTCTATGTTATTAGCTTGCATAATATCGCGTAGCTGCTTGGCCCATGCTTCGCGCAGAACTGTAGTGGACAAACCCTTTCGGGAAAGAGGTATTTCGGAGCTTACCCATTCGTTTCCACCGACATTGATCTCATCCATAACCGTTTACCTCTCAAGTTCGTTTCAATAACAGCTGAAGACCATCATATACGCTCCCTGGATGTTCGGTATGGTCAGGGCGACCAATGTTTTGAGAAATAGGGGGGGAGCACTACCTGACTCGATTTTCCAGTGTTTTTAGACTGCGCGTAAATCATGGGGGGCAAGCGCGCTTGGCAAAAGACTTCATGAGCTCGGTAACGACCTGCCGTTCACAGAGAGTCAGTTTGCGAAACAATAAATTTAAGTCGCCTTGGTCGCACGCGCTAGAGTAGGTGCCCGTTAAAACGTATAGAACATCGACTCCGATCTCTGCTAACTTGGCAAGGTATAGCGCGCTCGGACTTCGTTGTCCATGTTCATACTTAGATTGCGCATTTGCCATAACTCCACCAATTGCAGCGAAATCTTTTTGCAGGTAGTTCAAACGAATACGTTCATCTCGCAGTCGCATTCCTATTCTAAGCATAAACACTCCATAAAAACCCTTGCTCAGCACTAAATACCTAGGTCAGTATTGAACTGACGGCGGCATACTATCAATATGTAAGTACATTCACATCTCCCTTAGCCCGGGCCAAAAGTAATTAATCACCATGCGTTTCCTTTTACGTGGTGATCGTGGGATATCCGTAAAAGGTATCAGATTCGTCCAGATTTGCAGAGTGAATGCACCATCTTAAGAGTACTAACGGTTGAGCGTTGCGAATGACTCCTTCGCATGTGGCTAATTTCCTCACCGGCTAGCGCTCCGTCGCATAATGGATCCAATCTCTGGCTAAGCCTTTGGGTGGTTGGTGGGGACTTCCGGTGTGAAGTCAAAAGCATGGATTGCATTCTCGTTTTTTCCGGCTCTACGCTTAAAGAGATGGGGCAAGGGAGCAGAAACACCCAACCAATCCGTGTTTTTTTACCGTGCTTAAACCGTTATTTTTACTCTGGCTCCTAAATTATTACCATGCTTTTAATTGATAAAATAAATTGAACTTTTCTGCGGTCAATCTTTTTTCGCTTTTTGATGAGTTTTAGCTAAAGGTTTTGTCACTGTCGCCGACTACCTTAGCCGACTGTGATGGCATGGAGAGGCCGCCAATCGATACCGCACACAATTTTGAGAGAGTTACATGCTAAGAAATACTTTGATGAATCTAACAGTTAGATCTAAACTAACACTCGGCTTCGCACTGGTTATTGTGCTCACGATGCTGATCGCTCTGACTGGTTGGAGAGGCATTCTTTCGATGAGTGAGCGAAGTGAGCGTGTATCAGAAATCGCTAAACTAAGTACTCTGACGCGAGATATGCGAATCGCTCGGCTAATCTACAGTCATGAGTCAAACGACGAAAATGCTGCTAGCTGGCTTCAAGCGTATGGAAATCTCGAGAGCCATCTTGCCTATCTCGGCAAGGCGCTTGATTCTGAACTTAACGTGCCGCATATAAAAATCGCGATTAATGCGATGAGTGATTATAAGGGCTTTTACGAAAGATTGGTTGATGCCACTCATTCTCGCGAAGCAAGCCGAATTGTATTCGGAAGTAATGGCGAAACCGCGGGAGAGAAGCTCCAAGAGCTCAATCGACTCGCTAATTCATCTGAGGGCAATGGTGGTCAACGAAATTCAATGTTGCAAGCGCTCACTCTTTTTCAAAAAATGCGTTTCGACGTTCGTGGATATACCTACACACTCAAGCCTGAAGCAGAAAAACAAGCTAGCGATTCCATAACCACAACCACAGAGTACATTAAGTCTTTAGAGGGAGTCGGTATCTCACCCAATTTAGTCCGGGAGATTGAGGAGTCAATGGGAAGATACGGAGCTGCGATTGGTAAATTTTCTGCGGCTCAGCTTGCGATCAACCAAGCTCAGGCTGGAATTTCCAAAAATATTGATATTTTGTTGAGTTCCGCTAACCAATTAGCAAAAAATCAAATTGAATTGCGTGCTAATGACGTGCGACAAGCAAGTAAGGTTCTAATTATTTGGCTCAGCGTGGCGCTCGTTGTAAGTGTGTTGGCTGCATGGGTCATAACTCGCCTGATAGTAGTTCCTCTAAATGAAACCCTGCATTTGGCTAGTAGAGTAGCGACTGGTGATTTGACGTATGATCTGCCCACTACTCGAAAAGACGAGCTCGGCATGTTACAGGCCAGCATGTATCGAATGACTATGAATTTGCGACAATTGGTAGTCGGTTTGCGGGATGGTGTAACCCAATTGGCGAGCGCAGCCGAGCAGTTGTCAGCGGTGACAGAACAAACAAGCGCTGGCGTTAATACACAACGCAGTGAAACCGATCAAGTAGCAACCGCGATGAATGAAATGGCCGCCACGGTACAGGAAGTCGCTAAAAATGCAGAGCAAGCATCGCACGCGGCTATTAGTGCTTCGAGAGAGGCTCGCGACGGCGATGTTGTGGTATCCAGGGCTGTAGTTCAAATCGAAACGCTTGCAAATGAAGTTGGTCGGTCCAAGATTGCGATGGATGAGCTTAAGCAAGAGAGCGACAAGATAGGTGGAGTGCTTGAAGTGATTAAGGCTGTCGCTGAGCAGACTAACCTGTTAGCGCTCAATGCGGCCATCGAAGCCGCTCGCGCTGGAGAGGCTGGGCGTGGCTTTGCAGTAGTTGCTGATGAAGTAAGAAGTCTCGCTCAACGTACTCAGAAGTCAACTGAAGAGATTGCGGGGCTTATTGGTGGTTTACACGACCGTACTGCACATGTAGCTACATCTTTGGAAAAAAGCCGCTTGCTCACGGATAACAGCGTAGGGTTGACCAAAGAAGCAGGGGCATCTATTGGAAGTATTAGCCGATCAATTTCAACGATCGAATCAATGAACCAACAAATTGCAGCCTCCGCTGAAGAGCAAAGTGCCGTCGCCGAAGAAATTAACCGAAGTGTTCTGAACGTGCGCGATATCTCCGAGCAGACAGCATCTGCAAGCGAGGAGACCGCTGCATCTAGCGCAGAGCTCGCGAGACTGGGTGTGCATCTGCAGGGCTTAATGAGCAAGTTCATCATATAGGCCTGAGAATAAAGTAGTTCAGAAATTGATAAGCAGTGCGGATCTCAGAGAGGGGAGCCGCACTGAGAGTCCAGTAGATTATTCGAGATACTTCAACACCATTTGAAGGTGCTATGTCAGAAATATTGGATTCGTAGCTCGGTAAAAATCTGTTTAATGTCCCCGGAGTTTTCGCCAATCACTAATTAAGCACCACACACGTTAATGCCCAGTTCACCCGATCTATGTTCATCGGATTGGACCGTTAATTCCATCAGAGCTGCTCCTAGCGCGGGCTGATTTTCGTACTTTCCTGCAAGCGAGTGAGCGAGTATTGCTTTGTTGTTTGCGCTACTCAGTCAAAAGTTTTAAGTATGGCAGCGCGGGCAATTGTTACGGGAGCAACTGCTTAACCTCTTGCGAGCATAGCTTATGACGTTTGGAGAGCCCATCCAGAGCCAATTAGGCGTTTATGCTACTGCATGTATGCTTACATTCCAGCCTACAATACAGGCCCTTCCCTGATATATCCCACATACCCCTACACAATCGGCGTGTGCTGCCTGAGCGGTTTACTCCTTTTGGATGCGGTCCCACTCGTTCGAGTACTGTTCGGTCTCGTTGATGCAGTTTTCGCAGAGAGCGGCCTCGTAGTACCCCTCCTGTTCCAGTGCTGTTGCTAGCTCTGCACCTTCGAGGATTACCTGGCAATCGTTATGGTAGCCGCCTGGATCCGTAACGCCCTCACATGCTCTCTGGAGATGGGGCGTAATGACTGCCTTTTGAAGGTCACTCAACTGGTCGAAGCCTTTGTCCACGGCGAGCTTGGCTATTCCGCTAACCTTGGGGTCTTCGTTATCCAAATGGCGTTTGTCAAGCAGCTGTTTCAAAACCTCGATATCTTCGCTCATGCAGCACTCCTCGGGTCACGCTCCGTATGAAGCATGACGATAGCACCAAGGATTAAAGCTTAGGGAAAAATTAGGGCAAATTAAGGGCCGTCCTAGACCTCTTGAGGCTACTGGGAAGGGGCTGAACCATTGTATTTGCAGGGCAGAAGCGGCCTGTAGAAACTCTAGAAGGGGTCCGAATCACTATCGGACTACCGGTTAAATATTTGTTATGTTTCAGAGCTAAAGACGGTGAATAAAGTTATTTGCGAAATTCTTCGCTCAAATAAGGAGAGTAAAATGGAAATGCCTCCAAAAGATGTAAGGAAAGCCGAGGCTGATATAATGATAGTTCTTTCCAGTAAGTCACATTTGACTGGGTTGCAGGTGTTCAATGAACTAAAGGGTATTGAATCGCTCTACAGAGAAATTGGAAAGCCCGGCGGCGGGAAAATTTATTTGTCGAATAAAGCCAATGATAGTTTTTTAAGATTGGTGGGCGCGGTAGGGGAGTATTTGCCGAGCAGAGATTTCGTGGGGCGCGATGATATTTACAGAGCATGCAAGACTGTTGTTGGAGCGCTTTGTGAGGAAGGAGCTCGGAAGTTGGACGCTCAGTCTTTCATTAATGCCGCTGAGAAAATAATTGCGGCAACGATCCAGCCTCATAGGTTTTACACGACTTTGGATGGCGTGCATTTCGAGGATTTCACAGAGTTAGAGGTAGGCCGGCTGTCTATACACAAGTCTGATTTGACGATTCTTCAAAAGAGTGAGGCGCATCAAAAAACTCGCGACTCCCTGTGGCGAGGAATGGGAGAAGCCTTATGGATCACCGGGGAAATAACCGGGAGCCACAAAGAATGTGAAAGAATTTTTTTTGAGAACGTAAAATTAGCTTGCGGACTTCTTACGCTTTCTTTGGCTATGGCCGGGGAGTGGGGTGTAGTTGGGCAACGGTTAGCGCCATGCATGGATACTCGTTCAAGACCAAGCACTTCCAGCTGGTTCTCTATTGCAACGGAATCCAAACAGTTGTGCGCCAGTACTTCGTGGGGTGGGAACTCTTTACAGCGCCTGGAAAAAAAATTTGTATCTGACCTTCTTGAGAGAGACTGGTTCCAGAATCTGATAGGAATACTTCAAGGTGATGGAAAGTCAGATGTTGAGCAGGCAATCCAGCGTGGCGTTTACTGGTACTTCGACGCTCAGATGGACACGTCGCTTGAAATGCAAATGGTCAAGTTTTGGAGTTGCATAGAATGCATTTTTTCGTTTATGAACGATGGCCAAACCACAACATCGATAAGGAATGGTATGGTCGGTATGTTCATACTTGGAGGTTACCGGCTCGTTGATGAGAAGGAGATGACATCGCTACGAAGTCAGATAAAAGCGCTCTATGAACTACGTTGTGGCGCGGTGCATGACGCAAAGCATAACCATGTTAGTCAGCGAGACGTTGCGCTGGTAAGTAAATGGGCCGCGTGGGTAATGATAGAAGTAGCAGGGTTAGCTGTCGCAGGATTCAAAACCCGAAAAGAAATCAAAATACAAACGGATTATTGGTTCGAAAAACTCCAAGGGCAGTTAACGCCGACCGCAGAAAAATGCCCTACATGTGGGAGTAGAATTACCCAGTCCTAGCCTTCATGCGGGGTCTTGAAAAAGACAATAATTTAGCGCTTGTAGTATGTGGCGTTGGTCAGCCAAGCCACCTATTCACGGTTCAATTCGGTGATTCTATGTTGAGAGTCAAGCTTGACTGCCAGGCGCATTACGATTATTCCAAGATCACGAGCGCCGCTCGTGCTCAAAATACGAATGCTATTCGCACCCTAGAGAGTCAGGGCGTGAGGCCGCAAGGTCTGGGTGCTGGCTTTATATCCACCAGGATATACTTGGTTGTACTCCATTGAAGCCGCGCTATCTGGGTGACAAGTGGGTGGTCGGTACGGGCCCAATCTGCTTTGATACAGCGTGAAACCGATAAAGCGGGGTGGGGCGGGTGTGGGCAAAAACAGTTCCCAAACTAATTTCGCGGCCCTTGTAGAATAAGGCTTGTAGCTTGATGGCTAGCTGAGAGTTATGGAACGCCGGCCAACGTCAACGCCCCGGGCCGCTTGAGTTCGCATATCGGTCTTGAAAACCGGCGAACGTTAATAGCGTTCCCAGGGTTCGAATCCCTGGTTTCCCGCCAAGATTTACTCAAGAGCCCCGCTATTGCGGGGCTTTTGCGTTTCTGGGGTACGGGTATTTCGTCACCGATTTTCGCACGCGTTCCATTACTATTGTGGGAGTGTTCCATTTCGTCATCCGCTTTCCATGCCTGTTGATCAGCAGGTACTTGGATGGATGGCCGACATTCCTTTCAGTTATCTCCCTGACCAATTTCCCAAGACTGTTTTCTCCCGATTCTGTGCGCGTCAGTATCCTCAGCTTCTGCCCGGTTTTCCCTTGCGTGACCAGGAAGTAATCGCCCTCAGTGTCATCGCTGCGCATGATGATCACGTCAGCTGGCCGCTGGCCGGTTAAGTAGCCAAGATCCATAGCTTCCTTCAGTTCAGGTTCTGCCATCCCGTAAACCGCATCCCAGACCACAGCGTTGGCGTAGTAATCGCGCGGGACATCTTTATTTTTCCTTACGCCTTGGCAAGGGTTCTCCCGCTCGGTAAGCCCCCACTCACGAGCCATATTGAACACATGTGACAGAAGGGCGATCTCCCTATTGGTTCGAACTTTGGCCGTTCGGGCATTGCGATAGCCGGCGATGTTGGCTGGCGTGATCGAGTCAATGGGAGCGCTATCGAACGTCGGCCTGAGTTGTTTGAGCTCTGCCAGGTTATCGGTTTGTGTCCGAGCACCCTTTTTCGGAATGGCATCACGAACATAGCGGTCAAAAATGCCCTTCATGATTGTCAGATCACCAGGTTTATCTTTGGCCTCCAGTTCTGCCCATTTGAGTCGAGCTTTGTCCAGGTCCTTACCAAGGGGGATGTCCTTGCCGGTGGCATCCCTGTAGTAGAAGGCGGTCCAGGTGGTGCCGTTCTTACGCTTCCTGGTGCGCTGGTACATGCGCCGTGGGAGGTGGCGGTATTCAGTACTGCGGGGCGCATATCAATTCACTCTGGAGAAGTCAGGCGTCCAAGCCGGACGCGCCGGCGGCGGGCCTGAATCCACCATGAATCTTGAACTGATCAACTCCATCGCCTGCGGCCTTATCGCGCTGTGGGCAGCCTGGTGCGTACTGAGCGGGAAGGTGAGGGACGGCATCATTGGGAAGCTGATCTACTCGACCATCGCCATCAGCGGTTTCGTCGTTATGGCGCGAAGCCAGAACATCTTCTTCGGCCCGACCAGTGCCGGCCTGACGCTGCATGTGTCCCTGGCCCTGGCCGGCGCCCGGCACATCTTCATGGTCACATACTGGCAGCGGGTGAAGGTCTGGCTGTGCCGGACGCTGAACTGCGAGCATTGCTTGCATTGTGACAAGGCGCCAGGCGGTATTGAGCGCCGAGCCAAGTAATCCGCGCCACGTTTTCGAATGCGCCAAATCGTGTTGAAAGATGGCTGAAGTCAGTGGCTTTTTCTCTCTATACTTTTGAAAAGTGATTTGAGATTGGAAGGGTCTAGGCAGTCAGGTGCTATCGTCTGCGACTGCTTGAAATAGGCCTGAACTTTCGGGTTCGCGAAATCGCCCATAACGGCCAACAGGTAATACCCGTCGGCGCGAAACTGTTCCAAGCTCAGAGAAACTGGTTCGAAGAAGTCCCTCATAGTGGTCAACGGTAGTTGACGGTTGGCTTCCGTTTTCAGTGAATCTTTGAAGCAGTACGAGCGTATTGCAGGCAATGGATAATGGTCAGAGTACAGATCTGGTCGCTCTAGGGCATTGGCCAGCTGGCTATACTTGCGAAGAAACTCGGGGTCATCGAACTTGAATCGCAGGAACGCCTCGTCACAGTCGCGCAACAGCATTATCGCTCCGGCAACCAAGCCTTGATCCGCAGCGCTCTGGTAAAGCGCGCAGGCTTCTACATGCATAGCCTTATAGCCATTTAGAAAGGTTGCCGCTTTACTCTCTTGCATATTCGCCAACATGAAAGTCGCTACACCGTGCCCTCCGGCGCTAGCTTTACGCAGCTCGTCCTCATAGGTCTCAAGTCCTTTCGTTGCCTCCTGTATGGATTGGCTCAGTGTGAGTTTGTTAGTTTTGCCCTGCTGTTCTTTTTCAACCAGCTGATTAGCTCGTTGCTGTATTTCATTAGCTAAAAGCATTGCGTGTTCAAAGACAGCTTCGGCTTCGGGGGATGGCGCAGCCTGCACCTCAGCACACAGAGCGATGCTGGAAAGTAGGACTAAAAGACGAAGTTTCAAAGGCGTTTCTTCCGTGATTGCAGTTGTTCGAGTCTCCATTACTGTAATGGATTCAATCAGGCTGGGGTAGTTCACGTGCTTGACCGTCACTCCAGTATGAGTCGGAGTTATTGCGAGGTTTCCGATTGGTGCAGAGTTTCATTGCAGAGGGTCATACATGACCAACGTCACCCGCCTGAGGCACTTGCTGCCAATGAGCCCAGAAATCAACGCTGCGCTAGTCGCTCTCGATAAGGCTATTGCTGATGCCGTGGACGCCGCCAAGGAAGCCGGGCTGTCCCAAGGGCTTATAGTCGGATTGCTCCATGGCCATGCCCATGCACAGACACACCAAATGGTGACCGAATGACCGTCAAGGTACTGGAGTTCAAGCGGGAAGACTGGCGCGATGCTGCCAAAACCCTGCGCAAGATTGCCGATGACCTAGATGCCGGTGAGCATCCTGAATGCACCGTGGGCGCTTTAACGCTGATCGGCGCAAAGGGTGAGGTCACCGTGTTTGGCCTCGGCCCGAAGTGTGACGACCTGCAATGCCTCGGGGCGATGCGCCTGGGTGAGCAGAAGCTGATTGATGTGCTGCTGGATAACGCGGAAGGGTAGGTGTGCCGCAGGTGAGTGCGGCACGGGTGATTGTCACATGCCTCCAAAAAGTATCTTAGCGCTGACCAATTTCTGGCCGTTGACCGTGAGTGTGCAAAAGCTCTCAGGCATTGTCCTGTCTGGCTCAGTCTTCATAGGATCGCATTTCAGAACTCCCTTCTTATCGCCGAATGGTAGTTCAAACCCCGCAAGCGTCTTGCTGAACTCCAAAGTGTATTTCTGACCATAGCCCATTCTTGCGATCACGGTAGGCTCGCCGTCGCTCAGGAATCCGGACGTAGGAAACGCGCACAATGTGCCTTCCACTCGCTCCCCGTCGATGATGTTTGCGTCTGTATAGCAGGCGATTTGGCTGCGTTTGGTTGCTATCCCACCGGGGCCTAGGTTGGTCCACGTAGCTTGAGGGCCTACGGTGCATCCAGTGAGTGTTAAAGCGCCCAAAAGGCATACGAAGAGTGATCTGGCTTTGACGAATGACATGAGTATTAGCTTCCTTACTTTTTGAAGTCGCCATCAATACCGGCAACGCGCCACTATTTCAAGCTCAAGGTAACTTATGGATAGGCCGTACCCTCCATCGTCACTTCTTGAGTTGTCGGAGCTATCCGACTTCGGCATCCGGCTGACTCCGGCACCTAAAGTGTGGGACTGGCTCCAAGCCGAGATCCCCGCCGACACCGGCACCATTCACAACGAAGACCATGCCCACCTACTGGATGCAGACATCGGGGTCATGTGGACCTCGTCGAGCTTCGAGAAGCAGGGTCGTACAGTTCTGGGCCAAACCGAACAGCTTGAGATGCGCGGCCATGACGTCGAGGAGTTCGTCGGAGTCGTCCGCCGCTACGCTGCAAGCCCTGACGTTCAAGCGTTGGTGGATGCTGCAAACAGTCCTGCTGAGGTGTCTGTTGATCAACAGGTACTTGGACGAATGACCGACATTCCTTTCGCCTATCTCCCTGACTAATCTCCCCAAACTGTTTTCCCCGGATTCCGTACGCATCAGGATTCGGAGCTTCTGCCCTGTCTTGCCCTGCGGTTCCAGGAAGACGCGCAGACAAAAGCCCGCGAGAAAGGCGGGCTTTAGCGGAGAGGGCGGGCCGTCAGAGGCAGTCGGACTTGCCTATCTGAAACTCGACTATCGGTAGGCTGGTTGAGTCTTTGAAGATGTAGTTAACGGAAAGACCCGACTTCACGAATTCTCCTAGACCTTTTTCAGTACAGGATGCAGAAGCAATAAGCGCTTTTGCGCTCTTAGCAAACTCATCTGAATCGACTTCGTTTTTCGAAACATTGGTGAGTGTGTATGAGATTCGCATGATCTCATCGTCATAAGTTACCGAATCGAGGCGAGTTGATTCATCGAGCATCTTCCCGGACTGAGCATTCATGATGACCGCGTAACCTTTAAGCTGGCGTTCCCGCTCCTGCTTTTTCTCTTCCGGAGCAGACTGTACATGCCATACCTGTACCAAGATAAAAAGCAAAGTCATTGCTAAAAAAAAGATAATCAATCCGCGATATTGCTTCAACTGAGGTCACCGTAGCAAAAGGCCATCGCTTATTTGACCATGACCTTAGCAGCATCTCAAGTTTGTAGAGCTGCTGGTTACGTCTCCGGCGCCTTGTTCCATGGCCGTATCCATTTCGCTAGCGCTCGATTACAACCGATTCTAGGGTTGATGCACGTGGGCGGTTATAGGCCGCGTTTTCTTCCGCATCGGGGTGTGAACTGCATGACGTTTGTCTGCCTTTGCTCTCGCGCTGGCTGCGGTACTCAGTTCACACTCCGATGCAGCCTGGTGGCCTCTACACTGGCTTACCACCACCCCCTGTACTGGTAAGCGCACAACCCTTGCTTAACAGACCGCTCTTGGCCGGATGCGGCCATACGCTTTGTCTGATGAACTTGCTGTTTCTGGACGCATGAAGAGTCCTTGCCGTGCCATGCCGGTCGGTGGATTTGATTGATTGGAACTGCTGATGCCACCAGGTGCCGAAACAGCTACCACCCAGAGGACATGGCAATGACTGAAGAAAAGCAGAAAGAACCCGAGCAAGAAACCCCTGCGCACTCCACTGAGGAAGAACGGGAGCGCCTGAAGGACTTCAATAAAGACGGTATTCCGCCTGGTACTTGCTGAACGCTTTGCGGCTTGTGCCTGGCATTCTTCCGCGCGCCGACGGTCGTTTATCTGTGGGATAGCGGCCATGAGGCTATTGCTTAAGTGAACTGCATGCGTTTGCGCATCGTCATAACGTGCCAGTCGAAAAAACGAAAACCCCGCGATTGCGGGGTTTTTTGGAGGAGGTATTGGCTTCAGCCGCCAACGCCTACTCAAAGTCACCGTCCGGGCAACACATCTTCCTGATGCCATCGCTTAAGGCGATGGTGTCCACCTAAAATGGTAGCCAAATTCGCCGACCACCTGCCGCTGTATCGGCAGGAGAAAATCTTTGGTCGTGCCGGGTTGCCCATCCCCCGTTCGACCTTGGCGCAGTGGGTTGGCACGTGCTGCGTGCAGCTCCAACCGCTAGTCGATGCACTGTGCGAAGCTGTGCTGACGCACGGCGTCGTCCACGCCGACGAAACTCCGGTACAAATGCTGACGCCTGGAGCGAAGAAAACTCATCGCGCTTACGTCTGGGCCTATGCCACCAGCCAGTTCTCTGAACTTGCTGCGGTAGTTTATGACTTCAGCCCAAGCCGTGTTGGCGAGCATGTCCGAAACTTCCTTGGCAACTGGAACGGCAAGCTGGTCTGCGACGACTTAGCTGGCTACAAGGCGTGCTTTGAACTGGGCATCACCGAGATCGGCTGCATGGCCCATGCGCGGCGCAGTTCTTCGATCTTCACGCGACCAACCGGAACCAGATCGCCGAAAAAGCGCTGCACTACATGACGGCCTTGTACGAAGTTGAGCGAGAGGCTCGCGAGCTGGAACCGGGTACCCGGCATCGAATACGGCAGGAAAAAGCAGCGCCGATCATCGACGCACTTCATACCTGGATGATCGCCCAGAGGCAGCTTGTGCCTGAGGGATCGGCCATCGCCAATGCGTTGGATTACAGTCTGAAACGCTGGATAGCGCTGACGGCGCTGTCCCCATCGACAACAATTGGGTCGAGAACCAAATCCGACCGTGGGCTCTTGGGCGCTCTAACTGGATGTTTGCGGGTTCGTTGCGCAGTGGCAAACGTGCGGCGGCGATCATGAGTCTGATTCAATCAGCGCGGCTCGACGGGCATGATCCGTACGCTTACTTGAAGAATGTTCTTACTCGCCTGCCGACGCAGCGCGCGAGTGAAATCAGAGCATTGCTTGCGCACAAGTGGGCGCCTGTCTAGCCACTTCATCTTTTCGGCACATTCTCATCTTACGTCTATGCTTCAGCAGCAAAAGACGGATTTGCCCCTCTGCGACGGCGCTCTAAACAAACCAACTGCGCAAGGGGTACTTGCAAGTCAAGACAGGCCATCGCCCCCCGCAGCCGCTCTATTTATTGCGAGTTGCAGCGCCTTCTCACGTGCATCCCGTTGCCTGCAATCACCAACCCATACGCTTGAATAATGATAAAGACTATTCGTCTCACAGGAGTGTTTTCGATGAAATTTCGTCATCATTTGTTGGCCTTGGCGATTAGCCTTAACAGTGGATTGGTTTTGGCTCAGGTCGAGCCAAAAGATGCGAGCGAGCAAACCCGGCAGGCCAATGCGGCAGTGCTTAAAGAGCTGCCTTTCTCTGACAAGCAGGATTTTGAAGACGCAAAGAAAGGCTTCATCGAAACCCTTGTGCCGATGACGATCAAGGATGCAAAAGGCGGTACATCCTGGGATCTGACCAGCTATGACTTCATCAAGGGCGAGGCACCCGATACGGTTAATCCCAGCCTCTGGCGTATCGCGGAACTGAACTTGAACAACGGGTTGTTCAAGGTCACTGAACGGGTCTATCAAATTCGCGGTTTCGACCTGTCCAACATGACGATCATCGAAACGGACAATGGCCTGATCATCATCGACCCGCTGGTGACGACCGAGGTCGCCAAGGCGGGTCTTGACCTGTACTACAAGAATCGACCGAAAAAACCTGTTGTCGCCGTGATCTATACCCATAGCCACGCTGACCATTACGGTGGTGTGAAAGGGGTCACCAACGAAGAGGATGTGAAGTCTGGCAAGGTCAAGATCATCGCACCTGAGGGTTTCCTGGAAGAAGCGGTGAGCGAGAACGTGCTGGCGGGTAACGCCATGAGCCGTCGCACGTTGTACCAGTACGGCGCGTTGCTGCCACGCAGCGCTCGCGGCCAACTCGATGCCGGTCTGGGCAAGACCACTTCATTTGGCACGTTTACGTTGATTCCTCCGAACGACACCATCACCAAAACCGGCGAAAAACGCACCATCGACGGCGTCGAAATGGAATTCCAGATGGCGCCGGGCACCGAAGCGCCTTCGGAAATGCTGATCTGGTTCCCGCAGTTCAAAATGTTAAACACCGCTGAAGATGCCACGCACACATTGCACAACCTCTACACCTTGCGCGGCGCGCAGGTGCGTAACGCTGCAAACTGGTGGAAGACGCTGAACCAGGCTATCAATACCCATGGCGATCAGGTGGAAGTGGTCATCGCTCAGCACCACTGGCCGATGTGGGGGCAGCAACGTATCGTCAGCTTCATTGCCGATCAGCGTGACATGTTCAAGTACATCCACGACCAGTCGCTGAACCTGGCGAACAAAGGCTTCACCATGACCGAGATCGCGGAGCAACTGCAAATGCCGGACAGTACCGGCAAGCAGTGGCACAACAGGGGTTATTACGGCTCGGTGAACCACGATGCAAAAGCTATCTACCAGCGCTATCTCGGCTGGTACGACAGCAACCCGGCCAACCTGCATCCGTTGCCTCCGGTCGAGGCCGGCAAGAAGTACGTCGAGTTCATGGGCGGGGCGGACGCTATCATCACTAAAGCAAAAGCCTCGATTACCCAAGGTGATTATCGCTGGGCAGCCGAAGTGCTCAAGCATGTCGTGTTCGCAGATCCTACTAACCAGGAAGCGCGCAACTTGCAAGCCGATGCATTCGAGCAGTTGGGTTATCAAACCGAGAACCCGACCTGGCGTAACGAGTACCTGATGGGCGCCTATGAGTTGCGCAATGGCGTGCCGAAAGTCCCGGGCATCAGCACTTCCAGTGCCGACATGGTTGCCGCTATGAGCCCGGAACTGCTGCTTGATTACCTGGGTGTGCGGCTCAATGGGCCCAAGGCGATTGGCAAGCAACTCCGCCTGAATTGGAAGCAGCCGGACGGCGGCACTTATGCCGTCGAATTGCGCAACGGGGTGATCATTTACACCGCCGACAAAACCTTTGATAAAGCCGACGCGACCTTGACCGTGGACAAATTGGGTTTCGCTGGCCTCATGATGGGCGGCCTGACGTTGGACAAGGAAATCAGTGCGGGCAAGGCGAAGGTCGACGGTGACGCAGGAAAAATCAATGAGCTGTTGGCGCTACTGGATACCTTCCCGACCATGTTCGACATCGTCACTCCCTGAAAACTGAACAATGCCCCGGTATTCGAGTGCCGGGGTAACGTCATGGATGAACAGTGAGGACTGACCATGATCCGACGCTCATTACTTTCAAGCGCTGCACTGCTAAGCGTCACTTTTGGCTTGGCACCGATTGCAGTTCAGGCGGACAACGCCCGTGATTGGCAGAACCTGCCGACCGATCTGAACATGATTTTCGGTTACTACAACCGGATCGATACCAACACCCCGATTGACACCTCGCTGCCGATTGACGGACTTTCCCTGAATGCCGATCTCTACATTCTGCGATACGCACGGTCATTCGGTATTGATGGCCGTAACTCCGCCATACAGATACTTCAGCCATATGCCGACGTCAGTGCTTCTTTTGATAACGCACAGTTTTTCGACGGTACGAAACACAATGGTGGCATGGCGGACACGCAGTTTGTGTTCGTGCATAACCTGTTCGGCGGGCCCGCACTGACCAAGGAAGAGTTCGCCACCTGGACGCCGGAAACGTTCCTGACCGGTGCGGTCTGGTTAACCGCGCCGACGGGCGATTACGACAAAAACCGAATCATCAACATCGGCGCCAATCGCTGGGTGTTCAAACCGGAAGTAGCGTTTGGCACACCGATTGGCCCGACTTGGCTGGAGTTTAATACCTACGTCTCGCTGTATGGCGACAACGATGATTATCTGGGCGATAACAAGCTGGAGCAGAAACCGCTTTACGCGGTAGAGGGGCATTACAGCTACAGCTTCAACCGCGCGTTGTGGGCGTCGCTAGATGCCACTTACAACAAGGGCGGAGAGACGAAGATCAATGGGGCCGATCAGGACAATCAGCAACAGAACACTTTGGTGGGGGCCAGCCTAGGTTTCATGCTTTCACCTCAGTTCGGCGGCCTGATCGCCTACTCCGATACCGTTTCAGAGCGCACCGGGTCACCCGATGTGAATACCTGGACACTTCGTTTGCAATATGCGTGGTGACAGATATGCCAAGGAACGGATCTCATCCGACAATGATAAGGCCTCGATCTGTCGACGTTGTGGTGCTGACGCTTGCACTGGCAGCGATGCCGCCGGTGATGGCAGAAAACGCCGACACAGCCAATAAAAGCAACAATCCTCTCAACCTTGCGCCTGGCGTAAACGTGCAGGACTACTACACGCCAAAGCTATTCAATACCCATGCTCATACTAACGATGCGTTGATACGTGGCACGTTGCCGATGGCAAGCAATGGGATCATTGGCGTGCCGCAACTGTTCAGGGCAACGTTGCCAGTGAGCACGCGCCCCGACCCGAGTGGAGGCTATCGCACAGGCATCGGTGATCTGAACCTGTTCGATATTTTTCTCCTCAAAACCGAAGGTATTCAGTTAGGCATCGGCCCGCAAATCACCGCCCCAACTGCGGCCCATGAT
The DNA here is from genome assembly GCF_900580675.1 of Pseudomonas viridiflava. Lineage (GTDB taxonomy): Bacteria > Pseudomonadota > Gammaproteobacteria > Pseudomonadales > Pseudomonadaceae > Aquipseudomonas. The sequence continues at coordinate 57,029 of NZ_UTBG01000054.1, forward strand.
GAATTGGGTACGGGGAAATGGCAGGCGGGTTTGGCAGCTGTGGCCATCGACGCGTCCCCCCGAGGGCTCCTTGGCGCCCTGGTGCAGTATCAAAGCTCGTTTGCAGGAGACAGCGACCGCGCTCACGTCGAGTCGGCCAGCTTTCAGCCCTTCATCATCCACAACCTGCCCAAGGGCTGGTATCTGCGCTCGACTGCTACCTGGACATTCGACCTGAAAAATGACACCCACTACATACCCATTGGTCTTGGCGTGGGCAAAGCGTGGAAGTCAGGTAGCAACATCCTCAATGCTTACATAGAGCCGCAATGGACAGTGCAACGTGAGGGGCCAGGCCTACCGCAGTTCACGTTGTTTGCTGGATTAAACGTGACTTTCGGAAAGTGAAATGGTGACTATCACAAACCGTAATCGCCGGACGCTTACTACTCAACGGAGCAGACCCAAAGATGATTCTGCCGATACGGTGCGCGGGTAAAGTGCACATCTGAAACCAGATTCATTCCGCGCAGTTGAAGCGCTTCGGTCAGTTGTACGAGTGTCTCTGCCTGGATAGTCATTGCTGTTACCTCGTCAGATTTACTGCGTTCATAATTCTTGACCAGGCAGACAACCAGCAAATTCAAATTTTCCACGAGCGCGATAGATGTGCGGTATTGCCCAACCGTCGACAAGGCGATCTTGCTTTGTTGAGGGCAATAATGACCCAAGCCACTTTCGTAGCTGACGTGAAGGCAGAGAATTGGCGATCAGCAAAAAAGCTGAGCCACCGAAAGCAGACAAATCAATTGGGCAAACATTTGTGCTCGAATGGGATGTTTCATTGCCGTGACCCTCATCTACAGTTGCTGGTGGTAGTGCCTTGAGCGATTCAGACAACCGCGCCATGCCGACCCAACGCCCAGACGCACTGTTGGATCGCCAACAACTCGCGCAACTGTTGCATTGAGTATAGGTGCTGAATTGAATTCTTCACGTTTGACCTGATTAACCCGCCCGCCAGGCACTCATGACAACTATCTGGGCCTTCCATCGCACTTTTTTTCATTTCTCCAATCTATCTTTGTCGCAGCCCCGCCGATCCCCCGCGTGGGCCACAGAACCAGATCGGGTGCCGATGGATCGCACGTTACTTTTATTCAAGATTCGATGGCTGCGCCGGCCACTGTGGCTGGCTGCGGTATTCATGCTCTGTGCGGGGGGTTGCACCCAGCAGCAAGGGCAGGATATCGCCAAGCAATTCACCAATGGAAAACCCGACGAGTTCTTCCAGACCAGCGTTGACCGCATGGCGACCCTGGGCATGCGCGATAACCTGCAAAGCCTGTATTTGCTGATGAACAAGCTTTACCTGCGCAACCCCAACCAGTGGCGTCAGTCGGGTTACCCGGATGCGGTGACGGCCGCGCGCGAAATTCGCCGCGCCATTGAGCAGCGCCAGACCCTGCCGGCTCTGGGAGACCGTCGCGACCTGGCGGCGCTCAGCTACTCTTTGAGCCCCGAGTTCAAAGGTGATCGCGTCGGAGCCTTTATCTATGCGATCGGCAGCATGCTGGTGACCGCCCACGGCGGCCGCACCGAGTTCTACATGACCGATTCGATCAACCCGCAGTTCGTCAGCAATGCCGCGCGCAATATTGAAAAGGCCACCTGGCTGCTCAGCAAACGCCAGGATGCGAATGGCGTGCTGCTGTTGTTTTCCAACGAGATATCGGAGGAGGGCAGCAACCTTAGTTTTGCCGTGGAGTTCGGCAAGATTGTTGCGCGTCTGGACCTGTTGACCCAGATGCTCGATGAGCGCTACCGGCGGATTGGGCTCAATTACGCGCAAAGCTTGCTGCTGATGAATTTCCTGCCGGTGCAGTGATGCACTTCGTCGGCACCTATTTAAGCCGCATCGCTGATGGCGGATGCAGTGGCGAAACCTGTGATTTCCTGAACTCACGAGGGGTGTTCGGCGTGTTATTTCCCTTTCCTATGTAGGAACAGTCCTATCTTGCATTCCGGCGCTTGAAACACCCTGCCGCGCGCAATAGCCTCGGATTTTTCCGAAAAAATGAGGCCGTACCTTGGGTAAGCGAAAAACGGTTTGGCCGACAGAACGGGAAATACGCCTGCGCTTTATCCTCTTTGCCGTGATTGACGCCGCGAGTGTCCAAGGCGTTGCTGCAGAGTTGCTACTGCCTGCGCAGAAATTGTTGCGTGACTCACCGACCCAGGCGCAGTTGCTGGATGCCCTGGCCGGGATTCTTGCCACGGATGAAATGCACGCGTTCAGGTTTCCGCCGGGGTCGGAGGCGGAAGAGTTGATGTGGGCGCTGGAAGATTCCGGCCCATAAAACCATCCGTTAACAGTGACCTGACGGGCGTCCCTGTCTTCCCATCACTGTTCGCGTGCCCGGCTCGGCCCTGCATGCCCCCGGAATTCCAAGGACCGCCCCCCATGCTGCTGCGCCAACCTCCACTGTTTTTTGCTGCCCTGACCTTTAGTTCACTGGTGCAGGCCGAAGAACTGCAACTGGCGCCGGTCGAAGTCACCAGCAGTGAAGCCACCGCTGGCGAAATGGCTCAGGAGCAGCTCAAGAGCGTGCCCGGCGCGACCAACTACATCGACATGGACAGCGTGCAGCAGGGTCGGGTCAGTACCAACGAGGACGTGTTCAAGTACCAGGCCGGGGTGTACGCCAAGGCGGCGAATAATGAAGGCGTGAAGCTGTCCATTCGCGGTTCGGGCCTGAACCGCAGTCCCGGCTCGCATGCCTCCGGGCTGTATGAAATGTTCGACGGCTTGCCGTTGACCGGCCCCGGCGGCACCCCCTACGAACTCAAGGACCCGTTGTGGCAAAGCCGCGTCGAAGTGCTGCGCGGCGCCAATGGTTTTGATCAGGGCGCGCTGGCCCTTGGCGGTTCGGTCAACTACGTGACGCGCACCGGCTACGACGCGCCGAAATTGCAGGTGCGCTATGAAGCCGGCAGCCGCGGCTACGCGCAACGCGAGATTAGTTCGGGCCAGGTGCTGGGCGATGCCGACTACTACATCAGCCTCACCGACTCCGAATCCGACGGCTATCAGCACCAGAGCGCGGGCACGGGCAAGGGCGTTGCGGCCAACTTCGGCTACCGCTTCAACCCGGATCTGGAAACCCGCTTCTACTTCCGCTACCGCGAAACCACCAACGACACCCCCGGCAGACTCAGCCGCGAGCAGATCAGCCACGACCCGCGTGCCGCCAACAGCCTCAACGCCGCACGCGATTCGAAGCGCCTGCAACCGGGCTCGACCTGGATCGCCAACAAGACCACCCTGCAATTGGATGACCGCTCGCGCGTCGAAGTCGGCTTGGCGTACCACGATTACCCGATGGACCTGCGCGAAGGCACCAACCGCCTCAAAGTGGCCTACACCGATATCAGCAGCACCCTGAACTATATCCGTGAAGACACGCTGTTCGGCCACGACAGCAAAACCACCATCGGCCTGCGCACCACCCAGGCGATGTCGAACAATGGCACGTCGGAACACGTGCGCACGCCCGCCGGCAACACCGCAGGCTATGCACCCGGCACCAAGACCCGCGATTACAGCTACCTGGGCTCGGACACCGTGCTGCATATCGGCAACGACCTGGAGCTGGTCCCCGACCTGTGGCTGACCACCGGCCTGGCCGCGATCTACACGCGGCGCGAAACCCAGGTCACTTATCCTGAGGGCCAGGCGCCGCTCAGCCAGCATGATTGGGATTACGCGCCGCGCATTGGCTTGCGCTACGACTTCAACCCGCAGTTGCAGGTGTATGGCAACCTGAGCCGCTCGGTCGAGCCGCCGCACGCGTGGTCGATGATCTGGGGTTCCAACAAGTATTTCGGCCCAGGCAGTGGCGCGGCCACCGGCCTGCAGCGCGAAGGCGTGAGCCTGAAAAACCAGACCGCCACCACCCTGGAAATTGGCGGCCGGGGCGAAGCATGGCTCGGCCAATGGGACCTGGCGCTGTACCGCTCCGAAGTGCGCCATGAATTGCTCACCGTCGAAACCCAGGCGCAGACCTCGACCAGCAACGCGATCGTCGCCGAATCCAACGCCAGCCCCACCGTGCATCAAGGCGTGGAACTGAGCCTGCTCAGCCCTTTGTGGGACGGTGGCCGCAGCGGCCAACTCGCGTTGCGTCAGGCCTACACGTTCAGCGACTTTCACTACCGTGACGACGACCGCTTCGGCGACAACAGCTTGCCGGGCATCCCCAAGCACTACTACCAGGCGCAACTGCGCTACAGCCACCCGACCGGTTTCTACACCAGCCTCAACACCGAGCACTCGTCTCGCGTGGCGGTGGACTACGCCAACTCCTACTACGCCGCGTCCTACACGACGCTGGGCGCCACCTTCGGCTACGACGCGCCCAAGCAGGACTGGCAAGCCTGGGTCGACCTACGCAACCTGGCCAACCGGCGCTACGCCAACACCGTCACCCCCGGCAACGACGACAAAGGCCTGGACGTGGCGCGCTCCACCCCGGCGGATGGCCGTGGCCTCTACACCGGCGTGTCGTGGAGCTGGCGCTAAACCGAAGGATCGAAGCCCCTTCCTCCCTTGTGGCAAGCCTGCTCGCCACAGGATTTTGCTCGCCCCTAAAGTACGCTCGCTGAGAGCCCCTTGCCCCCACCTCGTTTTACTGGCATTGTCTGCGCAATTGGTAACACTTCCCATTTGAGATACTTTTGCGCATGCATGACATTCCGGCCGCGCTGGGCGATTCATCGCGTCAGCAGACCCTTACGGCGATGTACAGCGAGCACCACGGCTGGTTGCACGGCTGGCTGCGCAAAAAACTCGGATGTTCACAGCATGCCGCCGACCTAGCGCACGACGCTTTTATCCGCGTGCTGATGCTCGCCGAGCCGCAAAATATCAAGGAGCCGCGTGCCTTCCTTGCTACCACGGCGGGGCGCCTGTTGATCGACGGTGCCCGGCGTCGGCGCATCGAAAAAGCCTACATGGACGCCCTGGCGATCCAATCCGAGGACGCCGGCATGCCCGACCCGGCCGCGATCCATGTCGCGCTGCAAGCCCTGGAGCGCATCGCCGAAATGCTTGCCGGCCTGCCGGCCAAAGCCCGCGAGGCTTTCCTGCTGAGCCGTCTCGATGGGCTGACCTACAGCGAAATTGCCATAAGGCTCGAGGTGTCTTCGAGCACCGTCAAAAACTATATTTCCAGCGCACTGGTGCATTGCTACCACAGCCTGCACCCGGCAGATCCGTTGGCATGAACTCAGAACACATCATCCAGCAGGCAGCGAATTGGCTGACACGCCTGCACGACGACGACGTCAGCGAGTCCGAGCGCCAGGCCTTCAACGCCTGGTGCCAGGCAGACCCGCGCCACGCGGTCGCCATCGAACGCATGCGCGGCTTGTGGGGCAGCTTCGACACGGTGCCCGCGCGGCCCGCACGCCTTGCCCTGAACCGCGCATTTGCGCCGCGACGCCCACGCGCTGCCCAAGTGGTCGGCCTGCTCGGCGTCATGCTGTGCGGTTGGCTGGGCCTGGAGCACCTGCCCGTGTGGATGGCCGACCAGCGTACCGGCGTCGGCGAACGCCTGCAGATCGCCCTCGAAGACGGCAGCCAGTTGCAGCTCAATAGCAACTCGGCGGTGGACGTGAAATTCGACGGCCATCAGCGAGTGATCGAGTTGCTCCAGGGTGAACTCTGGGTCGACGTGGCCAAGGATGCGCAACGGCCGTTCGTGGTGCGCACCGACCAGGGCACGGCGACTGCCCTGGGCACGCGCTATCTGGTCAAGCGTGCGCCGGACGGGACCACCGTGGTCACGGTGATCGAGTCCAGCGTGGCGGTCAAAGGTGAAGCCAGCGAAGGGGTCAAGGTCGCCGCCGGCCAGCGTTCGATCCTCGACCATGGCCACGCCCAAGCCCCCCAGGCCATTGGCGATAGCGACCCGGACGCCTGGACGCGCGGCCTGCTCAAGGTTGACGACCAACCGCTGAGTGACGTGCTGCAAACCCTGGCCAGCTACCGTCACGGCCTGGTGCGTTTCGACCCGCAAGCCCTGCAAAACCTCAGGGTGTCCGGCGTGTTCAAGCTCGATGACACGGCAGCGGCGCTCGCAGCCCTGGCGGATAACCTGCCGATCCAGGTGGAGTACTTCACCGACCTGCTGGTGGTGGTCAAGCCGCGCTAGCCTTCATGCTGGCGCAGGCGCTTGTACAAGGTATTGCGGCTCACTCCCAGCTCCCGAGCCAGGTGCGAGATATTCCCGCCCGCAGCCTTCAAGCGCTGGTTCAAATCGATACTGTCATCCAGGTACTCGTTGGCGGGCAGCGGCGCTGCCTGGTTCAAATCCACAAAAAAATCATCCGGCAGATGTTCTGCGCGAATCGGCTGTTCTTCGGCCATCGCCAGCGCGACCTGCAACACGCTGCTGACCTGGCGCAAATTGCCCGGCCACGGGTGCTGCTCGAACAGCGCCAGCACCTCGGCGCTGAGCCCTGCCCATTGGGTCGGCTCGCGGTGTTGCTGCCACAGTTGCTGGAACAGCGCCTGCTTGTCGGTACGCTCGCGCAGGGGCGGTAACTCAAGGGTCAGGCCGCCGATGCGGTAGTACAAATCCTCACGGAACCGCCCGGCCTGCACCCGTTCGCGCAACGCCCGGTTGGTGGCCGAGATGATCCGCAAATCCACCGGGAACAGCTCGCTGCTGCCTACGGGCTGCACGCACCGTTCCTGCAGCACCCGTAGCAGTCGCGCCTGGGTCGGCAGCGGCATATCACCGATTTCATCCAGAAACAGCGTGCCTTTGTCGGCCTTGCGGATCAGGCCGATGCTGCCTTTCTGATTAGCCCCGGTGAACGCGCCTTTTTCGTAGCCGAACAGCTCCGATTCCACCAGCTCCGCAGGAATTGCCGCACAGTTCACCGCGATCAAGGCCTGCCGGCTGCGCGAACTCGCCTGGTGCAAGGCTTTGACGAAGACTTCTTTGCCCACCCCGGTTTCACCGTGGATCAGCAGCGGGATGTCCTTCTCCAGCAGGCGTTCGGCCTGGCGCACGGCCTTTTCCACGCGTACGTCGCCGAAGTGCAGGGTGTTCAGGCCAATTGTTGCCGGCTTTGGCGGCACGGCTGGGTTGAACACCCGCGCCTGCACCGGCGTCTGCTTCGGGCGTTTGAGTGAACACTGGAAGCGATTGCGTCCCGCCGCCTGCAGCGAAAACGGCAAGCCCTCCGGTTGGTTGAGCAACTCCAGCAGCGAAACTTTAAACAGACTGTCGATCATCACCCGCGACAAACTGATGCCCAGCAGGTTGTCGGCGCGGCGGTTGGCCGAGAGCACTTGGCCGCTTTCATCAAAGATGAGCAGGCCGGCCCACTGGCTGTCGAGGTTGCTTAACCCTGTGTTGAAGGTCAGTTGGAAGTGCTCGCCGCGAAACAGGTTGAGGATCAGCCGGTTTTCCACGGTCTGGCTCATCATCTTGACCATGCCCAAGGTGTGTGAGGGCGGCAGGTAGCTGTCGCTGGACACATCCAGCACCGCGATGATTTCGCGCTGGGCATCAAAGATCGGCGCCGCCGAACCGGTCATGAAACGGTTGGCCTTGAGGAAGTGTTCGTCATGCTCGATATGCACCGCCTGGGCACAGGCCAGCGCGGTGCCGATGGCATTGGTGCCGCTGGAGCGCTCCATCCAGCTGGCGCCCGCGCTGAAACCGCGGGCCAGCGTGGGTTCGATAAAACGCTGGGTGCCCCAACTGGTCAGCACCTGGCCCTGGTTGTCGGCCAGCATGATCAGGCAGTTGGAGTTGCTCAGGATGTTTTCGTAGTAGGGCAGCACTTCCTGATGGGTGGTCTGCACCAGGGAATGCTGGCTTTCGAGCAATTGGCTGATGCCTTCGGCCGGCAGTTGGTCGAAGCTGGGCGTGCTCTGGTGGTCCAGGCCGAAGGCGCGGCAGCGGCGCCAGGATTCCTGGATAAGGGTGTCGTGAGCCAAGGGTTCGGCCATGGGGCGACCTTCATTTTTATTGTTATTGGGCTTGCACAATCTACCTGAAGCACCGGTTCAAAATGTGGGAGGGGGCTTGCCCCCGATAGCGGCGTGTCAGCCAGCACATCTGGTGCTGATCTACCGTCATCGGGGGCAAGCCCCCTCCCACATTTGCCCTGTGTTGGTCATGAGAGTGTTGTTCAGAACTGTTCATTGTCAACCCCTGATCTGTTCAGTTGTTCAGTCCGATTGTTCACTCCCGAACATCAGTTTTACCCCATTTCCTTGCACATCAACTACTTGCCGTTTTGGCACGAAAATCGCTCTGTCGATTGGCCAGATTCATTCCAATAATAAAAAGGTCGTGTCATGTCATTGACCCTGGAAAATGTCTCCCGTGTTGTCGAAGGCCAAACCTGGATCGACGGCGCCAACCTGCGTTTCGAAGCCGGTTCCTTCAATGTTTTGCTCGGCCGCACGCTCTCCGGCAAGACCAGCCTGATGCGCCTGATGGCCGGCCTGGACAAGCCCGACAGCGGGCGAATCCTGATGAACGGCGTGGATGTCACGCAAAGGCCGGTGCGCCTGCGCAACGTGTCGATGGTCTATCAGCAGTTCATCAACTACCCGACCATGACCGTGTTCGAAAACATCGCCTCGCCGTTGCGCCAGGCCGGTGTGTCCAACGAGCTGATCCAGAGCAAAGTGCTGGAAACCGCGAAGATGCTGCGCATCGAGAAATTCCTCCAGCGCCACCCGCTGGAGCTGTCCGGGGGGCAGCAGCAACGCACGGCCATGGCCCGCGCGCTGGTGAAAGACGCCGAGCTGATCCTGTTCGATGAGCCGCTGGTCAACCTCGACTACAAACTGCGCGAAGAATTGCGTCAGGAAATGCGCGAGCTGTTCAAGGCGCGCCATACCATCGCCATCTACGCCACCACCGAACCCAACGAGGCCCTGGCCTTGGGCGGCACCACCACCATTCTTCACGAGGGCCGGGTGATCCAGAGCGGCAAGGCGGCCGAGGTCTATCATCAGCCGCAGACCGTGCTGGCCGCCGAGCTGTTTTCCGAACCGCCGATCAACCTGATGCCGGGGCGGATCAGCGGCAATGAAGTGAGTTTCGCGAATTTCGTGCACTTTCCGCTGAACGTTGACCTGCGCCCGATCGGTGAAGGCGACTTCCGCTTTGGCGTGCGCCCCAGCCATATCAGCCTGGTGCCGAGCAACGACGACGACCTCGAACTGGCGGTGACCGTGGAAGTCGCCGAAATCAGCGGCTCGGAAACCTTCCTGCATGTGCGCAGCGAGCACTTCCTGCTGGTGCTGCATTTGCCGGGGGTGCACGAGTACGACGTCGACGCGCCGATCCGCGTGTATATCCCCACCCATAAACTGTTTGTGTTCGATGGCCAGGGCCGTTTGGTCCAGGCCCCTGGGCGCCGTGTCGCGAGGGTTGCCTGATGGCCGAGATCCATTTGCAGAACCTGGCGCATAGCTACAGCCCTACACCGACAGGGCCTGAAGACTACGCGATTCGGGAAATGAACCACGTATGGGAGCAGGGCGGGGCCTACGCCTTGCTCGGGCCTTCGGGCTGCGGCAAGTCGACCTTGCTGAACATCATCTCGGGCCTGCTCAGCCCCTCCGAAGGCCAAGTGCTGTTCGACCACAAAGTGGTGAACGAGCTGACCCCGGAGAAACGCAATATCGCCCAGGTGTTTCAGTTCCCGGTGGTGTACGACACCATGACCGTGTTCGATAACCTGGCGTTCCCGCTGCGAAACCAGGGCATGGCGGAAGCGAAAATTCACAGCAAGGTGCAGGAAATTGCCGAGGTCCTCGACCTGCAAAATCTGCTCAGCAAGAAAGCCCGCAACCTCACCGCCGACGAAAAACAGAAAGTCTCCATGGGCCGTGGCCTGGTGCGCGATGACGTCTCGGCGATCCTGTTCGACGAACCACTGACGGTGATCGACCCGCACCTGAAATGGAAACTGCGGCGCAAGCTCAAGCAGATCCACGAGCAGTTCAATATCACCATGGTCTACGTGACCCACGACCAGTTGGAGGCCTCGACCTTTGCCGACAAAATCGCCGTGATGTACGGCGGGCAGATCGTGCAATTCGGTACCCCGCGCGAGCTGTTCGAGCGGCCGAGCCACACCTTTGTCGGCTATTTCATCGGCAGCCCCGGGATGAACCTGATCGAAGTGCAGGCCGAGGCGGGCGGCGTGCGCTTTGCCGGAACCCACCTGCCATTGCCCGAAGCGCTGCTGCAACGCATTGCCGGTACCGATTACAAGAAATTGCAGGTCGGCATTCGCCCGGAATTTATCCACGTGTGGGACGAGCCCAACCCTGACGCGCTGCAGGCCGATGTCACCCATCTGGAGGACCTCGGCACCTACAAGATCGTCACCCTCAACCTCGACGGCGCCACCCTCAAAGTGCGCCTGGCCGAAGACAAACCGGTGCCCGAAGGCAAGGCCTGTATCAGCTTCCCCGCGCAATGGCTGATGGTGTATGCCGACGATTACCTGCTGGAGGTGCTGCCATGAACAAGGTGCAGAACAACAAGGCCTGGTGGCTGGTGTTACCGGTGTTCCTGCTGGTGGCGTTCAGTGCGGTGATCCCGATGATGACCGTGGTCAACTACTCGGTGCAGGACATCTTCGACCAGTCCAGCCGCTACTTCGTCGGCGCCGACTGGTACAAACAGGTGCTGCTCGACCCGCGCCTGCACGACTCGTTGCTGCGCCAGTTCATCTACTCGGCCTGCGTGCTGCTGATCGAAATTCCGCTGGGCATCGCCATCGCCCTGACCATGCCAACCAAGGGCCGCTGGTCGTCGCTGGTGCTGATTATCCTCGCGATTCCGCTGCTGATTCCCTGGAACGTGGTGGGCACCATTTGGCAGATTTTCGGCCGCGCCGATATTGGCTTGCTGGGTTACAGCCTGAATGCCCTGGGCATCAGCTACAACTACGCAGCCAACACGGCAGACGCCTGGGTCACGGTGCTGGTGATGGACGTGTGGCACTGGACGTCACTGGTGGCGTTGTTGTGCTACTCCGGGCTGCGGGCGATTCCGGATGTGTACTACCAGGCCGCGCGGATTGATCGCGCGTCTGCCTGGGCGGTTTTCCGACATATCCAGTTGCCGAAGATGAAAAGCGTGCTGCTGATCGCCGTGATGCTGCGCTTCATGGACAGTTTCATGATCTACACCGAGCCTTTCGTGCTGACAGGCGGCGGGCCGGGTAACGCCACCACCTTCCTCAGCCAGACGTTGACCCAGATGGCTGTAGGCCAATTCGACCTGGGCCCGGCGGCGGCGTTTTCCCTGGTGTACTTCCTGATCATCCTGTTGGTGTCCTGGCTGTTCTACACCGCCATGACCCACTCCGACGCCAACCGCTGAGGCCGCCAACATGAGCAAGCGCAAGCTGATTCCCTTACTCATCTACATTCTGTTCCTGCTGGTGCCGATCTACTGGCTGCTGAACATGTCCTTCAAGAGCAACACAGAAATCCTGGGGGGGTTGACGCTGTTTCCGCAGGATTTCACCCTGGCCAACTACAAGGTGATCTTCACCGACCCCAGCTGGTACACCGGCTACCTCAACTCGCTGTACTACGTGAGCCTGAACACGGTGATCTCCCTGAGCGTGGCGCTGCCCGCGGCCTACGCGTTTTCGCGCTACCGTTTCCTCGGCGACAAGCACCTGTTCTTCTGGCTGCTGACCAACCGCATGGCGCCGCCGGCGGTGTTTTTGCTGCCGTTTTTCCAGCTGTATTCGTCGATTGGCCTGTTTGACACGCACATCGCCGTGGCCCTGGCCCACTGCCTGTTCAACGTGCCGCTGGCGGTGTGGATCCTGGAAGGTTTCATGTCCGGTGTGCCCAAGGAGATCGACGAAACCGCCTACATCGACGGCTACTCTTTCCCCAAGTTCTTCGTGAAGATTTTTATCCCGCTGATCGGCTCCGGCATCGGTGTGACGGCGTTTTTCTGCTTCATGTTTTCCTGGGTCGAGCTGCTGCTGGCGCGCACGCTCACGTCGGTCAACGCCAAGCCGATCGCGGCGGTGATGACGCGTACGGTCTCGGCGTCGGGTATTGATTGGGGCGTACTGGCGGCGGCGGGGGTGTTGACTATCCTGCCAGGCATGCTGGTGATCTGGTTTGTTCGCAACCACGTGGCCAAGGGCTTTGCCCTCGGCCGGGTCTGAGGAGTCGATGATGGAATGGATGGCCTGGACCACCCCCACAGCCCTGTTCTTTGGCGGCATTGCCCTGATTCTGGCGGGCATGACCACCTGGGAGCTGCGCTCGCCGAGCATCCCTCGGCGCGGTTTGTTGCCGATCAGCACCACCCGTGGTGATCGCTTGTTTATCGGACTTCTCGGAAGCGCCTACCTGCACCTGCTGGTGATCGGCGTAACCGACTGGAGCATCTGGGTGGCGTCCGCGCTGTCCCTGGTATGGCTGTTGAGTGTGATGCGTTGGGGCTAGTGCTCCGTGTGAATAAACAACCTGGAGGTCTCTATGTTGAATAAAAACAATAAGCTGCGACATAGCATTTCATTGGCCGCCGTCATGGCCCTCAGCGGTTTGAGCGTCACGGCCTGGGCCGATGCGTATGAAGATGCGGCGAAAAAATGGATCGGCAGCGAATTCAAACCGTCCACCCTCACGGCCGAGCAGCAGCTTGAGGAACTCAAGTGGTTTATCAAGGCCGCCGAACCGTTCCGTGGGATGAAGATCAATGTGGTGTCGGAAACCCTCACCACCCACGAGTACGAGTCCAAGGTGCTGGCCAAGGCCTTCAGCGAAATCACCGGCATCAAGCTGACCCACGACCTGCTGCAGGAAGGCGACGTGGTGGAGAAGCTGCAAACCCAGATGCAATCCGACAAGAATATCTATGACGGCTGGGTCAACGATTCCGACTTGATCGGTACGCACTTTCGCTATGGCAAGACCGAATCGATCACCGACTTGATGGCCAACGAAGGCAAGAACTTCACCTCGCCGACCCTGGATATCAAAGACTTTATCGGTATCTCGTTCACCACCGCGCCGGACGGCAAGATCTACCAGTTGCCCGACCAGCAGTTCGCCAACCTCTACTGGTTCCGCGCCGACTGGTTCGAGCGCCCGGAGCTGAAAGCCAAGTTCAAGGAAAAGTACGGCTACGAGCTCGGCGTGCCGGTGAACTGGTCGGCCTATGAAGACATCGCCAAGTTTTTCAGCGAAGACGTCAAGGAAATCGACGGCAAGCGCGTGTATGGGCACATGGACTACGGCAAGAAAGACCCGTCCCTGGGCTGGCGCTTTACCGATGCATGGTTCTCCATGGCCGGCGGCGGCGACAAGGGCCTGCCCAACGGCTTGCCGGTGGACGAGTGGGGCATTCGCGTGGAGGACTGCCACCCGGTCGGCTCCAGCGTGACCCGTGGCGGCGACACCAACGGCCCGGCCGCGGTGTACGCCACGCAGAAATACGTGGACTGGATGAAAGCCTACGCGCCACCGGAAGCGGCGGGCATGACCTTCTCCGAATCCGGCCCGGTGCCGTCCCAGGGCAACATCGCCCAGCAGATCTTCTGGTACACCGCGTTTACCGCCGACATGGTCAAGCCGGGCCTGCCGGTGGTGAACGCCGACGGTACGCCGAAGTGGCGCATGGCGCCGTCGCCTGTAGGCCCGTACTGGGAAAAGGGCATGAAGAAGGGCTATCAGGACGTAGGCTCCTGGACCTTCCTCAAGTCCACCCCGGAGAAACAGAAACTCGCGGCCTGGCTCTATGCGCAGTTCGTGACCTCGAAAACCGTCTCGCTGAAGAAAACCATCGTCGGCCTGACGCCGATTCGTGAGTCGGATATCAACTCGCAAGCCATGACCGACATGGCGCCGAAACTCGGTGGCCTGGTGGAGTTCTATCGCAGCCCGGCGCGGACCGAATGGTCGCCGACCGGCACCAACGTGCCCGACTACCCACGCCTGGCGCAACTGTGGTGGAGCAACATCGCCTCCGCCGCCAGCGGCGAGAAGACCCCGCAACAGGCGCTCGACAACCTGGCCAAGGAGCAGGACGCGATCATGACGCGCCTGGAACGCTCCAAGGTGCAACCGGTCTGCGGCCCGAAAATGAACCCGGAGCGTGACGCGCAATACTGGTTCGACCAGCCCGGCGCGCCGAAGCCGAAACTGGCCAACGAAAAACCGAAAGGCGAAACCGTGGGCTACAACGACTTGCTCAAGCAGTGGGAGGCGGCACGCAAGTAATCATCGCAGGGCAGTAAAAATGTGGGAGGGGGCAAGCCCCTTCCACATTTAGATCTTCATGCCTCAAAGCAAGTGTTTATCCCTCCAGCCCCTTCGTTTGAGCCAAAATTCGCGCCGCATCCCGCGCCGGTGGCAGGCCGAAGACCCGCGCGTAATCGCGGCTGAACTGCGTCGGGCTTTCATAACCCACCTCAAACGCCGCCGTGGTCACGCTGCTGGCATTCGCCACCATCAAGGTTCGGGCCTGCATCAGTCGCACGCGCTTCTGGTACTGCAACGGGCTCAGATTAGTCACCGCTTTGAAATGCCGGTGAAACGCCGAAACACTCATCGCCGCCCTCGACGCCAGCGCCTCGACCCTGATCGGCTCGGCGAAATCCCGACGAATCCACTGGATCGCCAAACTGACCCGCGCCATGGCCGTGTCCGGCGCGGCAATCTCGCGCAGCATCCAACCGTGGGGGCCCTGCAACACGCGGTAAAGGATTTCGCGCTCGTAGGCGGGCGCCAGCGCGGCGATGGCCTCTGGGTTGCCCATCAGGCGCAGCAAGCGCACCCAGGCGTCCATCAACTCCGGCGTGACCGCCGCCACTGAAAAACCGGCTTCCTGGTCCGTACGCCGACCCGGTGCCGGCAGGTCGGCCAGCAGGCTGGCCAGCACCGTCGGGTCCAGGGTCAGGCTCACCGCCAGGTAAGGTTCGCCGCCGGGCGCCGGGTGCACGGTGCCGACGGCCGGCAGTTCGATTGACATCACAAAATACGTCGCCGGGTCATAGTGCAAGGTGCGATCGCCCACGGTCAGGGATTTGCTGCCCTGCAGGATCAGGTTGATCATCGGGTCATACACCGCCGCCAGCATATGCTCGGGGATCACGCCCTGGACCATGGCCACGCGCGGGATGCCCGTCTCGGTGCGGCGGTTTTCGGCCTTGGCGGTCAAGGCGCGCAGTTCGTTCAGTTGAGTATTCATGACCGGCATCCTGCTCGCGCCGGGGCAGGCGTAGCAAGCAAAAAGCAGAAACAGGCAGGTTTCGAGGAGGAATCGGAACGTCGGTGCGCAAGGGCAAGGCTACTGTGGTGACTCATTCGAACCCCAGTGGAGCAGCACATGAGCGTAGTCGTCATCACCGGAGGCAGCCGCGGCATCGGCGCCAGTACCGCCGAGTTGTGCGCCCGGCAGGGCATGGGCGTGATCCTGACCTACAACCATCATCCAGAGGCCGCGCAGGCAGTGGTGGCGCGTATCGAAGCGGCGGGCGGCAAGGCCGTGGCGTTGGCGCTGGACGTAGCGGACGTCAGCCGGTTCGAGCAGTTTCGGGCAAGCGTCGTGCAGGCATTGCAGGCTACTTGGGGCGTCAGCAAGCTGAAGGGCCTGGTCAACAACGCCGGTTATGGCCTGTTCGAACCCCTGGCCTCGGTCAGCGAAGCGCAGTTCGACGGCCTGTTCAACGTGCACCTCAAGGGCCCGTTTTTCCTGACCCAGGCCTTGCTGCCGTTGTTCGCCGAGCACGCCAGCATCGTCAACCTCACCAGCGCCACCACCCGTGTCGCCACGGCCGGGGTGGCGCCGTATGCCGCGTTCAAGGGCGGCCTTGACGTGCTCACCCGCTACATGGCCAAGGAATTCGGCGCGCGCCGCATCCGTGCCAACGCAGTATCGCCCGGCGCGATCCGAACCGAACTGGGCGGCGGCTTGAACGATGAGTTCGAAGCGCTGCTGGCCGGGCAGACCGCCCTCGGCCGCGTAGGCGAACCGCAAGACGTGGCACGGGTAATCGCCATGTTGCTGTCGGAAGAAAGCGCCTGGATCAATGCCCAGACTGTCGAAGTCGCGGGCGGCTACATCATCTGATTGGATGTGAACCTTATGAAGACTCTTATGATTTACGGTGCCACCGGCTACACCGGGCGCATGGCGGCTGAGCACGCCAAAGCCCAGGGCTTGCCGCTGGTGCTTGCCGGGCGTAATGCCGAACGGCTGGCAGTACTCGCCGCACAACTGGACGTGCCATACCGCGTCTTTACCACCGACGCGCCACCCGCAGACGCACTGGACGGTATCGACGTGCTGCTCAACGTTGCCGGGCCTTTCGCACAAACGGCGGGCGCCTTGATGCGCGCCTGCATCAAGGCCGGCGTCGACTACCTGGATATCACCGCCGAAATAAACGTTTACCGCCTGGCCGAGCAGCTCGGTACCGAAGCCGCCGCAGCCGGCGTCATGCTGCTGCCCGGTGTCGGCTGGGACGTGGTGCCCAGCGACTGCCTGGCGATGCACGTCGCCAGCCGCGTGCAACACCCGCACTCGCTGCGCATTGCCTTGCAGGTGCCGGGCGCCATGTCCCGAGGTTCGGCAAAAAGCGTCGGCGAGATCATCGGCGCGGGCGTGTTGGCCCGCGTCGACGGCCACTTGGTCGCCACCCCGGACGCACAGCCGCAACATCTCGACTTCGGCGACGGCCCGGTGCTGTGTGCGCCGCTGTCTTTTGGCGACCTGGTGACCGCCTGGCACTCCACGGCGATTGCGAATATCGCCATGTTCGTGCACATCAGTGGCGAAGCCTTTCCCGAGGGCGACCTCAGCCTGTTGCCCGATGGCCCCACGGCTGAGCAACGTGACGCCCACCGTGCACGCGCCGTAGCCGAAGTCACCGACAGTGATGGCAGGGTCGTGCGTTCGGTGATCGAAACCGTGAATGGTTACACCTACACCCCACTGGCCGCCGTGGAAGCGGCACGGCGGGTATTGAGCGGGGAGCGCAGCGAGGGTTTTGAAACCCCAGGCCACTTGTTTGGATTGCAATTTGCCGAGTCGATAGTCGGCACCACCGTCACGGACTACTGACCGGCACCTTAAACCGCGCCGCATCGCGACCCGGTGGCAGGCCAAACAGCCGCGCGTATTCACGGCTGAACTGGGAAGCGCTTTCATAACCCACAGTGAACGCGATGGACGTCGCATCCAGGCTGTCGAACAACAGCAACCAGCGCGCCCGCAGCAGACGCAGGCGTTTCTGGTACTGGATCGGTGTCATCGCGGTAATGGCCTTGAAGTGGCGATAGAACGCCGCGACGCTCATGTCGGTCATGGCCGCCAGCGGTTCGACACGAAAGGGCTCGGTGTAGTGCGCGCGAATCCATTCGGTGGCGCGGCGGATCTGTGCCAGACGCCCGTCCGGGCGCGCCATCTGCACCAGGGTATCGCGCAGCGGGCCTTGCAGTATGCGAAACACAATCTCGCGCTCGACCAGCGGCGCCAGCACTGCGGCTTCAGCGGGCCGGTCCATCAGCCGCAGCATGCGCAGCCAGGCATCCAGCAATTCGGCAGGGGCCTGCATGGGCGTGAAGCGCAGTTCGCCGTGGCCTTCGCCGGGCTTGATTTCATCGGCCAGCACGGTCGCGATCACTGCAGGGTCGAGGGTCAGGCTGATCGCCAGGTAGGGCAGGCCCGATGCATCGATGTGCACCTGCCCGGTAGCGGGCACTTCCACCGGCACCACGAAATAGCTCGACGGCCCATACGTTGAAACCTGATCGCCAATCGACAGGGTTTTCGAGCCTTGCAGCACCAGATGCAGCATCGGCGGGTAGACCTGATCGGCGCAGGCTTCGGCGCGCACCATGGCCACGCGCGGCAGGCCGGTGTCAGTCCACGTGTTGCCCGCGCGCATTACCAGGCGGCGCAGTTCATCCAGATCGTTATTCATGGCGTCGACCATGACCCTTGCCGGAACGCAACGCAAGCCAGGTGAGAAGAATAGGCAAGCATGGAAGAGAAACCGGCAACCGCAACGTCAGGTGTTGCCCGAATACTGAGGGTCAGCCCTATCACTCTACTCAGGAAAACAGCTATGACACTCAACGGAAAAATCGCAGTGGTGACCGGCGCCTCCAAAGGCATCGGCGCAGGCATCGCCAAGGCCCTGGCAGCCGCAGGCGCCACGGTGGTGGTCAACTATGCCAACAGCAAACCCGACGCCGACGCAGTGGTCGCGTTTATCCAGGCCCAGGGCGGCAGCGCGCTCGGCGTGCAGGCCGACATGAGCCAGGCCGCCGACGTGGTGCGCCTGTTTGAGACGGTGCGCAGCGAATACGGCCGCCTCGATGTCCTGGTCAACAATGCGGGCAAGGCCGTGTTCCAGATGATCGAAGACCTGACCGAAGACGCCTTCCACCAGCAATTCAACCTCAACGTGCTGGGTTACCTGCTGGCGGTGCGCGAGGCGGTCAAGCTGCTGGGGCAGGGTGGCAGCATCATCAATATCAGCTCGATTCTCAGCACCGACCCCTACCTGGCCTCCAGCGTCTACTCGGCCACCAAGGGCGCGGTGGATACGCTGACCTTCGCCCTGGCACGCGAGTTGGGGCCACGCGGGATTCGCGTCAATTCGATCCTGCCGGGCCACACCAATACGCCGGCCACCGCGGGCAACTTCGCCGGTGAGTTTGGCCAGTCGCTGATCGCCGGTACGCCGCTGGGGCGTTTCGGCGAGCCCGAGGACATTGCGCCACTGGCGGTTTTCCTGGCCGGCGAGGCGGCGCACTGGGTCACCGGCGAATCGATCCGTGCGTCTGGCGGTGTGCGCGGTGTGGGTTATTAGCAACCGCCGATCCGCCGCTGGAGAACCTCGATTGAATTTTCCGCAACCGCCGATGCTCTGCACTGTTAGAAGCGCGAGATTGTGAGCGCTCTTGGGGGCTTCCTTGTCGGGAAGCCCGCTTGTATCGGACTTTGCGGAAACTGCCATCATGACACTGCTCAAAGCGCTGTCGGGCCAGCCGGCCTCCATCACCCAATCGGGTCAGTACCATCAGTTGTATCAACAGCTGTATGGCGAAGCCCGTGGCGCCGATGTCGCCGCGCGCGTCTTCCTGCAAGCGCAGCTGGCACAGGTGCGCGATGCGCCCAGCGAGTTGCCGCAGGAGCCCGAGCAGCTCCACGCCTGGGTCGAACAGCGTTGCGCGGAGGTGGCCCAGGCCTATGCCGACTACCTTGAGCAACGCAAGCAAGGCCAGCCACGGCGCTACTTCCAGAACAAGGCGCATGCGCTGTATGTGCTGCAACGCGTGGCCCCGACCAAACAGGTCGACGGCGCTTGGCTGTATGGCCTGCTGCGCTACTGGCAGGACCCGCGTTTCGACGGCTTGCTCACCACTTATTTTGAAGAACTGGGTGACGGTGAAGCCGCGCAAAATCATGTAGTGATCTACCGCAAGCTGCTCAACGAGCATGATGCCAACACCGACGCCGGCCTCGACGACGCGCACTACCTGCAAGGTGCCCTGCAAATGGCCCTGGGCCTGTGCGGCGAGGAATTTTTGCCGGAAGTGATCGGCTACAACCTCGGTTACGAACAGCTGCCCCTGCACCTGTTGATCACCTCGTATGAGCTGAGCGAGCTGGGCATCGACCCCTATTACTTCACCCTCCACGTGACCATCGACAACGCCAGCAGCGGCCATGCCTGCAAGGCTGCGCAGTCGGTGCTGGACCTGTTGCCGCTGGGCGAGGGCAGGGCGGACTTCTACCGCCGCGTTGCCGAGGGCTATCGTCTGAATGATCTGGGGCCCGGCACCACGGCTGTGATCAATGCCTTCAACCTGCAGGACGAAGTGATCGCGATGCTCGAACGCAAGCGTACCTACGGCCAGCACATGCATTCGGACTACTGCCGCTTCGAAGGTAAGACCGTCAACCAGTGGCTGGCCGAACCGGGGCAGATCGGTGCGTTTCTCCAGGCGATGGAGGACAAGGGCTGGATCAAACGCCATCAGGACCCGGCCGAGAGTCGCTTCTGGCAACTGATCGAGGGCGCCGGTGCGGCGATGTTCGGCGTGTTCAGCGGCTATGAGAAGCGCCTGCTGCATGACTGGATCGCCGGCGATTGGGTCAGCGACCAGCGTGTACCGCCGGTGCGGCCGGGGCGCGGCAGCCGCTTTTCGCAGGAGCAGCATCGCCCCGCGGACCCGGACACCCAGGCGCTGGTCGAGTCGCTGTGGAAGCTGCCTGACGAGAGACAGATCGATGCGCTGATCCCATGGCTGTCGGCTCGCCGCCACTGCACGCCGGCCGGCCTGTACGCCACCCGCCGTTTTATCCAGCTGCGCGCACGTTTGCGCTAAGGAATTCGCTAATGTCTGCACAACAACTGGCTGATCGCGCCTTGCTCAACCTGGGCCGAGGCCTGAAGGAGAACGGCTACCGCTTCATCACCCCGACGCCCTTGACCCATGATCGGGTCTATCAACGCCTGGCATCGCCATTGGCGATGAACCTGCGCGATGTGTTCGGCTGGTCAATGCCGTTTGACAGCGAGCTGTTGCCCGAGGCGTTTCGGGAAGAATTGCAGCAAGCCGACGTGATCGAAAAACACGACGCGTTGTGGCGCAGCGCGGTGCGTTGGTCGAATCTGGATGATCTGTTGTTTGCCCATTCGGCCTACCCCACGACGCAGCCGGACGCGGTGTTTTTCGGGCCGGACAGTTATCGTTTTGCACAGATGATCGAAGCCCATCTGCAACAGCGCTTCGAGCCGGTCAAGCGCGCGGTGGACATCGGCTGCGGCGCTGGCGTGGGTGCACTGGTGGTTGCCCGGGCGCGGCCCGACGCCGAGGTATTGGCGGTGGATATCAACCCGCGCGCCCTGCGCCTTACCGCAGTGAACGCGGAGCTGGCCGGGCTTGCCAATGTCAGCGCGTACCACAGTGATGTGCTGGGCAGCGTCGAAGGCGAATTCGACCTGATCGTGGCCAACCCGCCGTACATGAACGATGACCGCCAGCGTGCTTATCGGCATGGCGGCGGGGCGCTGGGCGAGCAGTTGTCGGTACGTATCGTCAGCGAATCCCTCGGGCGCCTGGCCCTCGGCGGCAGCCTGGTGCTCTACACCGGGGTGGCGATCGTTGCCGGCGAAGACCCGTTCCTGGCGGCGGTCAAGCCGTTGCTGGGCAGCGACGCTTACGGCTGGACCTACCGCGAGCTGGACCCGGACGTGTTCGGCGAGGAGCTGGAAAAACCCGGCTATGAACGCGTGGAGCGGATCGCCGTGGTCGCGCTGACGGTGACCCGTCTCAATCACTAATCCCCCTCGACAACAGGAGTGCAGAGCATGCGAGCGATGACTTTCCAGGGCGCCCACAAGGTGCAGGTGGACACGGTTCCCGACCCGATCATTGAACAACCGGACGACATCATTCTGCGCGTCACGGCCACCGCGATTTGTGGCTCGGACTTGCACTTGTATCGGGGCAAGATCCCGACCGTGGAACACGGCGATATTTTCGGCCACGAGTTCATGGGCATCGTCGAAGAAACCGGCCCGGCCGTCACCGCAGTGCAGCGTGGCGACCGCGTGGTGATTCCGTTTGTGATTGCCTGTGGCGATTGCTTTTTCTGCCAGCTCCAGCAATTTGCCGCTTGCGAAACCACCAATGATGGACGCGGCGCGATCCTGAATAAAAAGGCGATCCCGCCAGGTGCCGCGCTGTTCGGCTACAGCCGCCTGTATGGCGGGATTCCCGGCGGCCAGGCTGAACTGGTGCGCGTGCCCAAGGCGAATACCGGGCCGTTCAAAGTGCCCAATATTCTGGCGGACGAGAAGGTACTGTTTCTCTCCGACATCCTGCCTACCGCCTGGCAGGCCGTGACCAACGCCGGCATCGGCCAGGGCTCAAGCGTGGCGATTTATGGTGCAGGCCCGGTGGGGCTGCTCAGCGCCGCGTGCGCACACATGCTCGGCGCCGAGCAGATTTTCATGGTTGACGATCACCCGTATCGGCTGGCGTACGCGCAGAAAACCTACGGCGTGATTCCGATCAACTTCGAAGAGGACGATGACCCTGCCGACACCATCATTCGCCAGACCCGCGGCATGCGTGGTGTCGATGGGGTGGTGGATGCGGTCGGCTTCGAAGCCAAGGGCAGCACCACCGAAACCATCCTCACCACGCTGAAGATCGAAGGCAGCAGCGGCAAGGCCTTGCGCCAATGCATCGCCGCCGTGCGTCGCGGCGGGGTGGTCAGTGTGGCCGGGGTGTATGCCGGGTTTATCCATGGCTTCATGTTTGGCGACGCGTTCGACAAGGGCCTGACTTTCAAGATGGGCCAGACCCATGTGCAGCGCTTTCTGCCGGAACTGCTGGAACATATCGAGCTGGGCCGCTTGAACCCCGAAGCCATCGTCACCCATCGCCTGTCTCTGGAGCAGGCGGCGCGCGGCTATGAGCTGTTCGACAAGGCCGAGGAAGATTGCCGCAAGGTGATCCTGCTGCCGGGGATCGATGAGCGGCCGCTGGTCGAGCCGCTGGAGGAACTGACGCCGGAATTCACCCTGGGCAGCGTGCGCCCGGCGTAGGAGGCTGAGTCAGGCCGTGGCTTGGGGCTGGAGGTGCAATTCGCCGTCCAAATCCTTGACCAAGCCACTGGCCAGAAACAGCGGCAGCAGGCGCTTGTGCAACTGCGGCTCGACGAACTCCTTCACCGTCTCCAGGGCCAGCGCACCGCTGGCCGGTAACTCGGTCTTGGTGTATGACAGCCAGGCCTTTTTCACGATCTGCAGCACATCACTACCCGCCGTCGACGCAAAGCGGCGGTGGTTGGGCTTGGCTTCGAAGGTGAAAGTGTGCTGGAACGCGTAGCCGGTTTCATCACCGCCACTGGCCGTGCAGCGTACGCAGGTGCACGGGCCGTCGCCGAACGCGCTGCGCAGGTAGGCGTTGAAGTCCACCACGGGTTTGAGTGACAGGCGTTTATCCACCTCGAACAGATCCCCGGTCATTTTATCGTCAGTGTTCAACGTCCATTTCCTCGCGTTGTGCGGCAGTTTTACAAAGCGCGGCACAATACCAGCCGCACGCCAATTTGGGGATTATTTGCATAACAATAGATCCCGATATTCTTTTGCCGTCTTAAAAACCGCCGCTACGCTCCATCACCTTCTCGAAACGCGGCAGAACCCCCATGACCTTCAAGCGTTCCTCCCTGACCCTTCTGGCGGCGTCCCTCGCGGCGGCCAGTGCCTTGCTCAGCCCCGGCGCACAGGCTGAGGGCACGATCAGCATCGCCCAGCAATTCGGTATCGGCTACCTGATTCTCGATGTGGTGCGCGATCAGAACCTGATCGAAAAACACGGCAAGGAGCAAGGCCTGGACATCAAGGTGGAATGGAACAGCATATCCGGCGCCACCGCCATGAACGAATCGTTGTTGGCCGGCGCTCTGGATGTGGTCTCGGCCGGCGTGCCGCCGATGCTGACCCTGTGGGACCGCACCAAGGGCAAGCAAAACGTCAAGGCCATCGCTTCCCTCGGCTCGATGCCCAACTACCTGCTGACCAACAACCCCAACGTGAAGACCCTCAAGGACTTCACCGAGAAAGACCGCATTGCCGTGCCGGCGGCCGGGGTGGGCTTCCAGTCGCGCACCTTGCAGATCGAAACTGCCAAGCAGTTCGGCGATGCCAATTACAAGAAGTTCGATGACATCTCCATCAGCCTGGCGCACCCCGACGCCACGGCGGCGTTGATTGCCGGTGGGTCAGAGATCAATTCACACTTCTCCAGCCCGCCGTTTCAGTATCAGGAGCTGTTGAACCCCAACGTGCACAAGGTGCTCAGTTCCTACGACATCCTGGGCGGGCCGGCGACGTTCAACGTGTTGTACACCACGCAGAAATTCCATGACGAAAACCCCAAGACCTACAAGGCGTTCTATGCCGCGCTGGCTGAGGCCGAGAAGATCATCAAGGCCGACAAGCCTGCGGCGGCCAAGGCGTATATACGCGTAGAGCAGTCGAAGCTGCCGTTGGATTTGGTCGAGAAGATTGTGCAGGACCCGGAGATTGACTTCACCATCCTGCCGCAGCGGACGTATATCTATGCCGAGAAATTGCAGGCGCTGGGGGTGTTGAAGAATAAAGCGGGGAGTTGGAAGGATTACTTTTTTGAGGAAGCTCATGGGGGGGACGGGAGCTGAGGGGGGTATCCGTTTCTTTGGTAACGGCGGCTTATGGTTCCGCCCTTACGGCGGGTCACTTTTGAAAAGAGCCCAAAAGTAACCAAAAGGCTCTTGCCCCAACACTCGGCACCTCGCCTAGGCTCGGTGTGCCCTCACTCCGGCTTGAATCCGTGGGCCGCCGCGATGGGCCATCCTTGGCCCAGCGCGGCTAACCCGGCGTCCTGCCGGGTTACCCACGGATTCAAGCCTGCGTTCGGCCAGCGTGTTTGACGGGGCGCCTAAGATCAAAATCAAAAGCAGAGCACAGCGGCCTGGTAGCCGACTTGAGTGGTTGAAGCAGATCAAGAGCGCAGAGCGAAAGCAGATCTACAGCACAAGCAAATCTGCTTTTCTGTGGGAGCTGGCTTGCCTGCGATGCGGGCAACTCGGTACATCCGTGATACACAGTCGATGCCTTCGCAGGCAAGCCAGCTCCCACATTGGATTGAGTACAGCCTCCACGATCAGGCCGCTGTGCTGTAGATCTTGATCTTAGGCACACCGAGCCCAGGCGAGGTGCCGAGTGGTGGGGCAAGAGCCCTTTGGTTACTTTGGGCTGGGCCGCCGTTACCGCGGCAACGGATATGCCCACCCACGACGCCACAATGCGCTCGACGCTACGTCAGTCAAACGAATAGCTGATCGCCGTCTGCACCTGCCCCTGGTTCACGTCACCGGTCTCCTTGACGATGCTGCTGTTGGCCGCCGAACCCACCAGGTGGACCCAGCTGGCGCTGGTCAGCAGTGACCACTTGGGGCCCAGGGGAAACTCGAAACTCTGCGTCAGCGTCATGTTCTGAAAGCCCCCGCTGGCGTTGTAGGGGCGAATGCCGGAAGCCACGGATTCATTGGCGTCCACACCAAAATAAGTTTGGGTTTGGCGCGCGTCGGCATAGTTCGCCGCGAGGCCGCTGCTGCCGATGATCCCGCCGCCCAGCGGGTACCCCAGTTCGCTGCCGACCTTGCCCAGCGCGCCGCTTTGCGAATGCCCGCCGCCCACGGCCTGGCCCAGCCGCGCGTACACGCGCCAGAAGTCGGCCGGGGCATACTGAACAAAACCGCCGACCTCGGCCATGTCCGACACATTGCGCAGGCCCTGCAGTGAGCCATTGGATGTGCGCCCCTGCAGGTAATTGATGTAAGGGCCGGCGGTAAAGCCGTTGCTGTTCAGGGCGTTCCAGGTCAGGCCGTCGTCGGTGCTCAGGCTGACATTGCCCCAGTCCAGATCGAAGTAGGGCACGGGCCGCGTTTCGTAGCGACTGCCGGTCAGGTCATGGGGTTGATAGCTGACGCCCGCGCCGACTTCGCCGGTGATCGGGCCTGCCAGGGCGGTGCCGGACAAGCCCCACAGCCCCAGCAAAACGGCGAATGCAGCAGAAGTTGGCTTGAACATGGCGCGGTTTCCGTGTGTGGACATGCGCGCATGAACGCGCGAACCGCGACCTCCGCGCAAGCACTCATCTTGTTTGTAGCAAGCTACAAAAATTGTAGCTCCCGCGCCGCAAATCCCCCCGCATTCCCGGCAAAACCCCAGCCCCGCTGGCCGCTGGTCAGTTGGCACAGTCCCTGCTCTACCCCTTGTGCAAGCGCACAGAGCGCGCCTTCACAAGGTAAACCTAGATGATCCACTGGCATATCGTGTGTGACTTCGACGGGACCATTACGCCCACTGATGTCATCGACAACGTCCTCCAACGCTTCGCCGGCCCCGAGTGGGAAACCATCGAACAGGAGTGGCTGGACGGGCATATCGGTTCACGCGAATGCCTGAGCCGCCAACTGGCGCTGATCAAGGCGACCCCGGCTGAGCTGCTGGCGTACTTCGACAGCGTCGAGATCGACCCGGACTTCCCGGATTTCGTCGATCACGTCATGGGCCTGGGGGCGACCCTCGAAGTGGTCAGCGACGGCATCGAACAAGGCATCGCGCGGATCCTGTCGCGCAACTACGTGACCTTGCTGCCGATCCTCGCCAACCGCCTGCGCCAGGTCGACCAGAACAGCTGGCGCATCGACTTCCCGTACGCCAGCGATGCCTGCCGCGCCGCGTCCGGCAACTGCAAGTGCAAATCCACGCCACGCAACAAGCGCGTGCTGGTGATCGGCGACGGCAAGTCCGACATGTGCGTGGCCTCCACCGCCGACTTCGTGTTTGCCAAGGGCAGCCTCGCCGACTACTGCGTGGCCAACAACATCCCTCACGCGCGCTTCGACACCTTCGCCGAAGTGCCCGCATTGCTCGCGCAACTGCCGCAAGGCATTGCCGCCAACGCGACCTCCTTTACTGCTGCCGACACTCAGGAACTCTTCCATCATGTCTGATATCCGAATCGCTACCGCCGAAGACCAGATCCTTCTGGATAAAGAAGCCAAGTACTGCTCCTACGGCGACACCGTCCACTACATCGAGCCGCCGCGTATTTTCAGCCGTTGCGAAGGCTCCTACGTGTGGGACACCGAAGACCAGGCCTACCTCGACCTGCAAATGTGGTACTCGGCGGTCAACTTCGGCTACGCCAACCCGCGCTTGAACAATGCGCTGAAACAGCAGATCGACACCCTGCCGCAAATCGCCAGCCAGTACCTGCACAAAGGCAAGATCGAGCTGTCGGAAATGATCGCGGTCGATGCGAAGAAAAAATTCGGCCTCGACGGGCGCGTACATTTCAACGTCGGCGGCTCGCAGTCCATCGAAGACTCGCTGAAGGTCGTGCGTAACGCCACCAACGGCAAAAGCCTGATGTTCGCCTTCGAGGGCGGCTACCACGGGCGTACCCTCGGTGCTTCGTCGATTACTTCGAGCTACCGCTACCGTCGCCGCTACGGCCACTTTGGCGAGCGCGCACAGTTCATCCCGTTCCCTTACCACTTCCGCGGCCCCAAAGGCATGACCAAGGAAGAGTACGGCAGCCACTGCGTGCAGCAATTCGCGCGTTTGTTCGAGACCGAATACAACGGCGTGTGGGACCCGAAAGTCGGCCAGAGTGAATACGCCGCCTTCTACGTCGAGCCGATCCAGGGCACCGGCGGCTACGTGATCCCGCCGATGAACTTCTACCGCGAACTCAAGCACGTGCTCGACCAGCACGGCATCCTGATGGTGTCGGACGAAATCCAGATGGGTTTCTACCGCACCGGCAAACTGTGGTCGATCGAGCACTTCGACGTGCAACCGGATGTGATCGTGTTCGGCAAGGCGCTGACCAATGGCCTCAACCCGCTGGGCGGCATCTGGGCGCGTGAAGAGTTGATCAACCCAAAAATCTTCCCGCCAGGTTCGACCCACTCGACCTTCGCCTCCAACCCATTGGGCACGGCGGTAGGCCTGGAAATGTTCAAGATGACCAACGAAGTCGATTACGGCGCGATGGTCATGGCCAAGGGCAAATACTTCCTCGAAGGCCTGCAGGATCTGCAGAAGCGTTTCCCGATCATCGGCGACGTCGACGGCCTGGGCCTGGCCCTGCGCTGCGAAATCTGCGGGCCGGATGGTTTCACGCCGGACAAGGCGACCCTGGACTACATGGTCGAAGAAGGCATGAAGGGCGACATGGTGGTGGATGGCCAGAAACTCGGGCTGATCCTCGACGTGGGCGGTTACTACAAGAACGTGATCACCCTGGCGCCGTCCCTGGAAATCAGCTACCCGGAAATCGACCTGGGCCTGAAGCTGCTCGAGCAACTGCTGGTGCGGGCGACTCAACGGTGAACGCGCATGAGATCGACCTCGGTGAAGGTACTGCCGGTTTCGTTCTCGGTGAAGGTCCGGTCGGGATTCTGTTGATCCACGGCCTGACCGGCACCCCGACGGAATTGCGCCAGGTCGCCAAGGGCCTGGCCAAGATGGGCAACTGCACGGTGTACGTGCCGACCCTGGCCGGGCACTGCGGCGACAACCGCGACTTGCAGGCCACCGGCTGGCGCGACTGGTACGAAGGCGTGCGCAAAACCTTCGTGCAGATTCGCCAGCGGCATGCGCAGGTGTTTGTCGGTGGCTTGTCCATGGGCGCGGTGATGTCGATGTACGTGGCCGCCGAGCACCCTGGGCAAGTCGCCGGGTTGCTGATGTATTCCACGACCTTGAAGTACGACGGCTGGAGCATCAATAAAATGGCGTTTATCACGCCGTTGCTCATCCGCATTCCGTTCGGCGTGCGCCTGTTCCGGTTTACCGAAAAACCACCCTACGGCATCAAGAACGAACGCCTGCGGGCCATCGTCGAGCGGCAGATGAAGGAAGGGGAGAGCAGCGAAGCGGGCTTGCTGACGATGGAGGGTGTGACGGTGCGTGAATTGCACTGGATGAACGCCGAGGTCAAGAAACGCATGCCGTCGATCAACGTCCCGGCGCTGGTATTGCACTCCATCGAGGACGACATCACCAGCCGCTGGAACGCCGACTACGTGGAACGCCACCTCGGCGGGCCGGTGACCAAGATCCTGCTGGACAACTGCTACCACATGATCACAGTGGACCTGCAATACCGCCGGGTGATCGAGTTGAGCGCGGAGTTTGTCGAGCGACATACCTCCCTCTCCGGCGAACATATTTCCCGAGGTGAGCAAGCTTCCTGTGGCGAGCGGGCTTGCCCCGCGTTGGGCGGCGAAGCCGCCCCATCACTGGCACTGCATGCCTCCAGTTAACACCGAGGAGTCTGGGTTTGGGGCGGCTTCGCCACCCAACGCGGGACGAGCCCGCTCGCCACAACAAGCCCGCTCGCCACAGTAATAGCAATACAACAAAGGGAACCATGTGATAACCACCCAAGCCTTCCCAACCATCCGGGCCATCCAGCGCAGTGCCTGGAACGACTGCTTTCCCGGTGCCCTGGAGGACTGGGATTACTACGTCGCCGTGGAAAACGCCGCTATCGAGGATTTCAAGTGGCGTTACCTGGCGGTTTACGAAGACGGAACGCTGGTGGCCGTGGCCGCGGCGTTCATCACCCATTACCGGCTCGACACCACAATGTCGGGCGCCGGCAAACGCCTGACCGAGCGCGTGGAGCGGCTGTGGCCGGGTATTT
Organism: Pseudomonas viridiflava; assembly: GCF_900580675.1. Taxonomy (GTDB): domain Bacteria; phylum Pseudomonadota; class Gammaproteobacteria; order Pseudomonadales; family Pseudomonadaceae; genus Aquipseudomonas. The sequence continues at coordinate 86,334 of NZ_UTBG01000054.1, forward strand.
TGCAGCTGGGGCTGTATGCCATCGGCTCGCCGGTGGCCGAGCGTTGTGACGCGGGGGTCGCCAGCCATGTTGCCGAATCGCGTCGCCCGCTGTTGCTCCAGCACTTGCTGGAGGCTGCGCGCCAGGACGCCGACGAGTTCGGTATCGGCCTGGTGGCGGTCAAGGATGCGCCCACCCAGGACCCGCATTGGGTCGAGAGTTGTCGGGCGGCAGGCTTTCAGAGCATGCCGAGTTTGCCCACGGGCGTTTTGCCGCTGCCCTACGGCTCGGTCGACGCCTACCTCGGCTCGCTGGGCAAATCCACGCGCAAGGACCTGCGCCGCAAACTGCGCGCGCCGGGGCCGCGGGTGGAATGGCGAGATAATATCGACGACGTGTTGCCCGAAGTCATGCGCCTGTACGAGGCGACCCTGACGCGTGCCGAGTTGCAGTTCGAACGGTTGCCCGCCAGCTATTTCACCGGCGTGCTCGAACGCCTCGAAACGCGCGCGATCTGTGTTCTTTACTGGGTGGACGAGCAGTTGGTAGCGTTCAACCTGGTGTTGCTGGATGAGCACCGCCTGGTGGACAAGTTCTTCGGGCATGACGTTGAATTCTCCCGCGATTACAACCTGTACTTTCGCAGCTGGCTGACCAATATCGACTACTGTATCCAGCACAATATTGCGCTGTACGAGTGCGGGCAGGCCGGGTATGCCAGTAAGCTGCGCCTGGGGTGTGAATTCCAGGGCAACAGCCTGTTCTTCCGCCACCGCAACCGGCTGGTGAACGGCCTGCTCAAACTGGTAAAAGTGTTCCTCCGACCGGATCGTTCCGACCCTGCCATGGCTGCTGCGATAAGCGAAACCCGATGATCAACAAGACCCGCCAGAAAGCCCGTCCCTTTGCCATTTCGCGCTGGAGTGTCCAGCGCAAGCTGGTGCTCGCGTTCTGGTTGGTCAGCGTGATTCCCACCATGATCGCCGCGGAGCTGGCCGCCACCACGCTGTCGCAGATCTTCGACAGCAACGTGCGCATCTGGCTGCAGGAGTCGACCAAGATCGTCAAGGACGAAATCGGCGACATCCTTCACGACAACGCGCGCATGGCCAAATTGTTCCTGCGCTACACCAGCCCGCCGTCCAGCAAGCAGGCAGCCAGGCACGACCGCCTGACCACCGACATTGCCGATGCCACCGACATCGACGTGGTGGCGCTGATCCGCACCAGCGATCAGAAAGTCGTGTTCAGCACCGCCGCCGATGACATCGTCAAGCAGATCAGCCTGGCCCCCAACACCGTGCTGCAGACCGTGCAGGTCGGCGGGGTGAGTACCGGGATTGTGATTTCCACCTTCGAAACCACCCAGGACGGCGTCGACTACCTGCTGCTGGTGGGCACCTACCTGGACAGCAGTTTCCTGACCAGCGTCGCCGACGTGCATTCCCTCGACCTGCGGCTGTACCTGGCCAATCCCGAGGGCTTCTCGGAGATCTTCTCGACCCAGCGCTTTGAGGATCACCCGGCGCGTATCCCGAAAAATGTCGAAGCCTCGATGCGCAGCACCAAGCAGCCGAGCGAGCAATTCACCAATAACTACAGCGGGTTGTACTGGCCGATTTTCAACGACGCCGGCGACTTGCAAGGCGTGATTTTCAGCGGCCTGCTGCGCCATACCAGCCTGGTCGGGCTGGTGAACCAGAGCAATCTGTTTGTGTTGATCTTCCTGGTCAGTTCGGCGCTGTCGCTGGCGGCCGGGGTGCTGGTGTCGCGGCGCCTGACCAAGCCGCTGCGCGACTTGTCCCAAGGCGTGAGCGCGGTCATTTCGGGCAAATACGAGCACCGCGTGCAGGTCACCGGCGGCGACGAACTGGCGCAGTTGAGCAGCACCTTCAACCACATGACCGAGCGCCTCGGGGAGTTGCATCACCTCGAAGCCCAGCTGCGCCGCCGCGATCGCCTGCATGCCCTGGGCGAGGTCGCCATGGGCCTGGCGCACGAGATCCGCAACCCGCTGGGCATCATCAAGACCGCCACCCAATTGCTGCACCGCCGCGCCGACCTGGCCGAGGCCGACAAGCGCCACCTGGAATACGTGATCAGCGAAGTCAGCCGCATCAACGAGCTGATCACCGAATTCCTCGACTTCGCCAAGCCCAACCCGCCGTTGCGCGTGCTGCAGCCGGCGCGACCGCTGGTCGAGGAAATCCTCGGGTTTTGCGCGCCGGAATTGGCCAGCCATAACATCGATGCGCAGATCGACGACCAGGCGCCGGGGGCGACCCTCTACGCGGACGCCAAGCAACTCAAACAGGCATGTCTCAACCTGATCCTGAATGCCATCGACGCCATGCCCGAAGGCGGGCGGCTGACCCTGGGCATTCGCAGCGCGGGCAACAATACGATCATCAGCATCGGCGACACCGGGCAGGGAATTCCGGCCGAGATGATCGAGCGCATCTTCACGCCCTTCGTCACCACCAAGGCGTCCGGCACCGGCCTGGGCCTGGCCAAAGTCTATTCGATCATGGAAAGTCACGACGGCAGCATCGAATGCGCCAGCGAGAAAGATGCCGGCGCCACGTTCAGCCTGTACATTCCGGCGATAGGCGAAGACGACGAGGACAGTCATGACGCATAACATTCTGGTAGTCGACGACGAACCCAAGCTGTGCGATCTGCTCGCATCGGCCCTGGGCCAGAACGGCGTGCAGGTATTCATCGCCGGCAATGGCCTGCATGCACTCAAGGTGCTGGAGCAGGAAGACATCGACCTGGTGATCAGCGACTGGCGCATGCCGGGCATGGATGGGCCGGCGCTGTTGGCGGAGATCAAGCAACGCTACCCGCAGGTCCCGGTGATAGTGATGACCGCCTACAGCACGGTAAAAAACGCCGTGCAGTCGATGCGCAACGGCGCCTATGACTACATTGCCAAGCCGTTCGACATCGACGAGCTGGACATCACCGTGGCCAAGGCCCTGCAGTTTCGCGACATCATGCGCGACAACGCGCGCATGCGCGCCGAGCTGGATGAGCACGCGCAGTTCGACAGCCTGGTGGGCGACAGCCCGGCGTTTCGCAAAGTGCTGCAGGCGGTGGATTCGGTGCGCGACAGCAGCGCAACGATCCTGCTGACCGGCGAGAGCGGCACCGGCAAGGAAATGGTCGCCCGCGCCATCCATAAACACGGCAGCCGTGCCGACAAGCCCTTCGTCGCGGTCAATTGTGCGGCCATCCCCGAAGGCCTGCTGGAAAGTGAAATGTTCGGCCATCGCAAGGGCGCCTTTACCGGCGCCGTGGCGGACCGGGTAGGGCGCTTCATGCAAGCCGACAAGGGCACGCTGTTTCTCGACGAAGTCGGCGACATGCCGTTGGCATTGCAGGCGAAGATTCTGCGTGCCTTGCAGGAGCGCGTGATCGAACCGGTGGGTGACCCGCGCGAGCGCAAGGTGGATGTGCGGGTGATCGCCGCGACCAACAAGAACCTGCTGGACGCGGTGGCCAACAAGGAGTTTCGCGAAGACCTGTATTACCGGCTCAACGTGTTCCCGATTCCCCTGCCGGCCCTGCGTGAACGTGTGGAAGACATCGCGCCGCTGGCCCGGCACTTCGCCCAGACCCTCAGCGCCACCGCCGGCAAACGCATCACCGGCTTCAGCCCCGACGCGTTGCAAGCCATGGCGGCCTATCACTGGCCGGGCAATATCCGCGAGCTGCAAAACTGTGTGGAGCGCGCGACCATCGTTGCCGCGTCAACGGTGATCGAAGACATCGACCTGCCCGGTTACCTGTTTGCTTCCAGGCCCAGCGAGGGCGGGGTGACGGCGATCCTCAGCGACGGGCCGGGCATTCCCCAGGACCTGGATGCGGCGCTGGCAGAGGTGGAGAAAGCCTACATCCTGGCGGCGTTGCAAGAGAGCAACGGCGTGCAGGCTGCGGCGGCGGCGAAGATCGGGATTTCCGAGAGGAGCTTCTGGTATCGCCTGAAGAAACTGGGCATTCAGGTCGACAAGATCGTCCGCTGATTTATCTGACAGCCGCCGAACCAAGTGTGGGAGCTGGCAAGCCAGCTCCCACATTTTTGATTGAGGTGTGTCAGGTGTGAACGCGCACCCACACGCTCACCAGAATGGTTGCGGCCATCAGCCAGGCGACCGCTGCTACAGCCAAAGAAGCTTCCAACCGCATCCGATCAACCAGCACATACAACGTCGCCAAATACACAAAGTACGGAATGATCGACCACATCCCGAACAGGATCGTGGTCTTCAAATCCTCCACCGAGCGCCCCTTGCCGACAATGTAATGCGCGATCAACGCAAAGGTCGGAAACAGCGGCACCAGGCCGGCGATGTAATAGTTTTTGGTCTTGGCCAGTGCGGCCAGAATCAGTACCACCGCCGCGCCGAGGGCGGCTTTCAATAGTAGATCCATCAGTGGCTCAACCCGTATTTCTTGACCTTGTCGAACAGGGTGGTCTTGGCCATCCCCAGCTCCTGGCTGGCCTGGGTCAGGTTGCCGCCGCTGCGCTGCAGGGCGTCATTGAGCAGGTTGCGTTCGAAGGCTTCGACCGCCTCGGTAAAGGCCAGACCATGGTTGACGTTGCCGCTGCCGCTTTTCTTGAAGGCGGGCAAACCCAGGGCAAACCGCTCGGCGACGTTGCGCAGCTCACGCACGTTGCCGGGCCAGTCGTGGCTCATCAGGGTTGATACGGTCTGGTTGTCCAGCTCCGGCACGCTGCGGTCAAAACGCAAGGAGGACTGCTGCAGGAAGTGTTCGAACAGTTGCAGGATGTCTTCGCGGCGTTCGCGCAGCGGCGGCAGCTCCAGGGTCACCACGTTGAGGCGGTAGTACAGGTCGCTGCGGAACTGGTTGGCACGGCTCAGCTCGTCGAGGTCGGACTTGGTGGCGGCGATCACCCGGCAATCCACGGCCACGCTCTGGTTCGAGCCCAGGCGTTCCAGGGTGCGTTCCTGCAAAACGCGGAGCAACTTGATTTGCAGGTTGATCGGCATGCTTTCCACTTCATCGAGGAACAGCGTGCCTTCGTGGGCGTGCTCGATCTTGCCGATCCGACGTTTGCCGGCGCCGGTGAAAGCATTGGCTTCGTGGCCGAAAATCTCGCTTTCGAACAGGTTCTCCGGCAGGCCGCCGCAGTTCAGGGCGACGAACTGGTGGGCATGGCGCCGGCTGAAATCATGCAGGCAGCGCGCGACCAGCTCCTTGCCCGTGCCGGTCTCGCCTTCGATCAGCACGTTGGCCGAGGTGTCGGCGACGTTGGCGATCAGCTCGCGCAGGTTCTGCATGGCCGGCGAGCGGCCGATGATGCGGCCTTCCAGGGAGTCGCGCTCGGCCAACTGGCGGCGCAGCGACCAGACCTCCCGCGCCAGCCCGCGCTGCTCCAGCGCGCGGCGCGCCACATCAACGAGGCGCTCGGGGGAGAAGGGTTTTTCCATGAAGTCGTAGGCGCCGTTGCGCATTGCACCGACCGCCATTGAAATATCGCCGTGCCCGGTGATCAACACCACTGGCAAGCTTTTATCCAGGGCCTTGAGGCGCGTGAGCAGTTCCAGGCCGTCAATGCCTGGCAGGCGTATATCGCTGATCACGATGCCGGCGAAATTCTCGCCGATACGCTTCAAGGCTTCTTCGGCACTGCCCACGCCGACGCTGGGAATGTCTTCCAGCGCCAGGGCCTGCTGGCAGCCGAGCAGCACATGGGGGTCGTCTTCGACGATCAGCACGGTGAGGTCGTCTTTCGGGGCTGTAGCGTCTGTATTCATGTCGACTCAGCTTTTTGAGGGCCCGCCAACGGCAGGCTCAAGACAAAGGCCGTACCACCACTGGCCGGGTGTTCCACGGCGAGGTTGCCGCCGGTGGCCGCCGCGAGGCTGGCGGACAGGGTCAGGCCCAGGCCCAGGCCTTGCTCGCCCGGTTTGGTGGTAAAGAACGGTTCGAATAGGTGTTTGCGCGCCTCGGGGTCGATGCCGTGGCCGTTGTCGCGCACTTGCAGGCGGTATTTGCCCTCGCTGCTGTGGCCGTCCAGCCAGAGTTCGGGGGCGGGCTGTGCCTGCATCGCATCGAGGGCGTTGCCGATCAGGTTGACCAGGATCTGCTCCAGGCGTGTCTGGTCGATCTGCAACTGCGCGTTGCTGAACTCACGGTGCACGGTCAGCGGCAGGCCGTCCAGGCGCGCGCCGAGTACCTGGAACGCGGCGTCGACGGCCTTGCCGAGGCTGGCTTCGCCCTGGTCATCGCCGCGCCGGGCAAACGAGCGCAGGCTGGCGGTGATGCGGCCCATGCGGTCGATCAGTTCGTTGATGGTCTTGAGGTTGGCGCTGGCGGTGTCCAGGGCGCCGCGCTCCAGGAAGCGCACGGTGTTGCCTGACAGGGTACGCAGTGCGGCCAATGGCTGGTTCAGTTCATGGGCGATGCTGGTGGACATCTGGCCGATGGCCGCCAGCTTGCCGGCCTGCACCAGTTCATCCTGGGCGCGGCGCAGGGTTTCTTCGGCCTGGCGGCGCTCGCGGATCTGGCCCTTGAGCCGTTCATTGCTGGCGCGCAGGTCGGTGGTGCGTTCGGCAATCCGACGCTCCAGCTGGCTGTTGGCTTCCTGCAAGGCTTCCCGTGCGGCGAGGCGGGTGGCGATGACCTTGCGCCTTTCGTTCCAGGCGATCAGCAAAAACGCGACCAGGCCAAACGCGACGGCCACCAGAATGCCCTGGTTGATCGCCGCGCGGCGCAGGTCATTGAGCGGCGTGAGCAGGGTGAAATTCCACGGCGTGTCGTTGAGCGGGCGGGTTTGCGCCAGGTAGCTGACCGCGTGCTCGTCATTCACCACTTCGCTGTTGGCCGGGAAGGTCAGTTTCTCCGCGCCTTCGTTGATGCGTTCGCGGGCCAGGGGCTCCAGCTCGTTCAGGGTCGCCCAGTAATATTGCAGGCTGTGAGCCAGGCGATCCTTGGTGTCATCGCTCAGCGGGCGCACGGCCTTGAGGCGGCGGGCCGGGTCGCTGGAGAGGATGATGATGCCATTTTCATCGCTGACAAATGCTTCGAGACGCGCGCGCTGCCAGCGTTCTTCGAGGGCTTCGAGGCGCACTTTGACCACGGCCACGCCGATGATCTTGCCGTGCTCCTCCAGCCCATGGGCCAGGTAGTAGCCGGGTTCGCCATTGGTGCTGCCGATGCCGTAGAAGCGCCCGGGCTGGCCGCGCACGGCATTCTGGAAATAGGCGCGGAAGGACAGGTCTTCACCCTGGTAACTGTCGGCATCGCGCCAGTTACTGGTGGCCAGCACGCGGCCGGTGGTGTCCATCACGTAGATAGCCCGGCTGCGACTGCGTCGGTTCAGGCCTTCGAGGTAATCGTTGACGGTCTTGCGGGTTTCCTGGCTCGGGTCGGCCAGCAACGTGGAGACGCTGGACTCCAGTTCCAGGAGGCTGGGCAGGTAAGTGTATTTGCTCAGTTCGCTTTCGACGGTGCGGGCATGCAGCTCCAGTTGGCGTTCGCCGTTGTCGCTGAGGGTGCGGATGCCATAGTACTCACTGACCCAGAAGCCGATGTAACCCAGGCCGATCATCAGGGCGATGATCAACGGCGGCAGGAACAGTTGGCGAATCAGGCGAGGTTTCACGGCAAGTGATGGCGGTGCGGCGCGAAATTGGTTGGGGTCGCATTTCATCACAGATGCCTTGGGTCAACCAGAGCTTGCCGGCCTGCTCGGTCCAGTGTGGGAGGGGGCTTGCCCCCGATTGCAGTGTGTCAGTCGATATATCTTTGGCTGATCCACCGCTATCGGGGGCAAGCCCCTTCCCACATTGGCCCGGTTTCTACAGTTGGCGTTATGTAGGGCTTAGTGCTGCAGGATTTTCTCAAGGAAGTGCTGCGCGCGTTCGGAGCGGGCGCTGATATCGCCGAAGAACTCTTCCTTCGGGCAGTCTTCGATGATCTTGCCGGCGTCCATGAAGATCACACGGTCGGCCACTTTGCGGGCGAAGCCCATTTCGTGGGTGACGCACATCATGGTCATGCCTTCGTGGGCCAGTTGCACCATCACGTCGAGCACTTCGTTGACCATTTCCGGGTCGAGCGCCGAGGTCGGTTCGTCGAACAGCATGACGATCGGGTCCATGGCCAGGGCGCGGGCGATCGCCACACGCTGTTGCTGGCCGCCGGACAACTGCCCCGGATGCTTGTGAGCATGCGCCGACAGGCCAACGCGCTCCAGCAGCTGCAGGCCCTTCTTGGTGGCTTCTTCCTTGCTGCGGCCGAGCACCTTGATCTGCGCGATGGTCAGGTTTTCGGTGATGGTCAGGTGCGGGAACAGCTCGAAGTGCTGGAACACCATGCCCACGCGCGAGCGCAGTTTCGGCAGGTTGGTCTTCGGGTCGGCGATGGACGTGCCATCGACCACTACGTCGCCTTTCTGGAACGGTTCCAGCGCGTTCACGCATTTGATCAGGGTGGACTTGCCCGAGCCCGACGGCCCGCACACCACGATCACTTCGCCTTTTTTAACCTCGGTGCTGCAATCGGTCAGCACCTGGAAGTCGCCATACCACTTGTTGATGTTCTTGATAGAGATCATACGGCAAACCTTTTTTGCAGACGCTTGACCAGCAGCGAGGCGGAAAAGCTGATGATGAAGTAGACGACACCGGCGAAGATCAGGAACTCATTGGAGCGGCCGATGATGTCGCCGTTCGAGCGGGCGGAGTTGAGGAAGTCCACCAGGCCCACGGTATAGACCAGCGAGGTGTCCTGGAACAGGATGATCGACTGTTGCAGCAGCAACGGGGTCATCTTGCGGAACGCCTGGGGCAGGATGATCAGGCGCATGGTCTGGCCATAGGTCATGCCCATCGCCTGTGCCGCCGCCATCTGGCCCTTGGGGATCGACTGCACGCCGGCCCGCACGATCTCACAGAAGTACGCGGCTTCGAACATCATGAAGGCCACGACGCACGAGGTGAACGCGCCGATCGGCGTGTCTTCGCCGGTGATCCAGCGCAACACGAACGGCACTGCCAGGTAGAACCAGGTGATCACCAGCAGCAGCGGGATCGAACGGAAATAGTTCACGTAGGCGCCGGCCAGGCGCGACAGCAGCTTGCTGGAAGACAGGCGCATCAGCGCGAGGATGGTACCCAGCACGATGCCGCCGACCACGCCCATGACCATCAACTGCAAGGTCATGACCATGCCGTTCCACAGGCCCGGGATGGCGGGGATGATACCGCTGAAATCGAATTCCATTATTTGCCCCCCACGGAGATCAGGCCGGGCACTGCGACTTTCTTCTCGACCACGCGCATCAGCAGCATCAGGCTCATGTTCAGGGTGAAGTAGATCAGCGTGGCCAGGGTGAAGGCTTCAAACAGGTTGGCCGAGAACTCGGCGGTCTGCTTGGTTTGTGCCAGCAGTTCCATCAAGCCGATCAAGGACGCCACGGAGGAGTTCTTGAACACGTTGAGGAATTCCGAGGTAAGCGGCGGAATGATGATCCGGTAGGCCTGGGGCAGCAGCACGTTCCAGTAGATCTGCGGCAGCTTGAAGCCCATGGCGCGTGCGGCGGATTCCTGGCCACGTGGCAGCGCCTGGATGCCGGTACGTACTTGTTCACATACACGGGCGGCGGTGAACAGGCCCAGGCACACGACAACGCTCAGGTAGGCCGAGGTGGTCGGGTTGAGGTCTTGTTTGTACCAGTCCTGCAGGTTTTGCGGCAGCAGGTCGGGTATCAGGAAGTACCAGATGAACAGCTGAACCAGCAGCGGCACATTACGAAACAGTTCCACGTAGCAGGTCGCGATGCCCGATACGAGGCGGTTTGGCACGGTGCGCATGACCCCCAGAATGGAGCCGAGCAACAAAGCGATGATCCATGCCACGACAGCGATGGCGATGGTCCAGCCCAAACCGGCGATGTACCAGTCGAGATAAGTCTCGCTGCCTACGCCGGTGGACTTGAAGAACACGCCCCAGTCCCAGTTGTAATTCATTAGGGTCTCCCCTCGAAGTCGATCAATGTACAAGCACCCGCTTGGGGAAGATCCTTTCCCACCTGACGGTGAACGCCAGGCACACGCGATCGGCTCGAAAACCGCCAGGTCGAGTGTTCCAAATTAAAGCCAGCAGGTAGTAACAGACGCCTGAGGGAGGGTTAGCTCCCCCAGGCGATAAGCTTAGTCAGGTATCAGATTTTTACGTCAGGTGCTGGCTTGTCGCTTGGATTGGCGATCAGCTCCTTCACCTTTTCGCTCATCGGGAAGTTGAGGTTCAGGCCTTTTGGTGGAATCGGGCTCTCGAACCACTTGCTGTAGATCTTGTTGATCTCGCCGGATTTGAACAGGGCGGTGATGGCGCCATCCACGGCTTTCTTGAAGTCTGGGTCGCCTTTGCGAACCATGCACGCGTAGGCTTCGAAAGACTGTGGAGTACCGGTAATGACCCAGTCGTCCGGCTTCTTGGCCTTGGCTTCTTCGCCGGCCAGCAGGGCGTCGTCCATCATGAAGGCGACGGCGCGGCCGCTTTCCAGCATCTGGAAGGATTCGCCGTGGTCTTTGGCGGAGATAACGTTCATGCCCATCTGCTTGTCGGCGTTCATCGCTTTGATGATGCGCTCGGACGTGGTGCCGGCGGTGGTCACGACGTTTTTGCCTTTCAGGTCGGCAAAGTCAGCGTAGGACGGCTTGCCATCCTTGTCTTTCTTGACCAGTAGGCGAGTGCCGATTTCGAAGATGTTGACGGTGAAATCAACTTGCTGGGCGCGTTCGGCGTTGTTGGTGGTGGAGCCGCACTCGAGGTCCGCGGTGCCGTTCTGGATCAACGGGATACGGGTTTGCGAGGTGACCAGGTTGTACTTGGCCTTCAGGTCGGGTTTGTTCAGGTCTTTTTTCAGTTGCTCGACGACGGCCAACTGAATGTCGTGGGAGTAGCCCACTGGCTTGCCCGAACCATCCGCGATATAGGAGAACGGAATGGAGCTGTCGCGGTGAGCGAGAGTGATGGTGCCGGAGTCGTTGATTTTCTTCAGCGTGCCGGTGAGTTCGGCGGCGAAAACTGGAGTGCTGATCAGAGCAGCAGCGATAGCTGCGCCCAGAATATGGGGAACGATACGCATCAATACTTCCTCGACATTTGTTTTTTTTATGAAGCCGGCCAGGCGGCTCTCTTTGTACTGCGAATGCTCGTAACGGCTCCTGAGGCATTACGAGCGATCGTCTGGAGTGTAGAGCATGAGTCGTGCCAGTCAGGAAATAAAAGCTTAACTCCATGATTTATAAGGTCATTAACTTTATATGACGCGTGATTTATAGCGATTTGGTCCGGTAAACCGAATAGGGCGAGTCGTAACGTTCGGAAAACCGAATACGAAAAAAAGCCCCTGCGACTTTCGGCGCAGGGGCTTTTGTAGTATCGGGCTGTCAGGCCGCTTCGATCTTGCTGCGGGTCTGCTCAACCTTGGACAGGTAACGTTGGACGTTTTCCTGTTCTTCAGGGGTGGTGAACAGGCCAAGCTTGGTGCGGCGCCACAGTACGTCCTGCGGCTGGGTCACCCATTCTTCAGCACACAGGTAGTCGACCTCGCGGGTGTACAGGCCGCCACCCAGGTGGTCACCCAGGTCAGCCAACGATTGCACGCCTTCCAGCAGGCGCCAGGTGCGGCTGCCGTAGGTGGTGGACCAGCGGCGCGCGATTTCACTCGGCACCCAGTCGAACTTGCTGCGAATTGCCTCGGCCAGGGCTTCCGGCGTGGTCATGTCTTCGCCGCCCGGCAGGCTGGCGGTGGCGGTCCAGCTTGGGCGCATCTGCGTGAAATACGGCGCCAGTTGAGCCATCGCCGACTCGGCGAGTTTGCGGTACGTGGTCAGCTTGCCGCCGAACACCGACAGGATCGGCGCCTCGCCCTTTTCGCCGGACAGCGCCAGGGTGTAGTCACGGGTGATGGCCGACGGGTTATCTGACTCGTCGTTGCACAGCGGGCGTACGCCGGAGTAGGTGTGGACGATATCGTCGCGGCTGACCTGCTTCTTGAAGTGGGCATTGACCACTTTGAGCATGTAGTCGGTTTCGCCTTCGGTGATCGCCACTTTCGCCGGGTCGCCGGTGTATTCGCGGTCAGTGGTGCCTATGATGGTCAAGTGATTCAGGTACGGAATGGTGAAGACGATGCGCTGGTCTTCGTTCTGCAGGATGTGCGCGTGGGCGCCTTCGTACAGTTTCGGCACGATCAGGTGGCTGCCCTGGATCAGGCGGATGCCGTAGGGCGAGCTCAGCTTCAAGTCTTCCTTGATGAACTTGGCGACCCACGGGCCCGCCGCGTTTACCAGGGCGCGGGCACGAATCGAGAACAGGCTGCCATCGGCGCGCTCCATGTTCATTTCCCACATGCCGTTGCTGCGGTGTGCGCTGACGCAACGGGTCTGGGTGTGGATATGCGCGCCTTTTTCACGGGCGGCCATGGCGTTGAGTACCACCAGGCGCGCGTCGTCTACCCAGCAGTCGGAGTATTCGAAGCCTTTGGTGATTTCGCTTTTCAGCGGGCTGTCTGCGCCGAACTTGAGGCTTTTGGAACCGGCGAGTTTTTCGCGCTTGCCCAAGTGGTCATACAGGAACAGGCCGGCACGAATCATCCACGCCGGGCGCAGGTGCGGGCGGTGCGGCAGTACAAAGCGCATCTGCTTGACGATGTGCGGGGCCTTGGCCAACAGCACTTCACGTTCGGCGAGGGCTTCACGCACCAGGCGGAATTCGTAATGTTCGAGGTAGCGCAAGCCACCGTGGATCAGCTTGCTGCTGGCCGAAGAGGTGTGGCTGGCCAGGTCGTCCTTTTCGCAAAGGAATACCGACAAACCGCGCCCGGCTGCGTCTGCTGCGATCCCGACGCCATTGATCCCGCCGCCGATAACGGCAACGTCATAGACTTCGGCAAGCGGTGGAGCAGGCAAGGTAGAAGGGTTCATCGGCTGGCCTCGCGATCATTTTATATTGGAATACGAACATTAATGTTCATTTCCGAAAATAGTAGCTGATAAACGCGCGCACAGCCACCCGACTTCGATTGAAAAAACTCATCGAAGGGGCGGGAAAGGAGAATTTGTGAACATGAGCCTGAGGCAGGTCGAAGAAAATATGAGCTGGATGAATCGTCATCGGGAGCAAGCCCCCTCCCACAGTTGATCGATTTCCAGCAAGGGAATGCGGTCAAAGTGTGGGAGGGGGCTTGCTCCCGTTGGCGTCAGGACAGGCGCTAAACCACTTCCAGCCTCACCTTGTGCTCATTCAACAATTGCACCAACGCCGGCACCGGCTGCTGATCGGTCACCAAACAATCCACCAGGCTGATCGGCCCTAAACGAATCATGGCATTGCGCCCGAACTTGCTCGAGTCGGCCGCGAGGATCACCTTGCGCGCATTGGCGATGATCGCCTGGGAAACCCGCACTTCCTGGTAATCGAAGTCGAGCAGGCTGCCGTCTTCATCGATACCGCTGATGCCTACCAGGGCGAAGTCGACCTTGAACTGGTTGATGAAATCCACACTCGCCTGGCCCACCACACCGCCGTCGCGGCGCACGTTGCCGCCGGTCAGCAACACGTCGAAGTCGTCCTTGGCACTGAGCATGGTCGCGACGTTGAGGTTGTTGGTGATGATTTTCAGGTGGTTGTGGTTGAGCAGCGCGCGCGCGATGGATTCGGTGGTGGTACCGATATTGATGAACAGCGAGGCGTGATCGGGGATTTGCGCAGCAATGGCTTCGCCGATGCGCTGTTTCTCGTCGCGCATCTGGTCGGCACGCATGGCGTACGCGGTGTTTTCGACACTGGAGTCATAGGCCGCGCCGCCGTGGTAGCGGCGCAGCAGATTGGCGTCCGCCAGCTGGTTGATATCGCGGCGGATGGTTTGCGGGGTGACAACGAATAGCTGCGCCATTTCCTCGATACTGACGTAGCCGCGTTCGCGGACCAGTTCGAGGATTTGTTGCTGGCGGGGAGGCAGATTCATGGGGCGTCCTTTGGGCTGCCATACAAAAGTGGCCCATGATGACGCAGGAATCTGCTCCCTGCCAGTTACAACCCTATATGGGTCCGGCGCTTGGCTTATTCCGCGCCTTCGTGGGGTTCCCAGTCACGGGTGCGGCTGACGGCTTTTTGCCAGCCGGCGTAGAGTTTCTCCTTGGCCACTTCATCAAGTTGCGGTTCGAATTCGCGCTCGATCACCGCCTTGCCGCGCAATTCGTCCAGGCTGCCCCAGAACCCGCAGGCCAGGCCGGCCAGGTAGGCGGCGCCGAGTGCGGTGGTCTCGCGCATTTGCGGGCGCTCGACCTGGGTGCCGAGGATATCGGCCTGGAATTGCATCAGGAAGTTGTTGGCCACTGCACCGCCGTCCACGCGCAGGGCCTTGAGGCGTTCGCCGGAATCCTGCTGCATCGCGTCCAGTACGTCGCGAGTCTGGTAGGCAATCGACTCCAGGGCTGCACGAATAATGTGATCCACGCGTACGCCACGGGTCAGGCCGAACAGCGCGCCGCGGGCATACGGGTCCCAGTATGGGGCGCCCAGGCCGGTAAAAGCCGGGACCAGGTACACGCCGTTGCTGTCCTTGACCTTGCCGGCGAAGTATTCGGTGTCGGTGGCGTCGGCGATGATCTTCAGTTCGTCACGCAGCCACTGCACGGTGGAACCGCCGTTGAACACTGCGCCTTCCAGGGCGTACGCCACTTCGCCACGCGGGCCGCAGGCGATGGTGGTGAGCATGCCGTGCTTGGATTTGACCGCCTTGTCGCCGGTGTTCATCAGCAGGAAGCAGCCGGTGCCGTAGGTGTTCTTGGCCTGGCCGGGCTCCACGCACATCTGGCCGAACAGCGCCGCTTGCTGGTCACCGGCGATGCCGCCGATGGCGATGCCGCTTTTTGTGCGGCCGTAGATTTCCGAAGAGGATTTCACTTCCGGCAGCATTTCGCGCGGCACGTCGAGAATCTCCAGCATCTTCGCATCCCACTCCAGTGTGTGGATGTTGAAGAGCATGGTGCGCGAGGCATTGGTGTAGTCGGTGACGTGGGTTTTGCCGCCGGTAAATTTCCAGATCAGCCAGCTGTCGATGGTGCCGAACAGCAGTTCGCCTTTGCGCGCACGTTCGCGGCTGCCTTCGACGTTGTCGAGGATCCACTTGAGCTTGGTGCCGGAAAAGTACGGGTCGGTGACCAGGCCGGTGGTGTCATTGATGTACTGCTCGTGGCCGTCGCGCTTGAGCTGCTGGCAGATCTCGGTGCTGCGGCGGCATTGCCAGACGATCGCGTTGTAGATCGGACGGCCGGTGATCTTGTCCCACACCACAGTGGTTTCACGCTGGTTGGTGATACCAATGGCGGCGACCTGGTCATGGTGCAGGCCGGCTTGGGCCAGGGCCTCGACCATCACCGCGCTCTGGGTGGCGAATATTTCCATCGGATCATGTTCGACCCAGCCGGCTTGCGGGTAATGCTGGGTGAATTCACGCTGGGCGGTGCAGACCACGTTGGCATCACGATCGAAGATGATCGCGCGGGAACTGGTGGTGCCCTGATCGAGGGCAATGATGTAGTTCTTATTCTCGATATCGGTCATGTGAATTGCCTTGGAAGAAATAAGGAAGTCAGAAATCAGCCTGGGCCGCGAAGGGCAGGGGCCAGGCTGGCGCTTTCAGGAAATACGAGTCTTGCCGTTGACAGCCGTGTCAGGTGTTTCAGCTATAGCAGGTTCGGCGCTTGGCAGATGGCGGGCAATCAGCCCGCGATAGGCCGCAGCACCGAGGCATGCGCCGACAATGGGCGCGAAAATCGGAATCAGGAAGTAAGGAATGTCGCGGCCGCCAGTAAAGGCCATTTCACCCCAGCCGGCGAAAAAGGTCATCAGCTTGGGCCCGAAATCCCGTGCCGGGTTCATCGCAAAGCCGGTCAGTGGGCCCATGGCGCTGCCGATCACCGCAATCAGCAAGCCGATCAGCAGCGGGGCCAACGGGCCGCGAGGCAGGCCATTGTTGTCATCGGTGAGCGCCATGATCACGCCCATCAGGATTGCGGTAATCACCATTTCCACCAGGAATGCCTGGGCCGTGCTCAGCAGTGCATGGGGGTAGGTGGAGAACACCGAGGCCAATTCCAGGCTGGCTTGTGTGCCGCGAACCATATGGTGGGTTTGTTCGTAATCGAAAAACAGGTTGCTGTACAGCGTGTACACCAATGCCGCCGAGCAGAAGGCGCCGGCGACTTGGGCGAGGATATAGAAGGGCAGTTTGCGCTTTTCGAAATCGGCAAACAGGCACAGGGCGATGCTGACCGCCGGGTTGAGGTGCGCCCCGGAGATACCGGCGCTCAGGTAGATCGCCATGCTGACGCCGATCCCCCAGATGATGCTGATCTCCCACAGGCCAAAGCTGGCACCCGCGACCTTGAGCGCAGCGACACATCCTGTACCGAAGAAGATCAGAAGCGCAGTCCCCAGGAATTCGGCCATGCATTGGCTCGAAAGTGAAGGCTGTTGAAGAGCAGTTGTCATGGAAAACCTCAATTGTTGTTCTTGTCTGGCGATTGGCCTCAACGGGCCATGCGCGATTTTCACCGTGAAGGAGATCCCCATCTCCTGCGCGGCTTACTGCTGTAAAACCGAATGTGTATTCCTACAGCATTCGGAAACGAAAAAATATAGACAAGAATGACGGCTGTCAAAGGTCGAAAGTGAACCGGTAGTCACTTTCCAACTATTGGTCTGGTGAATGATCACGTCTGACCCGCGAAGCCTATCGCTTGGCATCGCGCGCACTAGAGCGTTTTGCGTGGGCTTGGCCTAGAATTGGCCAACTGTTTGCCAAGCCCGGAGAGGCCATGACGCCCGCATTGGATCTGTTGAAAAAAGTTCGCGCCGAACATCGTATCCACAGTTATGAGCATGACCCCAAGGCTGCTTCGTATGGCCTGGAGGCCGCAGAGAAATTGGGCCTCGACCCGGCGCAGGTGTTCAAGACCTTGCTGGCCAGCAGTGAAAAGGGCGAATTATTGGTGGCGGTGGTGCCGGTCGTCGGAAGTCTGGACTTGAAAGCCCTGGCTCATGCTGCGGGCGTGAAGAAAGTCGAGATGGCCGATCCGGCCGCGGCGCAGCGCTCCACCGGGTACTTGCTGGGCGGCATCAGCCCGTTGGGTCAGAAGAAGCGCTTGCGCACGTTTATCGATGTGACGGCGCAGCCGTTCGCGACGATTTTTGTGAGTGCGGGGAGAAGGGGCCTGGAAGTGGAGTTGCCGGCGGCGGTGCTGGCAGAGCATACCCAGGCCAGTTTTGCGCCGATTGGTCGGGCCTGAAATCGATTTCGAATTCGACGAGCTCCAATGTGGGAGTCGGGCTTGCCCGCGATGCAGGCGCATCGGTCTTTGAGGTAAACCGAGGTGATGCTATCGCAGGCAAGCCAGCTCCCACAGAAGCCAGCTCACACATGTCAATCCGGTTTTTTCAGTTGGCCGGGCTGTAGCGCCGCACGCCGGAGTCGGCGGGAGGAATCTGCGCGGCAGTGCTGCCCGAGGCCTGGAACAGCACCAAGTGTTCCGCCGCTACACGAATGCCCACCTCCGCGCCGACCTGGTGGTCTGCATGGCTGGGGAATATCGATTCCAGCTGCGCGCCCGTGGGCAGTTGCAGGCGATACAGGGTCGAGGCACCGAGGAACGTCTTGCCGACAATCCGCGCTTTCAATGCGCTGTCCGGCGCATAGACGATGTCATCCGGGCGCAGCAGTACATCCACCGCGCCACCGGTCGGCCAGGTGTAGGCACGATTGCCACGCAGGTCGCCGAGTTCGGTAGTCACCGATTCAGGTGAACTCAGTTGGCCACGGATGAAATAACCCTGGCCGATAAAGCTCGCGACATAAGGCGTCTGCGGTTCGTGGTAAAGGTTGTAGGGCGTGTCCCACTGCTCCAGCCGGCCTTCCTTGAACACGCCCACCTGATCACTCACGGCGAACGCCTCTTCCTGGTCATGGGTGACCAGGATCGCACTGGTGCCGCGGGCCTTGAGGATCTCGCGCACCTCATGGCTGAGCTTGCGCCGCAGTTCGCCGTCGAGGTTGGAGAACGGTTCGTCCAGCAGCAGCAGCTGGGGTTCCGGCGCCAGCGCGCGGGCCAGGGCCACACGCTGTTGCTGGCCGCCCGAAAGCTCATGGGGGTAGCGCTTGCCGAGGTTCTTCAGGTTGACCAGTTCCAGCAATTCGGCAACCACGCGGTCTTTTTTCGGGTGTTTGCGAATGCCGAACGCGATGTTGTCTGCCACGCTCAAATGCGGAAACAGCGCGTAGTCCTGGAACACCATGCCGATGCGACGTTTCTCCGGTGCCAGGGTGAACCCTGCGCTGGAGATCACTTCACCGGCCAGGCTGATTTCGCCTTCATGCACCGGCTCAAACCCGGCGATCGCGCGCAGGGTCGTGGTTTTGCCGCAGCCCGAAGACCCCAGCAGGCAGCCGATGTCGCCGGCATTGAGGTGCAGGTTGAGGTTCTGCACCACGCGTTGCTCTTGATAGCCGCATGCCAGATTGCGCAGGTTCAGCAGTAATGGCTGGCTCATGCGTGGTGGTACGAAGGCGGGACAAGGAATTCGAGCAGCGCCTTCTGCGCGTGCAGGCGGTTTTCAGCCTGGTCCCACGCGACCGAGCGCTGGTCGTCGAGCAGATCGAGGCTGATTTCCTCGCCACGGTGGGCGGGCAGGCAGTGCATGAACAGCACATCCGGCGCTGCCTGGTCGAGCAGGGCACGGGTGACCTGGAACGGCGCGAACAGGGCCAGGCGTTTGGCGGTTTCTTCTTCCTGGCCCATGGAGGTCCAGACGTCGGTGCTGACCAAGTGCGCGCCGATCACCGCATCCTGCGGGTTGCGTACCAGGGTCACGCGATCACCCGCCATTGCGAGGAAGCGCGCGTCCGGCTCGTAGCCTTCCGGGCAAGCGATGCGCAATTGGAAGTCGAACTGGATCGCCGCTTCTATATAGCTGTTGCACATGTTGTTGCCGTCGCCGATCCAGGCCACGGTCTTGCCCTGGATCGAGCCACGGTGCTCGAGGAAGGTTTGCATGTCGGCCAGCAACTGGCAGGGGTGCAGGTCATCGGACAGGCCGTTGATCACCGGCACGCGCGAGTGGGCGGCAAATTCAGTCACGGTGCTGTGGGCAAAGGTACGGATCATCACCGCATCGAGCATGCTCGACATCACGATGGCGCTGTCGGCAACCGTTTCGCCACGGCCCAGTTGGGTATCGCGTGATGACAGAAAGATAGCCTGGCCACCCAGTTGGATCATGCCGGCTTCGAACGAAACGCGGGTGCGGGTCGACGACTTCTCGAAAATCATCCCGAGCACGCGGTTTTTCAAAGGCTCGAACAATACGCCGCGGTTACGCAGGTCTTTAAGCTCAATGCCTCGACGGATCACGCTGACCAGCTCTTCGGGCGTGCAATCCATCAGGGAGAGAAAGTGCCTTGCGCTCATCATTAACTACCTTTTTGCAACAGACCGCAGATACTCAAAGCCTTGTTTATTGTGACAACGGGCGAGACCTGCGGCGAAAGCCGCACGGGGCGACGAAATAGGGGAAGGCGCGATCTTATAATTAAATGTCGCGTCTTACCAATAGGGCTACGGTTTTTAAGGGTGTTCAAGAGGGGCGCAATTGCGCTTTTGAATACGTATTCCAGACAGCAGCGGCCCATTTGTACACTGTGGCCGAGACCTTTTGCAATGCGTGGAGGCGGGCCCAGGCCAGGCCAAGTCGGTTTCGGAGGCTGCACGCGGGTTTCTGAAACATTTGCTCACGTTTCGCCATGGCCTGGCCTGATGCTCGTCGATTCACGCGGCGAACGTTACTGGTGCCCGGCCCTGACGCGGCCCATAGTCAGGCCAACGCCCAATAAAGAGACTGGCCATGACCAAGACTCTCCACCACCGTGCCTGCCATCTGTGTGAAGCCATCTGTGGCCTGACCCTGGAAACCACTCAAGCCGACGACGGCAGCCTGGCCATTACCTCGATCAAGGGCGATCCGCTGGATACATTCAGCCGTGGGCATATCTGCCCCAAGGCCGTGGCTTTGCAGGATATCCAGAATGACCCGGACCGCCTGCACCAGCCGATGCTGCGCGTCGGCAGTGAATGGCAGCCGATCCCGTGGGAAGACGCCTTTGCGCTGGTAGCCGAACGGCTGTCGGGTATACAGGCACGCCATGGGCAAAATGCGGTGGCGGTGTACCAGGGCAACCCCAGCGTGCACAACTATGGGTTGATGACCCACAGCAACTACTTCCTTGGGCAGCTCAAAACGCGCAATCGGTTCTCTGCGACCTCGGTGGACCAGTTGCCGCATCACCTCACCAGCTATTTGATGTACGGGCATGGGCTGCTGCTGCCGATCCCGGACATCGACCACACCGACTTCATGCTGATCCTGGGCGGCAACCCGCTGGCGTCCAATGGCAGCATCATGACCGTGCCCGATGTGGAGAAGCGCCTCAAGGCCATCCAGGCGCGTGGCGGCAAAGTGGTGGTGGTCGACCCACGGCGCAGCGAGACGGCGGCGATTGCCGACCAGCACATTTTCGTGCGGCCGGGCGGCGATGCCGCGCTGCTATTTGGCGTACTCAACACGTTGTTCAGCGAGAACCTGGCTCGCGGCAGCCACTTGCCGGTCGAAGGCCTGGAGGACGTGCGCAGCGCCATCGCCGGGTTTACCGCCGAGGCGATGAGCCGCCAGTGTGCGGTGCCGGCCGAGCAAATCCGCCAACTGGCGCGTGACTTTGCCGCGGCGGACAAAGCCGTGTGTTATGGGCGCATGGGCGTCTCGACCCAGGCGTTCGGCACGCTGTGCCATTGGCTGGTGCAGTTGATCAACCTGGTGACCGGCAACCTGGACCGTGTCGGCGGCGCCTTGTGCACCACGCCTGCAGTGGACCTGGTGGCGTCCACCGGTGGTGGGCATTTCAATCGCTGGCAGAGCCGGGTTTCCGGGCGGCCGGAGTACGGCGGCGAGCTGCCCGTGTCCGCTCTGGCTGAAGAAATGCTCACCGAGGGCGAAGGGCAGATTCGCGCTTTGGTGACGGTGGCGGGCAACCCGGTCTTGTCGACGCCGAACGGTCGTCAGCTGGAGCAGGCCCTGGATGGCCTGGAGTTCATGGTCAGCATCGACCTGTATATCAACGAGACCACGCGTTACGCCGACCTGATCCTGCCGTCCACCTCTGCACTGGAAAACGATCACTACGACACTACGTTCAATATGTTCGCGGTTCGCAACGTCACCCGCTTCAATCGCGCGATCCTGCCCAAACCGGTGGGTGCCTTGCATGACTGGGAAATTTTTGTCGGCCTGGCCAAGGCATTTGCCGCGCAGACCGGCGCCGCGCTCAAGCCCACCCTGCCTCCGGCACAGATGATCGATTTCGGGCTGCGTGCCGGGGTGTATGGCGATGCGTCCACACACAAACTGTCGATCGCGATGCTGGCGGATCACCCGCATGGCGTGGACCTCGGCCCGCTCAAACCCAACCTGGCCGCCCGTTTGAAAACCGCGGATGGCAACGTGCAGGCGGCGCCCGCGGTGATCCTCGCGGACCTGGTGCGGTTCGCGGCGCAGCCAGTGCCGGTGGCCGACGAGTTGTTGCTGATCGGCCGTCGTCATGTGCGCAGTAATAATTCCTGGATGCACAACTATCACCGGCTGGTGAAAGGCAAGCCTCGCCACCAGCTACTGATGCATCCGGACGATTTGGCCCGCCGGCGCTTGAGTGATGGCCAGCGGGTGCGCGTGAGTTCGCGCATCGGCATGATCGAGGTGGAAGTGCAGGCCAGCCTGGACATGATGCCCGGCGTGGTCAGCTTGCCGCATGGCTGGGGGCATGGCCGCCCGGGCGTGCAGATGGCTATCGCGAGCGGGCAGCCGGGGGCGAGCGCGAATGACCTGACCGACGAGCGGCAACTGGATGAATTGTCTGGAAACGCGGCGCTGAACGGCGTGCCGGTGCAGGTGGCCGCCGCATAAGGCCTGAGCACCCCGCTGGAATTTTGCGTTACAATGCGCCACCGTGCCGACCTGTGAGTCGCAAAGTTTAAGCCGAGGTGTTCCATGGATATCATCGAAACGATCAAAGAGCAGATTGCTGCCAACACCATTCTGCTTTACATGAAGGGCGCTCCGAACGCTCCTCAGTGCGGTTTCTCCGCGAAGGCTTCCCAGGCCATCATGCAGTGCGGCGAGAAGTTCGCCTACGTGGATATCCTGCAAAACCCTGAAATCCGCGCCAACCTGCCGAAGTACGCCAACTGGCCTACTTTCCCACAGCTGTGGGTTGCCGGTGAGCTGGTCGGTGGTAGCGACATCATCACTGAAATGGCCGCTGACGGTTCGCTGCAGGCGCTGATCAAAGAAGCCGCGGCAAATGCGGCAGTCAAGACTGACGCGTAATTGGCGTGCAATAAAAAGCCCCGCTTCTCGTTAGAGAGCGGGGCTTTTTTGTACCTGCGCGTTGAGGCTTATTCGCCCATCTGCGATTGCAGGTAGTTTTCCAGGCTGACTTTGTCGATCAGGCCCAGTTGGGTTTCCAGCCAGTCGATATGCTCTTCCTGATCTTCCAGGATATCTTCCAGCAGTTCACGGCTGCCGAAGTCGCCCTTGGTTTCGCAATGCGCGATGGCGGCCTTGATGTCGCTGTGGCTCTTGCGTTCGAAGCCCAAGTCGCTGCTGATCATTTCCTGGGTGTGCTCGCCGATGTTCAGCTTGCCCAGATCCTGCACATTCGGCAGGCCTTCCAGGAACAGGATGCGCTTGATCAGCGCGTCGGCGTCCTTCATGGCTTTGATGGATTCTTTGTATTCACGCTTGCCGAGCTTTTCCAGGCCCCAATCGTCATACATGCGCGCATGCAGAAAGTACTGATTGATCGCGACCAGTTCATTGGCAAGGATTTTGTTGAGTTGCTGGATGACTGAGATGTCGCCTTTCATGACTGGGGTCCCGCCCTGTAATAGCTGTGTATAAGGCGGAGTTTGAGCGGCGAATTCCCTAGTGTCAAACCTAAGTTATTGAATAATAAATGAAAATTAATCGGAATAAGAATGTTTGTGTTCCGCGTCTCGGCGCTAACTAATTGAATTACAGGCATAAAAAAACCGGACACTAAGTCCGGTTCTTTAAAACACGCCTCTTTAAGCGTGTGTAAATTCTGCTGAGTAGGGGAGCGCGGCCTGGGCTGTCTGCAGCTGCGTCAGGGTTTCCCGAACCACCTGCTTGGCGAGGCAAGCACATTTGCCACACTGGCTGGCAACGCCGGTGGTTTCACGTACTTCCTTGTAGCTGCAGCAACCTTCATAGATTGCTTCGCGGATTTGTCCGTCGGTGACGCCAGTACACAGGCACACATACATAAGGGAGAACCGTCGCGGGTTTAAGGCTTAAGTGCGATGGATCTTAATGTTAACGAGAATGATTGTCAAAGTAGTTCTGGCGCAGTCGCGTCAGAATGATCTCCCTCTGACGAACGGTTTTTTACCCAGGCGTGTATGATGGTCGGTCTTCACGAAGCGTGATCCCGTCACAGCGCTGTCGTTTACCCACGGCACACTGGCTCGGGTCCTTTTACTTCAAGTCACCACCATCAGGAGATACCCAATGAGCGTACTCGTCGGCAAACAAGCCCCGGATTTCGACGTACCTGCCGTCCTCGGCAATGGCGAAATCGTAGACAGCTTCAAACTGTCTGAAGCCATCAAAGGCAAATACGGCCTGGTATTCTTCTACCCACTGGACTTCACCTTCGTCTGCCCTTCGGAGCTGATCGCTCTGGATCACCGCATGGACGATTTCAAGGCGCGTAACGTTGAAGTGGTTGCCGTTTCCATCGACTCCCATTTCACCCACAACGCCTGGCGCAACACCGCCATCAATGATGGCGGCATCGGCAAAGTCAAATACACCATGGCTGCCGACATGAAGCACGACATCGCCAAGGCCTACGACGTTGAGTCCGAAGGCGGCGTGGCGTTCCGTGGCGCGTTCCTGATCGACGACAAGGGCGTCGTGCGCTCGCAGATCATCAACGACCTGCCGCTGGGCCGTAACATGGAAGAGCTGATCCGCCTGGTCGACGCGCTGCAGTTCCACGAAGAGCACGGCGAAGTCTGCCCTGCCAACTGGAAAAAAGGCGACAAAGGCATGACCGCTTCCACCGAAGGTGTTGCGGCTTACCTGACCGAGAACGCCGGCAAGCTGTAAGCCCCGTTCGAAGCAAAAAAAACCGGCCTGTGAGGGCCGGTTTTTTTATGCACGGGGAATGATGCTGTGTTGAGTTGCCTGTCGTGGCGAGCAGGCTTGCCCTGCGTTGGGCTTGCGAAGCAGCCCCAGAACCGGACACCTCGGGTTTACCTGGCGAATCGCGGCGATCTTATTGGGGCTGCTGCGCAGCCCAACGCAGGGCAAGCCTGCTCGCCACAACCAAGAATCCATCAGTCGTTGAAGTCTTCCCAGCCGCCCATCTGCTTCCAGCGGTTGACGATGCCGCAGAACAGCTCGGCCGTCTTCTCGGTGTCGTAGCGGGCCGAGTGGGCTTCACGCCCGTCGAAATCGATACCGGCGGCCTGGCAGGCCTTTGCCAGTACGGTCTGGCCATAAGCCAGGCCTGCGAGGGTCGCGGTGTCGAAGCTGGAGAACGGGTGAAACGGGTTGCGCTTCATGTCCATCCGCGCCACGGCGGCATTCAGGAAGCCCAGATCGAAGCTGCTGTTGTGCCCGACCAGGATCGCGCGTTTGCAGCCGTTGGCCTTCAATGCCTTGCGCACGCCACGGAAGATATCGGTCAGCGCCGCTTCTTCAGTCACGGCCATGCGCAGCGGGTGGTCGAGCTTGATCCCGGTGAATTCCAGGGCCGCTGCTTCGATGTTTGCGCCTTCGAACGGCTCGACGCGGAAGAAGTGGGTGTGTTCCGGGAACACAAAACCCTGTTCGTCCATGCCGATGGTGGTCGCGGCGATTTCCAACAGGGCGTCGGTGGCGCAGTTGAAACCACCGGTTTCTACGTCGATGACAACCGGCAGATAGCCGCGAAACCGCTCGGCCATCGGGTGGCGGGAGCCGCCACCACTGTGCTCGTGTTCGTCGTCGTAATGGTCTTCACTCACTTGCTTTCCTCCAGCAGGCGCCAGCGCAGTGTTTCACCGGCGCGCAGCGGGATAACGGTCAGCTCGCCAAACGGCAGGCTGGCAGGGGCGGTCCAGTCTTCACGGACCAGGGTGATGCGGTCGGTATTCGCCGGCAGGCCGTAGAAACGCGGGCCATTGAGGCTGGCGAAGGCTTCAAGCTTGTCCAGGGCATTGCGGTGTTCGAAGGCTTCGGCATACAGCTCGATCGCCGCATACGCGGTGTAGCAACCGGCACAGCCGCACGCGGCTTCCTTGGCGTGTTGGGCGTGAGGTGCGGAGTCGGTGCCGAGGAAGAACTTCGGGCTGCCGCTGGTAGCGGCGTCCAGCAGTGCCACCTGGTGGGTGTTGCGCTTGAGGATCGGCAGGCAATAGAAGTGCGGCCGAATCCCGCCCACCAGCATGTGGTTGCGGTTGTAGAGCAGGTGATGCGCGGTGATGGTCGCGCCCACATTGGCCGAAGCCTCGCTGACAAACTGCACGGCGTCGGCGGTGGTGATGTGTTCAAACACCACTTTCAGGGTCGGGAACAGCTCGACCACACGGCGCATGTGCTCGTCGATAAAGATCTTCTCGCGGTCGAACACGTCGACGTCACCACGCGTGACTTCACCGTGGATCAGCAGCGGCATGCCGGCTTCAGCCATGGCTTCGATCGCCGGCAGGATCTTGTCGATACTGGTCACGCCGGAGTCGGAGTTGGTGGTTGCGCCAGCCGGGTACAGCTTGGCGGCGTACACGAAACCGCTGGCCTTGGCCTCGCGGATTTCCTCGGGCTGGGTGCGGTCGGTGAGGTAGAGCACCATCAACGGTTCGAAGCGGCTGCCGGCCGGTCGTGCAGCAAGGATGCGCTGGCGATAGGCGTCGGCTTGCTCGGCATTACGCACCGGAGGTACCAGGTTAGGCATGATGATGGCGCGGCCAAACGTGCGCGCTACATCGGCCACGGTTTGGGGTAACGCAGCACCATCGCGAAGATGAATATGCCAGTCGTCGGGACGCAGCAGGGTCAGGCGGTCGGACATTGGGGATTCCAGGCGGGTCAATCTGGTGGGAATGCTACCGGAAAAGACTCTTGCAGGCACTCGCTATCAAGTTTTGCAGGATGCATCCGATAGCCTTTCGTAAGCCTTATCGATGTATGACGCTTTGAAGTGTTGTAGAAACCAGTGGAGCCTCCCGTGCGCCAGCATTATCTAGCCCTGCTCAGTGTGTTCGCCAGCCTGCCTGCGATGGCCCTCACGTTCCAGACACGTCTGGAGAATATTGAGTGGAAGGTGGAAGGCGACCAGTTCGAGTGCCGCCTGACCCAGCCGATCACCGATTTCGGCTCGGGTGAGTTCGTGCGCCGGGCCGGCGAGCAGGCGACGTTTCGTCTGAAAGCCTATAGCGGCGCGCTGGGCGCGGGTTCGGCTACTCTGTTGGCGGCGGCTGCGCCTTGGCAGCCGGGGCGCGGTGATATCAACCTCGGCGCGGTGCGTGTCGGCAGTGGCGATGTACTTTTCAATAGCTCCCAGGCCCAGGCCGGTCGCTTGTTCGCAGGCTTGCTCGAAGGGCGTAGCCCGACTGTGCGGCACTACGGACGCGAAGGCGGCTATTCGGAAATTCGCCTGCTGCCGGTGAAATTCAACAAGGCCTTCAACGACTATCAACTGTGCACCACCAAACTGCTGCCGATGAATTACGACCAGGTCAAACAGACCGAAGTCGGCTTCCCCGGTGGCGGCATCGAGCTGGACGCGGCGGCCAAGAAGAAGCTGGACGTGATTCTCGCGTTCATGAAAGCCGACCCCACGGTTAACCATATCGAGCTGAACGGGCATTCGGACAACAGCGGTAACCGCCTGACCAACCGTGATGTTTCGCGCCGCCGTGCATTGGCGGTCACGGACTATTTCAAGGCCAACGGCATTCCCGAATCGCAGATCACCATGCGTTTCCACGGCGAAAGCTACCCGCTGGCGCCCAATACCAATGCGGCCAACCGTGCCCGCAACCGCCGCGTCAATATCCAGCTTGAACGCGTGGCCGCCCCCGATAAACCGGCGCCGCAGGCGACTGGCCCGAGCAATCCCGCACACACGTCATAAAGTGCGGCCATCGGTCGCCCACTCGACATAATCTGTCGCTTTATCTTCATTTGCTGTCGCGCCCCTGTAAATTCACGGTTTTGGTCGGTAGAATCGACGGCTTTCCGTACAACCCCGTGGAGTGATGGCATGGCCGACGTAAACAAGGTCGTTCTCGCGTATTCCGGCGGCCTGGACACTTCGGTGATCCTTAAGTGGCTGCAGGATACTTATAACTGTGAAGTGGTGACCTTCACCGCTGACCTGGGTCAGGGCGAAGAGGTCGAACCTGCACGTGCCAAGGCGCAAGCCATGGGCGTGAAGGAGATCTACATTGACGACCTGCGCGAAGAATTCGTCCGCGATTTCGTCTTCCCGATGTTTCGCGCCAACACCGTCTACGAAGGCGAGTACCTGCTGGGTACTTCCATCGCACGCCCGCTGATCGCCAAGCGCCTGATCGAAATCGCCAACGAAACCGGCGCCGACGCCATTTCCCATGGCGCGACCGGCAAAGGCAACGACCAGGTACGTTTCGAACTGGGTGCCTATGCCCTCAAGCCCGGCGTGAAAGTGATTGCCCCTTGGCGTGAGTGGGACCTGCTGTCCCGTGAAAAGCTGATGGATTACGCTGAAAAGCACGCAATCCCGATCGAGCGTCACGGCAAGAAGAAGTCCCCGTACTCGATGGACGCCAACTTGCTGCACATCTCCTATGAAGGCGGCGTGCTGGAAGACACCTGGACCGAGCACGAAGAAGACATGTGGAAATGGACCGTCTCCCCGGAGAACGCTCCTGACAAGCCGCAGTACCTGGAACTCACTTACCGTAACGGCGACATCGTCGCACTGGACGGCGTCGAAATGACCCCGGCCACCGTGCTGGCGACCCTGAACCGTATCGGTGGCGAACATGGCATCGGCCGTCTCGACATCGTCGAGAACCGCTACGTGGGCATGAAGTCCCGCGGCTGCTACGAAACCCCGGGCGGTACCATCATGCTGCGCGCTCACCGTGCGATCGAATCGATCACCCTGGACCGCGAAGTCGCTCACCTCAAAGATGAGCTGATGCCGAAATACGCCAGCCTGATCTACACCGGCTACTGGTGGAGCCCTGAGCGCCTGATGCTGCAACAGATGATCGACGCCTCCCAGGCCCACGTGAACGGCGTTGTGCGCCTGAAGCTGTACAAGGGCAACGTGATCGTCACCGGGCGCAAGTCCGATGAATCGCTGTTCGACGCCAACATTGCCACCTTCGAAGAAGATGGCGGCGCCTACAACCAGGCTGATGCTGCGGGCTTTATCAAGTTGAACGCATTGCGCATGCGCATTGCTGCCAACAAGGGCCGCAAGTTGTTCTGAGTGCTCCAAATGCTGTGAAAGATGGCCCCTTGTTCAAGGGGCCATTTTTTTTGCCTGTATATAAGGATAACTGCGTCCATGTTTATTAATGTTTAAAATCGAGTAATGTTCTGAAAATCCCGAATGCCGGCGTGTAATGTTTATCTGCTTTGGCGGGAAGTACGAATTATTTACACCTGAATAGGAACTATGTCTTACAGAAAATTCACACACATAAGTGCTGGATAGACATGAATGTTGAAAGTTCTGTAGGAAATCAGGGGTGTAAATGGATATGTCATATGGAACTGAATTGCTCAGGACTTTTTTGCTGGTCCGACTGAGGGGAAGCCGCAAGCAAGGGACATTTCCTGAAACTTGTGTGCGCTACGTTTACCGCCTACCTCCTTTCCATTGGATATTTCATTCAAAAGATGTGCGACCAGGGAAAGGTCTGAAAGTCCCGGTACAACCTGACACATCAGAGTTGGCGTTTTTTTGTAGGGTAATTCCTAGCTGGTTGTAAGTTGGGTCTCTGCTTGCTCTAACTCGGGGGTGAATGCTATGCCAACTAGGAAACGACTAGGCTATTGTGTTTGCTCTGAATAATTCGAACAGCGAAATTGGACTTTCTCATGAATAAAGTGCTGATCGTGGATGATCATCCCGTCATTCGTCTTGCTGTGCGTATGCTAATGGAACGTCATGGTTACGAGGTCGTTGCCGAGACCGATAACGGTGTCGATGCGTTGCAACTTGCGCGCGAGCATATGCCGGACATTGTCATACTTGATATTGGAATTCCCAAGCTCGATGGTCTGGAAGTTATTTGCCGACTGTCTTCTGCCAAACAGCCTGCACCGTTCAAGGTGCTGGTGCTCACGTCGCAGGCGCCGGGCCATTTCTCCATGCGGTGCATGCAGGCGGGTGCTGCCGGCTACGTGTGTAAACAACAGGACCTGACCGAGTTGTTGAGCGCCATAAAAGCGGTGCTCTCCGGCTATAGCTACTTCCCCAACCAGGCGCTGAATTCCGTACGCTCAACCATGGGCAACGCCAGCGAGGCCGACATGGTCGAGCGCCTTTCAGGCCGCGAGATGATGGTGTTGCAACAGTTGGCGCGTGGCAAAACCAACAAGGAGATTGCTGACGGCATGTTTCTCAGCAACAAGACCGTCAGCACCTACAAGACACGTTTACTGCTCAAGCTCAATGCGCGCTCGTTGGTTGACCTGATCGAGCTGGCCCAACGCAACGGCCTGGTATAGCGGAGGTTGCATCCAGAAGTGTACCGGCATTAAAAAGCCTCCCTAAAGGAGGCTTCCGGCCGTTGAAGGCTCTATCAGAGGTCGAAGTCGTAGTCGGCCAGCTGTTTTTGCAAGCGTCGCTCTTCCAGAAGATTGTCGATAGTGCGGCGTTTGCTTAAATTGGTCTTGGCTACCTCTGCCACAGGTGCTTCAGCCCCATCGTCATCCGACTCAACAAGGTCGTCATCTGCTTCCAGTTGTTCTTTGCCAGTGCTCATAAGGTTAACTCCGGGCTAAGACTGCCGTTGGCGCTCCTTATAACGATAATCCATGGGCGGGTAAAAAAGATTTTTTCAATCGACTGATCGAGAAAACCAATGATCGCTCAATCGTCAGAGGTTTTGTCCTTGTATTCGCACAGGTCCTCGATCCGGCAACTGCCGCAGCGAGGCTTGCGCGCCTGGCATACATAGCGCCCATGCAGGATCAGCCAGTGATGTGAATCGAGCAGATACGGCTTGGGGACAAACTTCATCAGTTGCTTTTCCACCTCGACCACATTTTTGCCGCGGGCGATGCCGGTTCGGTTGCTGACCCGGAAAATGTGAGTGTCCACAGCCATCGTCAATTGCCGGAATGCGGTGTTGAGCACCACGTTAGCGGTTTTACGTCCAACCCCGGGCAGGGCTTCCAGGGCTTCGCGGGATTGCGGGACTTCGCTGCCATGCAGTTCGACCAGCAAGCGACAGGTCTCGATTACGTTCTTGGCCTTGCTGTTGTATAGGCCAATCGTCTTGATGTAATGCGACAACCCCTCCACACCCAGGGCGTAGATCGCCTCTGGTGTGTTCGCCACAGGGTATAGCTTCGCCGTAGCCTTGTTGACGCCAACGTCCGTGGACTGGGCCGAGAGGATCACCGCAATCAGCAACTCGAATGGCGAAGAGTAAGCCAGTTCAGTCTTGGGTTCCGGATTGTCTTCGTGAAACCTGCGGAAAATTTCCAGGCGTTTTGCGGCGTTCATGGGGCAGGCGTTTCCTTGCAAGCGGTCGACGTGATTGTGAAATAAGGGCCAGGAATAACCGCAGCAGGATAAACCATCACCACCATGCCCCGCAGCGCCTGTCGCGGATCAACTGTCGAGATGGGCGTCGACCTGGCGCTGCGCCTCTTCCAGCGCTTGCTCCGCCGCTTCGAATTGTTGCTGCAGGACAATCAACTGCGACTGTTGCTCAAAGGCTGGCGGGTGACCAAATGCCTTCAACGATTTGTGCAGTTGGGCACGACTCATAGCGACCGTGATTTTGGCTTTCTTGACCGCTGCGTCCCTGGCCGCCTGAACAGTGTCAGCCTGCAGAGGCACGGCAGGCACCTCGCGCTTGGCGCGTGCCAGGCGTTCGGCCAGCTTGTGTGCTTCTTCGCGTTGCAGGCGCGCGTTGCGGTGTTCATAGCGCCGACGTGCTCGATCGCGCTTGAGGTCACGCGCATGGCGTTCGCGGTCGTTGGCCGCCAAACCGCCCACAATTGGCAGCACGGTTGCCGCTGGCCGCATCTCAATGCAGTCGACAGGGCAGGGCGCGACACACAGGTCACAACCGGTGCATTCATCCATGATCACGGTGTGCATCAGCTTGGCCGCGCCGACAATTGCATCCACCGGGCAAGCCTGGATGCATTTGGTACAGCCAATGCACTCGGCTTCGCGAATATAGGCGACCTGGGCCGGCGCTTCCCCGCGGGCAGTGTCCAGTTCCAGCACTGGCACGCGCAGCAACTGCGCAAGGCCCGCGATGGTTTCCTGCCCACCGGGCGGGCACTTGTTGATCGCCTCGCCTTGGGCGATGCCCTCGGCGTAAGGCTTGCAACCTGGGTGCCCACACTTGCCACATTGGGTCTGCGGCAGGAGCGCGTCGATGCGTCGAATCAGAGTCATGGGGTGATCAATGGCGTGCCGGTTAAACAAACAGGGCCTGATTATCCGGCAAGCGGGAAGGGGGAACTAGCTGAAAAGCCCTGTCGCCGAGACGACAGGGCCGTTTTGCAGGCTTACTTGATGCGTTGCCCCGGCTTGGCGCCGCTGTCCGGGCTCAGCAGGTAGATTTCTTCACCGCCAGGCCCCGCCGCCATCACCATGCCTTCGGAAATGCCGAACTTCATTTTCCGGGGCTTGAGGTTGGCGATCATCATGGTCAGGCGACCATCGAGCTTGGACGGGTCCGGGTAAGCACTCTTGATGCCCGAGAACACGTTGCGTTGCTCGTCACCGATATCCAGGGTCAGGCGCAGCAGCTTGTCGGCGCCTTCTACGGCTTCGGCCTTGATGATCAGCGCCACGCGCAGGTCCACGGCGGCGAAGGCATCAAACTCGATTTCCGGGGAAAGCGGGTCCTTGGCCAGCTCGCCGTTGCCGGCAGGTTTCGATTCCCCGGTGTCGGTCTGGCTGGCGACCAGGTCTTCTTTCGAAGCGTCGGTCATGGCCTGGACCTTGACCGGGTCGATACGGGTCATCAGCGGTTTGAACTCGTTTAACTGATGGTTGCTGAGCCAGGTAGCGTGGTCGTTCCAGGTCAGCGGCGCGACGTTGAGGAACGCCTCGGCATCGGCGGCCAGCAATGGCAGCACCGGCTTAAGGAAAATCACCAGTTGGCGGAACAGGTTGACGCCCGTGGCGCAGATCGCCTGGACTTCAGCCTGCTTGCCTTCCTGTTTGTTCAGCGACCAAGGGGCCTTGTCGGCGATCCAGGCGTTGGCGCGGTCGGCCAGGCCCATGATCTCGCGCATGGCGCGGGCAAAGTCGCGGGCTTCATAAGCGTCGGCGATGCCTGGCGCGGCGGCCAGGAAGGCTTCGGTCAATTCCGGCGCGGCATTTTCAGCGACCAGCAGACCGGCGTTGCCCTTGTGGATAAACCCGGCGCAACGGCTGGCGATGTTGACGACTTTGCCCACGAGGTCCGAGTTGACCTTCTGTACGAAGTCTTCAAGGTTCAGGTCCAGGTCGTCGACGCCACGGCCGAGCTTGGAAGCATAGTAGTAGCGCAGGTATTCCGGCGACAGGTGGTCCAGGTAGGTGCGCGCCTTGATAAAAGTGCCGCGCGACTTGGACATCTTCTGGCCGTTGACCGTCAGGTAGCCGTGCACCGCGATGCCGGTCGGCTTGCGGTAGCCCGAGCCTTCGAGCATGGCCGGCCAGAACAGCGCGTGGAAGTTGACGATGTCCTTGCCGATGAAGTGGTACAGCTCGGCGGTCGAATCCTTGTTCCAGAACGCATCGAAGTCCAGCTCCGGCGTGCGGTCACACAGGTTCTTGAAGCTGGCCATGTAGCCGATCGGCGCATCCAGCCACACGTAGAAATACTTGCCCGGCTCGTCGGGGATCTCGAAACCGAAGTACGGCGCATCGCGGGAGATGTCCCACTGCTGCAGGCCGGCATCCAGCCATTCGGCGATCTTGTTGGCCACGGCGTCTTGCAGGGTGCCGCTGCGGGTCCAGGTTTGCAGCATTTGCTGGAAATCCGGGAGCTTGAAGAAGAAGTGCTGGGAATCCTTGAGCACCGGCGTGGCGCCGGAGATGGCTGACTTCGGGTCTTTCAAATCAGTCGGTGCGTAGGTGGCGCCGCACTTCTCGCAGTTGTCGCCGTACTGGTCTTCGGTGCCGCATTTCGGGCAGGTGCCCTTGATGAAGCGGTCGGCCAGGAACATTTTCTTTTCCGGGTCGAAATACTGCGTGATCGAGCGCGTGGCAATGTGCCCGGCGTCGCGCAGGCGCTTGTAGATCTGGCTCGACAGCTCGCGGTTTTCGTCGGAGTGGGTCGAGTGGAAGTTGTCGAAATCCACCAGGAACTCGGCAAAGTCGGCGCTGTGTTCAGCCTGCACATTGGCGATCAGTTGTTCCGGGGTGATGCCTTCCTTCTCGGCGCGCAACATGATGGCCGAACCGTGGGCGTCGTCCGCGCAGACATAAATGCATTGATTGCCGCGATGCTTCTGGAAGCGCACCCACATATCGGTCTGGATGTACTCAAGCATATGGCCAAGATGGATGGAACCATTGGCATAGGGCAGGGCGCTGGTGACGAGGATCTTGCGTGGCTCGGACATGGGGCTCGGCTACTTGATGAAACGGAGGTCGGCCACTATAAAGCGCCGGGAAATTTATTTCACCCCGTGGCGCTGTTTCCGAATTCTCCATGCCTTCGAAAGCATGCCGCTCGGCGCCTGGAACGGTTAGGATAGCCGCCTGTTTCAGTCAGTCTTTTTTCGGGAGTAGCCCATGAGCGCCGTCAATCGCGCAGCGGTGGAAGCCGTTCTTCGCCAATACACCGACCCCTATTTGAACCAGGACCCGGTCAGTGCCGGCTGTGTACGCGCCATCGACGTCCAGGGTGACCAGGTCTCGGTCCGGATGGAGCTGGGCTATGCCGCCGGTCTGTTCAAGAGCGGTTGGGCGCAGATGCTGCAAATGGCCATCGAAGGCCTGGACGGTGTGCGTTCGGCCAAGGTCGACATCCAGTGTGTGATCGCCCCGCACAAGGCCCAGGCGCAGATCCCGGGCCTGGCCAACGTCAAGAACGTGGTCGCGGTGGCGTCCGGCAAGGGCGGCGTGGGTAAATCCACCACGGCGGCCAACCTGGCCCTGGCGCTGGCCCGTGAGGGCGCGCGCGTCGGCATTCTCGACGCCGACATCTACGGCCCGAGCCAGGGCGTGATGTTTGGCATTGCCGAAGGCACGCGGCCCAAGGTCAAGGACCAGAAGTGGTTCGTGCCGATCGAGTCGATGGGCGTGGAAGTCATGTCCATGGCCTTCCTCACCGATGACAACACGCCGATGGTCTGGCGCGGGCCGATGGTGTCCGGGGCTTTGCTGCAACTGGTCACCCAGACCGCCTGGGGCGACCTGGATTACCTGGTGATCGACATGCCGCCAGGCACCGGCGACATTCAGCTGACCCTCGCGCAGAAAGTCCCGGTGGCCGGCTCGGTGATCGTGACCACGCCACAGGACCTGGCGCTGCTTGACGCAAGGAAAGGCGTAGAGATGTTCCGCAAGGTCAACATCCCGGTGCTGGGCGTGGTGGAAAACATGGCCGTGCACATCTGCTCCAACTGTGGTCACGCCGAGCATCTGTTCGGTGAAGGCGGCGGCGCGAAGCTGGCGACGCAATACGGCGTTGAAGTGCTGGCCTCATTGCCGCTGGCAATGGAAATTCGTGAACAGGCTGACGGCGGCAAGCCTACTGTGGCAGCAGAGCCCGATGGCCACATCGCGATGATTTATCAGGAGCTAGCACGTCACGTCGGCGCTCGGATCGTACTGCAGGAAGCCGCTGCGCCGGCGATGCCGACGATCACAGTCAGCGACGACTGATTCGGTTGAAGGAGAACAAGCCTCGACTCTGTCGGGGCTTTTTCTTGCCCGCGGATCGCTCAAGGGTTCTCAATGACGCGTTTACCCGGTTGCGCGTGTAAGCATTCACTTACTTTCTCGTAAGTGTTTGGGTTTTTCGCCGGTCATGTACGTCCTGACTCCACGAAAGATTTTTCTATCTTCTTGAAATATAACAAGTATTTATATCAGCTTAAGCACTGAGACTTGTCAGCGCACAGGTTGGATCCCGTTGAACTTCTTTTGGAACGCTCTAAGATCAGCCCTGTGTCCACGGAATGGCACGGCCATCAAGGAACGATGGTTCGAAGGAACGTCGCAGGATGCGATTCATCAGGATGATGAAAAGGAATACAGGGACTAGGGAAAAAATGTGGGCGGGTCATACCGCCCCTTTTTTTTGCCTGCAGAAAAGTGAAACCTGCCACGCAGAAACGCAAAAAGGCCCGCAAGGGGCCTTTTTATCGGGCGGCGGCGCTTTTAGCGCTCGAGGTCTGCAATCTTGCCTTTCTTGCCATCCCACTCCGCTGCATCCGGCATCGGATCTTTACGCTCAGTGATATTCGGCCAGATTTCCGCCAGCTCGACGTTCAACTGAATGAATTCCTGCATCTCTGCCGGGACTTCGTCCTCGGAGAAAATAGCGACGGCCGGGCATTCCGGTTCACACAGGGCGCAGTCGATGCACTCATCCGGGTGGATAACCAGGAAGTTCGGGCCTTCGTAGAAGCAGTCCACCGGACACACTTCGACGCAGTCGGTGTACTTGCACTTGATGCAGTTGTCGGTAACGACGAAGGTCATTTC
This sequence comes from Pseudomonas viridiflava, assembly GCF_900580675.1. Classification (GTDB taxonomy): domain Bacteria; phylum Pseudomonadota; class Gammaproteobacteria; order Pseudomonadales; family Pseudomonadaceae; genus Aquipseudomonas. Next base: position 122,371 of record NZ_UTBG01000054.1, read on the forward strand.
TAATTTTCTCCTCAGGCGGCGGCAGCGAAACCCTTTGTGGCAGGGCTCGCGAGGTTCGGGAGCGATAGTCTGCAGGCCAGGCTAAGAGCCTGCAGCATCCCAAACCGCGCGAGAGTCTACCAGCTTGCAAGCGTCTGCGTTATATCCGAGTCTGCAGTGCATATAACATTTCTAACGCTTTGCGCGGCGTCAAGCCATCCAGGTCAAGCTTGGCCAGCTCATCCAGCACTGGGTGAGGCAGGCTGGCGAACATATCGCTCTGGTGCGGCGCAGCGGGTTTGTTGCTGGTTTTCGCCTGGCTGGCAACCACGGTTTCGTGGGGCAGCGCTGTGGTTTCCAGGCGGCTGAGGTGCTCGCGGGCGCGGGTGATCACATCGTTCGGCACGCCGGCCAGTTGCGCCACGGCCAGGCCGTAACTCTGGCTGGCCGGCCCCGGCAACACATGGTGCAGGAACACGATGCGCTCGTTGTGCTCGGTGGCATTCAGATGCACGTTGGCCACCAGCGGCTCGCTTTCCGGCAGTACGGTCAGCTCGAAGTAGTGCGTGGCGAACAGCGTATAGGCGCGCAGATGTGCCAAACGCTCGGCCGCCGCCCACGCCAGCGACAGACCGTCGAAGGTGCTGGTGCCGCGGCCCACTTCATCGATCAGGACCAGGCTGCGTTCGGTGGCGTTGTGCAGGATGTTGGCGGTTTCGCTCATTTCCACCATAAAGGTCGAACGGCCGCCGGCCAGGTCATCGCTGGAACCAATCCGCGTGAAAATGCGGTCCACCAGCGACAACTCACAACTGGCCGCCGGCACGAAGCTGCCGATGTGCGCCAGCAACACGATCAAGGCGGTCTGGCGCATGTAGGTGGATTTACCGCCCATGTTCGGACCGGTGATCACCAGCATGCGGGTATCGTCGTCCAGCGACAGGTCGTTGGCGACAAACGGCGTCGTCAGTACCTGCTCCACCACCGGGTGGCGCCCCTGCACGATGCGCATGCACGGCTCGCTGACAAAACGCGGGCAGTTCAGGTCAAGGTTCAGCGCGCGCTCGGCCAAGTTGCTCAACACATCCAGTTCAGCCAGGGCGGCGGCAGTGTCCTGCAGCGGTGCCAATTGGCTGATGAGGTCTTCGAGCAGGGCTTCATACAGCATCTTTTCCCGAGCCAGGGCACGGCTCTTGGCCGACAGCGCTTTGTCTTCGAACGCTTTCAGCTCCGGCGTGATGAAGCGCTCGGCGCCTTTGAGCGTTTGGCGGCGTTGATAATCGATCGGTGCCGACTCGGCCTGCTTGCTCGGCAACTCGATGAAATAGCCATGCACACGGTTATAGCCGACCTTCAAGTTGGCCAGGCCGGTGCGGGCTTTTTCGCGCGCTTCCAGGTCGATCAGGAACTGCCCGGCGTTTTCGCTCAGGGACTGGAGTTCGTCCAGCTCACTGTCATAACCAGTCTTCAATACACCGCCGTCGCGGATGATCGCCGGCGGGTTGTCGATAATGGCTTTTTCCAGCAGCGCCGCCAGTTCCGGGTAAGTGCCAGCGGTGACAGCGAGCTGTTGCAGGTGCGGCGTGTCCAACTCGGTCATCGCCACTTGCAATTGCGGCAGGGCGCCGAGGGCATCGCGCAGGCGTGCCAAGTCACGGGGGCGCGCATTACGCAGGCCGATCCGCGCCAGGATGCGCTCGATATCACCGATTTCTTTCAACTGCGGCTGCAGCTTTTCAAAGCGATAGCCGTCCAGCAGGCAGGTAATGGATGTCTGGCGCGCTTGCAGCACAGTCAGGTCGCGCAACGGACGGTTCAACCAGCGGGTCAGCAAGCGGCTGCCCATGGCGGTCTGGCAACGGTCGACTACCGACTGCAGGGTGTTATCACGCCCGCCGGCCAGGTTGGTGTCCAGTTCCAGGTTGCGACGGCTCGCGCCATCCAGCACCACGGTGTCGTCCAGGCGCTCATGGCGCAGGCTGCGCAAATGCGGCAGGGCGGTGCGCTGGGTTTCCTTGGCATAACCGAGCAGGCAACCGGCGGCGCCGATGGCCAGGGTCAGGGTTTCGCAACCGAAGCCTTTAAGGTCCTGCACCGAGAATTGCTGGCACAGGCTTTTCAGCGCCGAGTCCCGCTCAAAATCCCACGGCGCGCGACGCTTGGTCCCACGACGTTTTTCCGCCGGCAGATCCTTCGGCCAATCATCCGGGATCAACAACTCCACCGGATTGATGCGCTCCAGTTCCGCCAGGAGGTTCTCCCAGCCCTTGATCTCCAGCACGCTGAAATTGCCGCTGGTGATGTCCAGTACCGACAGGCCGAACAGACGTTCATCGCCCAACACCGCTGCGATCAAGTTGTCGCGACGCTCATCCAGCAGCGCCTCGTCACTCACCGTGCCCGGCGTAATAATGCGCACCACCTGACGTTCCACCGGTCCTTTGCTCGTCGCCGGGTCGCCGATCTGTTCACAGATCACCACTGACTCGCCGAGCTTCACCAGCTTGACCAGATAGCCTTCCAACGAATGGTAAGGAATCCCACACATCGGAATCGACTGCCCCGCCGACTGCCCGCGCGCGGTCAGGGTGATGTCCAGCAACTTGGCGGCCTTCTTCGCATCTTCATAGAAGATCTCGTAGAAGTCGCCCATGCGATAGAACATCAACTGATCAGGGTGCTGGTTTTTCAGGCGCCAGTACTGCTGCATCATTGGCGTGTGGGAGGACAGATCGGAGGCGTTTTTACTCATTGGATAGTAGGCAAATTCGTTGAAAGTGATGGGGCAAAGGGGCGCTTGGCCCAGCATTTTTTGCGATGGGCGCAAGGTTAACACGCGAGGTCGAGGCTTCGCAGGTCGCAAACGGGTAGTAATGAGGTATAACAAATGCATAAATATGCAAATTAGCATTTGCAAAGCGCTAAATCTGTCTGCACTATCCTCGTTATGCAAAAACGCAACGTTTCTATCGTATTAAGAGAATTGCTCGACCGCGACCGGATCTCCCCCACGGAGCTTCACCGGCGTACCGGCGTGCCTCAATCCACGTTGTCCCGGATCCTGAGCGGCAAGATCGTTGATCCGTCGGACAAGCACATCTCGCGCATCGCCGAATACTTTCGCGTGAGCACCGACCAACTGCGCGGGCGCGCGGCGGTGGGGGCTTTGCGTGATGACGGGCGCGACCCGATGCATTCGGAACTCAAGGACATAAGCCTGTGGGACGACGACACGCCCGTTAATGATGACGAGGTGTCGATCCCCTTTCTGCGCGAGGTTGAATTGGCTGCTGGATCAGGAAGATTCGTCATCGAGGAAAGCGAGAAGGCAAGCCTGCGCTTCGGCAAACGTAGCCTGCGGCATAACGGAGTGCAGTTCGACCAGGCCAAGTGCGTGACGGTGCGTGGCAACAGTATGTTGCCGGTGTTGCGTGATGGCGCGACGGTGGGGGTTAACGCGGGCAAGAGTGGCATTGGTGACATCGTCGATGGTGACTTGTATGCCATCAACCACAATGGCCAGTTGCGCGTGAAACAGCTCTATCGCCTGCCTTCCGGGATTCGCCTGCGCAGTTTCAACCGCGATGAGCACCCGGACGAGGACTACAGCTTCCAGGATATCCAGGATGAGCAAATCAGCATTCTTGGCCATGTGTTCTGGTGGGGTATGTACGCCCGTTAACCTTCTTACGTAGGAAAAGCCCGCCAGCGAGCGGGCTTTTTTTCGCCTGTAAAAGTCCTCAAACCCTCTGCCCATAAGGCTTAAAATGCACCAGTGCATTTCGACAGCCAAAATAAATGCATTAATGCATTGACTGTATATGCATACATGCATATTCTTTGTCTCAAGCCAGCCAACAAGGTGGTGGAGGTGGCAAGGATGCTGCCAAGGAAGACAAGGACAGCACGCAACATCGGCAAGGACGCCATCAGAGCGATGGCAAGGACGCCAGGCAACACCGGCAAGGATGCCGACGCTCTTTAGTTTCAACCTTTGACAAAACAGGCAGCGATGAACCGGCCTCAACGGTTCAGAGGGTTGGCAACTGACCCGGGTGTGCAGCGTAAAGCACCAGAAGCAGTTATCCGGCAGACAGGGATCGTGGTCGGAAAAACATCTCAGGAAAGATCCGTACCGCGCCAGCAGCGCCGAAAGATCGAACGTGGACCGCATTACTGAAAAGCCCGGGTAACCGGGCTTTTTGGAATGCCTACCTCTAAATGGATTTACCCAACACACCGGCACGTCGCCGGGAATGCCCAGCCAGGAGGCGTGACATGACAAACGAGCAGCAAGTGTTAGCCGAAATGCCTATCTGGCTGGTGATCGTACTGGCCCTGATCGGCGGTGTATCCGGCGAAATGTGGCGCGCCGACAAGGAGGGCGCCCGCGGTTGGTCGCTCGCGCGGCGCCTGGCCTTACGGTCCGGGGCGTGCATGGTTTGCGGAGTTTCAGCCTTGATGCTGTGCTACGCCGCCGGCATGTCGATCTGGACCGCCGGCGCCATTGGTTGCCTCACGGCCATGGCCGGCGCGGACGTCGCCATCGGCCTTTATGAACGTTGGGCGGCCAAGCGCATCGGGGTCAACGAGCCCCCGACCTCTCGCCCGGATGAGCAGTAACCGCTGCAAGGACGCAACAACATGACTCTTATCGAAAAACCTTCCCAGCTGCCTGCGGCAATCGGGGAAGTACTGAAAAGTGCTTTCCCACAACTGCGTGTAGGCAATCACCAGGACTTTGTCGGCGTCGAGGATAAAACCGGCGTGCTGATCAGTGTGGAGCGCAATGGTCCCGGCGTTCGTTCCCTGGCAGGGCGCAAGGCGCACGCCTTGTCGGTTTCGCTCAAGGCCATGGTCGCCAGCGGGTCAGCCCCGTTCGATGCCTGCGACCTGGCGAGCCAACTGATGGACCTGGCCCTGGACAATCGCTGGGGCCTGCCTCCCGATCAGTGCGACTTGCCCATGTCCATTGTCGCGTCGCCGTCCGGGCTCACCAGCGCCGAAACGGACTACGACACCTGGACAGTGTCCTTCAGCCAAACCCTCTATCTCGGGCCGTCGTTGCTCGAAGATCCCACAGGCAAACCTTTGTTTGCCCGCACGTGGGAGGTCTCGAACATCGACGATCCGGACCAATATCGGCCACTGCAGGAGTAGTCCATGTTCGACGCATTGCTACGCATGCAACTGGGCCCGATCGTCGAACGCCTGGCGGAAATGGAGGCTCAGCTCGAGGACCTGTATCGCCGCGCTGAAAGCTTTTGCCGGATTGGCGTGTGCCAGGAGGTCGACGCCACCAGCAATACCTGCAAGGTCAGTCACGGTGATTTGCTCAGCCCGGCCATTCGGTTTTTCAACCCTAGTGCCGGCGCGCAGACCGAAACCCGTATTCCGTCGGTGGGCGAGCAATGCCTGCTCCTCAACTACGGCGGTGGGGAAGGGGGCGCTCAGTCTGTGGCGTTGTTCGGTCTTAACAGTAGTCGTTTTCCACCAATTTCCAGCGTTGCGTCACTAACGCGGCGGCGCTATCAAGACGGCACGCAAAGCGATTACGACGACGCGAGCCACCTCTTCAATTGGGTCAACGGCCCAACCAAGTTCAGCGGCTCCCGTGAGCAGGTTGACGTCACCGTCGGTGCGGCCAGCCTGAGCATTAGCGCCCAGAGCATCAGCCTGCAACTGGGCGCCACCGGCGTGGTGCTGGATGCCGCCGGGGTGCATTTGAGCGGCCCGGTGGTGGATCACCAGGGTCGCGTGATCAGCCGCGCATAAGGATTTGCCATGATCGGAATCGATAGGAACACCGGGGCAGCCGTCGACGACTGGCTGCAATTCGTCCAGCGCGCCACCCGAGCGCTGACCACACCTGTAGGCACTCGCCAGAAGCGTCCGCTGTATGGCTCGATGATCCCGCAACTGCTAGGCCAGAACCTCGGCGACGACCTGTTGATCCTCGCCCAAAGCCATGCCGCCCAAGCGTTCTATAACGCCCGGAACGGCATCGCCGACTTCCAACCCCAAGTCATTGTCGCCACCCGCCAGGGCGCCGGCCTGCTGCTGCGGTTCGCAGGCACCTGGAAAAACCGCCAACAATCCTTCGAGGTCGTGACATGAGCATGCTGATCCCTGGCCAGAACCAACTGGCGGAACCGGCCATCATTGCCGTTGACGCGTTCGAGCCATTGCTGGCCGAGTTCAAGGCGTTTGTCGTTGATTACGTCGCCACGCGTGCGCCGCAAAATGCGGCCAAGCTCAAGGTCAGCCTCGACAACGAAAGCGAGCTGCTGACCCTGGCGCTGGAAGCCTTTTGTGTGCGCCTGCAAACCCACGAACGCAAGTACAACGCGCGCATCAAGCAGATGCTGGCGTGGTGGGCGACCGGCAGCAATCTGGATGCGCGCCTGGCCGATATGGGCCTGGAGCGCCAGGTGCTGGACCCCGGCGATCCGGCCGCTTTCCCGCCCGTGCCGCCAACCCTGGAAAGCGACGACGACGCCCGTTTGCGCTACTACCTCGCACCGCATGCACCGGCGGCAGGTTCGCGCATGCAATATCGACGCGAAGTTTTCACCCTCGGTGAGCGGCCTTCAATCAATGTGCAGAGCGCAACGCCGGGCGTGGTCACAGTCAGTTATACCTTCGAGCCTGAAGGCTATGCGGCGCAGATCAAGGACGGCAACGGGCGGCGCACTGCCCCTGGTGAGGTGATGGTCACGGTGTTGTCGAGGGAGGGCAATGGCAGCGCTACTGACGATTTGCTTGAAGGCGTCCGTCGACATTTCGCACGGCCCGATGTCCGACCGGAGACTGATTTGGTCACTGTCCAAGGCGCGCAGATTCAGCCCTACAAGATTCGCGTAGTGGCCAAGATCAACGCCGGCCCGGATTCGGGGCTGACTCAAGTAGCCGCGCAGCAATTGCTGCAAACCTACGCCGACTCCTGCCATCGCCTGGAAGGGCGAGTGGACCCGAGCTGGATCGACTACGCCATCCACAGCGCCGGCGCCGCGCAACTGCAGATCCTCGAACCACTGGAGCCGATTATCAGCACGGCGTTCCAGGCTCCGTATTGCACGGGTGTCGAGGTGGAGGTGCGCACGCTATGAGTGAACCCAAAGCGAGCCTGTTGCCCGCCAACAGCTCACCGCTGGAAAAGGCCCTGGACCTGGGTTTCGGCCACTTGCTGGAACGGGTGACGCCACCGTTCCCACAGTTGATGGACCCAGATCGCACGCCAGCGTCGTTCTTGCCCTACCTGGCAGCGGACCGCGCTGTGAACGAATGGAGCACCACGGCCCCCGAAGCCGAGAAGCGCCTGACGGTCAAACTTGCCTGGCCTACCGCACGCCAGGCCGGCACCCGCCAAGCCCTGGAAAACGCGGCCAAGGGTTTACAACTGAGCCCCGAAGTGCGCGCCTGGTACGAGCAGAAACCGCCTGGCGTGCCCTACAGCTTTGCCGTCCGCGCCTGGACCGAGTTGCCCTACAGCGAAACCATCGATGCCCGACTCGATCGCCGCCTGGCCGATGCCAAGAGCGAACGCGACATTCTTTCAATCTCTGTAGGCCTGAGCGCCTCCGGCCGCCACTTCATCGGCGCCGCCACCCTGTGCGGCGAATTGACCACGGTCTATCCAAATGTGCTGGCAGGCGTAGAGGCCTCGGGACGCGCCTTTTTGGCGGCCGCGCTCTACACCGTCGAAACCACCACCCTTTATCCACAGGAGCACTAAATGGCTGACTATTACACCCTGCTCACAGACGCAGGGATCGCCTATGAAACCGCCTGCAAGGCCGCGGGCGTACCGATCAAACTCGCGCAGATTTCCGTCGGCGACGGCAACGGCGCCGTCTACAACCCCGACGCCAGCGCAAAAGCGCTGAAACGCGAAGTCTGGCGCGGGCCGTTGAACGCGTTGTTCCAGGATGAAAAAAACGCCAACTGGCTGATGGCCGAAGTCACCATTCCGTCGGAGGTTGGCGGCTGGTATGTGCGCGAAGCGGGGTTGTGGACGGACACCGGGATTTTGTATGCCGTCGTTAAGTATCCGGAGTCGTATAAACCGGTGCTGGCGACGTCGGGGTCGGGGAAAGAGTTTTATATTCGCTCGATCTTTGAGACGAGTAATGCAGCGCTTGTGACGTTGTTGATTGATGACACGGTGGTGAAGGCGACTCGGGCTTGGGTGATGGATTACTTGGGGAAGGGGACGTATTCCAAGGGTGAGATTGAGGCGATGATTGCTCAGTCTTCGGCGTTGCCTGTTGGATCGATGGTTGCCTTCCCCGTTGATAAGGTCCCGGTGGGATTCTTGGAAATTGACGGCAGCGTGAAGAGTGCTGCGGCTTATCCTGATTTGGCGAAGTTTCTGGGGACGGCTTTCAATAAGGGGGATGAGGGGGCTGGGAACTTTCGGCTGCCTGAGTCGCGTGGGGAGTTTTTGCGTGGGTGGGATCATGGGCGTGGGGTTGATGCCGATCGCTTGCTTGGCTCAGGTCAACTCAGTCAGAACCAGCGTCATGTACATTCTGAGATTGTTTCAAACTCAACGGTAGCAGACCAAGCTCAGTTTGTTGCTGGGAGCAAGGTGCCGACACCTACGCTAACCCAAATTCTCTACAACGATACGGCCGCAACTGATAATTACGCGGTCACACCGGCTGATTGGGCTGCAAGTGGGGGGGATGAATCTAGGCCGCGCAACTTGGCGGTAATGTGGTGCATCAAAGCTTGGAACGCGCCTATCAACCAAGGAACCATTGACGTATCTGTACTGGCTTCACAAGCAACCGAAATCAATCAAGGCACAGCGAAGACCGCTACCCAACCCCAAGCCGACGCAGGCGCCGACGACTCTACAATCGTAACCCCGAAAAAGCTGCGCTTCGGCTTTGCGATGAACTTCACCGCGGCCAGTGGATATATCCTGTTTCCAACTTGGCTCGGTGGCCTCCTCTTCCAGTACGGCCGAGCGTCCCTCGCGGCTGACCAGTTCACGACACTGACCTGGCCACTTGCCTGGCCCGATGCGTGTTATGCCATCTCGGGCGCGGTGCATTCGTCGTTTGCTCGTGTCGACGACGGGGTCTCTGCCCAGTACCGAAGCCTCACCAAAACCACAGTCATTCTTGACCGGCAAGACATCGGCACGGCAGTAGCCAACAACCGAGATATGTTCGTTATCGGAATCGGAAAATAATCATGAGCATTTTTTATTGCGCAGAAACGGGTGGCTTCTATCTGCCCGGCATGCAGCCTTCTGATATGGCTTGCCTGGAAATCACAAAAGCGCGTCACGCTGAGCTCCGCGCCGAAAACGCAGCCGGAAAGGTCATTTCGGCTGACGATCAAGGCTTCCCTGTAGCCATTGATCCGCCAGGGCTCAGCAGCGAGCAGATGGCGACCAAAGAGCGAGCATGGCGCGATCGGCAGTTAGCGACCGCAACCGGTATTCGGGACCGGCATCGCGATCAACTGGAGCTGGGCATTCCGACCACGTTGGTCCCCGAGCAGTTCGCCGCGTTTTTGAGCTACTTGCAAGTGTTGCGTGACTGGCCGCAGTCAGCAGAGTTTCCCGAATTTGGAAAACGCCCCGAGGCGCCGGTCTGGCTTGCCGAACAATCTGAATAAACTCAACCCAAACCGCCTCCCGCGGTTTTTTTTCGCCTGGAGATTTTCTCTTATGCCCACCCGCCAAACCTACACCGTCCTCATCCCATTCCCCACTGGCGCCGGCCATTGGTCCGTCGCCGGTCAGCAACTGGACCTGCTGGACGTCGAAGCATCCGCCCTGCGGACCGCCGGCCGTCTGGAACTGACCAGCGTCCTCAACGCAACCCCGGCCAAAAAGGCCACTACCAAGAAGGCTGACTGATCATGGCTGAGGTTTTGAACTTCGAGCACAACGGCATCACCGTGAACGCCACTGAATCCCCCGAGGCCATGGGTGGCCTGGGTGACAATGTGATCGGCCTGGTCGGCACGGCGCCGAATGCGCATGCGTCGATCCCGAAAAACGCGGCGTTTCGCATCAACAGCTTCACCACCCAGGCGCTGCTGGACCCGACCGGCGCCGAGACCGGCACGCTGTTCCACGCGGTGTACCAGATTCTCAAAGTGGTGAAAGTGCCCGTGTATGTGGTGATCGTGGAAGAGGGCGCTACCCCGGCAGACACCCTCAACAATGTCATCGGCGGCGACGAGCCGGTCACTGGCCGCAAGTTGGGCCTGGCCGCGCTGGCCAGTGTGCCGGAAGACCTGACCATCATTGGCGCTCCTGGCTTTACCGGCGTCAAAGCCGTGGCCGGTGAGTTCGCCGCCTTCGGCAAGCGCATCAAGGCCCGTGTGGTGCTGGATGGCAAAGACGCAACCGTCGCTGATCAAGTGACCTACAGCGGCGAGCTGGGCGGTGCCGACCTTGGTTTCGACCGTTGCCTGCTGGTGCACAACATGCCGTCGGTGTACTCCAAAGCCGCGAAGAAAAACGTGTTCCTGGCGCCATCCTCTCTGGCCATCGCCGCCTTGGCCAAGGTCAAGCAGTGGGAAAGCCCAGGTAATCAGGTGACGTTCGCCGAGGACGTTTCCCGCGTGGTTGAGTACAACATCCTCGACACCTCCACCGAAGGTGACCTGCTCAACCGCTTCGGCGTGAGCTACTACGCGCGCACCATCCTCGGCGGTTTCTCGTTGCTGGGTAATCGCTCTATCACTGGCAAGTTCATCAGCTACGTCGGCCTGGAAGACGCGATCAGCCGCAAGCTCGTCAAGGCCGGGCAAAAAGCCATGGCCAAGAACCTCACCAAGTCCTTCATGGACCAGGAGGTCAAGCGCATCAACGACTGGCTGCAAACCTTGGTCGCCGACGAAACCATTCCCGGCGGCAGCGTGTACCTGCACCCGGAATTGAACAGTGTCGAGAAGTACAAGAACGGCACCTGGTACATCGTCATCGACTACGGCCGCTACGCGCCGAACGAACACATGATTTATCAACTCAACGCCCGCGATGAAATCATCGAGCAGTTCCTGGAGGACGTTCTCTAATGTTTACCAACCGAGTCAGACAGGCCATTGCGGCCACCCTTCAAGGCCTGCCGTTGTCCGCGACCGTAGAGGAATTTACCCCGCCGAAAATTGAATTCGACATGGAGCCGATGTCCGGCGGGCGCTTTATCGCCGAAGAAATGGCCAAGAGCGGCAAGGTGCTCGGCGCCACGCTGGTGCTGCAAGGCGCTGGCCCGGAAATCATGCTGGCGCTGGGCGTGCGGCTGGGTGACGACATCTTGCTGAACGTGCGCGAGGCCGGTCAGGACCAGGACGGCAAGACGTACTTCACCTACCACACCGTCGGCGGCAAGCTCAAATCCCTGGCCGAGGCGAAGCTGAAGATGGGCGACAAGGCCACCACCACTTTGGAACTGTCCTGCCGCACCTACAACCGCCTTGAAAACGGCATCCCGGTCATCGATATCGACGTGCGCACCCAGAAGTTCGTGCTCAACGGCGTCGACATTCTCGGCGACGCGCGCCGCGCCGTGCTGATGCCTTGAGGCCAACCGTGACCTGAAGTGGGCTCGGTCAATGTGGGAGCTGGCTTGCCTGCGATTCACGCGACTCGACGTGTCTGGTGCATCGAGTTGATGCTATCGCAGGCAAGCCAGTTCCCGCACGGACCGCGATCAGCTTTAGGTCTGCAGTATTTTCAGCAACGTTTGAACAAGGATTTGACCCATGGCCTGGATGCCACCGCTGCACCGCCTGCTGTCCCCGATCAGCGCCGATACCGGCGCGTCGATCGAGCAGGTGCAACTCAAGCCGCTATACTACGCCGCGCAAAAAGACGCGTTGGCCCGGGCCGGTGATGACGAGGACGACCAGTTCTTCGAGCTGGCGAAACTCGCCACCGGCCTGTCGGAAAGAGAACTCGATCAGCTCAAGCGTCCGGATTACGTGACCATCGCCCAATACGTGCATGAGATGTCGACACGTCCTGCATCGCTCTTCCTAGGCGAACAGCAGGAAACCACCCACGACCAGCCGGTGCAACTGCTGTTGCCCCTCGACGCTGCCGGCCGCACCCTTACAGAACTGCCCCTGGAAATGCCAGCCCTGCGCGCCACCAAGGTGATGAAAAAACTCGCCACCAATAAAGAGCGCGCCGAGTTTATTACCGCGCACTGCACCGGCCTGATGATCCCCGATCTCGCCGGCCTGACCGTGCCCGACTGGACCGAGCTGCAGGAGCGAATCGACGATTTTTTAAATCAACCGGCGGCCTTCTTTCGCAACGCGACATCGAAGTGATCCTCGATGTGGTGCCGCTGGTTTATTCGGTAAACGAAGCGGAGATCCTCGACTGGGACGCCGCAAAAGCATTGCGCCGCTACGACATCGCGATCACTCGCCTTGGCGTTAAACAGGAGTAGAGCGGGATGCAAGAGACTAAATATGGGATACGGCTCGCCCAGGAAGACTTCCGCTGGATGCTCGGCGAAGCGGATCTCGGCAACATGTTGGCGCCGTTTTCGACTAGCGCTATGGCACCTGTAAACCTGGAGGCTTCTTCGCAGCCGCAACTGGCGTCGCGCTCTGCGCTGTACACGCTCAGCGTGGATATCAACGCTTTGACCCAGGAGCAAGTACGGCTGCGCGAGACGTTGGAGACGCTCAACAGTACGTTGTTTATC
>NZ_UTBG01000228.1 GCF_900580675.1 Pseudomonas viridiflava
TTGTTGAGTTACTTGCTGACCGCATTGGGTGTGGGCAGACGATCAGGTGAGCCGAACAGTTTATCTCCCATCCAGGCGCCGGCCTCACCACCCAGCAAGCCACCGATTACGCCGCCGACCGCGGTGCCGACGCCGGGCAGAATCAAGGTGCCGATGGCTGCGCCAGCAGAGGCACCGGCCCAGGCGCCACCGGCGGTGCTCAGGCCCGCGGCGACCGCATGTGAATCGCCGTTGCGTACGCCCTGGATGACGTCCACGGCAGCTTCGGCCGTTCTCAATGGCGCGAGCCGCCGAATACCGATGGATTCGAGTTTTGCGAAGGTATCTTTCAGCACGCTGCTGGAAACGCTTGGCGGGGTGGGCACGGGCGCAGGGCTTTTCGCACCGGCAAAAAATTGAAAGCCCTGCGACGGCGCCCCTGCATGAACACCCAGTTGCGAGCCGCCCGGGATACTGCCTTCTGTTTTGGAAGGACCAGGAAGTGGTGCCTTGGGCCTGCTGTTTTTTTTGCGGCCTTTGAACTTCTCTACAGCCCCGTCGAAAACCAGATCAATCAGTTTTTCAACAATCTTGTCCCTGGCCGTATCCAACAATTCATCCCCGGCGGATTTGTCAGCAACCGGCGCAGGGCCAGCGG
>NZ_UTBG01000120.1 GCF_900580675.1 Pseudomonas viridiflava
TGCGGGCATGGCGGCCTGGTAGCCGACCTGAGTGGTTGAAGCAGATCAAGAGCGCAGAGCGAAAGCAGGTCTACAGCACAGCAAAGCTGCTTTTCTGTGGGAGCTGGCTTGCCTGCGATGCGGGCAACTCGGTTCATCCGTGATACACAGTCGATGCCTTCGCAGGCAAGCCAGCTCCCACATTGGATTGGGTACAGCCTTTGCGGGCACGGCGGCCTGGTAGCCGACCTGAGTGGTTGAAGCAGATCAAGAGCGCAGAGCGAAAGCAGGTCTACAGCACAGCAAAGCTGCTTTTCTGTGGGAGCTGGC
>NZ_UTBG01000113.1 GCF_900580675.1 Pseudomonas viridiflava
TACTCAAGTCGTGGGGATGCTCGTCCGGGTCCAGCGGGTCGGAGGGCTCTTCGGGCGCAGGCTCATCCACCGGCGCTTCGGGCTCGGCTTCAGGCTCAGGCACGGGGTTCTGCATTTGCTCCTGCACCACCTGCTCATCCACCCGCGGGTCGAGCGCCGCCACCAGCGGCGAACTGGACATGCTGTCGGGCATCGCCACGTGGTGCAGCGGCGCATCGTCCACCTGATGCAGGTTGGTCACCGCTTTCGGCCGGATGCGCCACACCAGGATCAACGCACACAGACTGAAAAACGCATACAGCATGTGGCTGCCGAACAGCTTCATCACCACACCGGCGAGCAACGGCCCGATACTGGCGCCAACGCCGTAGGTCACCAGCAACATGGCCGTGAGGGACACGCGACGATCACCTTCCACATGGTCGTTGGAGAACGCCACCGCCAGCGGGTACAGGCAAAACTGCACCAGGGAACATAAAAACCCGGCCACAAACAGGACCTCCAGCGGTACCTGGGTCATCACCGCCAGCGGCAACGCCGCCACCGCCAGGCACAGCGCGAAGCAGCGAATCAACAGCGCGCGGTCGTAGCGGTCCGACAACCAGCCCAATGGCCATTGCACCAGAAGACCAGCAAAAATACAGCTACCCATGAACAGGCCCACCTGCTCGGTGGTCAGGCCCTGCTGAGAGGCGTAGAGCGGTGCCAGACCGTAGAACGAACCCACGATCAGCCCCGCCCCCAGCACGGTACTCAGCGACTGCGGCACACGCTTGATAAAGAACCGCGGCTCCATCGGCGCCGGGTGCAGGGGCGCCGGGTGAATGCGCCGGGTCATGGCCACCGGCACCAGGCACAGGGCAAAACATAGCGCCACCAGCATCAGTAATTCAAGGCCAAGCTCGGGGTGCATCACTAGAATCAGTTGGCCCAGCACCAGCCCCAGGTAAGACGCGATCATATAGCCGCTGAACACCACGCCACGCTGCTTGGCTTCTGCCTGCTCATTGAGCCAGCTTTCGATGACCATGTACTGGCACATCATCCCCAGGCCCACGATTATCCGCAGCACGATCCAGGCCGGCAGCCAATTGACCAACCCATGGCCCAGCACGGCCGCGCCGACAATCCCCGCGCAGGTAGCGTAGGCACGGATATGCCCGACCCGGGCAATCAGGCGGTGCCCGATCTTGCCGCCTAGCACCAGGCCAAAATAGTTGGCGGCCATCAGCGCACCGACCCACAGGCTGTCGACATGGTCGGCCGCCAGGCGCAGGGCCAGGTAAGTACTGAGCAGGCCGGAGCCGATCAACATCATCAGGGAGGCGAAATAAAGGGCTCGAAAAGGTTTCCAGATCTGGCGCATCGGCGTTCCGAGCGGCTCCTTGCAGTAAGAGACAGGGCTATCGGCATGATAGTCCTGGGTTGCCGGGTCCGGACAGGCGAAAGGCACTGTTTCCGGGGATTATTTTGCTTAACAGCTCAGACGCTGCCGGGGGGTGTGCAAGGTACACCGTTGCGAAAAATACCCGACGGCACCTGCTGTGAACGTCGATCGGCGGCAAGGTTCGACCGGTGTCGGAAAAGATCCGGCGCGCACAAAAAAGCCCCGCCTGGAAGTTCTGCGCGCGGCTGACTCATGGGCTTTGAATAGGGTGCCCCAGGGCCAGTTCCAGGCTGTATTTCGCTGCGCTGAAGCATGACCAGGAAAGCGCCAGGCTGATCCATCGCATTGGAAATACAGCGCCTGGAGCCCCCATACTCCAGTAGCGAATGGCTCCGGAGCGAAAATGGAGTTAGCATTCCGTTCACTCGGCTTAAACAGCCTGTTTTTCAGATCAGGGTCGCATTGTGGAAAAGCTAAAACGCCTCCAAAGTGGAATAGAAGGGCTCGACGCTCTGCTCAAGGGAGGCCTGGTCGCAGGCGCTTCGTACATCATCCAGGGGCGCCCAGGGTCCGGGAAAACAATCCTTGCCAACCAACTGGGGTTCCATCATGCGAATAATGGGGGCCGAGTTCTGGTCGCTACGCTGTTGGCCGAGTCGCACGACCGCCTTTTCCAATTTCTTTCTACTTTGAGCTTTTTCGACGCCTCCAAAGTCGGCGCCGAGATTCAATTTGTCAGCGCGTTTGACACGCTGGAAGACGAAGGACTCGGCGAGGTAGTAAAACTGCTCAGGCGTGAGATCAGCCGCCAGAAAGCCACCGTCATGGTGGTAGACGGCCTGCTCAATGCGCGCTCAAAAGCCGATTCCCACATCGACACCAAGAAATTCATTTCAGAGTTGCAAGGGCACGCCGCTTTCGCCGGCTGCACGGTGCTGTTTCTTACCAGCTCGCGTCTCGATGATGGCAGCCCCGAGCACACCATGGTTGATGGCGTAATCGAGATGGGCGAAGAGCTCTATGGCACTCGCTCAGTACGTCGCATTCAACTGCGCAAGACGCGCGGCAGCGGAGCAATGACCGGTCTTCATGAGTGTGAAATCACGGACCATGGGCTGGTTGTTTACCCTCGTATGGAAAGTCTCTACAGCCATCCGTCGGCCCCCGACAGTGCCGACATGACGCGCATACCCAGCGGCATTGAATCGCTGGACGGCATACTGGGGGGAGGCCTGCACAGTTCCAGCGTGTCTCTGGTCATAGGCCCCTCCGGGATCGGTAAAACCACGCTGGGGCTCAAATTCCTGGCCCAATCGACGGTGGAAGCTCCCGGCTTACATTTTGGCTTCTATGAAAGCCCGCAACGGCTGCGACTCAAAGGCCTGTCACTGGGCATCGATATCAAGGGGATGGAGGACAGTGGCGCGCTGAGCATCGCCTGGCAGCCGACCACCGAAGGCCTGCTGGACGGGCTCGGCGCCCGACTTCTGAGTATCGTTGAAGAAAAAGGCATCAAGCGTCTGTTCATCGATAGCCTGAGCGGTATGACCCGAGTGTCCACAAACCCGGCGCGGATTACTGACTTCTTCAGTGCCTTGATGAACGAGCTGCGATCCCGAGGCGTGACGGTATTTGCCTCGTGGGAAATGCGCGACCTATTTGGTTCCGAGGTCAGCGCACCCAACTCCGACCTGTCCAGCATCGTCGACAACCTGATGCTGATGCGATTCTCCGAGAATCACTCTGAACTAAGCAGGACCTTATCCATTCTTAAGGTACGAGACAGCTCTTATGACCCCTCGCGATTTGAGGTGGTAATCCAAGATCAAAATGTTTTCCTGAAAAAGGCTTCAAGACATGAACCTTCAGTCCCCACTGAGTCATCTTCTGGTTCAATTTCTTAAGCTTTTGAGTGGGTTGAACTAACATGACCACCGTCCTGGTCGTCGACGACGAGTACTTGATCGCTGACATTCTCAGCTTCGCACTGGAGGATGAGGGGTTCATGGTGGTGACGGCGAGTAATGGCCGAAAGGCGCTCGAGGTGCTGGACCGGGAACGACCAGCGTTGATCATTACCGACTTCATGATGCCGGTCATGGACGGCGAGGAGTTTGCCACTGCCGTCCGGGCCCTTCCTTCCGCTAATAATTTGCCGATCATTTTGATGAGCGGCGCTCAGGCCCATATCGGAATGGAGCGGTCAGACCTGTTTGATGTGGTACTGGCTAAGCCATTCAACATCGACTTGATCATTGCCGAAGTCAAAAGGCTGTTGAGCGATGGATAGTGCGGGGATAGTGAAGGGATGAGCAGCAGAATATGGTGTCCCAGGGCCGGTTCGAACGGCCAACCTTCCCCTTAGGAGGGGGATGCTCTATCCAATTGAGCTACTGGGACTAATGACAGCCATCGAGCCAGGGGCTTGCGACGGACGGCGTGCATGTTAACGGCCGGGGTCGGTTTTGTCATGTCGTCCGTGGGCTTTTTCAGTGTAGGCCGATCCTTGTCTTGCTGTTTCGGGTTTCGTCCCGCAAAAACAGGCACATGGGCAGCGCGTCGTGCAAAATGCATTACCCCAAAACGCCAGCCTTGCAAATTGCAACCTTCGAGCCCTTTGAAGTAGACTTAAACCACTGATTTCATTGAAATAATAGATTGGCACGAGACCTGCAATACTTCTCCTACAAAACCCCATTCAGCTACGGCGTTTAGCGGAGAACATGATCATGAACAGTGCCCTTCTGTTAGCCCTCAACACCGTAGCCCTGGCTGCACTGGTGATGTTCCACTTCCAATCGACTGGCAGCAACGACCCTGCGCAGATCAGCCAGGCGGTGCCGCACCACCTGCAACAGCGTCCGCAACTGGCGGTGATGACTCCAAACGCGCAATCGCCGGTACGCCTGACTCAGGGCATCCAGGCTGCGCCTGCATCTGAACACTGGATTTTCTGAGGAATCCACTCGTGAGCAAACTTGCCTGGCTGTTTTTATGCCTGACTCTGACCACTGGCATCCTGGGCCTGAATGCTGGCTCTGAAGATGCACAAACCACCGCCTTGGTCGCCACCGGAGTGTTCTCCAGCCTGCTGCTGCTGACGCTCATCCTGGGCCGCAAAATCAAGTTCGACCCCGTCTTACGCTGATCCCCTCCCCCTCCCCGCTTACCTTATGTCGCCTCGCCCTAGTAAATCGGCAAATTGCCACTAGTCTTAAACACAGGGGCAAAAGGCCACTTTGTTATAGGATGTGCGGCCTGAAAGCCCGTGGTGACATGACTTCGAGAGAAGTTCCCTCACGCGACCACTGGTTGAAAAGATTTCCAACCAGTCCGCAAAAATGCAAATGAGTACTGGCATAAAGCCTCTAGGCAGTTCAATATTTGTCACAGAATTGACGCCAAGGAACTGTCAAATCTGAGGCATGATGCGGCCTCTTTGCAATTAGGGTTGAACTTTAGTCGTGAGCCTTGTCTTAACACTCATCTTGCGGCCAATTCCATAAACCGCTCCCCTGAACTAACCGGTTAAATATATGCGCCCATTGAAACAGGCAATTTATTCCAGCCGTACGGCTGACAAGTTCGTCGTACGTCTGCCAGACGGAATGCGGGAACGCATTGCCGAGGTGGCTCGCAATCATCACCGCAGCATGAACTCCGAAATCATCGCGCGCCTGGAACAGAGCCTTATTCAGGAAGGTGCGCTGGGCGAAGAGTTGAGCATGCGCCTGGACAGCCCCGAGCTGTCACTGCACGAACGCGAACTGCTGCAGCGTTTTCGTCAGCTCTCCCACCGCCAGCAAAATGCGCTCGTTTCGCTTATTGCACACGACGTTGAAGCGGCCGCAGAAGCCAATTGATTCAAGACTGAAAGCCGAAGCCAGCCATGTGCTGGCTTTTTTTTGGTTCTTCACGGATTACCGGGAAAGACGCTCTTGATCTTCATGAAAAAGAACTCGCTATCCCGGTAACCGTACGCCATCCGCTTGATCACCTTTATTCTATTGTTTATTCCTTCCA
>NZ_UTBG01000122.1 GCF_900580675.1 Pseudomonas viridiflava
GGCCAGGTCCAGCCGCAACTCGCCCTGCATGAAGGTTTCGAACGTGGTCATACTCTCCAGCCACAGGCCCGGGCCGGCGCCCTAGTAGGCATAGGTGGAATCGGTGAAACGGTCGCAAATCACCACGGCACCGCGGGCCAGGGCGGGGCGAATCACTTCGGCCAGATGCTGGGCGCGAGCGGCAAACACCAGCAGGAGCTCGGTATCCGGGTTCATCTGTTCTTCACCCGGGGCCAGCAACACCTCACGGATGCGCTCGGCCAGTGGGGTGCCGCCGGGCTCACGGGTCAACACAACCTCGATACCCTGGGCGCGCAAGCACTCGGCGAGGTAATCGCGGTTGGTGCTTTTACCGGCGCCTTCGGGGCCTTCCAGGGTAATAAACAAGCCAGTCACAGGCAGTCCTTAGTCAGATTCATTGCGGGCTTTGCGGTGCGGGGGTGTCCGATGCCGGCTCGGCAGGCGCATCCGCCGGTGGCGTGGCGTCCGGCGAAGGCTTCACCACCGGCGCCGGGCTGGAGCGGTAATCGGCGCGGCGCTTGAGCTGGAACTCACGCACGGCGGCATTATGCGCATCCAGGTCATCGGAAAAAATATGGCTGCCATCGCCTCGGGCAACGAAATACAGGCTGCTGCCCGGCACCGGGTTCAGCGCCGCGTGGATCGCCTCGCGCCCGACCATGGCGATCGGCGTCGGCGGCAACCCGGCGATCATGTAGGTGTTGTATGGGTTGGCTTCCTTGAGGTGCGCGCGGGTCAACTTACCGTTGTAGCGCTCACCCAGGCCGTAGATCACGGTGGGGTCGGTCTGCAACAACATGCCGATCTTCAGGCGCCGCACGAAGACGCCGGCGATCTGCCCGCGCTCCTCAGGTACACCGGTCTCTTTTTCCACCAGGGAGGCCATGATCAGCGCTTGATAGGGGTCGGTGTACGGCGCATCGGCGGCGCGCTTGCTCCACTCCTGGGCGAGGACTTCATCCAGGCGGTTGTAGGCTTTTTTCAGGAACTCGACATCGGTCATGCCGCGCACGAAGCGGTAGGTGTCCGGGAAGAACCGGCCCTCGGGAAACACGCCGGAGTGACCGAGCTTGTCCATCACTTCACTGTCAGTCAGACCGGAGAGCGTTTGCACAATCTTTTCGTGCTTGGCCAGCGCCATGCGTACCTGGCGGAAATTCCAGCCTTCGACCAACGTGAGGCTGTATTGCACCACTTCGCCGCGCTGCCACAGGCCGATCAAACCTTCGGCGGTCATGCCCGGCGTCATACGGTATTCGCCGCTGTGCAGGGGCTGGCCATCCAGGTTGAAGCGCCAGTACAGGCGTAACCAGAACGCGCCATCGAGCACGCCATCGGCTTCCAGGCGATTGAAGGTGCCGGTGGGCGTGGCCCCGGCCGGTACATCGAGCAATTGCTCCTGGGCCAGATTCAACGGCTGTTTCAGCGAGGAATTAAGCTTCCACGCACCAAAGCCCAACAGCAAAGCCGCCGAGAACAGACCGATCAGCAGCAGTACAACCAGTTTTCGTATCACTCAAATATCCAATAGCGCGCGAACAATGCCCTGCAGTTTACGGGTGAGCGGCCCAACCGACCAGCTCATCGCTGCGTAGCCACGCACCGGCCAAATGCCATAAACGCTGTTGCACACGAAGACTTCGTCAGCCTGCTGCAACTGCTCCAGGCTGATGTCGGCCACGGCCACCGGGACGCCCAGGGTTTGCGCCTGCGCCAGCAGCTCGGCGCGCATCACACCTGCGACGCCACAACGATTCAGATCGGCGGTTAGTAACAAGCCATTACGCACCAGGAACAGGTTGCTGAATACACCTTCGATGACACGCCCGGACATATCCAGCATCAAGCCTTCGGCATGCTCGGCGTCTTGCCACTCGGCGCGGGCGATCACTTGTTCGAGGCGGTTGAGGTGCTTGAGACCGGCCAGCAGCGGTTGCTCGGCCAAGCGGGTGGCACACGGAAACAGGCGGATGCCGTCGGTTCCATGCGCCTGGGGATAGGTAGCGGGCGCACTGCCCTGCAAGATACGGCGCACCGGGGCGCCAGGGTTGATGCCATACCCGCGCAGGCTGTCGCCGCGGGTGAGGATCAACTTGAGAATACCGTCGCCGAGGGCGGCGGCGTAGGCCAGCACTTCGCTGCGGATCAGCGCCGGGTCCGCAGCGAGAGCGAGGCGCCTGCAGCCCTCATCGAGACGCTGCAGGTGACGGTCGAGCAGCACAGGCTGGCCGGCCTTGACGGCAATGGTCTCGAACAGCCCATCGCCATACGCCAGGCCGCGATCTTTCAGGGGCACAGCGCCCTCTGGCTGACCGTCGACCCAGCTGTGCATCACTCGGCGAACCGGCGGAACACCAGCGAACCGTTGGTGCCACCAAAGCCGAACGAGTTGGACAGCACCACGTCGATCGGCATCTGCTGCGCTTCGTGAGGCACGAAGTTCAGGTCGCAGCCTTCGTCCGGCTCATCCAGGTTGATGGTCGGCGGCGCGACCTGATCCTTGATGGCCATCACGCTGAAGATCGCCTCGACCGCGCCCGCCGCACCCAGCAGGTGGCCGGTCATGGACTTGGTGGAGCTGACCGCCAGCTTGTAGGCGTGTTCGCCGAACACCGACTTGATGGCTTCGGCTTCCGCCAGGTCGCCGGTCGGGGTCGAGGTGCCGTGCGCATTGATGTACTGCACCTGGTCCGGGTTGACCTTGGCATCGCGCAGGGCATTGGTAATGCAACGCGCAGCGCCGGCACCGTCGGACGGTGGCGAGGTCATGTGGTAGGCGTCGCCGCTCATGCCAAAGCCGATCAGCTCGGCGTAGATGGTGGCGCCGCGCGCCTTGGCGTGCTCCAACTCTTCCAGCACCAGGGCACCGGCACCGTCGGACAGTACGAAGCCGTCACGGCCTTTGTCCCAGGGGCGGCTGGCGCGGGTCGGCTCGTCGTTGCGGGTCGACAGCGCACGGGAGGCACCAAAGCCGCCCATACCGAGGCCGCAGGCTGCCATTTCGGCGCCGCCGGCGATCATCACGTCGGCTTCGTCGTAGGCGATGTTGCGCGCCGCCATGCCGATGCAATGCGTACCGGTGGTGCATGCGGTGGCGATGGCGTAGTTAGGCCCCTGTGCGCCCAAGTGGATGGACAGGAAGCCGGAAATCATATTGATGATCGAGCCCGGAACGAAGAACGGTGAAATTCGACGGGGGCCGGAATCGTGCAGCGTGCGGCTGGTTTCTTCGATATTGGTCAAACCGCCAATACCCGAACCCATGGCCACGCCGATGCGCTCACGGTTGGCGTCGGTGACTTCCAGGCCAGCATTACGCACTGCCTGAAAACCGGCTGCCAGGCCGTATTGAATGAACAGGTCGAGCTTGCGGGACTCCTTGATCGAGAGATATTCCTCGACATTGAAGCCCTTTACCGAGCCGCCAAAACGGGTGGAATAGGCAGAAAGGTCCGTGTGTTCGATCAGACCAATACCACTGCGGCCAGCCAGAATGCCCTGCCAACTGCTCGGCACATCCGTGCCCAGTGGCGACAACATACCCATACCGGTGACTACGACGCGTCTACGCGACACAGCACTCTCCTTTTTCTAATGACGACACTTTGCTTCAGAGCTCACTTTTGATCACCGCTAAAGAAAAAACCGCACGCCGTTACAGCAGTGCGGTTTTTCCCTAACAGCAAGCGACGACTACAAACGATTACGCCTGGTGGCTAGTAACGTAGTCGATAGCAGCTTGAACAGTAGTGATTTTTTCAGCTTCTTCGTCCGGGATTTCGGTCTCGAATTCCTCTTCCAGAGCCATCACCAGCTCAACGGTGTCAAGGGAATCGGCACCCAGGTCTTCTACGAAGGAAGCAGTGTTGACCACTTCTTCTTCTTTAACGCCCAGTTGCTCGGCGACGATTTTCTTGACGCGCTCTTCGATGGTGCTCATACCTTGTTTAACTCCTAATGGACAAATTCAGGCAGCTGGCCAGTGGGTAAGTGTATAGAAAGCCATTTCAGCTTTTCAACTGAAAGCTTCACCCTGTACCCGGTCGGCCACCTGCCTATAAATTAAGTTGCAGCTTTATAACGGATTTTAGACAGCTCGTATGACATTTTTTTGAAGCGATCCGTCACAATTTAACTCATGTACATCCCGCCGTTCACCGGGATTGTAGCCCCAGTCACGTATGCCGCACCGTCAGATGCCAGGAAAGTGACCACATTCGCGATCTCTTGAGCCTGGCCCAGACGGCCCAGCGGAATCTGCGTCAGCAAGGCTTCACGCTGTGCTTCCGGCAGTTCACGGGTCATATCGGTGTCGATGAACCCTGGGGCCACCGAGTTGACCGTAATCGACCGCGAACCGACTTCTCGCGCCAGCGCACGGCTGAAACCTTCCAGACCGGCCTTGGCGGCTGCGTAGTTTACTTGGCCTGCGTTGCCCATGGCACCCACTACGGAGCCAATATTGATAATTCGACCCCAACGCGCCTTGGTCATGCCACGCAGAACGCCCTTGGACAGGCGAAACAGACTGTTCAAGTTGGTGTCGACCACGTCGTACCACTCGTCGTCTTTCATGCGCATCATCAAGTTATCGCGGGTGATACCGGCGTTATTTACCAGAATAGCCGGTGCGCCGAACTGTGCAGTGATCTCGGCCAATACGGCAGCCACGGACTCATCGCTGGTGACGTTCAGCTCAAGGCCGGTGCCTTGAACGCCATTTTCCTTCAGGGTGGCGGCGATACGCTCGGCGCCCGAAGCGGAAGTGGCGGTGCCGATCACAACGGCGCCCTGACGGCCCAGTTCCAGGGCGATCGCCTGGCCAATGCCACGGCTTGCGCCGGTAACCAGTGCAACTTTACCTTGCAGACTCATGCAGGCTTCTCCTAATTCAGGGTTCAGGCCAGCGCCGCGCGAGCGGCAGCGAAGGCATCCGGGGTATTGAGGTTGGCGGTCGACACACCGTCGGCGCAACGCTTGTTCAGGCCGGCCAGGACTTTGCCCGGCCCGCACTCGACCAGCTCGGTGGCGCCATTGGCCGCCAGGGTCTGTACCGACTCAACCCAGCGTACGGGCTTGTAGAGCTGCTCCAACAGGTCGCGCTTGAGGGTATCGAGGTCGGCGGCCACGGCCGCGCTGACGTTCTGTACCAGCGGAATCTGCGGCGCCTGCCAGTTGATGGCGGCGATGGACTCGGCAAAACGCTCGGCCGCCGGGCGCATCAGCTCGCAGTGCGACGGCACGCTCACCGGCAACGGCAAGGCGCGCTTGGCGCCGCGGGCCTTGCAGCCTTCAATGGCACGCTCAACCGCAGCCTTGGCGCCGGCGATCACCACCTGGCCTGGGGAGTTGAAGTTGACTGCGCTGACCACGTCGCCCTGGGCCGCTTCCGCACAAGCTTCGATCACCACGGCATCGTCCAGGCCGAGGATTGCAGCCATGCCGCCCTGCCCGGCCGGAACGGCTTCTTGCATCAGTTGACCACGACGCTCGACCAGCTTGACCGCCTCAGCGAGGGTCAGGCTGCCCGCAGCCACCAGGGCGCTGTATTCGCCCAGGCTATGACCGGCCACGTAAGCCGGGCGCGCGCCACCTTCGGCCAGCCACAAGCGCCACAGGGCGATCGAAGCGGTCAGGATGGCCGGCTGGGTTTTATCGGTTTGATTGAGTTGCTCTTCCGGCCCTTGCTGGGTCAGCGCCCACAGGTCGTAACCCAGGGCATCGGAAGCTTCCTTGAAGGTTTCCAGAATCAGCGGGTATTGCGCGCCCAACTCGGCCAACATGCCGAGGGACTGCGAACCCTGCCCTGGAAAGACGAATGCGAGGGATGTAGACATGTAACAAGCCCCTAATGATCTGGTCGTCAAAAATGCGCGCTCCCGATCGTTAAGATGGGTGGGAGCGTACGAAACTGACAGATTGGATGGTCAATTGAACTGGCCGGTCACATTTAAGCACTCCCGGGCCGATTCGCCTAAGGCAACAAATCCTCAAGACGGCCGTGCAAGCGTTGCGGCAGGTTTTCCTGGATCTCGATCACGGCCCGCGCAATCGCACTTTGAAAGCCCTCCACACCCGCCGAACCGTGGCTTTTCACCACGATGCCCTGCAGGCCCAGAAAGCTCGCGCCATTATGCCGCGCGGGCGCCAGGTCGGCCTGCAACCGACGCATCAACGGCAGCGCCAGCGCACCGACCAGGCGCGACGCCAGGTTGCGCTTGAACAACGCCTCGATACGCGTGGCAATCATGGTCGCCAGGCCTTCGCTGGATTTGAGCAGGATATTGCCGACAAACCCGTCGCACACCACCACATCCGCTTCGCCACGGTACAGGCCATCGCCTTCGACAAAGCCGATGTAGTTCAGACCCCGCGCGCCCTGCAACAAGGTCGCGGCAAGCTTGACCTGCTGGTTGCCCTTGATGTCCTCGGTGCCGATATTCAGCAAGGCCACACGCGGTCGGGTCACGCCCAGCGCCTCTGCGGCGACCGAGCCCATCACGGCAAACTGGAACAGGTGCTCGGCGCTGCAATCGACGTTCGCCCCCAGGTCCAGCAACTGGCAATAGCCGTTCTGCGTCGGAATCGCCGCGACCATCGCCGGCCGGTCAATCCCCGGCAGGGTCTTGAGCACATGCCGCGACAACGCCATCAAGGCCCCGGTGTTGCCTGCGCTGACACAGGCTTGCACCTTGCCATCACGCAACAACTCGAGGGCCACCCGCATTGAAGAGTCCGGCTTGCCGCGCAGGGCCGCCGCTGGCTTGTCATCCATGCTGATGGTTTCGCTGGCCGGCGTAATTGTCAGGCGCGCGCGATCCACCGCCGGATGGCTGGCAATCAGTTCTTCAAGAAGGGAAGGTTGACCGACGAGGGTCAGGTGCAGCGAGGGCGTAGCAGACAGGCTGGCAATGCAGGCCTGAACAATGCTGCGGGGACCGAAGTCCCCGCCCATTGCGTCAATCGCGATGACTAGAGCAGACAAGTGATTACTCGTCAGCGCCCTTGTCGATCACTTTACGGCCACGGTATACGCCTTCTGGCGATACGTGGTGACGCAGGTGAATTTCACCGGTGGTTTTTTCTACAGACAGAGTGCTCGCCGTCAGAGCGTCGTGCGAACGACGCATGTCACGGGCGGAACGGGATTTTTTGTTCTGCTGAACAGCCATAATTGATTAACTCCTAAACTTTTGGGTCACGCTTTAACTGCGCCAATACACTGAACGGGTTGGACCGCGTTACCTCGTCCTCGCTCGGTTCGGCCTCGTCATCGAGACCCTCCGGCTGCTGGCATTCTTCCGGATGATGAGCAGGCACAATGGGCAAGGCGAGCAAAAGCTCCTCCTCGATCAGTGCATGCAGATCCAAAGGATCTTCGCCCAGTTCCAGCACGTCATAACCTTTCGGCAACGACTGGGTATTCGCACCCTCCTTCACCACAGCATAACTGCACTCGCTGTGAATCGGCAGGGTGACCAGCTCGAGACAACGCTGGCAAACCATTTTGACCTCGGTGTCGATAACGCTGTGAATTACCACAGATTTACGTTCATCTCGTTCAAAAACGAATTTGGCCTGCACCGTACCGACAGTGTCGGAAAGCGGGTCGCAGAGTCTCTCCAAATCGGCCAGCAGCACTTCACCTTGAAGGGAAGTACCACGATCAGCCAATTTGCGCGGGTCAACGTGAGGTGGAATCGGGTCATTCAACATAGGCGCAGCATTATAGGGATGCACCCGGCCATGTCAAAGGAAATTCAGCCCTGTGCGTCAGCGGGTCGCCCCGTTAGAATTCGCCACTGCCCCAAGGAGACCTACATGCTGCCTTTATTACTCGCCTCCAGCTCGGTTTATCGCCGGGAATTGCTGAGCCGCCTGCGCTTGCCGTTCGTCTGCAGCTCGCCGGATATCGACGAAAGCCATCGTGCAAATGAGCCCGCCGTCGAGCTGGTCAAGCGCCTGGCCGAAGAGAAAGCCCGTGCCCTCGCCGCCAGTCATCCGGGGCATCTGATCATCGGCTCCGACCAGGTAGCCGCGCTGGAGGGCCGGATCATCGGCAAGCCACACACCTTCGAAAATGCGCGCGAGCAACTGCTGGCGGCGAGCGGCAAGCGTGTGAGCTTCCTGACCGGGCTGGCATTGCTGAACAGCGAGACGGGGCACTGCCAGGTCGACTGCGTGCCTTTTACGGTGCACATGCGCGAACTCAGCGTTGAACGCATCGAGCGCTACCTGCGGGCTGAGCAACCTTATGACTGTGCGGGCAGCTTCAAGGCCGAAGGGCTGGGCGTGAGTCTGTTCCAGAGCACCGAAGGGCCGGACGCGACCAGCCTGATTGGGCTTCCACTGATTCGCCTGGTGGATATGCTGCTGGCTGAAGGCGTGCAAATCCCTTAAGCCCCACACAGAACCAAATGTGGAAGCGGGCTTGCTCGCGAAAGCGGTGTATCAGTCACTGATGTGCTGATTGAACCAGCGCATTCGCGAGCAAGCCCGCTTGTGTCTTGACCTGGGATTAAGATGGGGGTGAGAGCGGTGAGTGGCAAGCTGAATGCCCGGAGAGCTTAAAGCACGTGTGGGAG
>NZ_UTBG01000053.1 GCF_900580675.1 Pseudomonas viridiflava
GAGTAATGCCTGTTTTCGGGCACACCGAGCGTGAGCGAGGTGCCGAGTGGTGGGGCAAGAGCCTTTTGGTTACTTTTGGCTGGGCCGGCATTCCGGCTCTTTTCAAAAGTGACTCGCCGTAAGGGCGAAACCAATATCAGCCATAACCGCAGCAACGGCTATGTACCCAAAACCCCAGAAAAAATTGGTCACCCATTCTTCCCCGGAATTGGATATTCCTCCCCCACCCTCCGGTCACTAACCTAGCCATCAACCCCACCGCTCCGGAGAGTCACCATGCAACCCCGTACCGATTTCTACACCGCTTCCCCAGACGCCATGAAAGCCATGCTCGCCCTGGAAGCCGCCGTCGGCAAACTGTCCATCGAGTTGCCATTGCTGGAGCTGATCCGCCTACGGGTCTCGCAGATCAACGGCTGCGCCTTCTGCCTCGACATGCACACCGCCGATGCCCGCAAAGGCGGTGAAACCGAGCGCCGCCTGTACACCCTCTCGGCCTGGCGCGAAACGCCGTTCTTCACCCCGCGTGAACGCGCCGCACTGGCCTGGGCCGAGAGCCTGACCCTGCTCAGCCAGACCCACGCCCCGGATGAAGACTTCAACGCGTTGGCCGCCGAGTTCAGTGCCCAGGGACAGGTTGACCTGAGCGTCGCCATCGCCACCATCAACAGCTGGAACCGCCTCGCCGTGGGCTTCCGCAAGATGCCCAAGTAAGCCTCAGAAGTTGACCGAAGCACTCAGGCGCGCCGTCAGTGGCGCGCCCTGGAACAGATAGTCATCGCCCATGTACTCGCCCGCGTCGCGCCAGTAGCGTTTGTCGAACAGGTTGTCGACGCTCAGGCGAAACACGGTCTCGTAGCCGTCGATTTTGGTGGTGTAGCGGCTGCCGACATTCACCACCGCGTAATCCCCGACTTCCACATTGCCCGCGCGATTGGCGGCCTTTCTGGCGCTGTATTGCACGCCGCCGAGCACGGCCAGGCCGTTGACCCAGGGCAGGGCGTAGTCGGCGTACACGCTGGCGCGCAGCTTGGGTACGTTGATCGCCTGGTGGCCTTCGTACGCCGGTGTACCGCTGCCGCTCACCCGTGCGCGAATCGCCGCCACGCTGGTAGCAATCTGCAAACGCTCGGTGGCCCAGCCGTTGGCCGACACCTCCAGCCCTGTGTTCTTCTGCTCGCCCTGTTGTACGTAGGTGAGCTGACCGACGCCATCCGGCTTGGCGTACTGGTAGGCCTGACGTGTCTGGAACACGGCGGCGGCGAAGCTGATGCGGCGCCAGTCGTATTTCACCCCGGCTTCGATTTGCCGCGAGGTGGTGGGCGCCAGGGTTTCATCAGCATTGCTGGCGAACCACGGCGCCGTGCCGCCCAGGGACAGGCCTTTGCTGTAGCTGGTGTACAGCGAGATGTTTTCAATCGGCTTGTAGATCAGCGCGGCCTGGGGCAGGAACACGTACTGCTGGGTGTGGCGCACCTGGTCGCCGGTGGTGCCGTCAAAGGCTGTTTCATCCAGGCGCACTTCGCGGCCGCCAAGGATGGTTTGCCATTGCTCGTTGAAGCGGATGCGGTCGGTGACGAACAGGCCGTACTGGCGGCTGTCGAGGTTGCGGTGGCTGTCGTTCAGCGGCACATCAGTCGGTGTGAATGTGGGGGCGTCGGTGTCGATATTCGTGGTGCCGATGAACTCGTTGACCGATTTGCGCTTGTCGATCACCCGGCGAAACGCACTGGTGCCGAAGGTCAGTTCATGGCCGATGCCTGCGGTGTCGAACAGCCCGGTCATTGCCGCTTGCACTTCGTCGTCGCGGCGGGTGTCGTCGGGGCTGCGGTAATCGTAAACGTCGTAGTTGCCTTCCGGGCTGAAGTAATTCGGTACGCTCGACGTACAGCTGGTCGAGCCATAGCAACCCCAGGCAAACGAGCTGTAATCGTCGATCACCACCTTGCTGCGCGCCGCGCTGACGCTGCCTTTCCACTGATCGCTGAAACGGTATTCGAACTTGCCGTTAAGATTCAGTGAGTCGATGCCCACTTGTTTGGAACCGCTCTGGTGGCCGAGCAGTTTTTTCGGCGAGGCATCGTGGGGCACTTCGCTGCCGCCCAACAGTTGGTAGCCCGGCACCGAACGCTGTTGCTTGTTCTGGTATTCGGCATCCAGTTGCAACACGGCGTCGGGGCTGATGTTCCAGTCGAAGGCCAGGGACACAAAATCACGCTGGCCATTCGCATGTTCCACATAGGTATTGAGGTCTTCATGGGCGACGTTGGCGCGCAGGCCGAATTGCTGCTCGCTGCCAAACCAGCCGCCGACATCGGTGGCGATATACCCGCTGCCGCGATCATCCGTGGACAGCGTCACCGAGCGCACGTCCTGCGGGCGCTTGGTCACGTAGTTGATCACGCCGCTGGGTTCGGAAATTCCGCTCTGCAGGCCCGCCAGGCCCTTGAGCACTTCCACCTGCTCCTTGTTTTCCAGGGCGACGTTCTGCTCGCCGGTGATGGTGCGCCCGTTGATCTTGTAGCTGCTGGCCGCATTCAGCGAGAAGCCGCGCAGCACAAAGTTTTCGTAGTAACCGATGGGCGCATAGCTGTCGCCGACCGAGGCGTCGTTGCGCAGCACTTCGCTGAGCAGGCGCGCTTGCTGGTCCTTGATCAGCGCAGCGTTGATCACCGTGATCGAGGCTGGCGTATCCAGCAACGGCGCTTCATCGAATCCGCCGACCGAGGCGGTTTCACTGCGGTAGCCGGACGCTTCCTGGCCCTGGACTTCCAACGCCGGCAGTTCGATTTCAGCCGCGAAACTGCTGCCGATGCCGCCGCTGAGCAGCAGGCCGAGGGCGAAACGTGAATGGACGGCAGGACGAAAACGCAAAACCATGAGGGCAGGGCCTTAAAGCGCGGGACGGGGGGCGCATAAGCTAGGGCGAAGCGCTGGGTTTTACAAGTTATTGAGAATGGTTCTGTCGTACCACGGGCAAATCCGGGAGGGGCTTGCGCGCTCCCGGATTTAGCGCCTCTTCACCCTGCGGGTTCAGTGAGTACCTTACGGAAGGTTTCCACCAGCGGGCGCAGGTTGACCCGATGCCAGGCCGCCCACAGCGGCGTGGTGTAGGTCAGCCACGGCAGTTCGCGCAACACCACGCCGGGCGGTGCATTGCGGCTCAGGCCTTTTTGCACCATGGCCACGCCCAGCCCCGAGGCTACCAGGCCCAGCGCGGTGAACGGCTCGCCCGCTTCCATGGGGATCTGCGGGGTGAAACCGGCGCGGATGCACGCGGCGACAAAGTCATCGGCAGGGTTGGCGCCGGGCTTGCGTTGCACGCCGATCCATTGCTGCTCGGCCAGGTGTTCAGGCAATAACACGCTTTGTTGTACGAGTGGGTGATGCTCGGGCAAGGCCAGCAGCATCGGGTCATCCAGCACCTGCAGGGCGGTCAGGTCCGGGTCGTCGGCGGCAGGCGGTTCGCCGACCAGGGCGATGTCCAGGCTGCGCTGGCGCAAGCCTTCGAGTTGTTCGAGGGACGGCAGGTTGTACAGCTTGATATGCACGGTGGGGCGGTCGTCGCGCAACACGCGCAGGGCATTGGGCAACACGCCTGCGTGCATGGCGTTCTCGATATAGCCGATGCACAGGCCGCCTTCTTCGCCCCGGCCCAAGCGTTTGCCCAGGGATTCGAGGCGATTGGCGTGGGTCAGCAGCGCCTTGGTTTCGGCCAGAAAGGTCTGGCCGTCGCGGGTCAGGCGGATACGTTGCTGGCTGCGCTCGAACAGCGTCAGGCCCAGGCGTTCTTCCAGCTGGGCAATCTGCCGGCTCAGGGGCGACTGCGAGATATGCAGGCGCTCGGCAGCGCGGCCGACGTGTTCTTCTTCGGCGACGACTTCGAAGTAGCGCAGTTGGCGCAGGTCGATCATGTTAGACCTCGGGGGACTCAAGTTGGTCGCAGTATGTCTTGGACGGTCCGATCTCTGCAATCTAGGATCTGCTCAACGGTCACCGCGACCCTGAACCTATTTGAGGATCCACCTATGAGCTTGAAAGACAAACTGCCCGGCCAACTGGGCTTCGGCACCGCACCGCTGGGCAATATGTTCCGCGCAATTCCTGAAGAAGAGGCCCAGGCCACCGTCGAGGCGGCCTGGAACCAGGGCGTGCGCTACTTCGATACCGCGCCGTTCTACGGCTCGGGCCTGTCGGAAATTCGCCTGGGTCAGGCCCTGTCCCGCTACAACCGCGATGACTTTATGCTGAGCACCAAAGTCGGCCGGGTGATTCTCGACGAAGTCGAAGAAAGCGCCCGCGACCTCGGTGAAAAAAGCGGCGTGTTCGAACACGGTCGCCCGAACAAGATGGTCAATGATTACAGTGCCGACGCAACGCTGCGCTCCATTGAAGACAGCCTTGAGCGCCTGCAGACCGATCGCCTGGACATCGTGTGGATCCATGACATCGCCCAGGACTTCTACGGCGATCAGTGGCTGGAATACTTCAACCAGGCCCGCACCGGTGCGTTCAAGGTCCTGACCCGCTTGCGTGAAGAGGGCGTGATCAAGGCCTGGGGCCTGGGCGTGAACCGCGTTGAACCCTGCGAGCTGACCCTGGACCTGACCGAAGCGCAGCCCGACGGCTTCCTGCTGGCCGGCCGCTACACGCTGCTGGACCACGAGCGTTCCCTGCAACGCCTGATGGATGCGGCCCTGGCACAGAACGTCGAGATCGTCGTCGGCGGCCCTTACAGCTCGGGGATCCTCGCCGGTGGCGCGCACTTCGAATACCAGCCAGCCAGCCCGGCGATCATCAGCAAGGTCGAGCAGATCAAGGCGATCGCCCAGGCGTTCGGCGTGAGTGTGAAGGCGGCTGCGCTGCAATTCTCTCTGGCACATCCGGCCGTGGCTGCTGTAATTCCAGGTGCCAGTCGTCCGGGGCGAATTGCCGAAGACGTGGCGGCGTTGTCAGAGAAGATTCCGGCGGCCTTCTGGCAGGCATTGCGCGATGCCCGCTTGATCTCGGACCGCGCCCCTTTGCCGCTTTAACTTCAGGAGCTTGAACATGAAAATCGATGTAAGCGGCAAAGTAGCCATCGTCAGCGGCAGCACCGCCGGTATCGGCCTTGGCATCAGCCAGGCCCTGGCGCAGTCCGGCGCCACCGTGGTGGTGATCGGGCGGGAAGCGGGCAAGGTCGATGAGGCGCTGGCGAGCATCCGCCAGGCGGTTCCGGGCGCTGACTTGCGCGGCTTGGTGGCGGATCTTGGCACGGCCGAGGGCGCCGAAAAACTGTTCGCTGCCGAACCGCGTGCCGACATCCTGGTCAACAACCTGGGCATCTTCAACGACGTGGATTTTTTCGAGGCGCCGGACAGCGAATGGACGCGCTTTTATGAAGTCAATGTGATCTCTGGGGTGCGCCTGGCGCGGCATTATGTGCCGGGCATGGTCGGGCAGGGCTGGGGACGGGTGATCTTCCTGTCGTCGGAATCCGGCGTGGCGACCCCGGCGGACATGATCAACTACGGCGTGACCAAAAGCGCCAACCTGGCGGTGTCCCATGGCCTGGCCAAGCGCTTGGCCGGCACCGGCGTGACGGTGAATGCGGTGCTGCCGGGGCCAACCTTTACCGACGGCCTGGAGCAGATGCTCAAGGACGCCACCGCCAAGTCCGGGCGCAGCGCGCGGGAAGAGGCCGATGTGTTTGTGCGCAATGCGCGGCCGACGTCGATCATCCAGCGTGCGGCGAATGTGGATGAAGTGGCCAACCTGGTGGCGTACATTGCTTCACCCTTGTCGTCCGCCACCACCGGTGCCGCGTTGCGGGTCGACGGCGGCGTGGTCGACAGCATGGCGATCTGAATTGTTATTTTTCTGGAGTATTTATTGTGGCGACAGCATCTTCTGTAATTGAAATCCCGTTACCGGCCGACCAGGTCTGGCAATTGGTCGGCGGCTTCAACAGCCTGCCGGACTGGCTGCCGTTTATCGTCAAGAGCGAGCCGAGCGATGGCGGCCGCGTGCGTCACCTGCAAACCGCCGACGGTGGCGTGGTGGTGGAGCGTTTGCAGACCTTCGATAACGTGGGCCGTACTTACAGCTACACCATCGAGCAGTCGCCGTTTCCGGTGAGTGCTTACCTGGCGACCTTGCAGGTTGAGGCGCTGAGCGAGTCGTCGGCGAAAGTCACCTGGTCCGGTGTGTTTACACCGGCAGCGGGTGTGACCGACCAGGCCGTGGAAGAGTTGTTTGCCGGCGTGTACAGCGGCGGGCTTGAGGCGCTGCGGGCCAACTTCCCGGCTTGATCCAGGGGTCACCGCCCATCCAATGTGGGAGGGGGCTTGCCTCCCACATTTTGACCTCGCTGGCCCATGGATCAGGCCTCGGGCATCAATTGCTGACGGCACTCCAGGATCAGGCGTGCGCCGCCGCTCTCGCTGCTGCCGACTTCCAGCTTGAACCCGTGCAAGTTGATGATCGCCGCCACAATCGACAGGCCCAACCCGAACCCGCCTTGCTGGTCGCTTTCATCCACGCGGTAGAAGCGCTGGAACACCGCTGCACGTTCCGCCGCCGGGATGCCAGGGCCGGAATCGTGAACTTCGATACGCGTACTGCCGGCATCGTTGAGCCCGCGAAGAACCACTTCGCCGCCCGGTGGGGAGAACTTGATCGAGTTGCTCAGCAGGTTGGCCAGGGCTTCGAACAGCAGTGCGCGGTCGCCGGTGATCCAAGGCAGGGATTCGGGCACTTCGAGGCGCAGCTGCAATTCGCCTTCTTCCGCCAGCGGCAAGTAGAAATCATGCAGTTCACGCAGCAGCGGCAGCGGGTCCATCACCAGAAAGCCCGAGCGACGCTGGTGGTCTTCCAGTTCTGAAATGCGCAACAGCCCGCGAAAGCGTGCCATCAGGGTATCGGTCTCGGCAATTGCATCGTCCAGCTTCACTGCGTAGCCGGAGTCTTTCTCAGCCTCCTGCCTGATGCGGTAGAGCTGCGCACGCAGGCGGGTGAGTGGCGTGCGCAGGTCGTGGGCAATGTTGTCGCACACGCCCTTGACCTCGTTCATCAGCTTCTCGATGCGGTCGAGCATGGCGTTGACGATGGCCGCGAGCATGTCCAGTTCGTCACGCCGATCGGACAGCGGCAGGCGGTGGGTCAGGTCGCCGGCGACGATCGCCTCGGCGCTGGCCTGAATCCCGCGAATCCGTCGCAGCGGGCGACGGCGCAACAGATGCCAGCCGGCCGCGCCGGGGATAATCGTCAGCGACAGTGCCCACAGCAGGGCATGCCAGATGATTCGCGTCACGCCAAACAGCGAACCGTTGGCGCGCACCAGTACCAGCCAGCGGCCGTCGTCGGTGTGGGTGGCCACGGCGTCGCAGCTGTCCTTGGGCAGTTTGGGGTCGTCGGAGTCGACGCAGTTGACCAGGGCGTGGATCTTGCCGTCCAGCGGCAAGTCGGGCGGAATCGCGCGGATCGGCCCGCTCAAGGGCCGGAACTGCTCATCGAACAAGCCGTAGGCGTCCACGCCTTTCATGTCGAAGGTCATGCTGGTGGTCAGGGCTTCCACCAGTTCTTCGCCGTCAAAACGCTGGAACAAATGCTGGCGCTGCATCAGCGAATGGCGCGACAGGTCACTCAGGTAACCCGACACTTCGTAGTAAAGCACCCCCATCAGGATGCAGCTCCAGGCCACGAACAACGAGCTGTATAACGCCAGCAGGCGGCTGCTGGAAGAGCGCCAGCCTTTAGAGGGGTTCAGCAATGACATAACCGGAACCTCGTACCGTGCGGATCAGCGGCGGGAGGCCCGGTGGATCGATTTTTTTGCGCAGGCGACCGATGTGCACGTCGATCAGGTTGGTGCCCGGGTCGAAGTGATAACCCCAGACTTCCTCGAAGATCATCATGCGCGAGAGGATCTGCCCGGTGTTGCGCATCAGGAACTCAAGCAATTTGTACTCGGTGGGCAACAGGCTCAGCGGCTGTTCGGCGCGGCTGGCTT
This sequence comes from Pseudomonas viridiflava, assembly GCF_900580675.1. GTDB lineage: Bacteria > Pseudomonadota > Gammaproteobacteria > Pseudomonadales > Pseudomonadaceae > Aquipseudomonas. The sequence continues at coordinate 7,991 of NZ_UTBG01000053.1, forward strand.
CGCGGCTGATCAGGTTCAGTTCCAGGTCGGCGACGCGCAACGCGGTTTCGAATTCCTTGACCGTGCTCTTGCGGCGCAGCAGCACCTCGACGCGGGCGGCCATTTCATCCGAAGCGAACGGTTTGGTGAGGTAGTCATCACCGCCGGCACGCAGGCCGCGCACGCGTTCGTCCACATCGGAGAGGGCGCTGATCATCAGGATCGGGGTCGACACGCCGATGGTGCGCAGGGTGGTGACGATGGCCAGGCCATCGAGTTCCGGCAGCATGCGGTCGAGGGTGATCAGATCGTAATCACCACTGACGGCGCGCACCAGGCCTTCGCGGCCGTTGTCTACCCAATCTACATCCAGTCCATGGCTACTCAGCTCGGCGACGATCTCGCGGGCCGTTACGGCGTCATCCTCGATGGTCAAAATACGGGTCATAGGATTACCTGGGGAGCGATTCACACTAGAAGTGGGGGCATTTTGCCAAGAAATGGCTGAACGCTTCCTAAATAAAACTTCATGTTGGCAAAACTGACACAGATTTCATCTGCGGCTTGCGCGGGAATGCATAACGCCCGGCTAAAACGGTCATTTCTTGCAAGTTGCATGGTTTAAGTTAGTTCAAATTGATTAACTTGTTGAAATTAAAGGAAATTAATTTTCCATGCGACTGGCACGTAGCCTGCACTGTCCCTTTTGAGAGTTGTAACACTATTTTTCCTGCCGGGAGCTAACAACAA
>NZ_UTBG01000051.1 GCF_900580675.1 Pseudomonas viridiflava
AGGATGCAACGCATCCGCCGCCACTGGAAACCCGTAGCTACAGCGGCCGTTCTGCTACTGGCCGTATTGAACTTCAGTAACCTGCCGTTGCGCCTGCAGGCCGACCACCTGACTGTCGTGGGTGAACGTCAGCGTCTGGAGCTGGCTGACGGGTCGCGGGTACTGCTCAACACCGATTCGGCGTTGTCCAGCAATGTTGGCGACACGCAGCGCTCGGCGCGGCTGTATCAGGGCGAGGCGTATTTCAGCGTACCCGCCCGTCCCGGCCTGCCGATGGAAATCGAGGCCGGTCCGGTGCG
>NZ_UTBG01000004.1 GCF_900580675.1 Pseudomonas viridiflava
GTGTTTCGCTGCTCTCAAGCCGAACTCAATACAAAATGTGGGAGCGGGCTTGCTCGCGAATGCGGTGGGTCAGCAATGAATTTGCTGACTGACAGACCGCATTCGCGAGCAAGCCCGCTCCCACTTTTGGATTGTGTTTAACTCGGGCTTAGTGGCGTTCCAGCGCGTTGACGAGGTCGTGGAAGGCTTCACGATTGGACTCGTTCAACCCCATCAAAATCTTGTGCGCTTCCAGCACCTTGACCCGTACCACTTCCTCGGACTGGTCCTGAGACGGCAGGTCGGTCAGGCACTCCGGGCACGGGATCGGGCGGTCAACGATGTTGAACACCTGGTCGAAACCCATGGACTGCAGCAGCCGGGTGATGTCTTCGTGGGTGGTGACGACGGTCGGCAACAGGCCGACCTTCTGCCGAGACAGAATGGACAGCTTGGCCAACAGCCCAAGAGTGGTGCTATCGATGCTGCGGGTTTCGGTCAGATCGATCACGATCGCCGAAAAATTCAACGCTGTGAAAATCCGCTCAATCGTCGCATCCAGCGCTGAACACAAGGTCAGGCGCACTTCACCGACAAATTTCAGGACAAAGGTCCCGTCTTGCTCGGCGAATTGGATTCTTCCGGTACTCATCAAAGATTCCTGCTCAACACCAATAGGGCGATATCATCCGGCATCTCCCCCAGCGTGGCCAATCCAAAAACCTGCCGCAGGCCATCCAGGCTGCCGCCCGCTGACTTGACCTTTTGGGGCAAGGCAGCTTCTTTCTCTTTGAGTGTAGGCTCTGGAAGAAGGTCCAGGATACCGTCGGACATCAGCGTCAGGCTGAACGTCGGCGGCAGCTCCAGAATGTGGTCTTCGTAGGTGGCTTCATTGAACAAGCCAACCGGCAGACCACGCCCTTCCAGGTAGCGCACACTGTCAGGAGTGTACAAAACCGGCATCGGCAGGTGACCGCCGATGCTGTAGGTCAAAAGACCTGTTTCTTCATCAATCACGCCGCCGACCATCGTCACGTGCTTGCCCAGCTTGCAGCTGATCAGGCCCCGGTTGATGTGGCCGAGCACCTCGGAGGGGGTGAACTCCGGCAAGGTGCCATTGCGTTTGGATTCGAACAACAGCCGTGTGGTCATGAACTTCAACAACACGGTGACAAAAGCCGAAGAAGCGCCATGGCCGGATACATCGGCCAGGTAGAAGGCGACGCGCCGCTCATCCACACGGAAATAGTCGACAAAATCACCCGACAGGTACAACGACGGAATGATCTGGTGGGCAAACTTGAATTCGTCGATGCTCCACGGGCTGACCGGGAGCATGTTCATCTGCACCTGGCGACCGGCGTTCTGGTCTTCCTGGAGCAGGTTGAGGCTGGCTTCGAGTTCGCGGTTGGCGGTTTCGAGCTTTTCGCGATAACGCTGGTTTTCCAACAACAGGCGGGCACGATCCAGGGCACGGCGTACCGAGTGCTCCAGCACTGCCAGGTCTTCCAGGGGTTTTATCAGGTAGTCGGCGGCACCCAGGCGCAAGGCCTCGACGGCATCGTTCATCACCCCGGCACCGGACACGACAATCACCGGCGTCTGCGGAGCACGCTCGGTCACCTGGCGAATCAGCTCCAGGCCACCCATCTGGGGCATGCGCAGGTCGCAGATCACGAGGTCGGGCTTGTCGCGCTCGAACACCTGGAGACCCTGTTGGCCATTACTGGCCTGCAGGACGCTGAAGCCACTGTCTTCCAAATAGGCCGCGAGGCTCGCGCGCACTACTTCGTCGTCATCGATTATCAGCAGCGTGGCACTGGTTTTTTGCATGTGGGCAAACGGCGCCAGAATTAGGTTGGCGTAGGTGGCTCGACAATGGCCGGGCTCACGTACTGGATTCGCTTTCTAGCCTCTCTGTCCTACAAAACGCGGGATTTTTACCCACGCACAACGGTAAAGCAGAGGTGCCCTTCTAAGGCGCAGACGGTACTCCCATCCGCCAGGGGTTTCAAGCTCATGCCGATGGTCGCCGGGCGTCTTTACATCGCAAATCACCGGGAGTTATAAGAACAGGCACGACCACAACACAAAGTAAGGATGGAACCTGTGAGCGAACACGAACGCGACTACGCTGAAAAACGCGATTTCATCCGCATGCGTGTGGATGCCGATGTGTCTTTGATCCACGCAGGGCAGGAGATTGCCGGGGTGTGCGTGGACCTTTCCAGCTCTGGCATGCAGGTGCAGGCGCCTCGCCAGTTTAAGGTGGGTGACCACTTGACCGTGCGGATCGACTCGGAGCACGCCGCCCTCAGGGGCCTGGAAGCCGACACCGAGGTGGTGTGGGCGAAAACCACGGGTGAGGACCAGCATCTGGGCCTCAAAATCCTGAAAATGCGCTGAAGCGCGCACACAAAAAAGGCGACCCCAGGTCGCCTTTTTCATTTCATGACGTTACAGCTTAAAAATCGTCGACGACCTTGCCATCCTTGACCTTGAACTCACGGTTCTGCAGGTAGGCATTGCGGATAAAGGTGTACTTGTCGCCGGTGATCAGCTTCTCGCTGTCGAGCAGGCTGGCGCGGGTATCGACGATGCCCAGGCCCATGACACTGTTGCGCAGGGACACATCATCCATATAGCGGTAAGGCTGTGTGTAGCTGTCGACGTATTTGGACGGTGCGTCACGCAAGGTGCTTGGGCCGAGCAATGGGATCATCACGTACGGACCGCTGCCTACGCCCCAGTAACCGAGGGTCTGGCCGAAATCTTCGTCATTGCGTTGCAGCCCCATTTTGGTGCCGACATCCACCAGGCCCAGCACGCCGAGCGTGGTGTTGACCAGCAAACGAGCCGTGTCGACGCCAGCGTTGTAGGGCTTGAGCTGCAGCACGTTGTTGGCCAGGTTGCCCACATCGCCAATGTTGCGGAAGAAGTTGTGGACCCCATCCTGCACGAATTGCGGAGTTACAAATTGATAGCCTTGGGCCAATGGCTTGAGGGCGTAGGTGTCGACGGTGTCGTTGAAGGTGAAGATCGGGCGGTTGACGCTTTCCCATGGATCATCTTCCGACGCTGCGTGTGCGGCAAACGGGGCCAACAGTACGGTGGCACACACCGACAGCTGAGCGAAGTAGTGGCTCCAGCGCATAGCTTTTGCTCCTTGAATGGTCTGTCATGGGCGCTATGCCCTGAATAAGGCCGTCAGTATATGACGTAAGTGTTGAATTAGGCAGTACACAGGAAACGTCATACAGAAAATGCACAAAATTCCTACAATTGCGCTGCCAATTCGGGTTTGTCATCGGCTTGTCATCAGGCCCCGATAGCGTCAGGGCTATTTCAGGGACGTCGACATGCCTCAAGCCGAGATTGCCATCGCCAGCGCGCCTGCGTTGACTGCTGTTCTGTTCGGGCTGAGTGGCTGCCTGGTCGACTTTGGTTCCCAGGCCCGCACAGACTCCCCCTCCCCTGGCTCCCAGGCCACACCGGGCGCACTGAAAATCCTGCGCAGCCTCAAGGAGCAAGGCGTTCCCTGTGCCTGGCTGGATGAGCTGCCACCTTCGGTAACCAATCCACTGGCGGCCACACTCCCGGCCTGGCTCAAGGCTGCATCGCCCTCCTCCATCCGCTGGCCCGCGCCCCATGCCTGTTGGCAGGCCTTGATGGAATTGAATATCGAACGCCTGGAAGGTTGTGTACTGGTGAGCGGCGAGCCGCGCCTGCTGCAATCAGGGCTGAACGCCGGATTGTGGACCATCGGCCTGGCCTCCTGCGGCTCACTGTGCGGCCTGGCACCCGAGCAGTGGCAGGCACTGAGCGAGCAGCAGCGCGAACACAAGCGCGGCAAGGCCACCGTGGCGCTGTACGGGCTGGGCGTGCACTCGGTGATCGACCACCTCGGCGAGCTCGGCAGCTGCCTGGCGGACATCAGCCTGCGCCAGCTCAAAGGCGAGAAGCCCTGACAGAGATCATGCACAGTCGGCGTCGGTGGATTAATCTACAGGTCAGCCCGTAGACCTTTCTCGGCGTGCCGCGGTCTATGCCAGTGCCTATCGATAAAAGGAAGAACGTCATGCCTGATCGCAAAAAACTCGAAGAACAGGTCGAAATCCTGCGCGGGCAGTTGGAACAGGAACCGCCACTGCCGGAAGAAAAACGTGAGGCGCTGGAAGCCTTGATTGCCAAGTTCGAATTACAACTTGAACTTGAGCCGGCCACTCAGACACCGAGTATTTCCGACGACGTGAATCAAGCTGCCATAGAGTTCGACGCCGATCACCCAGTGATTTCCGGGACCCTGCGCAATATCATGATCACCCTGGGCAACATCGGGATCTGACCCGAACCCAAGCCAGATACACACCCCAAAATGTGGGAGGGGGCCCGCCCCCTACCACATTTATTTTACCTGCAGGCTACTGGCGGGCCAGTCGCAGGTTCTGGAACGCCACATCCTCAGTACTGCGATACGGGTTGATATCCAGCCCGCCCCGTCGCACATACCGCGCATACACCGTCAACTTCTCCGGCTTGAGCAGGCGCTGCAGGTCGAGAAAAATCCGCTCCACACACTGTTCATGGAAGTCCGAGTGCTGGCGAAAGCTCACCAGGTATTCCAGCAGGCTGGCGTGGTCCAGTGCCGAACCACGGTACTCCACCGCCACGCTGCCCCAATCGGGCTGGCTGGTGACCGGGCAGTTGGATTTGAGCAGGTGGCTGTGCACGCTCTCTTCGACAATGCGCGACTCATCGCAACGCAGCAGTTCCGGACGCGGGCGCTCGTAGTTGCTGACGCTGATATCCAGGTCGTCGATGCACACCCCCGGCATGGCCTGCACGCCTTGCGCCTCAACCTCGGCCAGGCGGCGGATGCGCACGCTCACCGGTTTGCCGGCGGCCGCGCTGAGGTCGGTGCGCAGGGTCGCTTCCAGGCTTTGCACATCGGCAAACGCAGTCTGATTGAGCGAGTTGAGGTACAGCTTGAACGACTTGGATTCGATGATGTTCGGCGAATCGGCCGGGATGCTGAATTCACCGATGGCCACCACCGGCTTGCCCGACGGCAGCAGCCAGGACAACTCGAAGCAGTTCCAGAAATCCACGCCCTTGTAAGGCAGGGTCTCGGCGCTCAGGCCCAGCTCGGCCCACTTGGCCGCGCGCGGAATCGGGAACAGCAACGAAGGGGTGTAGGTGGAGATGTATTCACTGGACTTGCCCAGCGGCGAATGTTCGGCTGCGGGATGCATGGCGGAAACCTGGCTAAATAAACCGCGCCAGTCTACCAGCCTTTGCCCGCGCCCTTAACACACGCTCACTCAACGGTCAGTTTGCCGACCATGCCCGCCTGGTAATGCCCGGGAAGATTGCAGGCAAACTCAAGGCCCGTGGCCTTGGTGAAGGTCCAGGTCAGCTCGGCGGTTTTGCCGGGCTCCACCAGCACGCTATTGGGGTCATCGTGCTTCATTTCGCCATGCCCCATGGCACTGTGGTCCATCTTGCCCATGCCGGTGGCGGTGAGCATCCCGCTGGCCTGCATCTGCAACATTTCCTTCTGGTGTTCGGCGTGCATCGCCGCGTCGCCCAGGTTGAACTCGTGCAGCAACTGGCCTTTGTTGACCAGCACAAAGCGCACCGTCTCACCGGCTTTTACTTCCAAAGACTTGGGCGCAAAGGAAATGTCCTGCAAGGTCACTTCCACAGTGCGCGTGGCCTGGCTCGCCGGGGCCGCCTGGCCGAATGCATAGGTATGGGCCGTGTCAGCCACGGCGCCAACACTCAGCGCCAACAGGCAGCCCGCCAGCCACAGGGGGGTACGCGACATCTCGATTCTCCAAAAATGTGTGAACAGTTTGGGCAGCACTCTAAGATGGCGCCGCTGCCAGCCAGCTGACTGCTAGATTACAACTTTGTCAGGTTGCGCCCTTAGCCTGGCGCCCACGGTATAAAGCCGATCGTGACCCGTTACCAAGAGCTGCCCATGAAACTGCTGATCGTCGAAGACCAACCGAAAACCGGCCACTACCTGCGCCAGGGCCTGGCCGAGGCGGGTTTTACCACTGAGCTGGTGGCCGACGGCAGCAGCGGCCAGCACCTGGCATTGACCGGTGACTACGACCTGCTGATCCTCGATGTGATGCTGCCGGGCCGCGATGGCTGGCAAATTCTGCAAGCGGTGCGCAGCGCGGGTCTGGAGATCCCGGTGTTGTTCCTGACCGCCCGGGACGCCGTGGAAGACTGTGTGCACGGCCTGGAGCTCGGCGCCGACGACTACCTGGTCAAGCCCTTCGCCTTCTCCGAGCTGCTGGCGCGGGTGCGCAGCCTGTTACGCCGTGGCAGCAGCGCGCCGCAGGAAACCGCGCTGCAACTCGCCGACCTGCGCCTGGACCTGATCCGCCGCCGTGTCGAACGGGACGGCCAGCGCATCGACCTCACCGCCAAGGAATTCTCCCTGCTGGAACTGCTGCTGCGCCGTCAGGGCGAAGTGCTGCCCAAGTCGTTGATCGCCTCTCAGGTGTGGGACATGAATTTCGACAGCGACACCAACATCATTGAAGTGGCGATCCGCCGTCTGCGCCTGAAAGTCGACGACCCCTACCCCACCAAGCTGATCCACACCGTGCGCGGCATGGGCTATGTATTGGAGGCACGGTGCAATTGATCAAGCGCCTGTCCCTGGCCAGCCGCCTGGCACTGTTGTTCGCCGGGTGCACGGCGGTGGTCTCGCTGCTGGCGGGCGTGCTGTTCAACCAGGCCAGCGAGGCGCACTTTATCGAGCTGGACCAGCAATTGCTCGACAGCAAGCTGGTGGCGCTGCGCAGCACCTTGCGGGGCGTGGATACACCGCAGTTGTTTGCCCAACGCGAAGCGCAACTGCGCGCCGAGCTCAACCGCCAGCCCGACCTGGCGCTGCGCATCACTGCCAGCGGCCAGCGCTGGTTTGACGAGACCGCCGGCGCCAACCTGCCCGACTCCGCCGGCCTGCACAGCCTGCAAAACGCCGGCACTGATTACCGCGTGTACAACGTGCCGTTGATCGCGGGCCAAGCCGACTCGCCGCAATTGAGCCTGGTGCTCGACATCACCCATCACCAGCACTTCCTGCAGCGCATGCAGCACCTGATCTGGCTCACCGTCGGCCTCTCGGCCCTGGCCACCGCCTTGCTCGGCGCCTGGGCGGCACGCAGCGGGTTGCGGCCGTTGCGGCGCATGGGTGAAGTCGCGGCCGGTGTGTCCGCCCACTCCCTGACGCAGCGCCTGCCCGAGCAGCACATGCCCGCAGAACTGGAAGAACTTGCGCAAGCCTTCAACGCGATGCTCGGCCGCCTGGACGATGCCTTCCAGCGCCTCTCGGCTTTTTCCGCCGATATCGCCCATGAGCTGCGCACGCCGCTGTCGAACCTGCTGACCCACACCCAGGTCATCCTCACCCAGCCGCGCCCGCTGGAGGACTACCGCGAGGCGCTGCACAGCAACCTGGAAGAGCTGCAATGGATGGCGCAGTTGGTCAATGACATGCTGTACCTGGCCAAAGCCGATCACGGCTTGCTGATGCCCAAGCGTGAGCCGTTGGCCCTGGAAGATGAAGTGGATGCGTTGCTGGAGTTTTTCGCCCTGCTCGCAGAGGAGGCGCAGATCAGCCTGGTGCGCGAAGGCACGGCCCACGTTGCCGGGGACCGCGGCATGTTGCGCCGGGCGCTGTCGAACCTGCTGGATAACGCCCTGCGGTTTACCCCGGCGGGGGGCGAAGTGCGGGTGCAGATGGAAGATGGCGTAAGGCTGGCCGTCGAGAACACCGGGGAAGGCATTCCAGCGCAGTTGTTACCGAGGTTGTTTGACCGGTTCTACCGGGCTGATCCGGCGCGCCATGAAGGCAGCAGCGAGCATGCGGGGCTTGGGCTGGCGATTACCCAGTCGATTGTGCGGGCGCACGGGGGCAGGATTTATTGTGAGTCTGGAGTGGGCTGGACCAGGTTTGTGATTGAGTTGCCCAAGGTCACTTGATGCAAGCAGGGCCGGCCCTATCGCAGGCAAGCTCCCACATTCTGAGCTGTGAACACATTCAAATGTGGGAGCTGGCTTGCTTGCGATAGCGGTCTCAGACCTTACGAATACCTGAGGGCATGCGCCGGCTCAATCTTCGCCGCGCGATACGCCGGGTAGATCGTCGCCAAAAAGCTCAGCACAAACCCGGCCGAGCAGATCAGCAATACATCACCGCCTTGCAGCTCCGAAGGCAGGTTGCTGACGAAATACACGTCCGAACTGAAGATGTGCTGCCCGGTCACCCGCTCCACCCAGCCCACCAATTCACTCACGTTCAGCGCCGCGATCACGCCCAGCACGCCGCCGATCAAGGTGCCGACAACCCCGATCACCGTGCCCTGCACCATGAAAATCGCCATGATCTGCCGGGGCGTGGCGCCGATGGTGCGCAGAATCGCAATGTCCGCGCCCTTGTCGTTCACCACCATGATCAGCGTGGCGATGATGTTGAACGCAGCCACCGCGACGATCATCAGCAACAACAGGCCGATCATGGTCTTTTCCATTTTCATCGCGCTGAACAGGCTGCCCTGGGTGTGGGTCCAGTCGTCAGGCTTGTAGGCCGTGCCCAGGCTGGCGGCGATGTCCGACGAAACCTTCGGCGCTGCGTACAGGTCTTTCACCGCCAGGCGCACACTTTGCACCTGGTTCGGCTGCCAATGCTGGATCTCTGCAGCGTCAGCCATGTGGATCATGGCCATGGAGCCATCCAGCTCGGCGCCGACCTTGAAAATCCCGACCACGTTCAAACGCTGCATGCGCGGGGTGATGCCACCCGGCGCGCTGCTGATTTCAGGCACGATCAGGGTCAGCTTGTCGCCGACATTCAGGCGAAAACGCCGCGCGGTGATTTCTCCGACCACCACGCCGAACTCACCCGGTTTGAGGTCTTCCAGTTTGCCGCGCACGATATGCTGGGCCACGATCGACACCTTGCCTTCCTGCGCCGGGTCAATGCCGCTGATCTCGATCGGCTGCATCGCGCCCTTGTAGGAGAACATGCCGTCCATCTGCGTGAAGGGTACGGCAGCGGTCACTTGCGGGTTTTTCATCGCCGCCGCGGCAACCGGCTGCCAATCATCAATCGGGTTGACGCCGACGATGGTGGCGTGGGGCACCATGCCAAGAATGCGCGAGCTCATTTCGCGCTGAAAGCCGTTCATCACCGACAACACCACGATCATCGCCAGCACGCCCAGGGCGAGGCCGATCATCGAGGTCATCGAGATAAACGAAACAAAACGGTTGCGGCGCTTGGCGCGGGTATAGCGCGTGCCGATGAAAATCGATAACGGTCTGAACATTCGCGGGCACCGTTGAAAAAATGAAAAACCCGGCGCCATGCACCGGGCTTGTAACAGGTCAGATGGCGACCAGATGACCTTCCTGCAGGTGCAACACACGGTCCATCTGGCGGGCCATGCTCATGTCATGGGTCACCACCAGGAACGCGGTGCGCATCTGGGTGCTCAGTTCCAGCATCAAGTCCTTGATGCCCTGGGCGGTGTGGGAGTCGAGGTTGCCAGTCGGCTCGTCAAGCATCACCAGGCCTGGGTTGTTCACCAGGGCGCGGGCGATGGCCACACGCTGGCGCTCACCACCAGACAGTTCGGCCGGCTTGTGCTCCAGGCGGTGGCCCAGGCCGACACGCTCGAGCAAGGCTTTGGCGCGCTGGCGGGCTTCCGGGATCGCAGTCTTGCCGATCAGCAGCGGCATGCACACGTTTTCCAGGGCGGTGAACTCCGGCAACAGGTGATGGAACTGGTACACAAAACCCAACGAGCGGTTACGCAGCTGGCCGCGGGCCTTCTCACCAAGGGCCGACAGCTCTTCGCCCGCCAGCCACACGCTGCCCTGGGACGGCGTATCGAGGCCGCCCAACAGGTTGAGCAAGGTGCTTTTACCGGAACCGGAACTGCCGACGATCGCCACGCGCTCGCCGGGATGCAGCTCAAGTTGCAGGTTGGACAGCACCACAACCGATTCAGGGCCTTCCTCGTAGGATTTGCCCAGGTTGCGGCAGCTCAGGATTGCTTTTTCACTCATGCCCGATTCACTCATAACGTAAGGCCTGTGCTGGCTGGGTACGTGCCGCGCGCCAGGCTGGATACAGGGTGGCAAGGAAACTCAGGACCAACGCGGCAGCGCCTACCATCAACACGTCATGGCTCTGCACCTGGGACGGCAAGTAGTCGATGAAGTAAACGTCGGAGTTCAAGAATTTATGGCCGATCAACACCTCAAGGCCGGCAATCGCGGCACTGACGTTCAGTGCGGCGAGGATGCCGACGGCGGTGCCGATCAAGGTGCCGACCACGCCGATCACGGTGCCCTGCACCATGAAGATCGCCATGATCTGCCCCGGCGTGGCGCCCAGGGTCCGCAGGATCGCGATGTCGCCCTTCTTGTCGTTCACCACCATCACCAAGGTGGAGATGATGTTGAACGCTGCGACGGCAACGATCAGCAGCAACAGCAGGCCGATCATGGCTTTTTCCATGCGGATGGCCTGGTACAGGTTGCCGTGGGTGCGGGTCCAGTCGCGGGCGTAGTACTGGGACTCACCCAGGTGCTGGGCGATTTCCCAGGCGCCGCGCGGTGCGTCGAACAGGTCGTTGAACTTCAGGCGCAGGCCCTGCACCTGATCCGGCTGCCAGCGATGCAGGCGGGCCAGGTCGGTGAGGTTGGTCAGGCCGAGGTAGCCGTCGATCTCGCCGGCACCCACGTGGAAGGTGCCGACCACGGTGAAGCGCTTCATGCGCGGGAACATGCCGGCCGGGGTCACGGTGACTTCCGGGGCGACGAAGGTCAGCTTGTCGCCGATGCCCACGCCCAGCTTGGCCGCGGCCTTGTCACCGATCACGATGCCGAAGCTGCCGGGCGCCAGGTCATCCAGCTTGCCCTGCAGCATGAACTTGTCGATGATCGAGACCTTGCGCTCCTGCACAGGGTCGATGGCATTCAGCAGAATTTTCTGCACCTTGCCGTCGTGGGTCAGCAAGCCCTGCATCTGGGTAAATGGCGCAACGGCCAGCACCTTGGGGTTCTGCTTGACCTTGTCGGCCAGACTTTGCCAGTCGCTGATCGGCGCATCGGCCTCGATGGTCGCGTGGGGCACCATGCCGAGCACGCGGGTGCGCATCTCATGATCGAAGCCGTTCATCACCGACAACACCACGATCATCACGACCACGCCCAAGGCGAGCCCGATCATCGAGGTCAAGGAAATGAACGACACAAAATGATTGCGGCGCTTTGCACGGGTATAACGCGTGCCGATAAATACGAAGAGAGGTCTGAACATGTCGGGGCTTGTTCGGAGGAAAAGAAGACGTCCCGGTGGCGGGGTCTGGTAAGCAGCTTTACACTCAGACCATTACCGTTACCTGGGGTTCGCCATGTCGACATTAGATGAAGAAGAGCGCCGCGAATACTACCGTATCGACGACATGATCGCACTTCAAATCAAAAGCCTGTCTGCCCCCGAAGCGGCGAGCAAAGAAGTATTGCTGGATGATTCCCCGCTGTTCAATCTGCTCAGTGAACTGCACCTGAGCGAATTCGAAGCCCAGCACCTGTTGCGCCAGCTCAGCGAGAAGGATCGCACCCTCGCCGCCTTCCTCAGAGTCCAGAACAAACGCCTGGATCTGCTCAGCCAGATCATGGCGCAAAGCATGAGCGATGAAGTCGGCGCCCCGCAGCCAGTGATCATTTCCGAAGGCGGCATCGACTTCCAGCACCCTACCCCTCTGGCACCCGGCGCACACCTGGCGGTCAAGCTGGTGCTGATGCCCCAGGCGCTCGGCCTGCTGCTGCGGGCCCGGGTCACTCATTGCGATCCCAAAGGTACAGCTTTTGACGTGGGCACGGAGTTCGAGTCCATGACCGACGCGCAACGCCAACTGCTGGCGCGCTACATCCTGCAGAAACAAGCTCAGGAACGGCGCCTGGCGCGTGAACAGAGCGACGCCCAAGACATCTGAATCGTATTCATCCCGCCAGCCGACCTGGCGCAAAGGAGCAACTGTGACCCTGATTTACGGCCACCGCGGTGCCAAAGGCGAAGCACCGGAAAACACCCTGACCAGCTTCCAGGAATGCCTCAAGCACGGTGTACGCCGTTGCGAACTGGATTTGCACCTGTCCATGGACGGCGAGCTGATGGTCATCCATGACCCGACCCTGAAACGCACCGCCGACCGGCGCGGCAAGGTCGTCGAGTACTCGGCGGCGGACCTGGTGAAGATGGACGCGCGCAAAGGCGGCCCGGGCTGGATCAAGGCGTGCCCGATCCCGCGCCTGGAAGAATTGTTCGAGCAATGCGACTTCGATCACTGGCAACTGGAAGTCAAAAGCGCTTCGCGCACGCGCGCCGCGACCACCGTACTGGCCATCCGCGAGATGGCTGTGCGGTTTGGCCTGATGGACAAGGTCACCGTGACCTCAAGTTCGCGGGAAGTGTTGAAAGCGGCAATTGAACTGACGCCGGACCTGTCGCGCGGCCTGGTGGCCGAATACGCCTGGCTCGACCCGTTGAAGGTCGCGCAGAACTATGGCTGTGAGTATTTGGCGTTGAACTGGACGTTGTGCACCCCCGAGCGTCTGGAAAAAGCCCAGCGCCAGGGTTTGCACGTGTCGGTGTGGACAGTCAACGAACCCGCGCTGATGCGCAGGCTCGCCGACTTCGGCGTAGATAGCCTGATTACAGACTTTCCCGGTTTGGCCACTGCCACCCTCGAGAATTACTGAAATCGGTCTCCCCGGCCGGCTCAGGCCACCGGCCGGAGCCGCTCAAAAAAGCCGGTTGAGGCCGTCGTAGGCCGCTACCCGATAGGCTTCCGCCATGGTCGGGTAGTTGAACGTGGTGTTCACAAAATACTTGAGGGTATTTTGCTCACCCGGCTGGTTCATGATCGCCTGGCCGATGTGCACGATTTCCGAAGCCTGGTAGCCGAAGCAATGCACGCCGAGGACTTCAAGCGTCTCGCGGTGGAACAGAATCTTCAGCATGCCTTGCGGCTCACCGGCAATCTGCGCACGCGCCATGCTCTTGAAGAACGCCTTGCCCACTTCATAAGGCACCTTGGCCTTGGTCAGTTCGTGTTCGTTCTTGCCGATCGAGCTGATCTCCGGAATCGTGTAGATACCGGTCGGCACGTCGTTCACATAACGCCAGCTGCCGTTGTCGACGATGCTGCCGGCGGCCGAGCGGCCCTGGTCATGCGCGGCACTGGCCAGGCTTGGCCAGCCGATCACGTCACCGGCACCATAGATGTTGGTCACGCAGGTGCGATAGTTCTCGTCCACTTCGATCTGGCCACGGCTGTTGACCTTGACCCCGATGTTTTCCATGCCCAGCTTGTCGGTGTTGCCGGTACGGCCATTGCACCACAGCAAGGCGTCGGCCTTGATCTTCTTGCCGGATTTCAGGTGCAGGATCACCCCGTTGTCCAGGCCTTCGACCCGCTCGTACTCTTCGTTGTGGCGCACAGTGATGTTGTTGTTGCTGAAGTGGTAGCTCAACGCCTGGGAAATTTCCGAGTCGAGGAAGCTCAGCAGCTGGTCACGGTTGTCCACCAGCTCCACCAGTACACCCAGGCCGCTGAAGATCGAGGCGTATTCACAGCCGATCACGCCGGCGCCATAGATGATCAGTTTGCGCGGGGTATGGCCCAGGCTGAGGATGGTGTCGCTATCGTAGATACGCGGGTGGTGGAAATCGATATCGGCCGGGCGATACGGGCGCGAACCGGTGGCGATGATGATGTGCTTGGCCACCAGCTTCTCGACCACGCCATTGGCGCAGACCACTTCGACGGTTTGCTCGTCGGCAAAACTGCCGGTGCCGAAGAACAGGTCGACACGGTTACGGGCGTAGTAACCGGTGCGCGACGCGACTTGTTTGGAAATAACTTTTTCGGCGCTTTTCAGCACGTCCGGGAACGAGAACCAGCGCGGCTCACCGATCGCCCGGAACATCGGGTTGGTGTTGAATTGCATGATCTGGCGCACGGAGTGACGCAACGCCTTGGACGGGATGGTACCCAGGTGGGTGCAGTTACCGC
Organism: Pseudomonas viridiflava; assembly: GCF_900580675.1. Lineage (GTDB taxonomy): Bacteria > Pseudomonadota > Gammaproteobacteria > Pseudomonadales > Pseudomonadaceae > Aquipseudomonas. The sequence goes on from NZ_UTBG01000004.1 coordinate 14,094, forward strand.
CGACCTGGCGACGGCTATCGACCATCGCCACCTTGCGCCCCGCTTTGGCGGCGTTCATTGCCGCACCTTCTCCAGCCGGGCCGGAACCCAGTACCACCACGTCGTAGTTGTAGACAGCCATGCGTACTCCTCAGAACAGGCCAGGCGCACGGTTGGACGCCTGGCTAAATCATGCCGCGGCCAGCGGGCATGAAGGACAATTTGGCTCAAGTGTGTGAACCGGGGCACAGTCTATATAAGGCTCAATGCCGCGCACATTAACCCTTGGTCGCGTCGTAGGCCAGTTTTGCCTTTACTACAGGAACAGTAAACTGGCATTACACTGCTGACACGCACCTTTGCAGGACGAGCCATTATGCGGCATGTGGTTTTCTGTTTAATGTTGATTTTTGCGGTGGCTGCCCAAGCGAATGAGGCGGACCGGCTACGCCAAGTCGATTTCCCGGCGCAAGCCCATGAACTGGCGTTGAAAAACCAGGCGGTGCTCACCTACCTCTGGGCCGATGTGTACGCAGCTGCGTTGTATACCCCTCAGGGTTCGAGCGCCAGGCAAGCGTGGGATCAGCAGAAGGCGCTGCGCCTGGCGTTGTATTACTTTCGCGACATCGACCGCAACGATGTGATCAAGGCCGCCACGGCCACCCTGGAGCGCCAGCAGGCCAGCGCGCGCTTGAAACCCGAGATTGAAAAACTGCATGCGCGCTTTCGCAACATCCGCAGCGGCGATCGTTACGCCCTGGATTTTCGTCCGGGCCGGGGTTTGAACCTGGAGATCAATGGCGAGGTGGTGTTCAGCAGTCGCGATGACGCGCTGGCCAGGGCTTACCTGGGGATCTGGTTGGCGCCCAAGGGCTTGTCCGATGAATTGCGCGACAAACTGCTTAATTGAGGTGGCTCGACTATCGCCTTCGCGAGCAAGCCCGCACACATCGGGATATGTCCACAAATCAAAAGGTGGGAGCTGGCTTGCCTGCGATGACCCCCTCCCCGACACCCTAAAACCCCAGCCATAAAAAAGCCCCGAACCAGTCGGGGCTTTTTCATTCAGCGCGAAGGCTTAGCGCGGGAATGCAGGCGGGTTGACCCCGGCCATGTCTTCCATCACGCGAACCACCTGGCAGCTGTAGCCGAACTCGTTGTCGTACCACACGTACAGCACAACGCGGTTGTCCTGGCTGATGGTCGCTTCAGCATCCACAACGCCTGCGTGGCGCGAGCCAACGAAGTCGGTGGACACCACTTCCTGCGAATTGACGTAGTCGATTTGCTTGTGCAGATCGGAGTGCAACGCCATGTAGCGCAGGTACTCGTTCATCTCTTCACGGGTGGCGGCTTTCTCAAGGTTGAGGTTGAGAATGGCCATCGACACGTTTGGCGTCGGAACGCGGATCGCGTTACCGGTCAGCTTGCCGGCCAGCTCAGGCAGGGCCTTGGCAGCAGCGGTGGCAGCGCCGGTCTCGGTGATCACCATGTTCAACGCGGCGCTGCGGCCACGGCGGTCGCCCTTGTGGAAGTTGTCGATCAGGTTCTGGTCGTTGGTGTACGAGTGAACCGTCTCGACGTGACCGTTAACGATGCCGAACTTGTCATTCACCGCTTTGAGCACCGGCACGATGGCGTTGGTGGTGCAGGAAGCGGCGGACACGATCTTGTCGTCAGCGGTGATTTCGCCGTGGTTGATGCCGTGCACGATGTTCTTCAGCTTGCCTTTGCCAGGCGCGGTCAGGACAACGCGGTCGATACCCGGGCAGGCCAGGTGTTGGCCCAGGCCCTCGGCGTCGCGCCACACACCGGTGTTGTCCACCAGCAGGGCGTCCTTGATACCGTACTGGGTGTAATCCACCTCGGACGGGTTCTTCGCGTAGATCACCTGGATCAGGTTACCGTTGGCGGTGATGGTGCTGTTTTCTTCGTCGATGACGATGGTGCCGTTGAACGGACCGTGTACCGAATCGCGGCGCAGCAGGCTGGCGCGCTTGGTCAGGTCGTTCTCGGCGCCCTTGCGCACCACGATGGCACGCAGGCGCAGGCCGTCGCCGCCGCCGGTTTTTTCGATCAGGATGCGCGCCAGCAGGCGGCCGATACGACCGAAGCCGTACAGCACAACGTCGGTGCCTTTGCGGGCTGCGGCGTTTTGCTGGCCAACCACATCGGCCATTTCTTCACGCACGAACTGCTCGGCGCTGCGGCCGGCGCCTTCTTTGCGGAATTTGTAGGCCAGCTTGCCCAGGTCCACGGAGGCGGCGCCGAGCTTGAGCTCGCTCATGGCTTTAAGCAGCGGGAATGTTTCGTGGACGGAGAGTTCGCTGTCGTCGGCGGAACGGTGACGCGCAAAGCGGTGGGCTTTGAGAATCGCGATGACAGACTGGTTGATCAGGCTGCGGCCATAGATCGAGCTCACCACATTGTTATTGCGGTACAGCTGACCGATAAGCGGAATCATCGCTTCAGCGAGCGCTTCACGGTCGATCCATTCACCAAGACACTGGTCGGGCTTCTGAGTCACGGGAACCTTCCACATGTAGGGGCAGAAAAAAGGGGCTACATTATGCCGCCCGACCGCCCTCGGAGCAATGCGCGCCAGGCAACAAAAACCGCTTGCGAAAAAATCACACCGCGCTGCAGCCCAGTAAATACGCGGGTTCCAGAAGGCCACTAGTTGAGCGTCAGCGCTGACTTGTCCGTAACCCTCCGAAAACCTCGGGCTTTTTGGCACTACATATTGAGTCAAAACACCCCATTGTTTGTCTTAGCCACTACATTTCCTACAAACCGTAATAGGCTCAGTCAGCAACTGACAGGCGGCACCTCGGGCCGCTACAATTACCGACTTTGTCGCAACGCTTGGAGCTCAACCTTCCGTGCCCGTTCTGCGTCTACCGCTTCTCCCTGCCGCGGCAGGTAAACAGCACTGGGGCAACCTGCCCGGTGCCGCCCTGAGCCTGGCCATTGCCGAGGCTGCCAGCGCAGCCAAGCGCTTTACCCTGCTGCTCACCGCCGACAGCCAAAGCGCCGAGCGGCTGGAGCAGGAGCTGAGCTTCTTCGCCCCCGATTTGCCGGTGCTGCATTTCCCGGACTGGGAAACCCTGCCCTACGATCTGTTCTCGCCGCACCAGGACATCATCTCCCAGCGCATCGCCAGCCTGTACCGCCTGCCGGAACTGGCGCACGGCGTGCTGGTGGTGCCGATCACCACGGCCCTGCACCGCCTGGCACCGACCAAGTTCCTGCTGGGCAGCAGCCTGGTGCTGGACGTCGGCCAGAAGCTCGACGTGGAACAGATGCGCACGCGCCTCGAAGCCAGCGGCTACCGCTGCGTCGACACGGTGTACGAGCACGGCGAATTCGCGGTGCGCGGCGCGCTGATCGACCTGTTCCCGATGGGCAGCAAATTGCCGTACCGCATCGATTTGTTCGATGACGAAATCGAGACCCTGCGCACGTTCGACCCGGACAACCAGCGTTCCATCGATAAGGTCGAGTCGATCAAGCTGCTGCCGGCGCGGGAGTTCCCGCTGCAAAAAGACGCGGTCACGCGCTTCAAGGCACGCTTTCGCGAACGCTTCGACGTCGACTTCCGCCGCTGCCCGATCTTCCAGGATTTGAGCAGCGGGATTACACCGGCCGGCATCGAGTACTACCTGCCGTTGTTCTTCGACGAAACCTCGACCCTGTTCGATTACCTGCCGCAGGACACTCAGGTGTTCTCGCTGCCGGGCATCGAGCAGGCGGCGGAGAACTTCTGGAACGACGTGCGCAACCGCTATGAAGAGCGCCGCGTCGATCCCTCACGGCCTTTATTGCCGCCTGCCGAACTGTTCCTGCCGGTGGAAGACTGCTTCGCCCGCCTGAAAAACTGGCCGCGCGTGGTCGCCAGCCAACAGGACGTGGATGCCGGCAGTGGCCGCGAGCGTTTCCCGGCGGCGACGCTGCCGGACTTGTCGATCCAGGCCAAGGCCACACAGCCGCTGGAGGCGTTATCGAATTTCCTCGGTGACTTCTCCGGCCGCGTGCTGTTCACCGCCGAATCCGCCGGTCGCCGCGAAGTGCTGCTGGAGCTGCTGGAACGCCTGAAGCTGCGCCCGAAAACCGTCGACAGCTGGCCGGATTTCGTCGCGAGCAAAGAGCGCCTGGCGATCACCATCGCGCCGCTCGACGAAGGCCTGCTGCTGGAGGACCCGGCCCTGGCGCTGATCGCCGAAAGCCCGCTGTTCGGTCAACGTGTGATGCAGCGCCGTCGCCGTGAAAAACGCGCCGACGCCAACAACGACGCGGTGATCAAGAACCTCACCGAGCTGCGCGAAGGCGCGCCGGTGGTGCATATCGACCACGGCGTCGGCCGCTACCTGGGCCTGCAGACCCTGGAAATCGACAACCAGGCCGCGGAATTCCTCACCATGGAATACGCCGAGGGCGCCAAACTCTACGTGCCGGTCGCCAGCCTGCACCTGATCGCGCGCTACACCGGCAGCGACGACGCCCTGGCGCCGTTGCACCGCCTGGGCTCCGAGACCTGGCAGAAGGCCAAGCGCAAGGCCGCCGAGCAAGTCCGCGACGTGGCTGCCGAGCTGCTCGACATCTATGCCCGCCGCGCAGCGCGCGAAGGTTACGCCTTCGCCGACCCGAAAGC
>NZ_UTBG01000049.1 GCF_900580675.1 Pseudomonas viridiflava
GTTGACTTCCAACAGGTCGATCCAGGTGTCGGACGGCAGGCAGGCGGTCAGCTCGTTGAGCAGCCCGGCCAGCGGCGGCTGCGCGGTCTTGCGGCGGATCAGGTACTGCGCAGCACCCCGGGTATTCAGCAGTTGCTGGCGCAGGGCCTGGACCTCGGCGACCTGGGCTTTTTGCGCGCGCACGCTTTGCTGCATGCTGTCGAGCACGCGCTGGCGGTCGTTGAGCCACAGCAGCATGGCGGCAATCAGTAAGGCGCCGCACAGCCACGGCAAGCTGCGTTGCAGGCCTTTGCCCGCCGCGCGCTGGCGCGGGCGCAGCGGCACCGGCAGCAGGTCGATGCCCATCGGGACGCCCGCCGCGTCCGCCACATCCACCGCGTGGGGCTGCAAGCCGAGGGCGGCGCACTCAGTGAGGATCTGGTCGAGGCGCTCGCGCAGGATCGCCACCAGCGTCACGTGCACGTGGGTCGGCGTGCGCCGTTCCTGGCGCGCGACAAAGTACAGCTGGGCGGCATCGAACGGGGTAAAGCGGTCCAGTTCATAGCCCACCACCGTCGCCAGGTTACGCGCCGCCGCCGGGGGGAGTTGCAAGGCTTGCACCAGCACCGCCGAGGGCGCCAGCAGCAGCACCTGGCGTGCCTCGCCGGCCACGGGCGGCACGGGCGCGGTCAGCGGCCATGGGTAGACATGCTCGGGGATGTCCTGCAGCGACAGCCAAGCCGGCAGGCAGCCGCGCAGCTCCTTGAGCCACAGGCGCCAGCCCATTTGCAGCAGGCTGCCGCGCCAGCGCTGGGTGATGGGCTCCGTCAGCAGCTGCAGCCGTGCGGATAAGTGTTCGTTCATTCTTGCCAACGTAAGACTCGATAAGGTTGTGCGCTGCCTTGCGCGGGGCTCAATAACACGGTGGCTTGCAACTGGGCGTCGTAGCCGCCGGGGCGCTGCGCGCGGCTGTCGATCACCAGCACATCACCGGGGTCGGCGCCCACCGCACTCAGGTGCGGCAGGTTCAGGGCGCGGCGCATCAGCGCGCTGGCGAAGGCCGGATCGGGCCGGTCCAGGCCACTCCACAGGCTGACCTCGGGCACCAGCGCGCTGTAAAGCGCCTGGGTCATGCCGGGCAGTTGCCGCACTTCTTCTATGACCCGAAACGGCGCCAGGCCCTGGTTGCGTCGTACCTCCAGGTCCTTGGCAAGTTGGCTGGCCTGGGCCTGGGTCGCGCCGCAGGCCAGGGCCAGCCGCGCGAAATCGCCGACCTCGGCGCTGTTCAAGTACAACTTGCCACGCTCACTGCGCAGGCTGACGTGCAGCTGCGCATCGTCGAACACCAATGGGATTTCACGCCCATCGGCGATCCACTGCTTGCGCTGCAACGGGTCGGCCAGGCCCTGCATCGCCAGCGCCACGCCCGCCTCGGCGGCCAGCACCGCCTGGGTGTGCTGGCGGTGCCACGCTGCCTGGCGGGTTTCCAGTTGCACCCAGCCGGCCAGGCCGCCGAGCAGCAGGCTGAGCAACGCCAACACCCACAGCACCAGCAGCAGCGCGACACCGCGCTGATGCCGGATCATTCAGGGCCCCCGCCCGACAGGTTCAACCGCAGGGCCACCACCTGGGTGACCCACGGCACCGGGCCGTTGACCCGCGCCGCAATCCGCACCGCCGAGGGCAAGCGCTTGGTCCACGGCCACTCACTGATCCAGCCGGTGGCCTGGCCCTTGGGCGACACGCCGCGATAGCTGAATTGCAGGTCTTCGACACCTTTCAACAACACCTGCGGCTCACTGCGCGACGCCGGTACGCTGACCTGCGCCTCGGACTCGAACCGCGCGAACGCCACCTGCAAATCGCGCTGCGCCTCGGCGCCGGTCAACTGCAGGGTGAAGCGCTGAATCCCGCCACCGAGCACGCCGGGCAGGGTCGCGACAAACTGCATGCGCTGCGGGCTGCCGGCGAAAAAACCGTCGGTCTGGCTGTCGTCCTCGGTCACGTCCAGGGGCAGCGCTTCGCTGATGGACGTGCGCAAAAACTGCTGCGCGGCACGCATTTCGTCGAGGCTGACCGTGTAGCGCTGCGCCTTGAGCACCGCGCGATTGGCCCCCAGCAGCGCGCCACCGACCAGGGTCAGCAACACGCCGAGCAGGCTCAGCACGATCATGATTTCGAGCAGCGTAAAACCCTGCTGGCGGCGCTTCACAACCCGGCCCCTGCCGCACGCAGTTTCAAGGTACTGAAACTGGCGTGGCGCGGGCCTTCGCTGACCGTCAGGTCGAGGCGAAACAAGTGCGGCTGGCCGATGCGGGTTGGCTGCTGGGCGATGCGCAGTTGCCAGGCGATGCCGTCCAATTCGCCCTGGCGCACGCCATTGGCCAGAGGGCCGGCCGCTTCCTGGTCCATCACGCTCACGGCGGCATGGCTCAGGCGGTCGCTGTGGGCGACTTGCAACAGCGAGCGCGCGCTCTGGCCGAAGGCGACCAGCAGCACCGTGCTGCAGATCGCCATAAGCGTGAGCGCGGCGAGCATTTCCAGCAGGGTAAAACCGGCTTGCTGTTTCATGGCAGCGCCCTGGACTGCACGCTGCCGGTCAGCCAGCCGATATCGATGCGCCAGCGCCGGCTGCCATTGGCCAACAACAGGTTACCGCCGGTGGAACTGCCGTCGGGGTAGAACTCCACCGCCGAGCCTGCGTGTTCGGCGGTGTGCAGGGTGACTTGCAGGTCGGCCGGCCAATGCTTTTTCGGGCGGCCCGGGGCCTGGAAGCTCAGGCTACGCAAGTCGAACAACGTGCTTTGCGTGGTGCCGCTGACAATCGCCCGCGCCCGCGTGCTGCGCAGCGCCTCGACCATTTGCCCGACCACTTGACGCTCCTTGGCCGAACGCAAGCCTTGTTGCAGGCCAAAACCCACCAAGCCGGCCGCGATGCTGATCAAGACGATCACCACCAGCATTTCCAGCAAGGTAAAACCACGTTGGGCGTTGGCCATGGTCAGCGGTTATTCCCAGTTGCCCAGGTCGGCGCTGTAGCCTTCGCCGCCGGGTTGGCCGTCCTGACCGTAGAAAATCAGGTCAAACGCGCCGTGCTCGCCGGGGAAGCGATAGCCGAAGGCATGGCCGAACGGGTCTTTGAGGTCCGACGGCTTGGCATACGGCCCGGCCCAGCCCGCGGTGTTGCCCGGCTTGTCGACCAGTTGCTGCAGGGACTTGGGCGGCGAGCCGACGTCCAGGCCGTAGCTTTCGACTTTCATGCTCAGGCTGGCCAGTTGCGCCTTGCCCGCGCCGTACTTGCCCTTGTCGACGTTGCCGCCGACCTGGCGTACCACGATGGTCGCGACGATGCCCAGCAGCACGATCACGGCGAGCATTTCCAGCAGGGTAAAACCGCCCTGGCGGCGGGCGGGCTTGAAGCGGGTATGGCGCATGGGTAAGGGTCCTTGAGGGTTCATATATTGCTGGTCAGGCTCATCAGCGGCAGCATGATCGCGAGCATGATCACCGCCACCAGCACCGCCATGACCACGGTCAGCGACGGCACCAGCGCGGCGAGCAGGCGGTCGATGCCGCGCTTGGCCTCGACGTCGAACACGTCGGCGACCTTGAGCAGCATGCTGTCGAGTTCGCCGGCCTGTTCGCCGACTTCAATCATTTGCAGCGCCAGGTCGGGCAGCAGCGGTTGCGCGCCGAAGGCACTGGCGAGGGTGCCGCCGCCCTTGACGGACTCGGCGGCCTGGGCGACTTGCGCTTGCAGCGCACGGTTGGTGCAGACCTGCCGGGCGATCACCAAGGCTTGCAGCAGCGCCACGCCGTTACTGAGCAAGGTGCCGAGGGTGCGGGTCAACCGCGCCGCTTCGACGCGCTGCAGCAGCGGGCCGATCACGCGGATGCCGAGCACGCGCCGGTCATAGCGTTCACGGCGCTGGGGGTCGCGCAGGCGTGCGGCGAGCGTCCAGATCATTACGATCAACCCGGCAAACACTGCCAGGCCGTAAGCCCCTAGAAACTGGCCGAGCCCGAGGATCACTTCGGTGATCAGCGGGATGGGCACACCGAGGTCTTTGAAAATGGGCACAAACTGCGGCACCACATAGGCCAGCAGCAGCGCCAGCGAGCCGAGCACACCGACCACCAGAAACGCCGGGTAGATCAGCGCGTTGATCACTTCGCCGCGCAGTAATTGGCTGCGCTCCAGGTAGTCACTGAGCTGGCGCAGGGTGTTTTCCAGGGCGCCGCCCGCCTCGCCCGCGCGCACCATGCTCAGGTACAGCGGCGAGAATTGGCTGCCCTCTTCTTCCAGCGCTTTGGATAACGGCTGGCCGGCTTTGACCTGTTCGCGGATACGCTCGATCAGCGCACGAGTCTGCGGCTGGCCGGGCTGCTTGAGCAGGATGCCCAGCGAACGTTCCAGCGGCTGCCCGGCGCCCAACAGCGTGGCCAGTTGCTGGGTGAAACTGACCAGCGCGGCGCCGTTCAATTGGCCACGGCCAAGGGCGTTGCGCAGCCCCTGGGCACCGGCGACGTCAACCTGCAGCACCAGCAGGCCGCGCTTGTGCAACAGCGCGACAGCGGCGTCGTGATCCTTGGCATCGAGCGTGCCGTTTTGCGCGGCGCCCTGGCTGTCGAGCGCGCGGTATTTGAACAGGCTCACGTGCCCTCCCCGCGGGTCACGCGCAGCACTTCTTCGAGCGAGGTCACGCCGGCCACGGCCTGGCGCAGGCCCTCTTCATGCAAGGTGCGCAGGCCGCCACGGCGGGCGGCAGCTTCGAGGGTGGCGGCGTCGGCCTGGCGCATCAGCAGGCTGCGCAGCTCTTCATTCATCACCAGCAATTCGGTGATCGCGCTGCGGCCGTGGTAACCGCCGCCCGGCGCATTGGCGCGCGGGCGATAGAGCATGATCGGGCGCGCATCGGTAAACCGGTCGAGACCGTGTTCGGCGATCAATTCCGCCGGTGCTTCGAAGGCTTCACGGGTGGCCGGGTCAAGGCGGCGCACCAGGCGCTGGGCCAGAATGCCGTTGACGGTGGACGCGATCAAATAGCTTTCCACGCCCATGTCGAGCAACCGCGTGATACTCGCCGCCGCACTGTTGGTGTGCAAAGTCGACAGCACCAAATGCCCGGTCAACGACGATTGAATGGCGATGCGGCAGGTTTCCAGGTCGCGGATCTCACCGATCATGATCACGTCCGGGTCCTGGCGCACGATGGAGCGCAGCGCGCCGGCAAAGTCCAGGCCGATGGCCGGTTTGACCTGAATCTGGTTGATGCCTTCCAGCTGATATTCCACCGGGTCTTCCACGGTGATGATCTTGCGCTCGGCGGTATTCAGGCGTGACAGCGCGGTGTACAGCGTGGTGGTCTTGCCCGAGCCGGTAGGCCCGGTGACCAGCAGAATGCCGTGGGGTCGTTCCAGCACTTCAAGGAAGGTTTCCAGGCGCTGGCCGTCGAAGCCGAGGCTCTGGAAATCGAACTGCACGGTCTGCCGGTCCAACAAACGCATGACCACCGATTCGCCAAAGCTGGTGGGCACCGTGGACACGCGCAGGTCGAGTTCCTTGCCCTGGATGCGCAGCATGATCCGCCCGTCCTGGGGCAAGCGGCGCTCGGCAATGTCCAGGCGCGCCATGATTTTCACCCGCGAAATCACCGCCGCCGACGAGCTGGACGGCGGCGCCTCGGCCTCGTGCAGCACGCCATCGATGCGGTAGCGCACCTTGAGCTGGTTTTCGAAGGGTTCGATATGGATGTCCGAGGCGCGATGTTCCACCGCGCGCTGCAGGATCAGGTTGACCAGGCGAATCACCGGCGCCTCGGAGGCCATGTCCTTGAGGTGCTCGATGTCTTCCAGTGCGCCGCTTTGCTCGTCGAGGTTTTCGATCAGCGTGCCCATGGCCGAGCGGCCCTGCCCGTAGTAGCGCTCGATCAGGGTTTCGACCTCGTTGCGCGGGCCGACCGCCAGCCACACCGGCACGCCGCAGGCATAGGCCATGGCCTGGAACGGATAGACCAGCGACGGATTCGCCGCCAGCACGCGCAGGCCGCCCTGGCTCCAGCCCACGGGCACCACCTGGTAGTGGCGCATGAAGCGCTCGGTCAAGGCGGGCAAAGGGTCAAGCAATGGAGGCGCGGCGTCGGCCAGCAGCAGCGGCGCGCCGAGCAGGTCAGCCCAGGCGCGGGCCAGTTCGGCTTCGGAGACCAGCCCCAGGCGGGTCAGCAGGCCGAGTAATTCTGTTTCGCCGCCCTCTTGGGACAGGCGACGGGCACGCTCCAGGTCCACGGTTTTCAACCCGGCCTGCTGCATCAGCCACGCGCAGACCTGTTCGGTATCCGGGACGTGCATCTGGCAGGCATCGATGGGCGTTGAGGGACTGTGCATGGGTAGCTATCTGAGGGGCAATGTTCTACAGAAATGTGGGAACCCCCTGTGGGAGGGGCTAGCCCTCTCCCACAGGGGACCGCGCTTCCAAGTTAGTTCGAGGTCTTCGGCGCGGTCTGGCTGCCATTCAGCGGTCGACCACCCTTGGTGGTTTCGGCTTTCTGCTTTTTCGCCGCCTTGGCGTCGTGGGTCTGGGTCAGCACGGTGGAATCGGTAGCACCCGACGTCGCATCGGCGTCGGTTGATTCAGCGGCCGTGGCTGCGCCACTCAATGCAACGCCCAACACCAGGCCGGCACCCAACAGGGACATTTTCATAAACATTCTCCAGTTCAAAAACAGCGGACAGCTCAAGTGGCGCCTTGAATTCGCTCAAGACCCTACACCAAAGCGTTGTGTATGACAGCTTGTATAAAACATGGCCTTTTAGAACTACTGAGCAACGCCACTAGTTCGCCATGCCGCCATATATTTTCTTAAACCAATCGACTGGTAGGTTTAGCCTTAGTTCCAAAACGTAATGAAATATTTCTAATTTCACGCAAAAATTAGCTTTTGTTTGACTTATAACCGCAAGAATTGTCTTAATTATGCCGTTTTAGCGGTTCAAAACGCCATCGCGTGATACCACTTAGACACTATTCATAACAATAACTAATACAATTATTAAACTTTTAATACTGCGAAAACCACCCAGTAGTTGCAATTAGCCATCGGCTAAACATTGCGATCAAGGCGGACTATTGCCCGTAAAAAAGTGACGAGCGCGCTGTGTGAAGCGCGCGTTTTGGCGCCCTATTTTCAATAAACAGTTGTCGGAGAAACCCATGAACAAACGCAAAATGATCGGTGCGCAGTCGGCATTTGCCCTGCTGGCACTGGCCGTGTCCCAGGTGCATGCGGCCACCAGCCCTGCCCTGGATGAGGGCCGGGTAAGCCGCGCAGAAAAGGCCGCGGACAAAACCCTGGCGAAGATGACCATGGAAGAAAAACTCGCCTACATCGGCGGCACCGGTGGTTGGGACGTCAAGCCGCTGACCCAGTACGGCATCCCGCAGATCCACGGCGCCGATGGCGGCGTTGGCGTGCGTTACACCAGTGAAGGCAACGCCCAGGGCGTGGTGTACCCGTCCGGGCCGAACCTGGCAGCCAGCTGGAACCCGCGCCGCGCCATCGACCTGGGCCGTGCCCTGGGCTATGACACCGCAAGTGGCGGTTATCAGTTCGTCACCGGCCCCGGCGTGAACCTGTACCGCATGCCGTACAGCGGCCGTGCGTTCGAGTATTTGTCGGGTGAAGACCCGTTCCTCGGCGCCAGCCTCGGGCCAGCAGTGATCAACGGGATTCAGTCGCGCGGCGTGTGGGCCAACGCCAAGCATTTCGCCGCCAATGACCAGGAAAGCAACCGCTTCCACCTCAACGAAACCATCAGCGAGCGCGTGCTGCGCGAGATGACCCTGCCGCCTTTCGAGTCCGCCTCAAAGAACAGCAAAGTCGCGATGATGATGTGTGCGTTCCAGAAGGTGAACGGCGAGTTCGCGTGCCAGAACAAGCACCTGATGCGCGACATCCTGAAAACCGAATGGGGCTATCCGGGCTTCGTCCAGAGCGACTACAACGCCGTGGTCGACGGCTTGCCTGCCGCACAGGCCGGCACCGACCTGGACATGATGGGCTACCAGATGAACAGCACCGTCCTCAAGCCGTACCTGGACAGTGGCGAGCTGAGCAGCGCGACCATCGATGACAAGGTTCGCCGCATCCTCAAGCAGATCTACCTGTACAAATTCGACAGCAAAGCCCCGCTGACCAGCCACAACATGAACAGCGCCACCAGCAACCGCACGGCGCTGAATGCCGCGCGCGAAGGCATCGTGCTGCTGAAAAACCAGAACAGCCTGCTGCCGCTGGACGCGAAGAAGGTCAAGCGCATCGCCGTGGTCGGCACCCTGGCCAAGTACGCGCCGCCTACCGGTTTCGGCAGCGCCAACGTGATGGCCGCCAACTACATCAGCGAACTGAGCGGCCTGCAGCAACTGGCGCCGGGCGCCAAGGTCGATTTCATCGACGGGCTGTCGCTGGACCCGGCCACCTCGAGCTGGACCCATGCCGACAGCAATGGCAACAGCGCTAAAGGCGTGAAGACCGAGTTCTTCAGCAACACCAACTGGTCCGGTGACCCGGCTGCCACCCGCACCGACACCCACGTCAACCTCGACTGGTCCACCGACAGCCTGCCGGTGAATGGCGATACCGCCGCCACGTCGATTCGCTACAGCGGCCAGATCACCCCGACCGTCAGCGGCGAACAGGTGTTCAAGATCCGCGCCGACGGTGCAGTGCGCCTCTACGTCAACGGCAAGAAAGTCCTCGACAACGGCGACGGCAAGCCGCTGCCGAACAACAGCATTCCGCCGACCATCCCGGTGTTCGCCAAGGTCAATCTTGAAGCCGGCAAACCGGTCGACATCAAGCTCGAATACTCGCGCCGCAACGGCTACCTCTCGACCATGGGCGGCCTGGTTGGCGTGCAGATGAGCTGGGCATCGCTGGTTGCGCCGCAGGACCTGGCCCAGTACGACGCCGTACTGGTGGCAGCCGGCAACAGCAATGAATACGAAGGCGAAGGCTTCGACCACAGCTTCGACCTGCCGGAATACCAGAACCTGCTGATCCAGAGTATCGCCAAGGTCAACCCGAACACCGTGGTGACCCTGCACGGCGGCACCGGCTTGAAGATGAGCGACTGGATCGACCAGGTGCCGGCCGCACTGCACGCGTTCTACCCTGGACAGAACGGCGGCCAGGCCCTGGCAGAGATCCTGCTGGGCAAGGTCAACCCGTCGGCCAAGCTGCCAATCAGTATCGAACGCAACATCGAAGACAACCCGATCTACGCGACTTTCCCCAAGTTCGACAATCAGGAAACCCTGAGCGAGATGAGCTACAAGGACGACCTGTTCCTGGGCTACCGCGGTTACGAGAAGAAGGGCATCAAGCCGCTGTACCCGTTCGGTTATGGCTTGTCGTACACCACCTTCGGCTACAGCAACATCAGCGTCAGCCCTGGCGTGGCAGTGGCCGGCGCGCCGATCAAGGTGTCGTTCGACCTGGCCAACACCGGCAAGGTCGCGGGCGCCGAAGTCGCCGAGCTGTACGTGGGCCAGAACAACCCGAAAGTCGAACGCGCGATCAAGGAGCTCAAGGGCTACAAGAAAGTGTTCCTCAAGCCTGGCGAGAGCAAGCGCGTGACCATCGAGCTCAACGACCGCTCGCTGGCCTACTACGACGTGGCCAGCAAGCAATGGGTGGTGGATGCCGACAGCTTCAACCTGTCGGTGGGCGCTTCGTCCCAGGACATCCGCCTGAACGCCAAGCTGGTCAACCCGTTCCGCCAGGAACTGTCGACCACCACCAGCAACCCGCTGCCGCGTTCGGCGCTGAACTCGACGCTGCGTGAATCGACGGTGAAGACCGGCGGTGTGCTACATCAAAATGAAGGGGACAGCGGCACCAGCGACGGTGATGGCTATGACATGAGTGATGACACGACCCAAGGCAGTGCTGCGGGTAACTAAGCCGGACGCGGTCTAGTGTGGGAGCGGGCTTGCTCGCGAAAGCGTTGTGTCAGTCAGCACATGTGATGGCTGACCCACCGCTTCGCAGGCAAGCCAGCTCCCACATTTGACCGTGCCCACTTTAGATTGCCGAATTTCACCCTCGATTTCTGATGGCCGCATCGACCCGCGCAATGTAGGTATCGAAGCGCGCCACCAGGTCCACCTGTTCCGGAAAACGCAGCCACTGGATCTGCAGGCCATCCATCATGGCCAGGATTTCTTCCACCAGCCCGGCGATGTCCACGTCGCTGCGCACCTCCCCCGCCGCCACCAGGTCGGCAAACTGCGCCTGCAAACGCCGCTGGATCCCCGCATAACGCTCCTGAAACCAGGCCCACGCCGGTTGCGTATCGAGCAGACTTTCCGCATTCAAAATCGTAAACGCGCGCACCACACCGGGCGCGGTGGCATTCGAGCGATTGATCGCACGCAGGCTGCCGAGTAACCCGGACAGCGACTTCTCGGCGCGCACTTCATCGGCAATCCGTTGGTTGACCTCGTCGCGGCGTTGCAGCACGCCCATCAACAACGAAATCTTGCTCGGGAAGTGATGCAGCAGGCCGGCCACGGAGATGCCGACAATCGCCGCCACCTGCGCCACGGAGGCGCCGCTGTAGCCTTCCAGGGAAAACACTTGCAAAGCCGCGTCCAGCAGCTCTTCGCGGCGTTTTTCACCCTTGGGTGCGCGCCGGGTTTTGGGGGCAGGTTCGGTCATGGGAACATCCTTGTGGGCAGGCTTGCACCGTATCCAAATTGCCCCCGGGCCGCAAATAAAGCTCAGGCGCTTTCGCGTTCGATCAGGCGGCAGTCCAACAGGTTCAAGCGCTGTACCTCATCCTCCACCGGCAGTACGCCAAGGCTTTCCAGCACCCGCGTGGCCGCCAGCACACCGATTTCCAACGCAGGTGGCTTGATGGTGCTCAGGCTCGGCAACAGCATTTCGGCAAACGGGTAATCGCCGAAACCGAGCACCGCGCAGTCCTGGGGGATCTTCAACCCGGCACGCTGCCCCGCCAGCAAGCCACCGGCGGCCAGGTTGTCATTGGCGAAGAAGATCGCGTCGGGCGGCGTGGCATGGCTCATCAGGCTTTCCATCGCCTGCTTGCCCGCGTCAAAGGGGGCACGGTCGGCATCGGGGGCGAAGACCCAGGGCTGCACGCCCAGCTCGGTCAGGGTCGCTGCAAACCCTTCGCCACGCTCGCGGGCGCTCAGGTCCCCCGCCGCGCTGTTCTGCACGAAAGCAATGCGTCGGTAGCCCTTGGCGTGCAGGTAGCGCGCGGCGGTGACGCCGACTTCATAGTGGGAAAAGCCGATCTGCAACGGCTCGCGTTCGGGCACGTAATCCCAGGTTTCCACCACCGGGATATCGGCGTCGGCGATCATCTTTTCGGTGCCCACACTGTGAAAGCGGCTGGTCAGCACCAGCGCCGCCGGCGACCAGCCGAGAAAGGCGCGCACCGCACTTTCTTCCTGCTCGGCGCTGAAATAACTGGACGCCAGCAACAGCTGATACCCGTGACGGCTGAGGGTGTCGCTGAAACCCTGGAGGGTGTTGGCGAAGATCGGCCCCGAGATATTCGGGATGACCATGGCCACGATTCTGCCGCGCGCGGAAGCCAGCCCGCCAGCCACCAGATTCGGCACATAACCCAACTCGGCCACCACCTGGGCAATGCGCTCGCGGCGCTCGGGTGAGACCTGTTCCGGCTGGTTGAAGTAACGCGACACGGTGATCGCCGACACCCCGGCCTCGCGGGCCACAGTGTTCAAGGTGACGCGCCCGGCGCCACGGCGTTTGCGCGGTTTGTCTTCGCTCACGGGGTGATCCTGCTCAAACCAAAAAGGAATATAGGACTAATTTTTTAGTATTTGACGCTCTAACCAGACCTACCAATAATGCCGATGTTAGCGCTAACAAAGCGCGTTGTCTGCTACTCGCTCGAGCGAATGCCAAAGACAGTTTCACAGGCGCTGACGGTCGCAAGAACCGCAGCGGTTCAGGGCATTCCTTTTGAGCGGACACAGCATGCACAAGCACACGCACTTATTCCTCCTTGCCGGCTTGACCACCCTTCCCGTGGCCCCGACCTTTGCCGCCGATGAGCCGCAAACCACGCTTAAAGCGGTGACGGTGACCGCGACCCGCCGCGAAGAATCGCTGCAAAAAGTCCCGGTGGCCGTCTCCGTTCTGGACGGCGAGCAATTGGAACGCGACAACCGCAACGGCGTGGCGAGCATCGCGCAGCAAGTGCCGTCGCTGAACTTCCGCACCGGCGCTTCGAACAAGGACACCTCGCTGTTCGTGCGTGGCGTGGGCACCATTTCCACTTCGCCCGGTGTCGAGCCGACCGTGGCCACGGTGATTGACGGCGTGGTCTACGCCCGCCCCGGCCAGGCCACCCTCGACCTGCTCGACCTGGAACGCATCGAAGTGCTGCGCGGCCCGCAAGGCACGCTGTTCGGCAAGAACGCCTCGGCCGGCGTGCTGAATATCACCAGCAAGGCGCCCACCGCCGAGACCCACGGTTATATCGACCAGTCCTACTACAGCGGCAATGAAAGCCGCACGCGTTTCGGCATCGGCGGCAGCCTGGTGCCGGATGTGCTCAAGGGCTCGATCAGCACGCTGTTCGGCAGCTACGACGGCAACGTCGACAACCAGCACAATGGCCAGGAGGTCAACGGCTACAACCACAATGGCATGCGCGGCAAGCTCGAATTCACACCGAATGACGACGTGAAACTGACCCTGATCGCCGACTACATGCAGTCCCACGACGACGCGCCGAACGGCGTGGTCAGCAAGTCCCTGAGCCCGGCATTCACCAACGCGCTGAACCCGGTGCGGCCGTCCAGCGACAACCGCGACATCAACACCGACACCCGCAGCCACGTGGAAGACACCAACAAGGGCTTGTCTGCGCAGCTGGACTGGAACCTCGGCGACTACACCCTGACCTCGATCACCGCCTGGCGCGGCTGGGACAACACCCAGTACCAGGACGGCGACCGCCTCGGCACGGTGACCGCCGCCTTCCCCGGCACCGCCGACAAGGGCGATCTGGCCTTCGACCAATACTCCCAGGAACTGCGCCTGGCCTCGCCCAAAGGCGAATTCCTGGAGTACGTTGGCGGCCTGTTCTACATGCATGGCAAGAATGAAGAAACCTACCAGCGCACCCTCACGACCACCACGCGTACCGACCGCGGCGTCGCCGACTACAGCACCACCAGCGACAGCTACGCGGCGTTCGGCGAAACCACGCTGAACTTCACCTCGCGCTTTCGCGGGATCGCCGGCCTGCGCTACACCCACGACGACCTGAAGTACGATCACCGTCGTGCATCGACCTCGGCCACCACCGTCAGCGGGATTCAGCCGGCCACGTCCAGTTCCGGCTCGGTGGACGAGGACGGCTGGTCCGGCCGCCTTGGCGTGCAGTACGACATCAGCGACAGCGTCACCAGCTACCTGACCTACTCGCGTGGCTACAAGGGCCCGGCCTACAACGTGTTCTTCAACATGCAGCCGCGTGACACCGACGCGCTCAAGCCGGAAACCTCCAACACCTGGGAAGCCGGGATCAAGGCCACTGCCTGGAACAACCGCCTGACCACCAACCTCGCGGTGTTCCACAGCGATTACGACAACTACCAGGCGAACTTTTTCGACAGCGTCGCCGGCCAGGTGGTAACGCGCCTGATCAACGCCGGCAGCGTCAGCACCGAAGGTGTCGAGCTGGATTACGCCTTGCAGGCCACCCAGCAACTCAAGCTGTCCGGCGCCCTCGCCTACACCCGCGCGCGCATCGATGAGTTCGCCTGCCCGGCCGGTGCTGCGGCAACCTGCAACGTGAACGGCAAGCCACTGCCCTACAGCCCGGACTGGAAAAGCTACGTACGCGCCGACTACAGCATCCCGCTGGATAACGGCCTGGATATTGAGCTGGGCACCGACTACAGCTGGCAGAGCGAAGTGCAGTACGACATCAGCCAGAACGTCGATACCAAGCAAGGCGCCTATGGCATCTGGAACGCCAGCGTGGCCCTGGCCGACTACACCAACGGCTGGCGCGTGGCGCTGCTGGCGAAGAACCTCGCCGACAAGTCCTACTCGCCGCTGCTGGCCAGCGGCGGCAATTACATCTACCGCGCCGTACCGCGTGACGATGAACGTTACTTCGGCGTGCAACTGCGCAAGGATTTCTGAACATGAGCCGTCAACTGAAACTCGGCGCCTTTCTGATGGCCACCGGGCACCACGTCGCCGCCTGGCGCCACCCGGACGTGCCGGCAGACGCCGGGCTGGATTTCAGCCAGTACAAACACCTGGCACGGGTGGCCGAAGCGGCGAAGTTCGATGCGCTGTTCGTGGCCGACAGCATCGCCGCCGCCACCGGCGACATCGCCAGCCAAATGGCGCGTTCGGACCATTTTGAGCCGCTGACCTTGCTCTCGGCACTGAGTGCGGTGACCGAGCATATCGGCCTGATCGCCACGGCGACCACCAGCTACAACGAGCCCTACCAGGTGGCGCGCAAATTCGCCTCACTGGATCATTTGTCCGGCGGGCGTGCAGGCTGGAACCTGGTGACCTCGGACAATGCCGCCGAAGCGCAGAATTTCGGCCGCAACGAACACCTTGGCCATGCCGAACGCTACAGCCGCGCCAGGGAGTTTCATCAGGTGGTGACCGGCCTGTGGGACAGCTGGGACGACGATGCTTTCGTACGCGACAAGGCCACTGGCACCTATTACGACCCGGCGAAACGACATTTGCTGGATCACGTCGGTGAGCACTTCCGGGTCAAGGGCCCGCTTAACGTCGCGCGTTCGCCCCAGGGCCAGCCGGTGATCGTGCAGGCCGGTTCCTCCGAAGCGGGCCGGGAGCTGGCCGCGCAAACCGCCGAGGTGGTGTTTACCGCGCAGACCTCGCTGGCCAATGCCCAGGCGTTTTATGCCGATCTCAAAGGGCGTTTGGGCCGCCATGTACGTGAGCCGGACGCGCTGAAGATCATGCCGGGAATGTTCGTGGTGGTCGGGCAAACCGAGGCCGAGGCCCAGGCTAAATTCGAGGCTTTCCAGGCGCTGGTCGAGCCGGAAGTCGGCGTGGCATTGCTGGGGCGCATGCTGGGTAATTTCGACCTGTCCGGCTACCCGCTGGACGGGCCGTTGCCGTCGCTGCCCTTGACCGACAGCGGGCAGCGCAGACGTCAGCAGTTGCTCAGTGAGCTGGCGGATCGTGAGCAGCTGACACTGGCGCAGTTGGGCCGACGCATCGCCGGCGGTCGCGGGCATTACAGCCTGATCGGCACGCCTGCGCAGATCGCCGATCAGTTGCAAAACTGGTTTGAAAACGGCGCGGCGGATGGCTTCAACATTCTCGTGCCGCACCTGCCCGGTGGCCTGGAAGATTTCGCCCAATGGGTGGTGCCCGAGCTGCAACGACGCGGGTTATTTCGTACTGAATACAGTGGCTCTACCTTGCGCGAGCATCTTGGTTTGGCGCGCCCCGAAAATCGTTTCAAGGAGGTTCCGGCATGAAAATTCCAGCATTGCTGTTGACGCTGTTGTTGACCCAGACCGCCTGGGCGGCGGACCCCGCCACCCTGCGCATCGGCTACCAGAAAGGCTCGATTGCCCTGGTGTTGGCCAAGGAACATGGCCTGTTGGAAAAGCGCTTCCCACAGACGGCGGTGAAATGGGTCGAATTCCCCGCCGGCCCGCAAATGCTCGAAGCACTCAACGTCGGCGCGCTGGACGTGGGCTCGACCGGTGATATCCCGCCGCTGTTCGCTCAAGCCGCCGGGGCCGACCTGGTCTACATCGGCGCCGAACCGCCCAAGCCCAGCGCGGAAACCATCCTGGTGCGCAACGACAGTCCCCTGCATTCAGTGGCGGACTTGAAAGGCAAGAAAGTCGCGTTCCAGAAAGGCTCCAGCTCACACAACCTGATCCTGCGCGCGCTGAATAAAGCCGGCCTGAGCTACAAGGATATCCAGCCGGTGTACCTGCCACCCGCCGATGCGCGCGCGGCGTTCGAGCAAGGCAGCGTCGACGCCTGGGCGATCTGGGAACCCTACTCGTCCCTCGCCCTGAGCCAGAGCCCCAGCCATGTGCTGGCGAATGGCGAAGGCCTGGGCCTGTCGGGGCCGGTATACACCGCGCGGCGTGAATATGCCCAGGCAAATGGGGCTTTCGTCCACGACTTGCTGGATGAACTCAGCGCTGCCGAAGCCCTCACACGCAGCCAGCGTGAGGACAGTTTGAACGTGCTGACGGGCTTCATGGGCCTGCCCGGCGAGGTGATCGCACGCTATATGGATAACCGCCCGCCTTCACCGATCCTGCCGATTGACGACACAATCATCCAGGCGCAGCAGGCGACGGCGGATCTGTTTTACCAGAACCGCTTGTTGCCCAAGGCGATTGAGGTGAAGAAGGCCGTGTGGAGTGTTGAAACCCACTGAGATCAAAAATGTGAGTGCGGGTGCTCTTCTCTACCAGACACATCGGCGTGCCCGCCACCGGCTCCTGCATGATCTGCACCTGCACATCAAACACCTGGCGCATCAGTTCGGCACTGATCACCTCCCCCGGCGTGCCGTCGGCCACCAGTTTGCCGGCGTGCATCACCGCCAGGTGGTCGGCGTAGCGGCAGGCCTGGTTGATGTCGTGGAGCACGGTGATCACGGTTTTGCCTTCGGCGGCCAGCTCGCGCATCAGGTCGAGCAGTTCGACCTGGTGGCTGATGTCGAGGTAGGTGGTGGGTTCGTCGAGCAGTACCACCGGCGCGTTCTGCGCCAACACCATGGCCAGCCAGGCGCGTTGGCGCTGGCCACCGGAGAGATCGGCCAGGGCGCGGTCGGCCAGGTCGTCCAGTTCCAGGCGCTGCATGGCCTGGGTCACATGGGACTGGTCGCTGCCGCTCAGGCGCCCCCACAGCGAGTTATGCGGGCTGCGGCCATAAGCGACCAATTGGCGCACGCTGACGCCTTCCGGCACCGGCAACACCTGCGGCAAAAACGCGACCTGCCGCGCCAATTGGCGCGCGGACAGGCTGGCGTAGGCCTGGCCATCCAGGGTCAATTCGCCCTGGGTCGGCTTGAGGATGCGCGCGAACGCCTTGAGCAGCGTCGACTTGCCACAGCCGTTGGGGCCGATCAATGCGGTGACCTTACCCGCCGGTGGCGCGAACGACAGGCCCTGCACGATGCGTGTATTGCCGTAGCCGATATCGAGCTGGCTGGCCTTAAGAATACTCATGTGATCAACCCTTGAACCGTGCCAGCAACCAAAGAAAATACGGCGCGCCGATCACCGCCGTGAGCACCCCTGCCGGAATTTCGCTGGGCGCGATCAACGTGCGCCCGAGGGTGTCGGCCAGCACCAGCAGCAGCGCGCCGATCAGCATTGCGGCCGGCAGCAGGTACTGGTGATGCCCGCCCACCAGCCGCCGCGCCATGTGCGGCGCGACCAGGCCGATAAAGCCGATCGGCCCGATCACGCCCACGCCGAGGCTGGTGAGCAGCACCGCGCAGGCCATCGCCAGCCAGCGCGTGCGGCTGAGCGCGGTGCCCAGGCTGTGCGCCGCTTCATCGCCGAGGGCGATCAGGTTCAGCGGCTTGGCCAGGCACAGGCCGAGCGGAATCAGCACCAGGAACGGCAGCACCAGCGCCACATGGTGCCAGTTGCGGCTCCACAGGCTGCCGGTGAGCGCGAGCAAGGCGGTGTTGATATCCAGCGGGTGGGACAGGATCAGAAACTCGGTGACGCTGGACAAGGTCACCGCAATCGCCACACCCGACAGCGCAAAGCGCACCCCGGAAAAACTCACGCCGGTGTTGTATAACGCCAGCAGCAACGCGCCACCGGCACCGCCCAGGCACGCCACCAGCGGCAGCCAGGCAATCGGCAGGTGCGGCCAGCCGATGATCGCCACGGTCAGTGCGAGCCCCGCGCCCTGGGTCACGCCGAGGATTTCCGGCGAGGCCAGCGGGTTACGGATCACGCCCTGCACAATCGCCCCGGCCAGGCCGAACGCTGCGCCTGCGAGGACCGCGATCAGGCTGCGTGGCAGGCGGTGGTTCCACACCTCGAAGTCGAGGGCGTCATGGGCCAGCAGGCGCTCGAATACGGTTGCGGGGGTGAGCCACAGGGTGCCGGCGCTGAGGCTGACAAAGCTCGCCAGCAGCAATAGGCCGAGCAGCAGCCACAGGCGCAAGGGTGGACGAGTCATAGTGCGCGCCTGGCAAGGAACAGGAAGAACGGTGCACCGATCAAGGCCGTGACCACCCCGGCCGGGGTTTCTACCGGGAACGCGACGGCGCGGCTGAGCAAGTCGGCACCGAGCACGATCACCGCGCCCAACGCCGCGCTCAGCGGGATCAGCCAGCGGTAATCGTTGCCGAGAAACTGGCGCAGGATATTCGGCGCAATCAGCCCGACAAAACCAATCGGCCCTACCGCGCACACGCTGGCACCGACCAGCAACAGGCTGGCGAAAAACACCTGCAAACGCAGGCTGGCGATGCCCACGCCCAACGAGCGCGCGGCGTCTTCGCCGAGGTTGATCAAGTTCAAGCGCGGCGCACACCACAACGCCCACAGGCCGCCGATCAAGGTGCACGGCCAGAGCAGTTGCAACTGCGCCGCGCCGACGTTGGCCAGGGAGCCGGCCAGCCAGTTCAGCACGCTTTGCGCCTGGGCCTCGACCAGGATCACCGTAAGCCGGGTCAAGGCGGCGCACAAGGCAGCGACGGCAACGCCGGCCAATACCAATCGCCCCTGGGCGGTGGTCGGCGACCAGGCGCCCCCCAGGCTGAACACCGTGATCCAGGCCAGCGCGCCGCCCAGGCAGGTCATCAGCAAGGCGCCGCCGGCGAACGGTGGCGCGACCAACCCCGTGGAGAACAACGCGAGCCCCAGTGCGGCACCGGCCGTCACACCGAACAACGAAGGCGATGCCAGGCGGTTGCGGGTGATGCCTTGCATCAATGCCCCGGCCAGGCCCAGGCAGGCGCCGACCAAGGCCGCGCACAGCGCGCGAGGTACACGCAGTTGCGCGACGATATAAGCCATATTGCCGCCCACGCTGCCCTGGTGAACCAGGCCGTTCCACGCGTCTGTCGCGGTGATGGTGAACGGTGACCAGCTGTACAACGAGAACCAGAACAACAAGGCGCCCAGCAGCACAATGCCGGTTGCGGCCACACTGCGCTGCACGGTTACTGGCTCAGTACGGCTTTGCCGCCCTTGAGGATCGCCAGGGCATCTTCGGCGATCTGTTCGGACGCCAATACCCCGCGATTACGCGCCCAGCTGTCGCCGTCGACTTCCGCCACCTGGTGGTTGCGCACGGCGCCAAGTACTTGCCACAGCGGCTGCTTGCTCCAGCTGTCGACGATGCTCGGGCGGCGGTAATGGCCGACCAGCAGCCAACCCGGATCGAGGGCGAGCAGTTGCTCCAGGCTCACGAATTCAGTCGGCGCGGCGTTGGCGCGAACCGAGGGGACTTTCAGGCCGATGGCTCGCAGCACGCTGCCGGCGTAAGAGTCCGGGCCGTGTACCGAGAAGCTGTCTTCCCGGGCGACGCCGAACAACACGCTGGCGCCGGCGGGGATTTGCCGGGCAATCTTTTTCAGGTTTTCGCGGTTCTGGGCGATGCGCGCCTGCATCTGCGGGCTTTTACCCAGTGCCTTGCCGATCAGCTCGGCGGATTTGAGGCTGCCCTCGTAATCCTCACCGCGCGAAGGCAGCAACAGGGTCGGTGCGATGCTCGCCAGGTCGCTGTACAGCGCCTGGTGGCGGTTGAGGTCGGCGACGATCAGGTCCGGCTTGAGCCGTGCGATTTCCTCGATGCTCGGCTGCGAGCGCAGGCCCACCGACGTCCACTGGCCAATGGCCTGGCGCACGCGGGGCAACACGCGGTTGGCATCGCCATCATCGGCGGCGCCGACCGGCGTCACGTCAACGGCGGCCAGGCTGTCGAGAAAGGAGAACTCCAGCACCACCACGCGCTTCGGCGCATCCGGCAGGTGCACCGCATGCTGGCCGTCATTCAGGTCGATGGGCGCAGCGCTTAACAGGCTGGAAGAAAACGCCAGGAGGCAGGCGGCAAGGGTGGGGATGGAGCGCAGCATTCGCATGACAAGTACCTCGGCGTTAAAACACCCCGGCTGAACAGGCTGGGGAAAACGGCGGGTACTATTCCATATCGGCGCGGCGTGATCAAAAAACATTCTCATTAACGCTGAAAATCAAGCGTGGGAGCGGGCTTGCCTGCGATTGCGGTGCGTCAGTTCCAGACAGATTCACTGATACACCGCTATCGCAGGCAAGCCAGCTCCCACATTTTTAATCGGCGTCTAGAAGTCGACCGTGGCGGACAGCAGGTACGTGCGCGGCGTCGACAAGGTCAGCCCCGGTTCGCTGTCATCCGAGGCGCCCGCCGAACTCCAGTAGCGTTTATCGGCGACGTTTTCCACATTGGCGCGCAGGGTGATGTGTTTGTCATCCACCTTGAATGCATACCGCGCGCCCACGTCGATACGGTTCCAGGCGTCGATTTCCTTGACGTTGGACTGGTCCAGGTACTGCGAGCTGGAATAAATGCCGCGGCTGGTCAGGGTCAGGCCCTCCAGGGCCGGCACGTCCCATTCGGCGCCGAGGTTGACGTTGTACTTGGGCGTGGCCGGTGCGCGGTTGCCGTCGTAGGTGCCGTTGGTGGTTTTCTGCAGGTCGCTGTCGATGTACATCACGCCACCGAGCAGGCGCACGCCCTTGAGCGGTTCGCCGAACACACTCAGCTCCGCCCCGGTGTTCTGGCGTTTGCCGTTGGGGCCGAACACCTGGGTGACGGCATTGGTTTCGTAGGCCGGTTGTTTGATACGGAACACCGCAGCAGTCACGGCGAAGGCACCGGCGTCGTATTTGGCGCCGACTTCAACCTGGCGGCTGATAAACGGCGGGAAGATTTCATCGTCGTTGACCGAGGTCGACGGCGCGACCTTGCCCTGGCTCAGGCCCTCCATGTAGTTGGCGTACAGCGACAGCTTGTCGGTGGCCTTGAACAGCAGGCCGCCGGACGGCGAGACCTTTTCTTCATCGTAGCCGGTGAGGCCTTTGACCCCGTTGTTCCAGTCATCCACCTTGACCCGCTGCCAGCGCGCGCCGAGGGTCAAGAGCAAGCGGTCGTCGAAGAAGCCCAGGGTGTCGGACAGTGCCACGCCGCTGAATTTGTTCTCGGTGTAGACCTTGGGGTCCTGACGTGTCGCCGTGGATGGCGTCGGCGTTGGCACCGGGTTGTAGAGGTTGCTGCGCCCCCTCGCATAGCGCGCGCCGCCATTTTCAAAGTCCATGTAGAAATAGCTGGCGGCCAGGTTGACCTCATGGCTTACCGACCCGGTGTGGAACCAGTTGCGCACGCCGGCGGTGTAGGTGCGCACATTTTCATCACGGGTGAAATCCCGCGGGTCGACGTTGAAATCGCCGGCTGCATTGGTCACGGATACGGCATGGCGCAGGAAGTCGTGGTTACTCTTACGCGCGCCCATGCCGCCGTAGAGCATCACGTTATCGCTCAAGTCGTACTCGCCGCTGAACGTACCGAAGGTGTCATTGGTGCTGGCCTTGCTCCAGGACTGTGCGTAGTTGCGGCGCACATCGTTGGCACTCGGCACCGGCGCAGCCGCGGCTACCTGCACGCGCTCCTGGGGCGCGTCGGTGTCACGCTCGGTCCGCCCGATATCGGTGGAAAGACGCAGGCGTTCACCGCGAAAGTCCAGGCCGAGTACGGCCATCTCACGGTCGACATTCTGGTGGTCCCATTCGGTATCGCCCGACTGCTTTACGCCGTTGAAGCGGATGCCGAACTTGTTGTCCTCGCCAAAGCGCCGCCCGATATCCACCGCGCCACCGGCCTGGCTGTCGGAGGCCCAGTTGCCGGTGAACGAGTTGATGTCCTTGTCGGTGGCACGCTTGGGCACGATGTTGATCCCGCCGCCGACGCTGCCGCGCGGCGAAATGCCGTTGATCAACTGGGTGGGGCCTTTGAAGATGTCTACGCGGTCGGCCATTTCCATGTCGATGGTGTACGTCGGCAACACGCCGTACAGGCCGTTGTAGGCCACATCACTGTTGAACAGGCTGAAACCGCGGATGGTGAATTGCTCGTAGCGCCCACCGGCGGGGTTGGTGGCGCGCACCGAGGGGTCGCTGGCGATCAGGTCGCCGAGAGTGCGCGCCTGCTGGTTTTTCGCAGCTTCCTGGGTGTAGGTGGTGATGCTGAACGGGGTTTCCATAAAGTCCCGCGTGCCCAGCAGGCCCTGGTTGCCCCGCCGCGCGACCTGGCCACCGGCATAGGTGTCGCCGTCGTACAGGCCGGTGGTGCCCAAAATCGAAGTCGGCGCCAGCTCCAGGCTGCTGCCATCGGGTACCGGCACCAGCATGTACGCTTGGTCGCCCATCGGTTGCAGTTGCAGGCCCGAGCCCTGCAGCAAGCGCGCAAAGCCCTCCTCCACCCCGTACTCGCCGGACAAACCGCTGCTGCTGCGCCCGCTGACCAGCGCCGGGTCGACAGACAGATTGACCCCCGACAAGCCGGCAAAACGCGTCAACGCCGCACTCAAGCTGCCGGCCGGCACCTGGTAGCTGCGGCGGGTGGCCGCGTCTTCGGCGTAGCTGACAGCGGTGAAGAATGGGCTGGCGCTGAGGCTCAGCATCAGGCTCAGTTTGAGCAACGGGCGCAAGCGCAAAGGTAGAACTGCGGGCATTGGAGGAAGCTCTCGATTTTGTTCACTTACCTGGAATGACCGATGAAGTGAAAAAAGGGGACAGGCTTCGCCAACTTTTTTTCAAACGATGGGAATTTCAGCCCCATCTCACTGACTGGCCGACTCATCTGTATAGATGACGGTCTGCGCACTGTTGCCGGCGACGGTTTGCCGAGTGAAATAGATGTCACCGTCGTCGGTCAGAATTTCATAATCCACTTTACGGGGCTCGCTGGCGTGCTTGATGATTTTCAGCACACGCTGGAATTTCACGCTTTGCGTGCCGTTCTGGTTGGGTCCGGTGAGTACATTCACACTTTGAAACCAGCCAGCGTGCCGCTTGTTGCTCAGCAAGGCGCCGGTCATCGCTTCAAACCGCTCCAACCGGGTGAACCCCCACAGCGTTTGCTCCTCGACCGGTGCGCCGGGCGTGGCCGAACCGGTAAACACAAACAGGTTGATCGCCGGGCTGTCTTCGCAAAAGAAATCGTAGGGGACCAGGCCGTCGACCATTTTCCGGCCGGGAACGAAGCCCTTTTTATGCACTTGAAACATCGCCACCTCCGCTCAATAGGACCACCGAACCATCGAGTCTAAAGAGGCGCAACGTACAGGGCCGTCAAGCCAATGTAATATCGTGTAAAGACAGCGCGCTGTGCAGGTTGACCTTCACGGTCAGCCCTCCTTCCGGTTCGTTACGCGCCTCGATCGTGCCGCCGTGCATCTGCACGGCCCTCGCGGCGATGGCCAGCCCCAGGCCAAAACCGACACTGGTATCGTTCACGCCACGCTCGAACGGCTGGAATATGCTTTGCAGTCGGTCCTCTTCGACGCCCGGCCCTTGGTCGGTAATCCGTACGTTGAGGCGGGTCGCATCAGAATTGATCTGCGCCGCCACCAGGACGAGGGTGCCCGGCCAGGTGTAGCGCACGGCATTACGGATCACGTTTTCGAAACAGCGGTAGAGTAACTCGCCGCTGGCACAGGCGATGAACGATGGACACGCCTGCAGCTCGACGCGGCAACCCTTTATCCCGGCTTCGAACTGTGCGTTTTCGACGATCATCGCCAGCAACTCGACGATATCCACCGGCTCGCGCCCGATGCTTTCAGGCCGGCCTTGCAGGCGCGCCAGGGTCAGCAGCGCCTCGATCAATGTGTCCATGCGTTCGGACTCGCGCTCGATGCGTTCGAGCACCTCCACACGAGCGGCGTCCTGGCGCAACAGGCCGATGGCCGCCTGGATGCGCGTCAACGGCGAGCGCAGTTCGTGGGAGATGTCGTGCAGCAAGTGCTGCTGGGCCTCTACCAGCACCTTCAGTTGGTTGGCCATCCGGTCGCAATCTTCGGCCAGGTCGACGATTTCATCGCGGCGCTTGCCCATGGCCGGTTTGACCCGGGTTTCGAAGCGCCCCTGAGCCGCGTCGCTCATGGCCCGGCGCAGGTAAGCCAGGGGCCAGGCCAGGTAATAGGCCATGTAGCCGCTGAACAACGCGCTCATCACCGTGCCGATGATCAGGGGAAGCTGTTGCCAGGGCTTGCCAAGGTCGGTGCCGGGAGGGTGGGTGGACCTGATCGAAAGCGCCAGGCCTTCCTTGCTGACAAGCGATTGTTCATAGGCCGGCACCTCGACAGGCGAGCCCAGCAGCAATTTGCCGGTGCTGTCGTACACGCCGATGGCCTCATCCGGCGGGTGCTCCCAAACCGACAGGAATTGGCCCGCGGCTTCGACGCCAAACTGTTGCAGCAGATTTGCCTCGGTCGCCAGGACGGCTTCCACATGTGGATCGTTCGGCCGAAAGCGGCCCCACTCCAGCACGCCGACCCCTAGCAGAAACGTCAGGGTGGTGGCCAACCAGAACGCCAGGAACAGCTTCCAGAACAGCAGGCTGGGCCTGGTCATTCGGCAATCAACAAGTAGCCGAGGCCGCGCACGCTCTGGATCCACGCCTTGGCGTCCGGACGCGGCCCGAGCTTTTGCCGAATGCTGCTGATGTGCACGTCGATGCGCCGGTCATAGCGGGTCAACGGGCAGCCCAGGGCGTTGAGCGACAGGTCCTTTTTGCTCACGACCTGGCCGGCACTGCGGGCCAGCTCTTCGAGCAGGCTGAATTCGGTACTGGTCACGCCCAGTTCGACGCCCTTCCACAGGGCCTGGCGCTTGCCGGGCCACAGCACCAGCAAACCGGTTTTTATCACTTCGGTGGTCGGCTGGCCCACCGGCTGCACCCTGCGCATGATCGCGCGCAGCCGTGCGACCAATTCGCCCGGCGAACTGGGCTTGGGCACATAGTCGTCGGCGCCCAGCTCCAGGCCGGTGATACGGTCTATGTTGTCGCCACGGGCGGTCAGCAGCACCACAGGCACCTGGCTGACGGCGCGGATACGCCTGAGCACCTCAATGCCGGAGCGTTGGGGCAGCATGACATCCAGTACCACGATGCCGTAACGCCCGGAAAGTGCCTGCATCTCACCCTCCTCCCCCGTGTGCACAGCCGTGACGGCAAAGCCTTCGCGCGCGAGGTATTGGCTCAGCATTCCGGTCAGTTCCTGATCATCATCGACTAACAGTACGGAGATCATTGCAGGCTCGTCGGTGGGGGGCTGCGCATTATCGGCCTTGCCTCGTGGTTTCTAACCAACCTTTACCTAACTTGACATTCGGTTAACCGCACCAAACGCCACGCACTCTTATGCTGGATATTCACCAGTCTGGCCGCGTGGCAAATTGTCCAAGCGCGCCGGCACTGCTTGTCGATGTGTCCTGGAAAAGATCTTGATGAATTTTTCGCGCCTGCTCTGCTCGGTTGCGTTGCTGCTCAACACCACACTGGCACTCGCCCAGGGCTTCAAAATCTCGGATATCCGAATCAACGGCTTGCAACGTGTCTCTGCGGGCAGCGTATTCGGCGTCCTGCCGCTCAACGTCGGCGACCAGGCCGACGACCGGAGCCTGGTGGACTCTACCCGCGCGCTGTTCAAGACGGGCTTCTTCCAGGATATCCAGCTGAGCCGCGAAGGCGATGTGCTGATTATCAATGTAGTCGAGCGCCCCTCGGTTGCCAGTATCGAGTTCGAGGGCAACAAGGCGATTTCCTCCGATGACTTGTTGAAGGGCTTGAAGCAATCAGGGCTTGCCGAGGGCGAAATTTTCCAGCGCGCCACCCTTGAAGGGGTACGCAACGAGTTGCAGCGCCAGTACGTTGCCCAGGGGCGCTACTCGGCCTCGGTCGACGCGCAGGTGGTGTCACAGCCGCGCAACCGGGTGGGCGTGAAGATCACGGTCAATGAAGGTGAAGTGGCGTCGATCCAGCACATCAATGTGGTGGGCAACAGCGTATTCCCCGACGAGGCGTTGACCGACCAGTTCACCCTCAAGACCAGTAACTGGCTGTCGTTTTTCAAGAACGACGACAAATACGCGCGCGAGAAGCTGTCCGGTGACCTTGAGCGTTTGCGCTCCTACTATCTGGATCGCGGCTATATCAACATGGATATCACCTCGACCCAGGTTTCGATGACCCCGGACAAGAAACACGTCTACATCACCGTGAACATCCATGAAGGCCCGAAATACACGGTGCGCGAGGTGAAACTGAGTGGAGAGCTCAAAGTACCGGAAGATCAGGTCCAGTCATTGTTACTGGTACAAAAAGGCCAGGTGTTCTCGCGCAAGTTGATGACCTCCACGTCCGAGCTGATTACCCGACGCCTGGGCAACGATGGCTATACGTTTGCCAACGTCACCGGCGTGCCGAAAGTTAACGATCAAGACAATACGGTGGACCTCATTTTCTCCGTAGACCCCGGCAAGCGGGCTTACGTCAATCGCATCAACTTTCGTGGTAACACCAAGACCGACGATCAGGTGCTGCGTCGGGAAATGCGTCAGATGGAAGGTGGCTGGGCGTCGACCTACCTTATTGACCAATCCAAGGTACGTTTGGAGCGCCTGGGGTATTTCAAGGAAGTAAACGTCGAGACGCCAGCGGTGGCCGGCGTCGACGATCAGTTGGACGTGAACTACGCCGTGCAAGAGCAAGCATCCGGTTCGATCACCGCAAGCGTCGGTTTTGCACAGAACTCGGGCCTGATCCTGGGAGGGTCGGTCAGCCAGAACAACTTCCTCGGCACTGGCAACTCTGCCAGCCTGGGGCTGACGCGCTCGACCTACCAGAGCCGGTACAACATCGGTTTCACCGACCCCTACTTCACCCCCGACGGCGTGAGCCTGGGGTACAACGCCTTCTACAGCAAAACCGACTACAACACCTATTACAACGACGGCGTCTCGTATTACGCAATCAACAGCTTTGGCCTGGGCGCCAACCTCGGCTACCCGATCAATGAAACCTCTCGGCTAAGCTTTGGCCTGTCGGCGCAACGCGACAGCATCGAGCCGGGCACCTACAGCGCGGACGAGATCTACGATTTTGTGGAGCGCGAGGGCAAGGCGTTCACCAACTTCAAGGCCAACCTCGGCTGGTCGGAATCGACATTGAACAGAGGGATACTGGCGACCCGAGGGCATTCGCAAAACCTCAACCTGACGGTAACGGTGCCCGGCAGCGACCTCAGCTTCTACAAAATCGATTACACGGGGCAGACCTACCTGCCCGTCACAAGCGACACAACCCTGCGCCTGCATACCAAGCTCGGCTACGGCAACGGCTATGGCTCGACGGAGGGGTTGCCCTTCTATGAAACCTATAGCGCCGGCGGCGAAGGCACTGTGCGAGGCTTCCAGAGCGGCACCCTCGGCCCGCGCAACACACCGGCTACCGGGGCTTATGCGAGTGCCGGGCAGGCCTATTACTCTGACCGGGACACGGATGCGCTGGGCGGTAATATCCTGATCACGGGGGGCGTGGAGTACTTGTTTCCGGTCCCTTTTATCAAGGACAACAAATCGGTGCGCACTTCGCTGTTCTGGGATGTGGGTACGGTGTACTCGGACACCTGCTACCTCGCAACGACCCAGGGTTGCGGCAGTGTAGACCTGAGCAAAATGGCCAGTTCAGTGGGGGTGGGCGTGACCTGGTACAGCCCGCTGGGGCCACTGAGTGTCAACCTGGCCTACCCGATTCGTACACCAGAAAATGCGGAAACCCAAATATTTCAGTTCTCGATCGGGCAAACGTTTTGATTGCCTAGCTAAGTATCGTTTTTATTACAAAGAAACTCTGGCACAGAATTCTGGTCCGGTGAAGTAGGAAAACTACTTTCACTGCACGGTTGAATTCGATGAAATCACTGTCCGGAGCCTCTGTAGATCGTCCATTAAAGTCCGAACCAGGCAGTCTTGATCCTCAGCATTGCCTTGTGACGCGCGATTTTGAAACGTGTCGGAATATTGAATCAGGTGCAGTCTTCATTATTGCTTCCGGGGCGTCTGCCAAGTCGTTTCCCGTCGAAAAATATGCCCACGTGCCGATGATCACGATGAATGGCGCTATTTCGAAGTTTATAAACACCAGTGTTAAACCGTACTTTTACGTGTGCACGGACAGAAGCTTTTCCGAACAGCAGCCAGAGCTTTTCAAATACGCGATGGCCCTCAGCCAAAATGTCGCGTTATGGGAAGACCATGCGCAAGCGTCCCGTGCTCGCCCAACCGGCCCGCTCTACCCACTGTTAAAAGCCGAAAAACCATCATGGCTTGATACGGCGCTGGGAAGGCGTCGTGAGCTGGTCGCTGACCATTCCCTATCCGCCCGTCGCAAACGTCCCATAGGGTTCAGCAAGGACATGAGCGCGGGCTTTTTCGATGCGCGAACCGTGGCGTACCTGGCATTGCAACTGGCCTTCCACATCGGATTTACGAAAGTCTTTCTGGTGGGCGTTGATCTGGACCAGAACGCGGGGCGGTTCTACGAAACCAGTGAAACCATAAATTCCCCCTGCGGACTCGATGAACACTATTACACCCGCATACTTCCGTCATTCGAGTTGATGTCCAAAAAAGTCATGGGTCATGACTTCATGGTTTACAACTTATCTGACACTTCGAGGATTCCACCGAGCCTGGTGCCGCGTGTGACGCTTGGAGAGGTGGAGGCGATGCTCGGGTAGTTTTGCGCAGGGCCAAAAAAGTCGATCCATATGATCGGCTTAATCATCTGATTTAAATCAGGAATAATGGTTGGGACGGAGTGATTCGAAAACTCTCGCCCTCGGCCCCATCTTCTTTTTTATACTTCATGAAAGCCTTCAACCGCGCAATTTCATAGCGCCGCCATTGAACAAACCTACTAGTTGGTAGATGATAAGCGCTTGAAGCAGTAGGACTCCGCATCTTTCAGGCGTGTCCTGCATACCCGCACGGGAGAGACTGATGGACCTGCGCAAGTTGCCCGATCTCGACCTCACCACAGCGTCGCTCATAATGACCTCGCAAGCTTTGGTATTTGCAGCGATTAGGAAGACGGGCGTTAAGAATGGTGCGCCAGCCTCTGATCAAGAGGCGCGCTCATGACCGGCATTCCTGCCTTGCGGCCGGCTACTTCTGTGCTGCCGAATGCTGTAAAGACCGAAAATAGCCCGAAAGCGCTGAGCACTACCCTAGATTTTCAGTCCCAATTGAAGGCCCAGTCCAAGCCCCCTCTGTTACCGCCCGGCCCGGCAATCGCGCAGGTACTGGCGGAGTCGACCACGGATATCTCACGCCGGCCGGACGTGGAAGCGATGCTTCAATCGCTAGCATGGCGGAAGGCCACGTTGAATACCCCGAACAAGTTGGGGCGATCGGTACCTGGGGCTTTAGCGAGTGGTTTGGCTGTCCCGGACTACAGTTTCGCCGATCATACTTTTCTGGTTGCCGCAAAGATGATCAACCTTGCTCGTGCCGATGAGCACAGTAGCGTTCTGTGTCCAGAGCTTATGGAAGGTCCGAGCACGTGGCCCGCGGATTCCGATGGGAGTGATTTCACCGCTGGCGTTTGTTGCGAGGGAGGACTGAATGCTGCAGCAATTGCCGTGGCGCTGTCTGGAAGCACCCTCATCTGGATACCGTCCGAAACCGTTCGAGCGCCACTGCAATCGCCCCGCATTCAGATTGGGCGGCGGCGCAAGCCTCCTTCAGCCGAAGGTCTTCCCCCTGATCTGGGGGGTGCGGAAGTCGACCACAATCCCGGGTGACGTTTCCGCTTCATCAGATCCCGCTGAACCAGTTATAGCCCTGATCTTCCCAATATCCGCCCGGATTATCATTACTGACAAAAATCTCCACGATATGCTTGGGATTTTTGAAGCCCAACTTGGTCGGTACTCGAACCCGTAGCGGATAGCCATATTCCGGTGGCAACGCGACTTCGCCGAAATCCAGAGCCAACAGCGTTTGCGGATGCAGTGCAGTCGGCATGTCCAGGCTTGAGTAATACCGATCAGCACACTTGAAACCGACAAATTTAGCCGTTGTGTCGGCCCCGATGTGTTCCAGGAAGGTTTTCAGCGGCACGCCAGCCCATTGTCCGATGGCGCTCCAGCCTTCAACACAGATCAGGCGCGTAATGTCAGTGCGCTGCGGCAGTTTGCGCAAGCCTTCAAGCGTCCACGGCGCGTTGTCCCGTACCCGCCCGGACACGGCCAGCGAATAATTGGGCAGGTCCACTTCCGGGATGTCGTCCTGGCCGTAAAACGCGTTGAAGGGGAATGGCGTGGTCATTTGTGACGTGGTGTAGGTCGGCGCCAGTTTCTGCCCGCTGAACAGCCAGGCCTGGACCCGGTCGTTCCAGCGCGACATAGCCCAGAGCACCTTGTCGACCTGATCGCCGTCCTGCAGGTTACAACCGGTCAGCATCGCCATCGCACCGACCGTCAAGCCACCCCGAAGAAAATTCCGGCGCTGGACATTTTCCAGCTGGAGCTGCTGCGCGGGCTCAAGTTTAATGCGCTGAATCGCGCGTTTTTTGGGCTCAATCATGGTCGGTTTTTTCCGCGTTAATGGGCCGTACGCCACCCGTGATCATAGGCAGCAAGGTTTTCGGCACCAGTATCACCAACGCCAAGTGCACAACCACGAACGCCCCAATGAGGGCCATTGCCGCGAAATGCACGTACCGGGCAATGTCGTAACCGCCCAGGAGCGCGACCAGTTCTTGCAGTTGGATGGGCTTCCAGATCGCCAGCCCCGAGATCACTACAAGTCCGCCTGCCGCCAGCACCACCCAATACATCAGGCGCTGCACCGCGTTGTAAACGCCCTTTTCGTGCACCAGTCGAAAACGCAGTGCATCGGTCAAATCATGCCTTAATGCCGGGAGGCCGATCGGCAAAAAATTTCGTTTGAAATGGCGGCTGATCACCCCATACAGCGCATAGGAAAGACCGTTGATCAGCAGCAGCCACATAAATGCGAAGTGCCAGGCCAGTGAACCGCCCAGCCATCCGCCCACTGTCAACGCCACCGGAAACCTGAAGGCGAACAGTGGCGAGGCGTTGTAAATCGCCCAGCCGCTCATGAACATGCAGGTCATGCAGAAGGCGTTGAGCCAATGCGTGAAGCGTACGGGCCAGGGATGGATTGACGTTTTACTCATGTTGCCCCCTCAGAAACCATCTGCGCGCTGGAGCGATGCCGGACGGCGTCGACCCAGCCTTTTCAGGTGATTACATCGGTGGCTGGAAGCCATCTTTACCGACGGCAATCCCGCGTGCGGTGGTGCCATCCTGGGCCGGGAACACGACAATCTTCGCGCCTTTGACCAACTCATCGGCTTTGCCCGGTTCTACGTAGGCGATGGGTACATTTTCCGGTACAAGGAGTTGCTTCTCGCCGCCCTTGTAATTAACGGTCAGCGTGCGGCCATTGGCTTTGGACAATTTGCCCACGGTGCCGTTGGTCATCGTGCCAGTGCTGCCATCCGCATTCTGCCAACCGTAGTGACCTTCGCCGCTACCTTTAAGGCTGGCCTCGAATACGGTGACTTCCAGCGCCTTCAGCGAGCCGTCGGCCTGTGGAATGGCTGCAGAGCCAACGAAACTGTCAGCTTTGATCGAATCGATGTCAGCCTTTGATACCCGTTTGATATCGGTCTTGTCAGTCAGACCGATGGTCTGTTGTGCGCCGGATCGAGTGGCAAAAGTCAGCGTATTGTTGCTGACACTTTCGACGGTGCCGCGCAGCGGCTTGATCACCGGCATATCGGCCGCAGTGGCCATGACAGCAGCACTGAGCATCAGCAAACCGAACGTGGTGGACAGAGCAGTCTTGAGCTTCATTGCGACAATTCCTCACTGGTTTATGTGCCGCTATCCTCCGCCCCCAATCGGGACCTCAGGATGACCGCCGGATGACATCTTTGTCATTCGCAACGACGTGTTTATAAATGACAGAAAAGTAACCGACTCAATCTTCACGGATGGTTACACTGAAATCCTGAGAGATTGACGCCACGGGCTGAATCCCGTCATAAAAGACACTGAGCGCCCCCTGACGATGCACATTCTGCTGATCGAAGACGACACCAAAACCGGCGAGTACCTGAAAAAGGGACTTGGCGAATCCGGCTACAACGTCGACTGGACCCAGCACGGTGCCGATGGGTTGCACATGGCCCTGCAAACGCCCTACGACCTGATCGTGCTGGATGTGATGTTGCCCGGTATCGATGGGTTTCAAATCATCGAGCTATTGCGCGCCAAGCAAGACGTGCCCGTGCTGTTCCTCACGGCTCGCGACCAATTGCATGACCGTATTCGCGGCCTCGAACTGGGGGCCGACGACTACCTGGTGAAGCCGTTCTCCTTCACCGAGTTGCTGTTGCGCATTCGCACCATCCTGCGTCGTGGCGTGGTCCGCGAAGCCGATCACTTTCATATCGCCGACCTGGAGCTGGACCTGGTGCGCCGCCGGGTCACGCGCCAGCAGCAAGTGATCGTGCTGACCAACAAGGAGTTCGCCCTGCTGCACCTGTTTCTGCGCCGTGAAGGCGATGTCCTGTCCCGGGCGCAGATTGCTTCGGAAGTCTGGGACATGAATTTCGACAGCGACACCAACGTCGTGGACGTGGCCGTCAAACGCCTGCGCAATAAAGTCGACCAGCCCTACCCGATCAAGCTGATCCATACCATTCGCGGTATCGGCTATGTGTGCGAGGTGAGGCCATGCGGACCCGACGCCAACCTTCCCTGACCCTGCGCTCGACCCTGGCGTTCTCGCTGGTTGCGATGCTCGCCGTGGCCGGGGCCGGGTTTTATTTGTACCAGTCGATGAAAGCCTCGGTCTTGATCTATAGCGATCACGCGGTGATGGGACGTCTGGATCACTTTCGCAAACTGCTGCATTACGAACTGGCTATCGAGAAGCTGCGCGACAGCCCGCAGATTTTCAAGAACATGCTCGACAGCGAGGACGACATTTTCATCATCGCCGAGCCCGGCCAGAAGCCAGTGATCCTGGTCAATCCGCTGAATGTCACGCTGCCCGATTTGCCCTTGATCGGCCAAGAGGCGCAGCTGAGCGTCAACGACCTGCGCAGCGGCGTGACCGACTCTGGAGCACCGTTGCGCGCCGCTTCCGTAGTAACGACTTCGGGCGGGCGCGAAGTACGCCTGACGGCTGCGCACATCATGAGCAAGGAAATGGCCATGCTCGCGGTGTTTCGCGAACGTATTTACCTGGCCGTGACGCTGGCCTTTCTGCTCACCGCGGCACTTGGTTACGTGCTGCTGCGTCGCGGCCTGCGCCCGTTGCGCAAAATGGCCGCGCATGCCGCAAACATAACGCCTGAGCGGCTCGACAGTCGGATGAACAGCGCCGATACACCGGTTGAACTGCAACAATTGAGCGACGCCTACAACGCGATGCTCGATCGCCTCGCCAAGGGTTATCAACGACTGACGCAGTTCTCCGCCGACCTGGCTCACGAAATACGCACGCCGGTGGGTTCGTTGATGGGGCATTGCCAGGTCGCCCTGCGCCAGCCCCGTAGCGAGGATGACTACCAGGCTCTTATTGCCTCGAACCTTGAAGAACTGGAGCGTATTTCCAGGATCGTCGAAAGCATTCTGTTCCTTGCTCGCGCTGACGAAGCGCAATCGTTGGTCGAGCGCCATCCACTGTCGCTGCATGACGAATCACAGCGCATCGCGGATTATTTCGAAGGTCTGGCCGAAGAGCGGCAGATGACCCTCCGCACCACCGGCGATGGCACTGTACACGCCGACCCTTTGCTGCTGCGCCGTGCCTTGAGCAATCTGGTCGCGAACGCGATTCGCTACGCAAACGAAGGCAGCGAGATTCTGATGCGGGTTATCGCAGCCGACGGCGGTTGCCGGATTGACGTGGAAAATCAGGGCCCCGTGCTAAGCGACGAAACCCTGCACAAACTGTTCGACCGGTTTTACCGCAGCGATGCGTCGCGTCACCAAAGCTCCGACTCATACGGCCTTGGCCTCGCCATCGTGGTGGCAATCATGCAACTGCATGGGGGCAATGTGAGTGTTGAACAGCCCATGCCCGGGACCATCCGTTTTTCGCTGTTTTTCCCTATTGTTTGAGCGAGATAACCGGGCAGCGTTTTGAAGATTTGTGCGTATAAATCCTAGATTTGAGTGAGACCGCCGTCGACAATCAGCTCCACGCCGTTCACATATTTAGCGTCAACGGATGCAAGGAAAAGTGCAGACGACGCAATTTCCTCAGGTTGCGCCATGTAGCCCAGCGGGACGGTTTGTTCGACGTGGTCTTTCAATGCCTGGATCTGGCTCTCGTTCATCTTCAGCCCGTTATCCATCAACGGAGTTCTCGTGAAACCAGGGCTTAGCGCATTCACACGAATTTTTCGGCTTTTGAGTTCATTCGCCCAGGTCCGTGCGAGTGAGCGCACTGCGGCCTTCGAAGCACTGTAAAGACTCAGGCCTTCCATCCCGGTATTCGAACAAATGGAGGCGGTCAGAACGATTGACGAGCCATCCTTCATCAACGGCAACAGCGTCTGAACAGTGAAAAATACGCCCTTAACGTTAATATCAAACATGTTGTAATAAGCGGCTTCAGTCGTCTCGCCCACTGGATTTTTTTCGCAGACACCGGCATTGGCAAACACCGCGTCGAGTTGACCGTCCCGCCCTTCGACCAACGCTTTGAGCGAGTCGAGATCGGCCTGCAGAGCGACATCAGACACTACCGCCACGGCCTTATCCCCCAGTGCGGAAACTGCAGCGTCCAACGTTGCCGCCGAGCGCCCAGTGATATAGACGCGTTTAGCGCCCTCGGTTAACAGCGCCTGGGCAATCGCAAAACCGATTCCAGTCGAGCCGCCCGTGACGACCGCTACTTGATTAATAAATTTACCGGACATGTTGTGACTCCTAAGTAACGTATTAAAGGTGAGTTGAACATCTGGCAACTGCTCGGCGCCGGAGTCAGTCAAGGTTTGGGCTGATCGGAACGCCGAAAGGAACAATCGCTTTTGATAAATGAGGCATCGAGGCATAAACAGAGAGCAGCGCTGAAACCATAAGGCAAGCAGCGATGCCCAGCAGGGTGGCAATGAACCCGGTGGCGAGCGACGAAGAGCTTTGCGCAGGAGCGGCCAGTGCGTAAAACACGCCACCGAAGACGGCCACCCCAAGCGCGGCGCTGATCTGCAATGCCGAATTGACGACGCCGGAGATCATTCCCGATCCGCCTGGTGGCGCACGGTCCATCACGGTTCGAATAAGTGTTGGCAGCGCCCAGCCCTGGCCAAACCCGATTAACCCCACTGCCAGGATCACGAGCGCCAATTGAGGGCTTTCCCCTGCCGGCGCGATTGCGACCGCTGCGCTCAGGATCAGACACCCCAGTACTTCAAGCATCATGCCCATGGCGGGTACAAAACGGCCGAACAGGCGGATGGCAAAGGGCGTTGTCAAAGGGCCAATCAGAAAGCCCACGCCAAACGGGACGAACATCATCCCCGAAGCCAAGGGTGTTGCCCCCAGCGCGTCCTGTAGATAAATCGAAAACGTTAGAAAGAATGCCGATATTACGTAGAAGAACAGTACTCCAGTCAGACCTGCGACCAAGCCGGGTGCTCGACTGAGTTGCGGGCTGACCAATGGTGTGCCGCCTCGACGCTCCAGCGCGATCTCGTGGCGCCAAAAGACAGCGGCGACTACCGGCGAGCCGAACAGCAACAGACAAAGCCACCATGGCCAACCTGCTTCCCTGCCTTCAACCAACGGTACAACCAGCAACCCAACCATCAGCGCACACAGCAGTATTCCAATGCGATCCAGCGGCGCCGCAGTTTGGCTCCGGGTATCGGGAAGCAGCCTTATTCCGCCAATAAGAACTGCTATGACGATGGGCAGATTTATCAAGAAAACTGCGCGCCATTGCAGGTCCCAAATATTCATCGATATCAGTAAGCCTCCAAGTGCCTGGGCGACAACCGCCGCGAAGCCAATCGTCGCGCCATACACCGCTAACGCACGCGAACGTTCATGCTCCGGAAACAGGGCATGGATTGACGCCAGTACCTGCGGGGCCATTGCCGCAGCACTCAAACCTTGCAACACACGTCCGCAGATCAACATCATCGGCGAGTTGGCAAGACCACAGATCAGGGAGGCAATGCCGAAACCGGCCATGCCCGCAACGAACACTCGGCGG
Organism: Pseudomonas viridiflava; assembly: GCF_900580675.1. Classification (GTDB taxonomy): domain Bacteria; phylum Pseudomonadota; class Gammaproteobacteria; order Pseudomonadales; family Pseudomonadaceae; genus Aquipseudomonas. The sequence continues at coordinate 36,356 of NZ_UTBG01000049.1, forward strand.
CGGCCAAACAAGTCACCCAGCCGCCCGCCCGTGATAAGGAAGACGGCGTAGCTGGCCGCATAGCCTGAAATGACCCATTCGACCTGCGCGGGTGTAATCGCAAGGCCACCACGAATTGACGGCAACGCAACATTGACGACGAAGAAATCCAGTGGAGGAAGAAAGGCTCCGACGAGAAGCACAGCGAACGCAAACCATCGGTGCGCATCGGCTGCCGGGGCGCAATCCAGTTTGGATGTCATAGGGCAACTCCAGAAAGACACGGCTAGCGCAGGCTGACTTCATATTCAGTTATGTACGCTGCCTGGCAGATGAAACGGCAAGCCTCAGGGGCTGATGCCGTGGTTGACGGACTATTATCCGAGTCAAGGAGCGACGGCGGCACTGCCACAGATGCACACTTCTCGTGCATTTGTGTAAGGCTGCCGACCGCTGTACAGCTTCTTCAGTCAGGGGCGAAAGCCGACTTGAAAGGCTCGCTTCCGGCAATGGGAGCCCAGTCTTTTAGAGGCGTCAGGTAATGCAACTCGAAGCGCCGGGACACATACTTCCACTGGTCCTCGCGACGCTCGAACCTGTCGTGATAGAGGCCACTGACTTGCACCGGACCTTTCTCGATGTCGTGAAACAAGCAATTGGCGGCTACTGTCCCAACAGCGCTGTCGCCCTCGATCTGGATCAGGGAGTTGGCCATCCAATGATGCATATGCGGCATCTGCCGCCAGCTCTGTTCAGCCATGGTGAGGATTTCGCTACGACTGCGCGCACTGCCGAATCCGGGCAGATCCAGAGTCGACTCCTCATGCCAGATCCGCTGCAAGAGATCTGCGTCCATACGGTCGAACGCGTTCGCATACGTGGAGATAAGCGCTTCGATCGCCACGCGACTTTCAAGATCGCTCAGGCGTGCGGCCAGTGTGTTGATATTCATTGATTTGTCCTATTCGTCAGCATCCGGTTGCGTTGATGGAGCTGTGGGTCAGCGCATCGGCAGGACCCCCTTTCGCCATGGTCGAAAACACAGACCAATCTTGATTACCCAGTCCATTGGCGACGGCCGCTTCCATTCTCGAACGCACCACGCGCGCGGCGGGCAAGCAGAGTCCCCTGATATCCGCTGCCTGCAACGCCAGATTCACGTCCTTCAAGCCAAGAGACAGCTTGAAGCCGGGCTCATAGCAACCGTTCACAATGTTTTGTCCATAGCGCTGGTAGCTGGGGCAAGCGAACAGAGTTTGGGTGACGACTTCGATGAATGCCGACCGGCTCAGTCCATATTGCTCAGTGAGCAAACTCGCTTCAGCCAATGACTGGATGGCTTGTGTAATCATCATATTGCCGGCGATTTTTGCGATGCAGGCGTACAGGGGCCAATCGCCCAGGCGCCATGTCTTTTTGCCAAGGACATCAAACAATGGCTGGACGCGGTCGATGGCGCTTACAGGTCCGGCCGCCAGAATGTTCAGCTCACCCTTGGCGGCGACAGCAGGTATGCCGAAAACCGGCGCGGCAACGAGCACCAGGCCCGCCTCGTCATGTTCTTTCTGCAGTTGCTCCATCAACGCTGGTGACAGCGTCGACATGACGATATGGATGCAGCCATCACAGGCAGTTTTCAATGCCGCTGGCGCCAGCAGCACCTCGCGCACCGCGGTGTCATCGGCAAGCATGCTGATGACCACCGGCTGTTGAAATGCAGTCCGGGCGGACGCAAGCACATCGACTCTCTTCAGCCCGACGAGCGCCTCGTCATTGCGATTCCACGCGCTCACCCGATGGCCTGCGTGCACGAGCAATGGAATCATGGCTTGCCCCATGCTCCCGACACCTACAAATCCGATATTCATGTGAAGCCCTCTCGCTTGCTGCGCAAACGTTGATGTGGGCCAATTGTGTGGGGGATGGGGTTGCAACGGGACTGCCATTGCTGCATCTTCGCCGTTCATTTTCGTTAGAGGTGGGCCATGGACTGGAACGACTTACGCGTCTTTCTGGCGATAGTCCGTACCGGCTCGCTGGGCGCCGCCGCGAAGCAACTTGGCGTTAGCCACCCCACCGTAGGACGGCGGCTTCACGTCCTTGAGCTGCACAGCGGGCAGGTTTTTTTCCGCCGTACCGGGCAAGGTCTTGTACTGACGGACAGCGGTGAAAGAATTCTGGGTCTGGCCGAGGAAATGGAGCGAAGCGCTCTTTCCATTGAGCGGCACCTGGCGGGCGACAGCGATCAGCCTGAGGGACTGTTGCGGATTTCATCGGCGGACTGGTTCGCCTGCTATATGCTCGCGCCCGTACTCAGCGAATTGTCGCGAAAGTACCCACTGATCGTGCCAGAGGTGATCGCCGGACATCGCCTGTTCGATCTGACTCGCCGTGATGCAGACATCGCCTTTCGCATCGTGCCGTTCACTGAGCCGGATATCGTTCAACGTCGACTGACGACACTCAGCTATGGGCTCTACGCCGCGGCAGACTTGCCTTTCTCACCTTCTCAGAACGGAGAAGGCCTCGGGTTGATCCTCATGAACACGGCACAAGCTCACTACCCCGATGTGCTTTGGTTACAGCAGATGTTTCCTCGCGCCAAACCCGTGCTCACCAGCAGCAGCCGAACCGTACAGGCGCAGATGTGCGGTCGGGGATTGGGTGTGGCAGTCTTGCCACGCGTGCTTGGCGATCAGTTGCCCGCTCTGAAATTCATAGATGTCGGCAGTGAACCACCCGGACGCGATATCTGGATGGGCTATCACCACGACATGAGGCAGATGGACAGGCTCCGCGCCCTTGCGGATCTAGCTGGCGAAATGATCGGTACCTAATCGCCCAATCGCAGAGACGTGCCGACTTCGATTTCAGTGATGCCGTCTACCGTTTAGGAGTGGCGATCAATGCTTGTTCCTTTGCCCGCGGGGCTCAACCCGCTGGCGGTGGCAAGCGCCAGTGACAACCTCACCGATGCCTGGGTATCCACCAGCCGCCCCATCAGCACCAGGCCGGACGCTCGTGTTCTTGTAGTGGGTGGCACCGAAAGCCTCGGCGTGGAGCTCCGGCGCAGCCTAGACCGGAGTGGATACTCAGGGAAATTGAGAATCCGACCTGATGCGCTCCGTTTGCGCGAGGCTGGACCGAGAGGAAGGAACGTTTCCGATCCAGGTGTCACATAACCGGAGAAAGACCACCATCAATACGTAAATTGACGCCAGTTATGTACCCGGCAACCGGACTCGCCAGAAACGCGACGGCCGCCGCAATCTCGTCAAGACGCCCGACTCTGCCGAGAGGAACCTGAGCAAACATCGGCAGGACCCCTCGCTCGACTTCTTCCCACGGCGCGTCTTTACTCGCCAGGCCTTGTTCTTCGGCGACCTCACGAAACCGAGCGTCGAGGGTGGCACTATGTATCGTGCCGGGAGAGATGGCGTTGACCGTTATGCCCTCTGCGGCGACAGCTTTGGCCATGGAGGCGGTCATCGCGTTCAAAGCGGCTTTGGCCGCGGAATAATCAGGCGCGGTGGGTGGCGGCATCGTTGCAGCCATACTGGAAATATTGATCACTCGTCCCCATCGCGCTTTCTGCATTCCGGGAAGTAGGCGCGTGGTCACACGCAGGGCTGCGAGCACATTCCTATCGTAGGCAGCCGTCCATGTATCAGGCTGTGTAAGACTCCAGGTGTCTTTCGTGCCTCCTGAGCCGCCGGCATTATTGACCACGATGTCGATAGGACCCGCAAGTTTTTCCGCGGTGTCGACAAGTTGCCGGACCTGGTCATCGTCCGTCAGATCACCCACGACCACAAAGGCACTGCCGCCCAGCTTGATAATGTCCTTGGCCACTCGTTCTGCCTGAGTTCTATCGCGACCGTGAACGATGACCACTGCATTCTCAACAGCAAGTTTTCTGGCGATCGCTTCGCCAATACCTCTGCTACTGCCGGTGATCAGCGCGTTCTTACCGCTCAGTTGCAAGTCCATGCACCACACCCCTATTCACGTATTGTCAACGTCGCAAGGTAAACAGAGATGATGGATGCAACCAGTACGCACTTTTATGTGCCTATCAGTCAGGAACAACGTGAAATTTGTCTTGGGCCTGAAGGATCGGCCTGGCACGTGGCACGGGTGATCAGAATGATCCAGAGTCGATGGAAACTGCCGATTCTGTTCAGGCTCTACGCAGACCCATCGATTCGCACACTGCAATTGAAGCGCGATCTGCCGGGCGTCTCGCAGAAGATGCTGACGGCTCATCTGCGCGAACTGGCCAGTGATGGCTTGATCGAACGAGTCGATTTCGATGAAAAACCGCTTCGTGTCGAATATCAGCTATCGGACATGGGGCGCGAGCTTCTTCCTGTTCTGATTGCAGCGCGTAAATTTTCGGCAGGCCATCCACCCAAAGCGGACGATTCGTCGAAGAACCTATAAGCCTTCAGGCTGGCTGAGCGATTTTATGATCATCGATGAATGCGATAACGAAGAGGTTGCGCGCATAACAAGAGGCCGCCCAGCGCCCGTTCAATTATCGCTTGATCAGTAGCCTGTCGATGAGCGGGAGAGTAATCACACCAAACATCTCGGGATCGCCGTATGCACGAGCCGAGAGCATCGCACCATGAACGGTAGCCATGAACGCCTCTGCTTCGGAGCGAGGATCGCCGGACAGGATGAAAATGCCTTGCTTGGATCCCCGTTCAAGAACGGAAGTGAGCCACGCGCCTAGCGCCAGAAAATGGGTTCGCACCTCTACCACTATCTCTTGTGGTAACACCGGGATTTGCGTCGCCAGTAATGCGCAGACGCAGTAATTCTTTGTTGCATCGTCTATGCAAGATTGCCAGTACCCCATATAGGCACGCAGCTGGTCTTCGGGGGCTGGACAATGGCGCTCTATTTCGCCAATCCCGGCTTGTGCTTCTTCTCGATACCGTATGACAAGCGTGCGTACAAGATCCACCTTGGTAGGAAAGTGGTGGTGGATACTGGCTTTGCGTATACCCACCAAATCGGCTATGTCCGCGTAACTGAAGCCGTTGTACCCGCCTGCGATAATGAGCGAGCGAGCACAGTTGAGAATTTCGTAAAAAGTACTGGAGTAGTTGGTCATCGCGGGACCCTACCTTCTGGTAGGCGGGGAGTCAAGTATGTCAATTTCGGTCAAATGATCAGGCTTCACCGATCAGCTGTCACCGGTAGAGTTAGAAAAGTGTTATGCAATGAGTTTGCAAGGTGTCTGGAGAATCCGGGACGATTCATCTTTGGCGAAACTATAATGCGTGACTGAACATTCACAATAAATACAGAGGTAACCATGTCACCTTTTGATATACAGCGAATGCTGATAGACGAATTCCCACTGTCTTTTTTGTTAGAAGTAATCTTCCGGGCTACATTCGCTTTTTTAGCGGTGTTTCTTTTTCTAAAATCAAGTGGCCGACGAGGCATCAGGCAACTGTCGCTGTTTGAGCTCGTTGTTATTTTAACGCTGGGCTCAGCAGCGGGAGACGTGTCCTTCTATCATGACGTGCCACTATTACCGGTCGCAGTCGTCTTCCTCACCCTTTTGCTGCTGTACCGCATGATCGTTCTGGCGATGACAAAGAGTAAGAAATTTGAAGCCTGGATCGATGGTTTACCTGTGACCGTCATCAGCGATGGAATGTACGAGATAAAGGCATTCGAAAGGCTCAACATGTCAAATAGCGAATTACTGATGGAGCTTAGACAGCAAGGCGTTGAACATTTAGGACAAGTCAGATTAGGGTTAGTAGAAACGGATGGAGACATCAGTCTTTATTTCCATGACGAGAAGGACCTCTGCCCTGGACTGTCAGTCCTCCCGGAAGAGCATCGACCTGAATTTCAGAAAATGCCCGCTTCAGCACTCTACTGCTGCGTGAAATGTGGTTTTGCCCAATCTATCGATAAGCAACAAGAAGCACGCTGTTTACGATGCGGCCATGACGTCTGGTCAAAGGCACTGAGCACTCGCCGCTCCAGGTAAGATTCATACCTAAGAAGCGCAAACTGCGTACTGTACTCGCACCCTAGATGGCCTCAGCCAGTTCTTTGATACTCACTGACGGAACTCACTCAACGGGCACCCGGATAACATGATCATGTTTTAGGGTGCCATCGACGGGGGAAAGCGCTTACCAGCACTAGCGGGGCTTCACTGGCGCTGGTAGCGCGAACTTTGTACAGGCGAAAAGCAGGCTGCCTATCCCGATCAAGGCCCCTCCTCGCATCCAGGTCTCCAGGCTTTGCTGACTGAGCAATACCAGGCAAGAGACGATAGCAAGTACCGGAACCCATGTCGGAATCCGAAAGTGATCTTCCGCAACCTCATCACGACGTAGGATTAACACGGACAAATTAGTGCTGAGAAATACGAACAGCAGGAGCAAGACGACAGTTTCAGCCAATGTGGCTAGCGTTCCCGTCAGGGTTAGTCCGATTGCTACGAGTGTTGTAGCGATAATTGCGATCCACGGAGTGCGCCTCTGAGGCAGCACCTTACTCAAGGCATCGGGCAAAAGTCCAAGGCAGGCCATTCCATAGGTCAGGCGACTTGCCATTATCATAGTAAGCAGCGCGCCGTTAGCGACCGCGACCAATGCAATGAAGGCGAAGACGCGAGGCGGAATATTCAGACCTGAAGCCCGAACCACTTCAAGAAGAGGAGCCGAGGTTGCGACCAGTTTGTCCATCGGCAGCACGGACGATGCCGCCACTCCAACAGCCATGTAGACGACTCCGGCAGTGAGTAAGGCGGCAAATAACGCGCGAGGGTAAACCCTACGAACATCTCTAATTTCTTCCGCGAGATTGGCGGATGTTTCGAATCCGACAAAAGAATAGAAGGCGAGCAATGCGGCCCCCAGAACAGCTAACATCGGGCTGACCCCCGGTTTGAATTCCAGGCTGCGACCCAAATCCGCTTCACCTGTTCGGAAATACCAAGCAGCGGCAACGACGACCAAAATAAGACCTGACAACTCAATCACTGTCATCACCAGGTTGGCTCCCAGAGACTCTTTAATACCCCTCGCATTCAAGAGCGCGATTACCAGCAGAAAGACCAGGGCCGCAATGTGGGGCGGTACATGGATGAACGCCGCCAGGTAGTCACCCGCAAACGCCAGAGACAGACCCGCCGCGCTCGTGACCGCAGCAGATAGCATGCAAAAGCCAACGAGGAAAGAAAGGAGCGGTGACCGGAAGGCCTTTTCAGCGAAAACCGATGCAGCGCCCGCGTGGGGATATTTTGTCACCAACTCTGCGTAGGAACCGGCAGTTAGCATCGCGAAAAAAAGAGCGATGAGTAACGGCACCCAGATCGCTCCGCCTACTTCTCCCGCAATCGTCCCCGCCAGTGCATAAACTCCCGCGCCGAGCACATCGCCGAGAATAAACAGAAAAAGCATTGGGCCGGTGACGGCGCGACGCAAGGACGTCATAGGGGTTAAGGTCTTCACATTCAACTTCCTGGCTTGAGTCTGCAACAGCCGGTTACCGGGCTGATAACTAGGTGGGTTTACCCTCAAGCAATGGAAATTCGCATATGACTAAAGTTCACTAATCCTGCCGGACGTCCCGGCTGAAGACGCTGCCGCTACAAGTTGAATCCAGCTTCGGAATCACTTTCAAGCGGGCTAACATGGTAGTTTTGCTCAGGCACAAAAAAGCCGATCTATCTGATCGGCTCAAGTGTCTGATTTACTCAGGAATAATGGTCGGGACGGAGTGATTCGAACACTCGACCCCTAGCACCCCATGCTAGTGCGCTACCGGACTGCGCTACGCCCCGACTAGGCGTGTTACTGGGTTTGCTTCGCAACGAAGCGATCAGGAATATACCGCAAGCTTTTGAAATGTGGAAGTATTTTAAAAGCTTGAATTACTTCTTCAAAACCACCAGCACATCTTCGAGTTCGGAGATCATCTGGCGGATCATTTGCTTGTATTGGGTAGTGTCGTCTTTGGCTTCATCACCGGACATGCGCTGGCGCGCTCCGCTGATGGTGAACCCCTGATCGTACAACAATGCGCGGATCTGTCGGATCATCAGCACATCCTGGCGCTGATAATACCGACGGTTCCCGGTGCGTTTGACGGGGTTGAGTTGAGGAAACTCCTGCTCCCAATAGCGCAGCACGTGCGGCTTGACCGCACAGAGCTCGCTGACTTCACCGATGGTGAAGTAGCGCTTGCCTGGGATGACGGGTAGCTCGTCGTTATGACTTGGTTCCAGCATAAGCCTCAACTCGGGCCTTCAACTTCTGCCCTGGACGAAAGGTGACCACACGGCGAGCCGTGATCGGGATTTCTTCTCCCGTTTTTGGATTGCGGCCAGGCCGCTGGCGTTTGTCCCGCAGGTCAAAGTTGCCGAAACCGGACAACTTGACCTGTTCGTTGTCTTCCAGAGCGTGTCTGATTTCTTCAAAAAACAGCTCGACCAATTCCTTGGCCTCGCGCTTGTTCAGACCCAACTCTTCGTACAGACGTTCCGCCATCTCAGCTTTCGTCAAAGCCCCCATACGTCACTTCCTTAACGTGGCGTTCAACCTTTGTTCGAGCGAGGTGAGGATATTTTGTGTCGTGGTATTCACCTCATCGTCATTAAGAGTGCGCGATGGATGCTGCCAGGTCAAGCCAACTGCAAGGCTTTTTCTATGCGGATCAATGCCTTTACCCTGATAAACGTCAAATAGCCTGAGGTCTGTCAGCCATTCCCCTGCATTTTCACGGATTACATCCAGAACGGCAGTGGCGGCCACTTCACGGTCAGCGATCAACGCCAGGTCACGACGCACTTCAGGGAAGCGCGACAACTCGCTGAATTTAGGCATCTTGCCCGAGGCAACTTCGGCCAGGACCAGCTCAAATACAAAGACCGGACGGTCAAGACCCAGGGTTTTCGACAGCTCCGGGTGGATGGCACCGACAAAACCGACCAAGCGACCCTCGCGCTCGATACGCGCAGTCTGGCCCGGGTGCAGCGCTGGATGGCTGCCTGGCAAGAAGGTGAATGCATCGAGTGCACCGGCAAAGCCCAACACCGCTTCAACGTCAGCTTTAACGTCGAAGAAGTCCACAGCGTCGCGGCCCTGCGCCCAACCTTCCGGCAAACGACTACCGCACACCACGCCAGCCAGCATCGGTTCCTGCTTCAGGCCGTCAAGCTGACCGACAAAACGCAGGCCACTTTCGAACATGCGCACACGGTCTTGCTGGCGATTCAGGTTGTGGGAAAGCGCTTTCACCAAACCTGGCCACAGCGACGAACGCATCGCAGCCATGTCGTTGGAGATCGGGTTGGCCAGCAACAGCGGCTCGACACCTGGGTTGAACAGTTCGAACTGCTTCGGATCGATGAAGCTATAGGTCACCGCTTCCTGGTAGCCACGGGCAACCAGCAGGCGACGCAGCTCAGGCAAGTGCGCACGCGCCTCGGCCTTGGGTTGCGGTGCCAGGCGCGCTTGCGGATAACGAACCGGCAGGCGGTTGTAACCATACAGGCGGGCCAGCTCTTCGATCAGGTCGACTTCCAGGCTGATATCGAAGCGATGGCTTGGCACTTCAACGCGCCACTGCCCTTCCCCGCTGGTAGTAATACCCAGGCCGAGGGCTGACAACAATTGCTCGATTTCAGCCGGTTCAATCACCAGGCCAAGCATTTGCTCGACGCTTTTGGCGCGCAGGGTAATCGGCGCAATCGACGGCAGGTACTGTTCGCTGACGGTTTCGGTAATCGGGCCGGCTTCGCCACCGGTGATCTCCAGCAGCAGGCCGGTGGCGCGCTCCATGGCTTCACGGGCGAGCTTCCAATCCACACCACGCTCGTAGCGATGTGAGGCATCGGTGTGCAGGCCGTAGGAACGGGCCTTGCCAGCAATGGCGATCTGGTCGAAGAACGCGCTTTCCAGGAACACGTCACGCGTAGTCGCGGACACGCCGCTGTGCTCGCCCCCCATCACGCCGGCAATTGCCAGGGCGCGGGAATGGTCGGCGATCACCAGGGTGTCGGCACGCAGGCTGACTTCCTGGCCATCAAGCAGCACCAGTTTTTCGCCTTCTTCGGCCATGCGTACGCGGATGCCGCCGTTGATTTCGGCAAGGTCAAACGCGTGCAGTGGCTGGCCAAGCTCAAGCATCACATAGTTGGTGATGTCCACGGCAGCATCGATGCTGCGTACGTCGGCGCGACGCAGACGTTCAACCATCCACAGCGGGGTCGGCTTGGACAGGTCAACGTTACGGATTACACGACCCAGGTAACGTGGGCAGGCATTGGGCGCCAGCACTTCGACCGAGCGCACTTCATCGTGCACCGTCGCCACAGCGGCAACCACTGGACGGGTGACCGGGGCGTTGTACAACGCGCCCACTTCACGGGCCAAGCCAGCCAGGGACAGGCAGTCGCCACGGTTCGGGGTCAGGTCGACCTCGATGCTGGCGTCTTCCAGCTCCAGATACACACGAATGTCCTGGCCCACCGGCGCGTCGGCCGGCAGCTCCATCAGGCCGTCGTTGCCCTCGCCTACCTGCAGCTCAGCCTGGGAACACAGCATGCCGTTGGATTCAACACCACGCAGTTTGGCCTTCTTGATCTTGAAGTCGCCCGGCAGCTCGGCGCCGATCATCGCGAACGGAATCTTCAGGCCCGGACGCACGTTTGGCGCACCGCACACGACCTGGAAGGTTTCCGCGCCATTGCTGACCTGGCATACACGCAACTTGTCGGCATCGGGGTGCTGTTCGGTGCTTAGCACCTCGCCCACCACCACACCGCTGAAAATACCGGCGGCCGGCGTAACGCTATCGACCTCAAGGCCGGCCATCGACAGACGAGCAACCAGCTCGTCGCGACCTACCTGCGGGCTTACCCAGCCGCGCAGCCATTGTTCACTGAATTTCATCCTGCTCTCCTAAAGATTCGTTACGACTAGCGAAATTGCGCGAGGAACCGCAGGTCGTTGTCGAAGAACAGACGCAAGTCGTTCACGCCGTAACGCAGCATGGCCAGACGCTCAACGCCCATGCCGAAGGCAAAGCCCGAGAACTCTTCCGGGTCGATCCCGGACATGCGCAGCACGTTAGGGTGAACCATGCCGCAGCCCATCACTTCCAGCCAGCCGGTCTGTTTGCAGACGCGGCAGCCTTTACCGCTGCACATCACACATTCCATGTCGACTTCGGCGGATGGCTCGGTGAACGGGAAGAACGAGGGACGGAAACGCACCGCCAGCTCCTTCTCGAAGAATACCCGCAGGAATTCTTCGATGGTGCCTTTGAGGTCGGCGAAGTTGATATCGCGATCCACCAGCAGGCCTTCGACCTGGTGGAACATCGGCGAGTGGGTGATATCCGAGTCACTGCGGTACACACGGCCTGGGCAGACAATGCGGATCGGTGGCTTGTTCGCTTCCATGGTGCGGACCTGTACCGGCGAGGTATGGGTGCGCAACAGCATGTTCGCGTTGAAATAGAAGGTGTCGTGCATCGACCGGGCCGGGTGATGGCCTGGGATGTTGAGCGCCTCAAAGTTGTGATAGTCGTCTTCGACCTCAGGGCCTTCGGCAATGCCGTAGCCAATGTGGGTGAAGAACTGTTCGATACGTTCCAGAGTCCGAGTGATCGGATGCAGACCGCCCGAGGCCTGACCACGGCCAGGCAAGGTGACGTCAATGGACTCGGCGGCGAGTTTGGCCGCAAGATCGGCCTCCTCCATCGTCGCCTTACGCGCATTGAGCACCTCTGTGACGCGCTCCTTGGCAACGTTGATCAGCGCACCGACTTGCGGACGCTCTTCAGCCGGCAAATTCCCCAGGGTCTTCATCACCTGAGTCAATTCACCCTTTTTACCAAGGTAGTGAACCCGGATTTGCTCCAGGGCATTGATATCTTCAGCGCTTTGCACAGCCTCAAGAGCTTGGGCAACGAGCGCGTCCAGGTTTTCCATGTACAGACTCCAGATACAAAATAGGGGAAGAGCTTGAAGGCTCTTCCCCTATTTATGACGTTTACCACCTTGAGCTACAGGAGCAACCCAAGGTGACTGTCGGGGGTACTTAAGCCAAGGTGGCTTTAGCTTTCTCGACAATCGCAGCAAACACCGCTTTATCGTTCACGGCCAGTTCAGCCAGAACCTTACGGTCGATTTCGATGGACGCTTTCTTCAGGCCAGCGATGAAACGGCTGTAGGACAGACCGTTAACACGTGCACCAGCGTTGATACGAGCGATCCACAGAGCGCGGAACTGACGTTTTTTCTGACGACGGTCACGGTAGGCGTATTGGCCTGCCTTGATTACCGCTTGCTTGGCCACACGGAATACGCGTGAACGCGCGCCGTAGTAGCCTTTAGCAAGTTTCAGAATTTTTTTGTGACGTTTACGGGCAATGACGCCACGCTTTACACGAGCCATGAGTTACTTCCTCTATTCTTGACTAAAATTAACGAAGGCGCAGCATGCGCTCGACTTTTGCCACGTCAGACGGATGCAGCAAGCTGCTACCGCGCAATTGACGCTTACGCTTGGTCGACATTTTGGTCAGAATGTGGCTCTTGAAAGCGTGCTTGTGCTTGATACCGTTAGCAGTTTTCAGAAACCGCTTAGCAGCACCACTTTTAGTTTTCATCTTTGGCATGTTCGGTACTCCGCATTCAGTTGATAAACATAATCAGAAGGCCTGCCGTGCCCTGTTGATTACTTCTTCTTTTTCGGGGCGATGACCATGATCAGCTGGCGTCCTTCCATCTTAGGATGCTGTTCGACCGAACCGTACTCGAGCAGGTCACCTTCAACCCGCTTGAGGAGTTCCATCCCCAGCTCCTGGTGGGCCATCTCACGGCCGCGGAATCGCAAGGATACCTTGGCCCTGTCCCCATCACTCAGGAAACGTACCAGGTTGCGCAGTTTTACCTGGTAATCCCCTTCCTCCGTCCCTGGACGAAACTTGATTTCTTTTACTTGAATCTGCTTCTGGTTCTTCTTCGCCGCGGCAATCTGCTTCTTCTTTTCGAAGATCGACTTGCCGTAGTCCATCACCCGACAAACGGGTGGGATTGCATCGGCGGAAATTTCCACCAGGTCCAATTTGGACTCTTCAGCAATACGAAGCGCTTCATCAATCGAGACGATGCCAATCTGCTCGCCGTCAGCGCCAATTAACCGAACCTCGCGTGCCGAGATATTCTCGTTGATCGGGGCTTTCGGTGCAGCTCGTTTATCTTGTCTCATTTCACGCTTAATAATAATTACTCCGAATCTGGGCGACCACGCCGGGAAACCGCTTGCGCGAGGAACTCAGCGAACTGGGCGACGGGCATCGAGCCCAGGTCAGCACCTTCACGAGTACGCACAGCGACAGTCTGCATCTCGACTTCCCGATCTCCGATAACCAAGAGATAGGGAACCTTGAGCAAAGTATGCTCACGGATTTTAAAGCCGATCTTTTCATTTCTCAAGTCGGACTTGGCACGAAATCCGCTTTCGTTGAGAGTTTTTTCAACTTCGGCGGCAAAATCGGCCTGTTTATCAGTGATATTCATGATCACTGCCTGGGTCGGAGCAAGCCACGCAGGGAATGCACCCTCGTAGTGCTCGATCAGGATACCGACGAACCGTTCGAATGAGCCGAGGATCGCCCGGTGCAGCATAACCGGGTGTTTACGGCTGTTGTCTTCGGAGACGTATTCGGCTCCCAGACGGATCGGCAGGTTAAAATCGAGCTGCAGGGTACCACACTGCCAGACGCGGCCAAGGCAATCTTTCAGCGAGAACTCGATCTTCGGACCGTAGAAAGCGCCCTCGCCCGGCTGCAGGTCGTATGCAAGCCCCGCACTGTCCAGCGCTGCGGCCAGTGCAGCTTCGGCGCGATCCCACAGCTCGTCGGAGCCGACGCGTTTTTCCGGACGAGTGGACAACTTCATCTCGACTTCGGTGAAACCGAAATCGCGATAAACATCCATGGTCAACTTGATGAACGCAGCGGATTCAGCCTGCATCTGCTCTTCGGTGCAGAAAATGTGGGCGTCGTCCTGAGTAAAGCCGCGCACACGCATGATGCCGTGCAGCGCACCCGACGGCTCGTTACGGTGGCAGGCGCCGAACTCGGCCAGGCGCATCGGCAACTCGCGGTAGCTCTTCAGGCCCTGGTTGAACACCTGCACGTGGCACGGGCAGTTCATCGGCTTGATGGCGTAGTCGCGGTTTTCCGACTGGGTGGTAAACATGTTGTCGGCGTAGTTGGCCCAGTGCCCGGACTTCTCCCAGAGGCTGCGGTCAACGACTTGCGGAGTCTTGATCTCCAGGTAGCCGTTGTCGCGTTGAACCTTGCGCATGTACTGCTCGAGCACCTGGTACAGGGTCCAGCCGTTCGGGTGCCAGAACACCATACCCGGCGCTTCTTCCTGGAGGTGGAACAGGTTCAGGCGCTTGCCGATCTTGCGGTGGTCGCGTTTTTCGGCTTCTTCAATGCGCTGGATGTAGGCCGCCAGCTGTTTCTTGTCAGCCCAGGCCGTGCCGTAGATCCGCTGCAGTTGCTCGTTCTTCGCATCGCCGCGCCAGTAGGCACCGGACAGCTTGGTCAGCTTGAACGATTTGAGGAAGCGCGTGTTCGGCACGTGCGGGCCGCGGCACATGTCGACATATTCTTCGTGGTAGTACAGGCCCATGGCCTGCTCGTCCGGCATGTCTTCCACCAGACGCAGCTTGTAGTCCTCGCCACGGGCGGTGAACACGTCGATCACCTCGGCGCGCGGCGTGACTTTCTTGATCACGTCGTAATCTTTTTCGATCAGCGCGTGCATGCGCGCTTCGATAGCGGCCAGGTCGTCCGGAGTGAAAGGACGCTCGTAGGCGATATCGTAATAGAAGCCTTCATCGATGACCGGGCCGATCACCATCTTCGCGGTTGGGTACAGCTGCTTGACCGCATGGCCAATCAGGTGCGCGCAAGAGTGGCGAATGATCTCCAGCCCCTCTTGATCCTTGGGCGTGATGATTTGCAGGCTGGCATCGGAGGTGATCAGGTCGCTGGCATCAACCAGCTTGCCGTCGACCTTGCCGGCGACGGTGGCCTTGGCCAGGCCGGCACCAATGGATGCGGCGACCTCGGCTACGGAAACCGAATGATCGAATGAGCGTTGACTGCCGTCGGGAAGAGTAATAGTTGGCATGGCGCCTCCTCTCCTAGTGGTGACCCCTACCAAAGGTCACGTGGGTTGGGATGAGCCAGTACAAGATCCAATACCAGGCCGTTCAGTGATGAACGCCTGCCTTACAGCGGCAGGAGCCTTTCGGCCAACCGATAATCGAACCAGAGTGACTGGAGTGAGCTAAAAAGAAACATGGCAAGGCGGCAGATGGCGCGCCTGGGAATAGCCAGGGCGCTGATGCTAGCACAGATGAACGGTCATCGCGCCGCCGCCAGCTGGTGCAGATGCAAATTCCAGCCTTTATAGCTGCAAAAGTGAACTTGAGCTGTACGCAACGCCTCAAAGCCACTGAGAATCGCTGTTCGTCCTCGACCCAAAGGAGCATCCCATGATGCGTTTTACCTCTACCCTCGCTCTCGCCGCTACCCTGAGCCTCCTTTCCCTCGGCGCGCAGGCTGCTGCCCCCTCCAACTGGCCGGCCGGCGCCCGTGACAGCTTTGTCAGCGACTGCAGCGCAGCCGCCAGCCAGAACGTGGACGTCAAAACTGCCAAAGCCCATTGCGAATGTGGCGCGGACAAGATCAATGCCGAGTTGAGCACTGCGGAAATCAAAGAATTGATGACCAACCAGAACGCCAGCCAAACGCTGAAGGACAAAGCAGTCGCGGCAATTTCGTCCTGCAAAGTCGTGAAGAAAAAGTAAGAAAGGCCCCTGATCGGACGGCTGTTTTGCTGAAAAAACAGCCTGAAAACTGCCATTTCTCACAAAATACGCAGCTTTTACAGCTTTTTTTACCAGCCGATATTTCGTGCAAAAGCCCCGTAAATCGGGGCTTTCAGCCGACCAAAGCACTAAACGCAACGCTATTGATTAGCAAACAATGCCTTGGGGGGGCTCCCAAGCCGAACATTTCGACTATGATAGCCCGGTGTGCCCAGTTGGCCTGAGCAGCACAGCACTACTGAAAATATATGTTTCTTGGAGATACACCATGTCTAATCGCCAAACCGGCACCGTTAAATGGTTCAACGATGAAAAAGGCTTCGGCTTCATCACTCCTCAAGGTGGCGGTGACGACCTGTTCGTACACTTCAAAGCTATCGAAAGCGACGGTTTCAAAAGCCTGAAAGAAGGCCAAACCGTTTCCTTCGTGGCTGAGAAAGGCCAAAAGGGTATGCAAGCTGCACAGGTTCGCGGCGAGTAATTCTCCGCTGAACTAAAAAAACCCCGTCCATGTGACGGGGTTTTTTATGGGCGATGCAAAAGCGCGTCGGCTATCAGCCGCAGTTGACCCGCGTGATCACCAGGTTGTCATCGGTGTTCAGGTTCAGGCGGTCGGAGCGGTACTCCAGGGTGATCATATCGTTGGGCTTGAGGATCCGTGCGTTCTGCGCACCGGCACGGGTACGCGCCTGCTCCAGCAATTGGGGCGAGGCTTTCTGGCCGATCGCGAATTCAGCGGCCTTCGCCTCACAGCGGCTATGACCGGCATCGGTCACGGCGGCGTCTTTGGCTGGCTCAGAGGCACCCGGGGTGCTGCAACCCGCCAGCGCGAGTGCCGCCAACAAAGTGCCAAATGATGCGAGCTTCCAAGGCATGAAGCCTCCTATGATAAAAAATGGACAGAGATCGTGCGACAGCGATCTGGCGGATTGGTTTCAAGACGTAAACCGCCGCGGGGCAAGTCTGCCTGACTCTCGACAGGCAATCGCCCGGTCAATCGTGACCAGATATGAACGCAATCAGTAGATGTCGATGTAGTCAAACGGCGGTTTTGGCCAGTTCTGCTTCAACGCGTTGAAAATCTGGGTAACCCAAACCTCATCACTGGCAGCCACGTTACCCACATAACCAGAGCCCTTGGCCCAGGTTTCCAGGCGAAACAGCAGCCCGTCGATGTCCACGCCGCCCACTGCCGGAGCGGACGAGATGAAGGCAATTCCGTTCCTGGTCACGCGCAATTGGGTATGTTCGTCGTCACTGGCGCTGGCGAGCAATTGGCGCACGGCGGCCAGCGTCAGGTTCTCGGGGTTGTTCAAATCGATCTGCACGCGGTAGTCCCCGGCAATTAAACACCGGCACAGTGTCGCACAGCACTTCGCGCCTGCAGAAATACCTCATGCCTAAGTAGAAGTGCCAAGCGCCGTGCAAAATGGTTAACTGCCCCGGTGAGAACCGCGTAACAGCGCGTCGCCCGTACCATTCAGCCCCGTGAGACTTCCATGACCACCGTAACGCTGCAAGCCGACATCAAAGCCAAGTGGCCCCAAGGGCAGAGCTCCTACAGCCCCGGAAGCCCTGAGGAATTGGCAATCATCGGTATCGACCTGCTGGTCAAGGAATTGGGCACCCAGGCCGCGCAAGCGTTCATCGGCCAGATATTCGAGAAATACCCGACCGACCATATGGGGGCGCACAACCCCGAACGCGAATAAGACCCGGCCGGCGAACACCGACCGGTCAACAGCTTACTTCAGGCGCGCCAGGCGCTCGGTCAGCAGATCGAAGAAACCCTGGGCGTCGCCATTTTCAACCCAGAACGCGTTCTTCGGTTGCTTCAGGCCGTCGTACCAATCGACGATGGTCTGGCCGAAGGTCGGGCCTTCACGGCTGTCCACCACCACGTTGACCTCACGCCCACTGAACAGCGAAGGCTTGAGCAGGTAGGCCACCACTGTCGCATCGTGGACCGGGCCGCCCGGAATGCCGTAGTGCTCCATGTCGCCCTTGACGTATTCATTCAGAATATCGCCAACCACCTTGCTCGCATTGTTCTTGATGTCGGCGATCTGTTTCAGCCGCGCTTCACTGGTCAGGACCTTGTGGGTCACGTCCAGCGGCAGGTAAGTCAGCTTGACCCCGCTCTTGAGCACGATCTCGGCGGCGATCGGATCGGCGAACAGGTTGAACTCCGCAACCGGCGTGATATTGCCACCATTGAAGTGCGCCCCGCCCATCACCACCACTTCCTTGATGCCCTGGGTGATTTCCGGTGCCTGGGTCAATGCCAGCGCCAGGTTGGTCTGCGGGCCTAGCATGGCAATGGTGATGCTATGCGGCTTGGCGGTGCTCAGGGTCTTGATCAGGTAATCGACAGCATTGCCATCAGCCAGGCCTTTTTTCGGCTCATGCACGGTGACGCCGGAAATACCTTCCTTGCCATGGATATTCTCGGCATAGATCGGCGTGCGCAGAATCGGCGCTGGCGCACCGGCGTACACCGGGATGTCCTCGCGCCCTGCCCACTCGCGGGCCAGTCGTGCATTACGCGAAGTCTTGTCCAGGCGCACGTTGCCGGCGACGGTGGTGAGCGCACGGATGCTCAACTCTTCCGGGGAAGCCATGGCGAACAGCAGGGCCACCACGTCATCGGCTCCGGGGTCGGTGTCGATGATCAAGTCGATTTTTTCCGCCGCATGGGCGCTTGCAGCAGTGAGCGCGGACAAAAGCAGAACACTCCGAAACAGGTTTTTCAAAGTCGGAAGACTACGTTGCATAAAACACTCCTTGTCGTTGGGATTCTAGAACGTTACGCCGGACACCAGCGCGATGTTGCAGTAAGGCTGGCATTCGCCGGTGCGCACCACGGCGCGCGCCTTGCGGCTGAGCTGTTTGAACTCTTCATGGCTGACCAGGCGCCGTTCGCCCAGGGCTGCCTGTTCTGTGAAGGTATTCAGTTCGCCAAGGGCCGGTGGCTGCTTGAGCAGGATTTCTTCAGCGAGCACATGGCTCTCCACCTGCATTTCGCTGAGCACAATGCGCAAGGTGCTGATGAAGTCAGGAATGCCCTGGGTCAACGCCAGGTCGATCAGCTCGACGCCCGGCGGCACCGGCAAGCCCGCATCGCCGATCACCAGGATGTCGCCGTGGCCCAGGGACGCGATCACGCGCGACAGGGCAATATTGAGCAGAGGAGTCTTTTTCATGAGGGCACAAAACCTTGTACGTCGTGCAGCGTAGGAATAGAGGGTTGCGCACCGGCGCGGGTGACTGACAGCGCGGCGGCCACCTGGCCAAACCGAATCGCCTCGGCTTCGCTCTTGCCATTGGCCAGTGCCGCAGCAAACCCGCCGACAAACGTATCGCCGGCCGCGGTGGTATCCACCGCCTTGACCTTGGGCGCCACCAGGTGTTCAAACACCTGGCCGTCCGTGAACAGTGCGCCCTGCGCCCCCAGGGTAATGATGACTTTGCCGGCGCCCGCCTGAATCAGCTGCAAGGCCGCGACCTTGGCGCTGTCGAGGGAGTCGACCGTCACGCCGGTCAGGGCGCTGGCTTCGCTTTCATTGGGGATCAGGTAGTCAATCGAGGCATACCATTCGGCCGGCAGTGGCGCGCTGGCCGGGGCCGGGTTGAGGATCACCGTCTTGCCCAGTTCACGGCCGCGCTCAAGGGCATAGCCCACGGTGGCCATCGGCACTTCGAGCTGGCAGACAATCACATCGGCGGCCTGCAACACCGCGTCAAATGCCTGCAGCGAGGCCGGCGTCAGTTCGCCATTGCTGCCGGCGACGATCACGATTGCGTTCTGACTGCTGTCATCCACCACAATCAACGCAACGCCGCTGGAACCCTCAACGCTGCTGACGGCCTGGCAATCGATGCCTTCCACCCGTAACGCGTCACGCAACTGGGTGCCGTACGCATCGGTGCCGACGCAGCCGATCATCGAGACATCAGCCCCCAGCCGCGCCGACGCCACGGCCTGGTTGGCCCCCTTGCCGCCAGGTACGGTGGAGAACGTCTGGCCGATCAGGGTTTCACCGGCACGCGGCAGCCGGCTGGCGCGGGTGACCAGGTCCATGTTCAAGCTGCCTACTACCACTACTTTTGCTGGCATACATCAATACTCATCAATTCGGTTCAGCGGTATTGGGCGAACGTACCGGCGACGGGCGCCGTCGACTCACGCAACACAATGCTCGGCGTCACGATGCGCTGATCGATCGGCAGTTGGGGTGTAGCAATTCGTCGCAATAAAAGCTCGGCCGCCGTCTCGCCCAGTTGCACGATCGACTGCCCGACCGTGGTCAGCGCCGGGTACACGTAGCGGCCCATTTGAATGTCATCAAAACCGATTACCGACAACTCGCCGGGTACGCGGAGGTTGCGCTCGGCCGCAGCGCGCAACACGCCGAAACCAATCATGTCGTTACTCGCAAAAATCGCACTGGGCGGGTTTTCCGACAACAACTTCACCGCTGCCGAATAACCGCCCGTGCTGGTGAAATCACTTTCCTCGGTGCGATTGGCCGCCACTTCCACGCCCGCCTCACGCAGCGCGCGGTGATAACCCGCCAGGCGCATTTGCGCCACACGGGTATGGCTCGGGCCGCCAATGCAGGCGATGTCTCGGTGGCCAAGCTCCAGCAGGTGCCGGGTCGCCAGGTAGGCGCCCTCCTCGTGGTCGATGCGCACCAGGTCGACATCGATGCCGTCCAGCGCCCGGTCGACAATCACCATGGGCGTGCGCACCGCACTCAAACCAGCGGCGAGGCCACTGTCGTCGCCGCCCACCGACGTCACGATCAGACCATCCACGCGTTTTTCCAGCAACACGCGCAAATAGCTGCGCTGTTTTTCCGCATTGTCATCCGAGTTGCAGAGGATCACGCAGTAACCGTTACGCTCGCAATAATCCTCGATACCCCTGGCCAACTCCGCGAAATACGGGTTGAGGCTGTTGGGCACCAACAGGCCGATGGTGGCCGTGGTCTTGGCCTTGAGCGACCGCGCAACCGCGCTGGGCACATAGTCGAGCTGCTTGATCGCCGCTTCGACTTTGATCCGTACCGGCTCGCTGACCGGACGCGTCTTGTTCACCACATGCGACACCGTGGTGTAGGAAATACCTGCAAGCGCTGCCACATCCTTGATCGTTGCCATGGGTCAGCCTCGACGACTGGCGCGCTGGCTGCGGTAGGTATCAAGGACTACGGCAATCACGATCACGGCACCGGTGATGATGCGTTTGGTGGGCTCCGTGGCACCGATCTGCGCCAGACCAGCAGCCAATACCGAAATAATCAACACCCCGAAAAACGTGCTGATGACCGAGCCGCGTCCACCCATCAAGCTGGTACCGCCGATCACCACCGCCGCAATCACTTGCAGCTCCAGGCCGGAGCCGGCATTCGGGTCCGCCGCTTCCAGGCGCGAAATCTGGAACAATGCCGCCACGCCAGCCAGCAGGCCCATCAGGCTGAACACCAGGATCTTGTAGGGCTTCGGATTGATCCCTGCCAGACGCACGGCCTCTTCGTTAGTGCCGATACCGATCAGGTAACGACCGAACACGGTGCGCGTCAACACCAGCTGAGCGGCGATGATCACCAGCAACGCAATGATGAAAGACGGCGAAATACCGAACGCTATGGGATTGGACAGCCAGGCAAACGAATCACCAATGTACGCCGTACGCGAACCGGTCATTTGGTACGCCACGCCACGCGCCATTTCCAGCACACCCAGCGACACGATAAACGACGGAATCCGCCAGGCCACGGTGATCGAGCCGGTGATGGTGCCCGCCAGCGCCGCGCAACCCATGCCGAGCAAAGCTGCCGGCAACACGCTCCAGCCCCAGCCCAGAATCGCCACGCTGACCGCCGAGGCTGCCAAGGCCAGTACCGAGCCCACCGACAGGTCGATGCCGCCGATGATCAGGATGAAAGTCATGCCGACCGCCAGCACCATCAAGTCCGGAATCTGGTTGGCCAGGGTGCTGAAGGTGTCATAGGACAGGAAGTGATCGCTGAGCACCGAGAACAGCGCAATCATCGCCAGCAACGCACCCGCCAGGCCGAGGTAGGTGCCCAGGCCGTAGAAGTTGCCGCCAGTTTTACCGGGGGAAGTTGTTGTTTTCATGGGGTATCCCTAAGCACTGCGTCATTGAGCAGCGCATCACGTTTCTGATAGCCGGCAAAGGCGGCGGCGAGCAATTCGTCCTGGGTCCAGCTGTCGCGCTCGAAGGTCTCGATCAGGCGCCCGGCGGACAGCACACCGATGCGGTCGCAGATCAGCATGAGTTCACGCAGGTCGCTGGACACCACCACCAGCGCTTTGCCCTGACGGGTCAACTCGCCGAGCAAGGCATAAATGTCAAACTTGGCACCCACGTCGATGCCACGGGTGGGCTCATCGAACAGCATCACCGAGCAGTCGCGCTCCAGCCAGCGGCCAATCACGACTTTCTGCTGGTTGCCGCCCGACAGTTCCGACACCAACTGCGCCGGGCTGGAACTGCGGATTCGCATGGCATCGATTTGACGTTTGGCCAATGCGGTTTCGTCGCGGCTGTTGACTACACCGCCGCCGGAAATTTCCGGCATGTTACCCAGGGCGATATTCGCGCTGATCGACTGGGTCAGCAGCAGGCCTTCGCCCTTGCGGTCCTCGGTGATCAGCGCGATCCCGTGGCCTACGGCGTCCACCGGCGAGCGAATGCTCACTACCTTGGCCGGCGACCCGAGGGCCACGGTGCCGCTGTCGGCCAAGTCGGCGCCGAAGATCAGGCGCAACAGCTCGGTGCGGCCCGCACCGATCAGGCCGGAAATGCCATAGATCTCACCCGCACGCACTTCGAAGGACACGTCGCGGACTTTGTCCGAGCGGGTCAGGCCTTTTACCGTCAGGGCCGGGCCGCCAATGGTGCGCGGGCCCAGGTCGATCTGTTCACCCAGCTCGCGACCGACCATCAAGGTCACCAGTTGCTCGCTGTTGTAGTTGGCCATCGGCTCGACGCACACCAGTTTGCCGTCGCGCAGTACCGCGATGCGCTGGGCGACGCGGGCGAGCTCTTCCAGCCGGTGCGAAATATAAATGATCGCCACGCCGCGCGCCTGCAGGCGGGTGATTTGTTCAAACAGCATCTCGACTTCACGCGCAGTGAGCATGGCCGTGGGTTCGTCGAGGATCAGGACATGGCAATCGCCGATCAGGTTGCGGGCGATCTCGACCATTTGCTGGTGCCCGATGCCCAGGCTGCCGACCAGGGTGTCCGGGTCGATGGCGTCCAGGCCGACCTGGGCCATGGCCTCGATCGCGGATTTGCGCAGCTGCTTGCGGCTGATCCAGCCACCGTGGCTGGGCAAGTTGTCCAGGAACAGGTTTTCGGCAACCGTCAGCGTCGGCAGCAGATTGAGCTCCTGCATAACCATACGCACGCCCAGCTCTTCAGCCTGGGTGCGGCTGCCGGGACGGTAATCCTGACCGTTAAATTGCATGTGCCCGGTGGTCGGCGTGACCAGCCCGCCAATGATCTTCGACAAGGTACTTTTGCCTGCGCCGTTTTCGCCGGTCAGCGCCAGCACTTCGCCGCGATTGAGCGTCAGGGTGATGTCGGACAGAACCGGTTGGGCATAGGTCTTGCCGATACCGCTGACCGAGAGGACAGCGTTCGGGGCGGAAGATGACATAGGAAAATCTCCAGGCGCCCGCTCAGGACAAGCGGGCGCTGTTGGGTGCTGCCAGGATTACTTCTTGAGGACGGGTTCGACCGGGGTTTCGATC
>NZ_UTBG01000243.1 GCF_900580675.1 Pseudomonas viridiflava
GGGTTAGCCGCGCTGGGCCAAGGATGGCCCATCGCGGCGGCCCACGGATTCAAGCCGGAGTGAGGGCACACCGAGCCGGAGGCGAGGTGCCGAGTGTTGGGGCGAGGACCTTTTGGTTACTTTTGGGTCCTTCCAAAAGTGACCCGCTGTAAGAGCGGAACCATAAGCAGCCGTTACCGCAGCAACGGATATACCCCCAAATCACCCCCCACGAGCCCGCATAAAATCCCCCCACCTGCGCACCAGATAATTATGCTCATCCATCACCGAATTCCACACCGCAATGTGCCCCATCCGCTGCTCATACGACCCCCCATCCCGCACCTCGCCGATATCAATCAACGGCAACCCATCACTCCCCAGCAACTCCTCCCGCGCCGGCTTCCCGGCATACCAGTAATCCCACTCGGCACTGCTCAAATGATCCCGACTGCGCGCCGGGTTGCCAATGTAATACCCCTGGCGCGCCATCACCGCCCCCGGCCACCCCGACAACCACCAATTCAGATACGCATACGCCGCATCCAGCACCGGCCCCTTCGCATGCCGCGACAAGGACAACCCGCCAAACCAAGCCCGATACCCCTCGCGTGGCACCGCCAACCGGTACTTCACCCCGGCGCGGTGCAAGCGCATCAAGGTCGGCGACCACAGGCTCTGGATATCAATCGTCGGGCTGAGCATCAATTGCGCCGCCTCTTCATCGTCCGACCAGAACGCCGCAAAGTGCCCCTCCTTCTGCTTGCGCACCAGGATGTCGGCCAGCACATCGATCTCCTCGATGCTCATATTGCCGATGTCCTTGAACTGCGCCAGCCCCGCGCCCTGCACGGCCAGCGCCGCATCCAGGGCGCCGATGGCGGCGTCGCTTTGCAGGGCAGTGCGCGCGCGCCAGGCCGGGTCCAGCAACCAGCCCCAGCTTTCATTGCCGTGGCAAAAACCCTCGGGCAAGCGCTCGGGTCGGTAGGCAAAACTGTCGGCATTGTGGGTCAGGGGCAGCATGCTGATGCGCTCGGTGACGTTGCTGCCGAGGCTGCCATCGTGCTGCACGAACAGGCGCTCGCTGGGCACGCTGCCGCTGCCCAGGCGGTCATTCGGCGACAAGCGCCCGCGCTTGGGCAGGTCGTTGATCTCGTGCCACAGCGCAATGCGCCGCGTGTCGATGGGCTGGATCGCCTGGGCTGGCCACACAAAGTCGACGTTGTGAAACCACTGGTCGTACAGGTCGTAGCTGTCGGGCTGCATCACCGCAATGCGCTGCGCTTGTTCGACGTCATGCACCTGGTACACCAGGCGAATGCCCAGCTCCTGTTCGGCGCGCACGCGCAGGCTTTCCAGCAGGGTGACCGAGGTGCCGAGGACGCGCAGAGTGATCATGCCGCGAACCGCCGCGAGAACACAGTGAAGGAGCGCCGCAGCAGCTCCGGGTCGAGGCCCCGCAGGATAAACACCAGGCGTGACTGGCGGTCGCTGCCCGGCCAGGCAGGCAAGTGCACCGGGGCGTGCAGGCAATGCTGCACGCCATGAATGACGATGGGGGCGTTACTGGCGTTCACGTTGAGCAGCCCTTTGACACGAAGGATTCGTTCGCCGTGGCATCTTAACAGCATCGACAACCACACCCCGAAACCCACCCAATCCAGCGGCTGGTCAAAGGTCAGGCTGCACACCTGCGCGGCGCCGTGGGTCACGCTGGTGGCTTGGTGCAATTGCCAGCGGCTGACCTCCACCGCTGGTTCGGCGCTGCGCAGGCCTTCGCCGAGCAACAGTTGATCGCCGCTGTGGATGTCCTGGGTATTGAGGATAGGCGTACCGGCATTCAACGCGTGCAAGTGCGCGCGCAATGCCGTGCAGTCGCCTTCCAGGTCAGTCTTGCTCAGCAGCAGGCGGTCCGCCGCCGCCACCTGGGCCAGCCATTCCGGGTGCAACCGTTCTTGCAGGGTGGCGTGGCTGGCATCGACCAGGGTGATCACCAGGCCGATATGAAAACGCCCGCGCAGTTGCACGTCGTTGTTCAACGTGGCGAGGATCGGCGCCGGGTCGGCCAGGCCGGTGGTCTCCAGGATCACCCGTTTGAACGCCGGGATTTCACCGCGCTCGCGGCGTTGCAGCAGGCCGAGCAGCGCGTCTTTCAGCTCGCCACGGATCGAGCAGCAGATGCAGCCGCTGGGCAGCAAGACGGTGTCGGGCGCGACTTCTTCGACCAACAGATGGTCGATGCCGACATCGCCGAATTCATTGATCAGCAACGCGGTGTCGCCGAGGCTTTCGCCTTGCAGCAGGCGTTTGAGCAAGGTGGTTTTGCCGCTGCCGAGAAAACCGGTGATGACATTGAGGGCGATGCTCATAGGCCTGATTCCAAGTGATCGAGCAAGCGTGGATCGAGGGGGTCCAGCGGGCGGCCGAGCATGGTCTCGGCGGCCTGCCACAGTTGATCCAGGCCGCTTGCCAGCGCCTGTTTGCCGGTGGCGCCCAACAGCAGGTAGGACGCGCCCTGGAAGTCTTCGACCTTCAGCCGGAACACCGCCAGCACCTGGTTGATCGCGGCGATGCGGCGCAGGCGTTCGCGGCGCCTGGGCAGTTCGTCGCCCAGGGGATCGCTCCAGTGCAGGTCTTCGCCAAGCAATCCGCAGAGTCCGCACATGGCTACACCTCACTCATGGCATGACGTCGCCGGAGTTCGGGCCGAGGGTCTGGCCGACGAACAGGTTGCCGCCCGGCTCACTGGCCAACAGCACGGCGGTCGGCGCCACTTCATCCGCCAGGCCGAAACGGCCCAGGGGCAGCTCCTTGGCCTTGGCGCGTTTCCAATCGTCGCTGATGCCGCCCACCAGCGGCGTTTCAATCGGGCCGGGGGCGATGGCGTTGACCAGCACGTTGTCCTTGGCCACTTCCAGCGCGAGTGACTTGGTGAAGCCGATCACCCCGGCCTTGGCGGCGGCGTAATGGGTCAGTTCGGCGCCGCCCTTGATGCCCAGTTGCGAGGCGACGTTGATGATCCGCCCCCAGCGCTGCGCCAGCATATGCGGCAACGCGCGCTGGCTGGCGACAAACACACTGGTGAGGTCGACGCGCAGCATGTCGTTCCACATCTCGATGGAGAGGTCGACGCAGCGCGCCTGGGTGAGCATGCCGGCGTTGTTGACCAGGATATCGATGCCGCCGAAGTGTTCGACGCAGCGGTCGACACTGGCCTGGGCGCCTTCGACAGTGCCGACATCCGCCAGGCACTCGACCACTTCGGCGCCGAGATTGCGGCAGGTGATCGCGGTTTCGGCGAGGCTGGCGGCGTTGCGGTCGGCCAGCAACAGGCGCGCGCCTTCAGCGGCATAGGCACGGGCGATGGCGGCACCGATGCCGCTGCCGGCGCCGGTGATCACGGCGCGGCGGTGAGTGAGTTGGGGCATACAAGTCTCCTTGGACAAACACAGTTCCACTGTGGGAGCGGGCTTGCTCGCGAATACGGTGGGTCAGTAAAAAATGCATCGACTGACACGGCGCATTCGCGAGCAAGCCCGCTCCCACATTTTTAGATCGAGTACGGTCAGTCGGGCCAACGCACGGTCAGGCCACCGTCGATGACGATGCTCTGCCCGGTCAGATAACTCGACGCCTCACTGGTCAAAAACTGCACCAGCGACGCCACTTCATCCGCCCGCCCTACCCGCCCCAGCGGAATCGCGCGGGCGGCCTTGGCCAATCCCTCCGGCCCCAGCGAATTCTTCGCGTCCAGCGACTGCGGCGTTTCGATCAACCCTGGAATCACCGCATTGCAACGGATGCCCTGAGCCGCCAACTCCACCGCCAGCGAGCGGCACAACCCAGGTACGCCTGCCTTGGCCGCCGCGTAATGGCTGTGTTCCTGCCAGCCATACACGCCGCCGGCAATCGACGAAATCGCCACCAGCGCACCGCCCTCGCCCATATGCCGAGCCGCCGCGCGGAAGGTGCGCATCACCCCCGTCAGGTCGACATTAAGCATCTCGTTCCACAGTTCGTCGGTCATCTCCAGCAACGGCGCGCGGCGCAGTAAACCCGCATTGGCCACCGCGTAATCGAGTCGGCCAAAATGCTCCACGGCCTGGGCGGCCAAGGCGTCTACCGAAGCGGTGTCGCCCACATCCAGTGGCAACATCAGGCACTCGCCACCGGCCTCTTCCACCAGGGCCACGGTGGTTTGCGGGTCATGCGGGTCGGCCGGGTAATACCCGCCGACCACCGCCACGCCGCTGCGCGCATACGCCACGGCGAGGGCTTGGCCGATGCCGCTGGCGGCACCGGTAATCAAGGCAACTTTAGGGCTCATCGGTCACTCCTTACTGAACGGTTTCCGGGCGCACATGGCGCGCGGCAAACATCAACATGCCGGACAAAAAGCACGGCACCGCGCCGAACCACAGCGCGGCGGTCTGCCAGTCGCTGCCGGCGGACAACACCTGGGTCGCACCAAAACCTGCGACCACTGCGCCGATCGGGCCCATGGCATGGATGATCGCGCCGCCGGTGGCGCGGATGCTGGTCGGGAAACTTTCACTGATGAAAAACAGCGCCGCCGAGTACGGCCCGATCAGGAAGAACAGGCCCAGGCTGTACAGCCCGACCACCATCGGCATGTTGCTCGGGCCAAACAGCATCCCGGCAAACGACAGCCCGCCAAGCATCCAGCCCAGGCCGATGACATTGCGACGGCCGATCTTGTCGCCCATCCAGCCGTGGCTGAGGTAACCGCAATAACCCACCAGGTTGGACAGCACGAGGATGATCAGCGAGTTCTCGAACGAGATGTGGTGCACGCTGACGATCACCGAGGTGCCGAGCACGCTGAACACCTGGATCGCCGCCCAGTTGAGCAGCAGCGCGGCGCCGATCACCAGCGTGGCGCGGCGCGCCGGGCCACGGAAGGCCGCCTTGAGGCCGGCCTTGCTGTGTTCGTCGTAGTCGACGCCGTAGGTCACGGCGACGTTTTGCGCTTCGGTCACCGCGCCGCTTTTACGCAGCTGGCTGATGCGCTGGTGGATCTGAAACTGCGGGCTCTCCTTGAGCTTGCGCGCCATGATCGCGATCACCACCGCCGGGATCGCGGCAAAGATGAAGCAACCCTGCCAGCCAATGATCGGCAGCAGCAGCGCAGTCAAACCAGCGGCGATCAACG
This sequence comes from Pseudomonas viridiflava, assembly GCF_900580675.1. GTDB lineage: Bacteria > Pseudomonadota > Gammaproteobacteria > Pseudomonadales > Pseudomonadaceae > Aquipseudomonas. The sequence continues at coordinate 5,153 of NZ_UTBG01000243.1, forward strand.
CACCGACCGGCCAGCCGCCCTGCACCAGGCTGTAGATAAACCCACGGCGCTTGGTCAGGCGCGGGTCTTCCGAGGCGCCATACAGCTCGCTCAAATACGTGGCGTTGACGGTTTCCTCGGCATACCCCAGGCCGCCCAGCGAACGAATCAGAATCAGCGGCGACTTGCCCCACGCCCCGCCAATCGCGGTCAGTGCCGAGCACAGCGCGGAACCGGCCACGGTGAAGATAATCCCTTTGCGCCGACCCAACTTATCCACCACAGGGCCAATCGCAAACGCGACCACCGCCGTGCCCACCGCCACCCAGGTCGCGATCTCGGCTTGCTCCACTTCACCCCAGCCAAAGTGCCGGCCGATCTCCGGCAGCAAGGTGCCGAACAGGATGAAGTCATACACCGCAAACACCCAGGCGAAAAACGCAATCCAGGTGGCGAAGCGCACCTCCTTGGACGTCAGTTGCCGGGGTTTCCAGCCAGTCAGGTCAAGCTTGTTGTAGATGGACATAATCGCGCCTCGGGGGTGTGGGCAAAGGGTGCTTTAGGGGTCAGGTACGCGGTTGGCGGCGGATAAAGTCGTCGGCGATTTCGTCGAAGGTGACGAAACGCACGCCGGCATGGCTCTGGATGTGTTCGATCAGGCGCTCCAGCATCAGCAGCACTTGCGGGCGACCGGACACGTCGGGGTGGATGGTCATGGTGAACACCGCGTGCTCGTGCTCGCGGTAGACCCAGTCGAACTGGTCGCGCCACATTTCTTCGAGGTGGCGCGGGTTGGCGAAGCCGTGGCTGTTGGGGGCTTTTTTGATGAACATCATTGGCGGCAGGTCGTCGAGATACCAGTTGGCCGGGATCTCGACCAGGTCGGTTTCTTCGCCGCGCACCAGGGGTTTCATCCAGGTGTCGGGGTGCTGGCTGTAGTCGATCTTGGTCCAGCTGTCGCCCTTGCGTACGTAGTAGGGGTGGAAGTCGTTGTGCATCAGGCTGTGGTCGTACTTGATGCCTTTTTTCAGCAGCAGTTCGTTGGTGACCTTGCTGAATTCCCACCACGGCGCGACATAGCCGGTCGGGCGTTTGCCGGTGACCTGGGTGATCAGCTCGATGGATTTATCGAGGACGATTTCTTCCTGCTCGGCGGTCATCGCGATCGGGTTTTCGTGGCTGTAGCCGTGCACGCCGATTTCGTGACCGGCATCGGCCACGGCCTTCATTTGCTCGGGGAAGGTTTCCATCGAGTGGCCCGGAATAAACCAGGTAGTGCGCAGGCCGTAACGCTCGAACAATTTGAGCAGGCGTGGCGCGCCGATTTCACCGGCGAACAGGCCGCGCGAGATGTCATCGGGCGAGTCTTCGCCGCCGTAGGAACCGAGCCAGCCGGCGACGGCGTCTACGTCGACGCCAAATGCACAGAGAATGTCTTTAGCCATGGTGTGTCTCCTTAAACAGTGAGTGCGGTTTCGACCGACAGCGCGGCGCGCAGCAGGCGTGCGTCTTCGCCACTGGGCGCACTGAGCAGCAGGCCGGTGGGTAAACCCAGGGCATCGCGGCCGCTGGGCAGGCTGACGCCGGGCATGTCCAGGAAACTGCCGGGCATGGTCAGGCGCAGGGTGGCGAGGTTGGTTTTGACGAACAGGTCGTCGCTGGCTTCCAGCGGAGCAAGGGCCGGGGCGACATGCGCCACGGTCGGGGTGATCAGCAGCGCGCCGTCGAGCTCGTCGACCAGTTCCTGCTGCAGGCGGCGGCGTGCGTCGGTGAGGGCGATAAGCTGGCTGGCCGGCAGTGAGCGCGCGGCTTCTAGGCGGCGGCGTACGCGGGGGTCGAGTTGCTCGGCGTCGGCGCTATTGAGCAATGCTTCATGCAGGGCGAAGGCTTCGAAGGCACCGAGCCAGCCCTGGTGTTTGATCAGGTCCAGCGTGGCCTGGAAAGTGGGGCTTTCACGCTCTTCGATCAGCGCGCCGGCAGCTTTCAGTTGCTCCACCGCTCGCAGCAGGTTATTGCGCACGGCCGGCTCGATGTCTGCCAGCGTGCCGCGCTCCAGTACCAGGCGCTGGCCCTTGAGGCTGCGGGCCGTATGGGTTTGCGTGCGGCCGTGCAGCAGGTCGTCGATGGCCAGCGCATCGCGCACGCTGCGGGTCAGCGGGCCAAGGCTGTCGAGGGTGTGCGCCAGCGGGAATACACCGTCGCGGCTGTAGCGACGGCTGCTGCTGCGGTAACCCACCAGGCCATTGAACGCCGCCGGGATGCGTATGGAACCGGCGGTGTCGGTGCCCATGGCGATCGGCACGATGCCGGCAGCCACAGCCACCGCCGAACCGGACGAAGAACCACCGGAAATACGCGGCTGATCGCTGCCGTGCGGAGTGTGCGGTGTACCGAAATGCGGGTTCAGGCCCAGCCCGGAATACGCCAGCTCACTGAGGTTGGTCTTGCCGACACTGACCATGCCGGCACGGCACAACAGCCCTACGCTGGGTGCATCAAGCAAAGCCGCAGGTGCATGGCGCCGGTACGCGGCGCCAGCGGTGGTGATGCTGCCGGCGACATCGAACAGATCCTTCCAGGCCAGGGGCACGCCATCGAACACGCTCAACGGCTGGCCTGCGCGCCAACGGGCGGCAGACGCTTCGGCTTCGCGGCGAGCGCGCTCGGCTGTCAGGCTGATAAACACCGCTGGGACCTGGCGGGCTTTATCGAGCGCCTGTTCGAGGGCTTGCACCGGGTCGCTGCGACCGCTGGCGAAATCCTCGGCCATTGAAGTGGCGTCTGACATCGGGCTGACCCTCTTAAAACGTACATATTAATAAAATGTACGTTTTACAAAGGCAGATTCCGTGCCACTCTGTGGAGGCATCGACAACTGTGTCGTATCGATTTCGCGCAGAACTGCGGGATAGATGGGGCCCAGGCCGAGAAAAAATGCTTGCGCGGCCACGGCGCCGAGCCTTCAATGGAATAACGTATCTTTTATTAATAAGTACATTTTGGTGCAGAAAAGTAACATCGGTGGCTTAAAGGCCCCAAAAAAGTGCCGCCGATGTGACGCAGAGTGACAGGTGCATCTATGAGAGAATCCCCGGCCACCGTCCTACATGCCTCAGGGAACGTAATGAAAGCAGTGTCCGCCTCGGCCTCCCGTTACGCGATGATTCACCAAGTGTTGCGTGACGCGATCGTCACTGGCACCGCGCGCCACGGGCTGGTCCTGCTGGAAGCGCCGCTGGCCGAACTGTTCGGCACCAGCCGCGTACCGGTGCGCAAGGCCCTGGACCTGCTGCATGACGAGGGGCTGATCTGCCGCTTCAATGGCCGCGGTTACCTGATCAACCCCGAAGGCCTGGCCATGGAGCCGCTGCGCCTGCCGCTTAGCCATGCACACCTGGGGCTGAACGGTGAGGATGAGCTGGTGGACACGCGGCCGCTGGGCGAGCGGATCGTCGAGGAAATCGGCGCTGCGCTATCGACCTGCATTGCTTTTGGCCACTACCGCCTGGACGAGCAAGCCGCCGCCGACCATTACGGCGTCAGCCGCGCGGTGGTGCGTGAAGCACTGATGCGCCTGCGCGACCGTGGCCTGGTGGAAAAAGAGCCCTATACCCAATGGCTGGCCGGGCCATTGACCGCCAGGGAGGTGACCGAAGACTACGAACTGCGCGCCTGCCTGGAGCCCGAAGCCCTGCGCCAGAGCGCGCCGAACCTCGACCGCGAACTGCTCGAAGGCATGCTGCAGCGCGTGCTGGACGCCCAGGACAGCCCCCATTGCAGCCTGGAGGCCATCGAGCAGATCGAAGAAGATTTGCACCAGCGCTGCCTGGCCGGCCTGCAAAACCGCAAGATCGCCGCGCTGATCCGCCAGGGCCAGAGCCCGATGATCATCAGCCGGATTTTCTACCGGTTGCTGGGGATCGGCGCCGATCCCGCCATGCTCGCCGAACATCGTTTGATTCTTGAGCTATTGCTGCATGGCGCGTTCGATGCCGCTGCGTTGAACCTGCGCGAGCACTTGCAGCGCGCGCGCCAGCGCATGTTGCAGCGTTTGAAGGTGTTGTCGGTGTTACCCGAGCAACCATTGCCGAGTTACCTGCATAAGATCAGCTGATTTTATGCAAATTGTTGCTAACTGCCGGCTGCCATTGAAACCACCGCTGCCCCGCCCCATCTAACCTCCATACTTCCTTATGCAGGTGCCCCATGAGCGACCAGCAAGAATTCCCGGACATCGACTTAAACGATTACGCCGATCCCGAAAACGCCGAACACGAAGCTTCTTCCAATACCGGCCTGGCCCTGCCTGGGCAAAACCTGCCGGACAAGGTCTACATCATCCCGATCCACAATCGGCCGTTCTTCCCGGCGCAAGTGCTGCCGGTGATCGTCAATGAAGAACCGTGGGCCGAAACCCTGGAGCTGGTGAGCAAATCCGACCACCACTCGCTCGCCCTGTTTTTCATGGACACCCCGCCTGAAGACCCACGGCATTTCGACACCTCCAGCCTGCCGCTGTACGGCACTCTGGTGAAGGTACACCACGCCAGCCGCGAGAACGGCAAGCTGCAATTCGTCGCCCAGGGCCTGACCCGCGTACGCATCAAGACCTGGCTCAAGCACCACCGCCCGCCGTACCTGGTGGAAGTCGAATACCCGCACCAGCCGACCCAGCCGACCGACGAGGTCAAGGCCTACGGCATGGCGCTGATCAATGCGATCAAGGAACTGCTGCCGCTCAACCCGCTGTACAGCGAAGAGTTGAAAAACTACCTCAACCGCTTCAGCCCCAACGACCCGTCGCCGCTTACCGACTTCGCCGCCGCGCTGACGTCGGCGACCGGCAACGAGCTGCAGGAAGTGCTGGACTGCGTGCCCATGCTCAAGCGCATGGAAAAAGTCTTGCCGATGCTGCGCAAGGAAGTCGAGGTCGCGCGCCTGCAAAAAGAACTGTCCGCCGAGGTCAACCGCAAGATCGGCGAGCATCAGCGCGAGTTCTTCCTCAAGGAACAACTCAAGGTCATCCAGCAAGAGCTGGGGCTGACCAAGGACGACCGCAGCGCGGACGTCGAGCAGTTCGAGCAACGCCTGGAAGGCAAAGTGCTGCCGCCCCAGGCGAAAAAACGCATCGATGAAGAACTGAACAAGCTGTCGATCCTGGAAACCGGTTCGCCGGAATACGCGGTCACGCGCAACTACCTCGACTGGGCCACCTCGGTGCCGTGGGGCGTATATGGCGAGGACAAACTCGACCTGAAACACGCGCGCAAGGTGCTGGACAAACACCATGCCGGGCTGGACGACATCAAGAGTCGCATCCTCGAATTCCTTGCCGTGGGCGCCTATAAAGGCGAAGTCGCCGGTTCTATCGTGTTGCTGGTCGGCCCGCCGGGCGTGGGCAAGACCAGCGTCGGCAAATCCATCGCCGAGTCCCTCGGCCGGCCGTTCTACCGCTTCAGCGTCGGCGGCATGCGCGACGAAGCCGAGATCAAGGGCCATCGCCGCACCTACATCGGCGCCCTGCCCGGCAAGCTGGTGCAAGCGCTTAAAGATGTGGAAGTGATGAACCCGGTGATCATGCTCGACGAGATCGACAAGATGGGCCAGAGCTACCAGGGCGACCCCGCCTCGGCCCTGCTCGAAACCCTCGACCCGGAGCAGAACGTCGAATTCCTCGACCACTACCTGGACCTGCGCCTGGACCTGTCCAAAGTGCTGTTCGTGTGCACCGCCAACACCCTGGATTCGATCCCCGGCCTGTTGCTCGACCGGATGGAAGTGATTCGCCTGTCGGGCTACATCACCGAAGAAAAAGTCGCGATCGCCAAGCGCCACCTGTGGCCAAAACAACTGGAAAAAGCCGGTGTCTCAAAAACCAGCCTGACCATCAGCGACGGCGCCCTGCGCGCATTGATCGACGGTTATGCGCGGGAAGCCGGCGTGCGCCAGTTGGAGAAACAGCTGGGCAAACTGGTGCGCAAGGCGGTGGTCAAGCTGCTGGATGAGCCGAACTCGGTGATCAAGATCGGCAACAAGGACCTGGAAAGCTCTCTCGGCATGCCGGTATTTCGCAACGAGCAAGTGCTGTCCGGCACCGGCGTGATCACCGGTTTGGCCTGGACCAGCATGGGCGGCGCGACCTTGCCGATTGAGGCGACGCGCATCCATACGCTCAATCGCGGCTTCAAACTCACCGGGCAGTTGGGTGAAGTGATGAAGGAGTCCGCCGAAATCGCCTACAGCTACATCAGTTCCAACCTGAAGTCATTTGGCGGCGATCCGAAGTTCTTCGACGAAGCCTTTGTGCACTTGCACGTGCCGGAAGGTGCCACACCGAAAGACGGCCCGAGCGCCGGGGTAACCATGGCCAGTGCACTGCTGTCGCTGGCGCGCAACCAGCCGCCGAAAAAAGGCGTGGCCATGACCGGCGAGCTGACGCTGACCGGGCATGTACTGCCGATTGGTGGCGTGCGTGAGAAGGTGATTGCGGCGCGGCGTCAGAAGATTCACGAGCTGATTTTGCCCGAGCCAAACCGTGGGAGTTTTGAGGAATTGCCGGAGTACCTCAAGGAAGGCATGACGGTGCACTTTGCCAAGCGCTTTGCGGATGTGGCGAAAGTACTTTTCTGACAGTTCCGTAGGGCCTGAGCTGGCCTCATCGGGGCAAGCCCCCTCCCACTCTGATGTGTGAACGCATTCAAATGTGGGAGGGGGCTTGCACCCGATGAGGCCAGACCTGCCAACACAACTCCCGCTTGTCACACCTTGTACCATCTTCGGTTATGCTCGCCCTTCGTCGCCCAACAACGGAGCCCCCATGACCGCTGCCCGCCTGTTTCTCCCCTTGAGCCTTGCCCTGCTGGCCGCCTGCGCCAGTGCCCCCAAGCAAAACGTCAGCGTGGAAAACCAGAGCGCTTGCCCCCTCCAGCTTAAAACCGGGCAAAACCTGATCCTGAGCCTGCCGAGCAACCCCACCACCGGCTACCGCTGGGCGATCCAGGATTCCGCCGGCGGCGTGCTGCGTGCGCTGAGCCCTGAGGTCTACAGCAGCAGCGAATCCGGCGTGATCGGCGGTGGCGGCCTGTCGACTTGGCGCTTCCAGGCTTTCACGGCCGGCCAGGGGCGTTTGCGCCTGACCTCCCAGCAGCCCTGGGAACCGGAAGCCGAACCTGTCGAAACCTTCGACTGCGCCATCACGGTGAACTGATATGCCATGGCTGATTCTTGCATTGATGGGCGCCGGCACCTTCATCTACGGCCTGACCACCCATGCGGCGCTGCTGTGCCTGTTGGTCAAACCGCTGCCGATGCTGGCGCTGCTGGGCTGGCTGCATGATGCGCCACCCACCGACTATCGACGCTGGATCAGCCTGGGGCTGATTTTCTCCCTGGTCGGCGATGTATTGCTCGCCTGGCCGGGCGACCTGTTTATCTTTGGCCTTGGCGCTTTCCTGCTTGCACAACTGGCTTACCTCAAAGCCTATTTCAGCGATTGCCGCCGCCTGGCGCTGTTGCCGCTGGTGCTGGCGCTGGGCGTGGGCGCCATCCTGCTGAGCATCCTGATTTCCCACGGCCTCGGCGACTTGCTGATTCCGGTGGTGGCGTACGCCTTGGTGATCAGCGTCATGCTCTGGCGTGCACTGGCGCGGCTGGGCAGTGAGGTGCCGAAACGCTCGGCATGGCTGGCGGCAGCGGGTGCGATGTCGTTCGTATTTTCCGACGCGCTGATCGGCATCAATCGGTTTGTAGTGTCGTTCGAGGCCGCACCGTATTTATTGATCACCACCTATTGGCTTGGCCAGTGGGGCATCACGGCATCGGCTTTCCATCAGACAACCCGCGCACACGAGGGCCAACTTGGCTAAAATGCCGGCCTTTCCCCCATCGTCGCCGGAACAGCCGTGAGCAAAGAACCCGATCGCCTATTCGCCCAGCCCTTGCCCCAGGTGCCGGACTTCGCCTTTAACGAGGACGTGGTGCGGGTGTTCCCGGACATGATCAAGCGCTCGGTGCCGGGTTACCCCACCATCGTCGAGAACCTCGGCGTACTCGCCGCGCAATTCGCCCAGCCCAACAGTGTGCTTTACGACCTCGGCTCGTCCCTCGGCGCCGTGACCCAGGCCTTGCGCCGTCACGTGCGCACCGACGGCTGCCGGGTGATCGCTGTGGATAACTCGGCGGCGATGGTCGAGCGTTGCCGCGAGTACCTCAACGGTCAGGACTCGATGTTCCAGGAGTTGCTGCCAGTCGAGGTGGTCGAGGGCGATATCCTCGCGCTGCAATTTGCCCCGGCCTCGGTGGTGGCGCTGAACTTCACCCTGCAATTTATTGCCCCCGAGGAGCGCCTGGCGTTGCTCGGGCGCATCCGCCAGGCGCTGCTGCCGGGCGGTGCGTTGATCCTCTCGGAAAAGCTGCGCTTCAATGACCTCGAAGAACACGCGTTGCTCACCGACCTGCACGTCGCGTTCAAACGCGCCAACGGCTACAGCGAACTGGAAATCGCCCAGAAGCGCAGCGCCATCGAAAACGTCATGAAGCCCGACAGCCTCGAAGAACACCGCGAACGCCTGCTGGCGGCCGGGTTCTCGAAAGTCGTGCCGTGGTTCCAGTGTCTTAACTTTGCCTCGTTGATTGCCTTGCCATGATTGATCTGTCCCCCCTCGCCCGCCACTTGGTCGGCACTCCCCTGGCCGTGTGGGCCCAGGGCCTGCAAGCGCAACTCGATAGCAAGATGGAAAAGGGTCACGGCGACCTGGAGCGCTGGCAGAGCGCGCTGGATGCGCTGCCAGAGATCCTGCCCAGCGAAATCGACCTGCTCAACGACCTGGTTTTGGACACCGATTGCGACGACGCCACTCGCGTCCAAATGCGCACCGCGCTGATGGGCCTGAGCCCGTGGCGCAAAGGCCCATTCCACCTGTTCGGCGTGCATGTCGATACCGAGTGGCGCTCGGACTGGAAGTGGTCGCGGGTTGCGCCGCATTTGGACTTGAAGGGTAAACGCATTCTCGATGTGGGCTGCGGCAACGGCTACTACATGTGGCGCATGCTCGGCGCCGGGGCCGACAGCGTGATCGGCGTGGACCCGAACTGGCTGTTTTTCTGCCAGTTCCAGGCGGTGCAGCGCTACCTGTCGGCACCGAATGCCTGGCACCTGCCCTTCCCGTTTGAAGACCTGCCGCCGAACCTGGAAGGGTTTGACACGGTGTTTTCCATGGGTGTTTTCTATCACCGCCGCTCGCCGATCGAGCACCTGTTGGCACTGAAGGACACCCTGGTCAAGGGCGGCGAACTGGTGCTGGAAACCTTGGTCGTGGAAGGCGACCAGCAGCAAGTGCTGGTGCCGGAAGACCGCTACGCGCAGATGCGCAACGTGTGGTTCCTGCCGTCGGTGCCGGCGCTGATGCTATGGCTGCGGCGTGCCGGGTTCAGTGAGGTGCGGTGTGTGGATGTGAGCGTGACCACCGTCGAGGAACAGCGCGGGACGGAGTGGATGAAGTATCAGTCGCTGAGTGATTTCCTTGATCCTGAAGACCACAGCAAGACCATCGAAGGGCTGCCGGCGCCGATGCGCGCGGTGATCATCGCCCGCAAATAATCCCCAATCTCCCTGAATAAATGGAGATCAAAATGTGGGAGCTGGCTTGCCTGCTCCCACATTTGATTGGGTTATCAAATCAAATTGAGGCCGGCTTGGCCCTTCTGGCCTTGAAGAATTCACTCAGGACAGTCCCGCATTCGTCCGCCAGCACCCCGCCTTCAAACAACACCCTATGATTCAAAAAACCCTGGGTAAAAAACTGCCCCTGGCTCTGCACGATCCCGGCCTTGGGCTCCAGCGCGCCGTAGACCACCCGCGCCACCCGCGAGTGCACGATCAGGCCCGCGCACATGCTGCACGGTTCCAGCGTCACATACAGCGTGCTGCCGACCAGGCGATAGTTGCTGATGGCTTGCGCGGCGGCGCGGATCGCGACCATTTCCGCATGGGCGCTGGGGTCGTTGCCGCTGATCGGGCAGTTGAAGCCACGGCCGATAATTTCACCGTCCTGCACCAGCACTGCGCCCACCGGCACTTCGCCGAGTGCGGCGCCTTGGGCCGCGAGGGCCAGGGCTTCGCGCATGAAGTCCTGGTCGCGGCTACGGTCGATAATCGCCGTGGGGCGAAACTGGCGCATCACGCCACCTCGATGGCGGCCATCAGGCCGGTTTCCATATGGTCGATCACGTGGCAGTGGAACATCCACACCCCCGGGTTATCCGCCACCAGCGCCACGCGGGCGCGCTCGTTCTTGCCCAGCAGGTAGGTGTCGGTGAAATACGGGATCACCTTGTGGCGGTTCGAGGCGATCACCTTGAAGCTCATGCCGTGCAGGTGGATCGGGTGTTGGTATTGGGTCATGTTCTTCAATTCGAAGATGTAGCTCTTGCCCTTCTCAAGCTTGGCAATCGGGCGGTCGGCGCAGGTCTTGTCGGTGATGTCCCAGGCCTTGCCGTTGATTTGCCACAGGCTCGGCGGCTTGCCGTTATCCACCGACACCGTGCCCACCCACTCGAAATTGAAGTTGAGTTTTTCGGCATTGGCCAGGTCCGGCTCGGCGATCGGGTTGGCGGGCAGTGCCGGTGGCCATGGGGTGGGCGCGTCGCTATTCGCCACCGAGCGGAAGGTGCCCAGGCGCACCGGGCCGTTGCGGATCGACAGCTCCTCACCGGCCGGCGGTGCCTTGATCGCCAGGCAGATGCGCATGCCAGGGCCCAACCAGTATTCCTTGCCCAGCGGGCGCGGCTCGATGGGGTTGCCGTCCAGCGCGTAGATCTGTGCTTCGACATCGGGGATGTTGAGGCGATAGGTCAGGGTGTTGTCGAGGTTGAGCAGGCGCACGCGGGTGATCTGCCCGGCAGGCAAGTCGATGACCGCCTGGGACACGCCATTGATCGTCGACAGCCGCCCGGCCGTGCCACCCCGCGCGGCTTCACGCGGGATGCTGAAGGCCACAAAGGCGCCCTCTTCATCCACGTGCCAGCTCTTCAGGCTCAGGGTGCGCTCGTGTTTGAAACCGGTGGGCTCGCGCTCTTCGATGATCAGAGGGCCGACCAAGCCACGGCCGAGCTCTTCGCTGCTGTTCACATGGGGGTGGTACCAGTAGCTGCCGGCGTCGGGCACGCGGAATTTGTAGTCGAAGTATTCACCGGGCAGCACCGGCAATTGCGAGACGTAGGGCACGCCGTCCATTTCCAGCGGCAGGCGGATGCCGTGCCAGTGGATGGTGGTGGCGACCGGCAGGTGGTTGATAAAACGCACCCGCAGCCATTCACCCTGGCGTACACGCAACTCGGTGCCCGGCGCCGAGGGGCCGAAGGCCCAGGCTTGGGTCGTGTGCCCCGGCACCAGCTCCACGTCGAGCGGCGCGGCGATCAATTCGTAATCGTGCCCCGCTTCGGCCTCGGCGACTTTCCCCAGCCAGTAGCGATACCCGCCACCGGCACCGACGCCCACTACGGCCAGGCCGGCGAGGCCACCCAGGATTTGTCGACGGGAAAAGGATCGGGACACAACAACCTCACGTATCTGCCGCGAGCCAGAGACCCGCAAAGGGCAGATACGATACACCTGCATCGGCTAAACAGTAAGGCTTCGCATTGCCACAGTCACTGATCAGGCCTTGGCGGCAGCCAGGATCAGGGCTTTCATCTCGGCCACAGCGCCTTTGAAACCGACGAACAGCGCGTGCGCCACCAGCGCATGGCCGATGTTCAGCTCGTTGATGCCCTTGATCGCGGCGACAGCCTCGACGTTGTGGTAATGCAGACCGTGGCCGGCGTTGACGATCAGGCCTTCATTCAGGCCGCACTTCACGCCGTCGATGATGCGCTGCAACTCGTCGGCGACGTCGGTGGGTGTGGTCGCATCGGCGTAGCGGCCGGTGTGCAGTTCGATGGCGGGCGCGCCGACACGGCGCGAGGCTTCAATTTGGCGCTCATCGGCGTCGATGAAGAGCGAGACTTCACTGCCGATCTTAGACAGACGCTCTACCGCCGCTTTGATCCGCGCTTCCTGGCCGGCCACATCGAGGCCGCCTTCGGTGGTCAGTTCCTGGCGGGTTTCCGGGACCAGGCAGATATGCGCCGGGCGGATGCGCTCGGCGAACGCCATCATTGCTTCGGTGACGCCCATTTCGAAGTTCATGCGGGTTTGCAGCACGTCCTTGAGCAGCAACACGTCGCGCTCCTGGATGTGGCGGCGGTCTTCGCGCAGGTGCACGGTGATGCCGTCGGCGCCCGCTTCTTCGGCATCCAGCGCGGCCTTGACCGGGTCGGGGTAACGGGTGCCCCGGGCCTGGCGCAGGGTGGCGACGTGGTCGATGTTGACGCCAAGAAGAATGCGATTGCTGATGGTCACGGAAGCGCTCCTGAAAAGGGAAAGAATCGGCGCACAGCATACACGGGGATGTCAGGGCTTTCGAAACAACTCGCGACTGACCAGCGGCTTGCCGCCCAGGTGCACGGCCAGTGCCTGGCGCATCAGGCGCTTGGCCGCGGATAAAGCGCCGGGGGCAGTCCAGTCGGCTTCGCTCATGGCCAACAGCTCCGTGCCCTGAAACAGACCGGGCTGCAACAGGTAGACCCGCTCGAGGCCGGCGTCGACTTGCAGGCGGTACATGCCATCGGCGGCGATGGGGTCGCCGTGCAGGTCATTACTCAGCTCGAAACCGTAACCCAGGTCATCCAGCAAACGCCATTCGAAAGCACGCAGCAACGGCTCAAGCGGGCGACCTTCGGCCAGGGCCAGCAACGTGGCGGCATAGTGATCGAACACCCCCGGGTGCGGGTCTTCGGCGGGCAGCAGGCGGATCAACAGCTCATTAAGGTAGAGGCCGCTGAACAACGCCTCGCCATTGAGCCAGGCTGAAGTGCCGACGCTTTCAAGGCGACCGACGTTTTTCAGTTCACCCTTGCCACGAAACTCCACGTCCAGGGCCACGAACGGCCGTGCCAGCGTGCCCGCCTTGCCCCGCGCGCTGCGCAACACCGCGCGCAGGCGGCCTTGGGGCGTGAGGAAGTCCACCAAGGCGCTGGTCTCGCGGTAGGCGCGGCTGTGCAGGACGTAGGCGAGTTGGCTGGGGGGTTGGGACATGGGTGCTCACTGCTGGAATGCATTTTTGAAAACTACACAAACCTAATGTGGGAGGGGGCTTGCCCCCGATGGCAATGTGTCAGTCACTTATTTGTTAACTGACCCACCGCTATCGGGGGCAAGCCCCCTCCCACATTTATTGCCCTGCGGTGTTTTACAGGTCGCCGTAGCCCAGGGAACGCAATGCACGCTCATCATCGGACCAGCCACCCTTCACCTTCACCCACAGGTTGAGCATGATCTTGGAATCGAACAGCAATTCCATGTCCTTGCGCGCCTCGGTGCCGATGCGCTTGATGCGCTCGCCCTTGTCGCCAATGATGATTTTCTTCTGGCCGTCACGCTCGACGAGAATCAACGCATGGATATGCAGGGTCTTGCCCTGCTGCTTGAACTCTTCGATTTCGACGGTGATCTGGTACGGCAGCTCGGCGCCCATCTGGCGCATGATTTTCTCGCGTACCAGTTCGGCGGCGAGGAAACGGCTGCTGCGGTCGGTGATCTGGTCTTCCGGGAAAAAGTGCTCGTTCTCCGGCAGGTAACCGGCGATCACCCGCTCCAGGGCTTCGAGGTTGTGACCGTGCTGGGCCGAGATCGGCATGATCTGCGCGTTCGGCAGTTGTTCCTGCAGCCAGGTCAGGTGCGGCATCAGCTCGGCTTTGTCTTCGATGCGGTCGGTCTTGTTCAGCGCAACGATCAGCGGGCCGGTGACGTACTGCACGCGCTCGAGGACCATCTGGTCTTCGTCGGTCCACTTGGTGCGGTCGACCACGAAGATCACCACGTCGACGTCTTTCAACGCCGCCGAAGCGGTCTTGTTCATGTAGCGGTTAAGCGCCTTCTCGCCACCTTTGTGCATGCCCGGGGTGTCGACGTAGACCGCTTGCACGCTGCCTTCGGTCTTGATGCCCAGCATGTTGTGGCGGGTGGTCTGCGGCTTGCGCGAGGTGATCGCGAGCTTCTGGCCGAGGATGTGGTTCAGCAGCGTGGACTTGCCCACGTTCGGGCGGCCGACGATGGCAACATAGCCACAGCGTGTTGCGGTTGAATCAGTCATGGCCATTCTCCACGCCCAGGGCAATCAGTGCTGCAGCGGCCGCTACCTGTTCGGCAATACGACGGCTCACACCCTGACCTCGGCTTTTTTCATTCAGTAAGGTGATTTCACATTCCACGAAGAATACGCGGCAATGCGGCTCACCCTGGATATCCACCACTTCGTAGCGTGGCAGTTCGCAACCACGGGACTGCAGGAATTCCTGCAGGCGGGTCTTGGGATCTTTGTTGGTGTCGACCAGCGTCAGGCTCTCGATCTCGGAGTTCAGCCAGGCAGTGACACGCTCTTTGGCCGCGTCCATCCCTGCATCGAGGTAGATGGCGCCGATCAAGGCTTCCAGCGCATCGGCCAGGATCGATTCACGGCGGAAACCGCCGCTCTTCAACTCACCGGACCCCAACCGCAGATACTCGCCCAGGCCAAAACCACGGGCCAGCACAGCGAGGGTCTCGCCCTTCACCAGGCGCGCACGCAAGCGCGACAACTGGCCTTCACGGGCTTGGGGGAAACGCTCGAACAGGGCTTCACCGGCAACGAAATTGAGGATGGCGTCACCGAGGAATTCCAGGCGCTCGTTATTACGCCCTGCAAAACTGCGGTGTGTGAGGGCAAGGATCATCAATTCCTGATCCTTGAAGGTGTAGCCGAGCTGGCGCTCGAGACGACTTAGAGAAACGGTCACGGTTTACCCATATCAGTTTGGTGGCACCGGCGGCCATCGACGATTGACGCAGTGTTCAAATTCAAATCCTGGTTGGTGCTGCATGAGGCGGGACCGATTTGTCCCAGCCCCAGAAAAGCATTCGGCGCTGTGTTCACAGCGCCGCTTGTATTACTTGATCAGCCCGACCCGCGAGAAGTTCGGCAGGTGGCTGAGCTTGGGTTCCGGCCAGCTCATCCAGACCGCAAAGGCCTTGCCGACGATATTCTGGTCGGGGACCATGCCCAGCAGCTCCTTGGGAATGTTGGGATCATCCCAGTAGCGGCTGTCATTGGAGTTGTCGCGGTTGTCGCCCATCATGAAATAGTGCCCGGCCGGCACTTTCCATTCGCCATCAGGCATCGCGCGGTAGCGGGTCATTTCCTTGCGGATTTCGTGCTCTACCGCGCCGAGTTTTTCCAGGTACAGCTCGGCACTGCCCAGGCTGTTCGGCTCGGAACCGATCAGCTTCTCAGCCACCGACTCACCGTTGACGAACAGGTGTTTGTCGCTGGTATAGCGAATCACGTCACCCGGCAAGCCAACCACACGCTTGATGTAGTTGACGTTGGGGTCGCTCGGGTAACGGAACACCATCACATCGCCGCGCTGCGGGTCACCGATTTCGATGACTTTTTTATCGATCACCGGCAGGCGGATCCCGTAGGAAAACTTGTTCACCAGGATGAAGTCGCCCACGTCCAGGGTAGGTTTCATCGACCCCGAAGGGATCTGAAACGGTTCCACCAGGAACGAACGCAGCACCAGCACGATGAACAACACCGGGAAGAACGATTTGCCGTATTCAACCAGCAAAGGCTCTTTGTTCAGCTTCTCGACCACCACCGCATCGGGCTGGCTGACGCTGCCCTGATAGGACGCGATAGCCGCCCGCCGACGCGGGGCGAAGAACACCAGATCGAGCAACGCCAGGAGGCCGCAAACGGCAACGGCGATGACCAGCAACAGCGGGAAATTTAGCGACATAGGACCTAACTATCCAACCTGAGCACCGCAAGGAAGGCTTCTTGTGGAATTTCCACGTTGCCCACTTGCTTCATGCGTTTTTTACCGGCCTTTTGCTTCTCAAGCAGCTTGCGCTTACGGCTTACGTCACCGCCGTAGCATTTGGCCAGTACGTTCTTTCTGAGAGCCTTGACGGAGGTCCGCGCAATGATCTGCCCGCCAATGGCGGCCTGGATCGCGACGTCGAACATCTGGCGCGGAATCAGTTCTTTCATCTTCTCGGTCAACTGGCGACCTTTGTAGTGCGCATTGTCCTTGTGCACGATGAGTGCCAGGGCATCAACCTTGTCGCCGTTGATCAACACATCCAGTTTCACCAGATTAGCCGATTGGTAACGGTCGAAATGGTAATCCAGCGAAGCATAGCCGCGGCTGGTGGATTTGAGACGGTCGAAAAAGTCGAGGACCACTTCGTTCATCGGCAAATCGTAGGTCACTTGCACCTGGGTACCGAGGAACAACATGTCGTGCTGGACGCCACGTTTTTCGATACACAGGGTAATGACGTTGCCCAGGTGCTCCTGCGGTACCAGGATATTGGCCCGCACGATCGGCTCGCGCATGTCTTCGATGGAGGACAGGTCTGGAAGCTTGGACGGGTTGTCGACGTAAATCGTTTCACCGCTTTTCAGCAACAGCTCGAAAATAACCGTCGGCGCGGTGGTGATCAGGTCCAGGTCGTATTCGCGCTCGAGGCGCTCCTGGATGATTTCCATGTGCAGCATGCCCAGGAACCCGCAACGGAAGCCGAAGCCCAGCGCGTCGGAGCTTTCCGGGGTGTACTGCAACGACGAATCGTTGAGGGTCAGCTTCTGCAGCGCCTCGCGGAAGTCTTCGAAGTCGTCGGAGCTGACCGGGAACAGGCCGGCGTAAACCTGCGGCTGGATGCGTTTGAAGCCCGGCAGCACGTCGACGTCAGGGGTAGAGCTCAAGGTCAGGGTGTCACCCACCGGTGCACCGTGGATGTCCTTGATACCGGCGATGATGAAGCCTACTTCACCGGCTTTCAGATCAGTGGTCGCAGTGTGCTTGGGGTTGAATACACCGACGCTGTCCACCAGGTGGATCTTGCCGGTGGATTTGACCAGGATCTTGTCGCCCTTCTTCACACGGCCGTGGCGCACGCGTACCAGGGAGACAACGCCCAGGTAGTTGTCGAACCAGGAGTCGATGATCAACGCTTGCAGCGGATCTTCGTAGTTGCCGGTAGGGGCAGGAATGGTCTTGACCAGGCGCTCGAGCACTTCATCGACGCCCAGGCCGGTCTTGGCGCTGCACTCGACGGCGTCGGTGGCGTCAATGCCGATGATTTTTTCGATTTCTTCCTTTACGCGGTCAGGATCGGCCTGTGGCAGGTCGATCTTGTTCAGTACCGGCATGACCTCAAGGCCCTGCTCGATCGCGGTGTAGCAGTTGGCGACGGACTGGGCTTCAACGCCCTGGCCGGCGTCGACCACCAGCAAGGCGCCTTCACAGGCTGCCAGCGAACGGCTGACCTCGTAGGTGAAGTCAACGTGGCCGGGGGTATCAATGAAGTTCAGCTGGTACTTGATGCCGTCTTTTGCGGTGTAGTACAGGGTAACGCTGTGGGCCTTGATGGTGATGCCGCGCTCGCGCTCGAGGTCCATGGAGTCCAGTACCTGGGCTTCCATTTCACGCTCGGCAAGGCCGCCGCACATCTGGATGAATCGATCGGCCAGCGTCGACTTACCATGGTCAATGTGGGCGATGATGGAGAAATTGCGGATATGACTCAAATCACTCACGGATCAACACTCAAAAAGGCTGCAGGCAGATTGCCCGCTGAAAAATAGCCGGGAATTGTACCTGATGCTCAGGCCAGACGTCATCTTTGCTGACCAGAACAAAAATGCCCCGATCCTATGACCGGGGCATTTTTTGTTCATAAGCGCTGAATCAACCGGCTCGGCGCAACAGCCAGAACCCGGCCAGGGCACAGATGGCGGTCGGCACCAGCACCGCAAACAGTGGCGAGAAACCGAACACCAGGCTCGACGGACCGAGCAGGTCCTGGGCAATGCGGAAGGTAAAGCCCACCAGCACACCGGTAAATACGCGCTGGCCGAGGGTCACCGAACGCAGCGGACCGAAGATGAACGAGATCGCCATCAATACCAGCGCAGCGGTCACCACCGGCTGCAACACCTTGACCCAAAATGCCAGCCAGTAACGGCCATTGTTCAGGCCCTGATCCTTGAGGTAGTGGATATAGCCCCACAACCCGGAGATCGGCAGGCTTTCAGGGATCATCACGACCGTATTGAGCAATTGCGGCTTGAGGGCGATATCCCACTCTTCGCTCGGCGCATTGATCACTTCGGTGCTGGCATTGGAGCCCTGGCCAATATTGCGGAAGTGGGTGGTGGTGATTTCGCTCAATTGCCACTTTTCGTCGCTGTACTGCGCACGTTTGGCGAAGCTGGACGACAGCAAGTGACGCTCCTTGTCGAACGTATAACGCGTGACACCAATCAACAGCCCGCCCGGTTGCACGGCGTTGATGTGGATGAACTCGTCCCCCTGGCGGTGCCACAGGCCATGCTTGGAGCTTTGCGCATCACCCGAACCCTGCGCCAGGGCGCGATTGGCCTGGGCAGTGGTTTCAGCGGGTGGCGCGACGTATTCGCCGATCAGCACGCTGCACAGCATCAGCAGCAACATGGGCTTCATCACCGCCCAGACGATACGGCCGATGGACACCCCGGCAGCACGCATGATGGTCAGTTCACTGTTACTGGCCAGGCTGCCCAGGCCGATCAGGCAGCCGATCAGCGCGGCCATCGGCATCATGTCGTAGAGACGACGTGGCGCGGTGAGGGCTACGTAACTCAGGACGTCCCACACGGTGTAGGTGTCGCTGATGTTACCGACTTCATCGATGAAGGCGAACAACGAGGCCAGGCCCAGGATGATGCCCAATACCGCCAGGATGGCGATCAGTACGCTGCTACCAATGTAGCGATCGAGCTTAGCCACGAGCCAACTCCTTCTGGCCACGACGGCTCATCATTTTCAAGCGTATGGGTTCCCAATAAAGCAGCCCGAGGCCGATCACCAGGAAGATCCCGTGTACCCACCACAGGCCCAGGGTCGGCGACAGCTTGCCCTTCTCCAGGGAGCCACGGGCGGAGATCAGGATGGTCAGGTAAGCCATGTACAGCAGGATCGCCGGCAACAGCTTGAGGAAACGGCCCTGGCGCGGGTTGACGCGCGACAGCGGCACAGCCATCAAGGTCACGATAAACACCAGCAGCGGCAGGGAAATACGCCATTGCAACTCGGCGATGGAGCGCAGTTCCTTGCTGCCGAACAGCTCGCTGGTCGGGATAGCGTCGCGGTCAGTGACTTCGTCGCTGATGTCCGGGCGAGCCAGCATCACGCCGTAGGTGTCGTATTTGATCGCACGATAATCGGCCATGCCCGGGCTGCCATCGTAGCGGTAGCCATTTTCCAGGATCAGGTAGCGGCTGCCGTCAGGACGCACTTCCTGGCGCCCTGAATCGGCCACCAGCACGGAAATGCCACGGTCTTTCTTGTCCTGGCCCAGGCGCTTCTCGGAAATGAACACGCCGCCGAGGTTGGCGCGGTCGTCGGTCAGGGTTTCGGTGTAGGTCACCCGTGAACCGTCATTGAGCGCCTGGAAACGGCCCGGCTCGAGGGTGTCGAACTCGGTCATCGCGTCCTGCTTGTTCAGCACCAGCTGGAACTGCATGGCACCCTGCGGGGCCAGGCTCAGGCTCAGCCAGGCCACGATCAGCGCAATGCCGGCAGCCGGAATCATGGTCATGCCGAGCAGGCGCTGCTGGCTCATGCCGGTGGCCGAAAGCACGGTCATTTCGCTTTCAAGGTACAGGCGGCCGTAGGCCAGCAGAATCCCGAGAAACAGGCCCAGCGGCAGGATCAGCTGCAAGAACCCCGGCAGGCGAAAGCCCATGATCAGGAACAGTGAGCCTGGGTCCAGGGCGCCCGAGGCAGCCTGGGCCAGGTATTTGACGAAACGACCACTCATGATGATGACCAGCAATACCGCACTCACGGCACTCAGGGTCAACAGGACTTCGCGGGACAGATAACGGAAGACGATCAAACCAGACACTCCAGGGTTGTCAGGCTAAGGCGGCCAAACAAGCAGCATACCGAGTCAGCCCGTTTAAAGGGGCCGGCTAAAAAGATGGCGCATTATCCTGTGATTGACCGCGCCTGTCACTGCGCAACCTCTCGCTCATGTACAAAGCATGCGCCAAGGGTTGTCAGGCTCCGTCGGCGAGGTTCAAACTGCGGCCTTTGTCGCTGGCGGCTTACACGGTTGCCAAGCATTAAAGCCTGGGTACAAACGCCAGGCTCTCAGACCTTTATAAGGGACCCGAAAATGGAATTGGTTGTAAAAAGCGTTAGCCCCGAAACGTTGAAAACCGCCACCCTCGTGGTCGCCATCGGCGAAGGCCGCAAGCTCGGCGTCGCCGCCAAGCAACTCGATGAACTCAGCGGCGGCGCCATCAGCGCCGTGCTCAAGCGCGGCGACCTGGCCGGCAAAGTCGGCCAGAGCCTGCTGCTGCAAAGCCTGCCCAACCTCAAGGCCGACCGCGTATTGCTGGTCGGCGTGGGCAAGGACGCCGAACTCGGCGACCGCCCGTTCCGCAAAATCATTGCCGGCATCCTCAGCACCCTCAAGGGCCTGGGCGGCAGCGATGCAGCATTGGCCCTCGACGAAATCGTGGTCAAAGGCCGCGACAGCTACGGCAAGACCCGCCTGCTGGCCGAAACCTTTGTAGATGGCGGTTACATTTTCGACCAGTTCAAGAGCACCAAGGCCGAACCACGCGCCATCAAGAAAATCACCCTGCTGACCATCAAGGCGGCCCAGGCCGAAGTCGAGCGCGCCGTGACCCACGCCAAGGCCATCGCCAACGGCATGTCGTTCACCCGTGACCTGGGCAACTTGCCGCCGAACATCTGCCACCCAACCTACCTCGGTGAGCAAGCCAAGGCGCTGGGCAAAGAGTTCAAGGGCCTCAAGGTTGAAGTGCTGGACGAGAAAAAGATCAAGGAACTGGGCATGGGCTCGTTCTATGCCGTGGGCCAGGGCAGCGACCAGCCGCCACGCTTGATCGTGATGCAATACAACGGCGGCAAGAAGTCCGAGAAGCCTTACGCCCTGGTCGGCAAAGGCATCACCTTCGACACCGGCGGCATCAGCCTCAAGCCGGGCCTGGGCATGGACGAGATGAAGTACGACATGGGCGGCGCCGCCAGCGTGTTCGGCACCCTGCGTGCCGTGCTGGAACTCAAGCTGCCGATCAACCTGGTGTGCATCCTGGCCTGCGCCGAGAACATGCCGAGCGGCGGTGCGACCCGTCCGGGCGACATCGTCACCACCCTGAGCGGCCAGACCGTTGAAATCCTCAACACCGACGCCGAAGGCCGCCTGGTGCTGTGCGATGCCCTGACCTACGCCGAGCGTTTCAAGCCGCAAGCCGTCATCGACATCGCCACCCTGACCGGCGCCTGCATCGTCGCCCTGGGTTCCCACACCTCGGGCCTGCTGGGTAACAGCGACGAGCTGATCGAGCAACTGCTCAGCGCCGGCAAGGCTGCCGACGACCGCGCCTGGCAATTGCCGCTGTTCGATGAATACCAGGAACAGCTGGACAGCCCGTTCGCCGACATCGCCAACATCGGCGGGCCGAAAGCCGGCACCATCACGGCTGCCTGCTTCCTGTCGCGCTTCGCCAAGAACTTCAACTGGGCGCACCTGGACATCGCCGGCACGGCCTGGACCAGCGGCGGCAAGGACAAGGGCGCCACCGGCCGCCCTGTCCCCCTGCTGACCCAGTACCTGCTGGATCGCGCCAAAGCCTGAAACTGAAGACGCCGGGGCGGCGATCAACCCGCCGCCCCGGCCTCAGGAACCGCAATGACCCAAGTAGACTTCTATATATTGCCCAGCGCCGATCCCTCTGCGCGCCTGGACTTTGCCTGCAAGCTCACCGAAAAAGCCTGGCGCATGGGCCATCGCATCTACCTGCATTGCAGCGATGCCGCCCAGCGTGACGACCTTGATGCACGCCTGTGGCGCTTCAAGGGCGAAAGCTTTGTGCCCCACGGCCCCGCAGAATCCGAACCCGAAGGCCTGGTGGTATTGGGCTTGGGCGACAGCTGCGGCGATCACACCGACCTGCTGGTCAACCTGGACCTGAAAGTGCCGCCGTTCGCCAAGGCATTCGCCCGTGTGGCGGAAGTGGTGGTGGAAGACCCGGCTATTCGTCAGGCGGCGCGGGAGAGTTTCCGCTTCTACCGCGAACAGGGCTATCCTTTGCAGGATCACCGGCTACAACGACTTTGAGTACATGATGGACACTCCCAACCCTCTAAAAAAAGACGACCACCTGCTGGACGACCTCGAGTCGATCCGTCAGTTGCTGGGTGACGATGACTTGCAACCGCCGCTGCTGACCGACTCGGTCGAGAGCGAGGTACAGATTCCGATGTTGTTCGATATGGTCGGTAGCAAGTCGGCCGCACCGGCGCCGGTTGCTGCAGCGCCTGTGAAAAAAGCAGAGCCCGCCGCCGAGAAATCCCCCGACGCCCTGCTGTTGCACCTGGATAACGAATTGCGTGCCGCTGCGCAGTTGATCATGCAGGACGTGATCGACGATTTTGCCCCGCATATCGAAACCGAGATCAAGCGCCGGCTGGATGCGCGGATGGAGCGGTTGCTCAGCCAATACCAGTCCTGAAGCCAACACCTATCTCCTGTGGGAGCTGGCTTGCTCGCGAAAGCGGTGGTTCAGTCAATCCATCCGGTGGCTGTCACACCGCATTCGCGAGCAAGCCCGCTCCCACATTTGTCCAGCGTACGTCTCAAGCCCTGTCTTCGTCTCGCCCTGCGCCTTATCCCCCGTTATACTTGCCGGCTTTCCTGAATAAATGCCAACTAGGGTCCCGCCGCGCATGGATAAGACCTACCAGCCGCACGCTATTGAAACTTCCTGGTACGAAACCTGGGAGTCCGAGAACTATTTCGCTCCGCAAGGTGCGGGCGAGTCCTACACCATCATGATTCCGCCACCGAACGTCACTGGCAGCCTGCACATGGGCCATGGCTTCAACAATGCGATCATGGATGCGTTGATCCGTTTCCGCCGCATGCAGGGCCGCAACACCCTGTGGCAACCAGGCACCGACCACGCCGGTATCGCCACCCAGATGCTGGTGGAACGCCAACTCGAAGCCACCGGCCAGAATCGTCACGACCTGGGTCGCGAGAAATTCCTCGAGAAGATCTGGGAATGGAAAGACCAGTCCGGCGGCAACATCAGCCGTCAGATCCGTCGCCTGGGTTCGTCCGTCGACTGGAGCCGCGAGCGCTTCACCATGGACGATGGCCTGTCGGAAGCCGTGAAGGAAGCCTTCGTGCGCCTGCATGAAGACGGCCTGATCTACCGCGGCAAGCGCCTGGTCAACTGGGACACCAAGTTGCACACGGCGATTTCCGACCTCGAAGTGGAAAACCACGACGAAAAAGGTTTCCTGTGGAACCTCAAGTACCCGCTGGCCGACGGCGCCAAGACCGTCGAAGGCAACGACTACCTGATCGTCGCCACCACCCGTCCGGAAACCATGCTCGGCGACGCCGCTGTTGCGGTTAACCCGAACGACGAGCGCTACCAGGCACTGATCGGCAAGTTTGTCGACCTGCCGCTGGTAGGCCGCCGCATCCCGATCATCGCGGATGACTATTGCGACCCTGAATTCGGCACCGGTTGCGTGAAAATCACCCCGGCCCACGATTTCAACGACTACGAAGTCGGCAAGCGCCACAACCTGCCGCTGCTGAACATCTTCGACAAAAATGCCGCCGTATTGCCGGCCTGCCAGGTGTTCAACCTGGACGGCACGCTGAACGAGAGCATCGACGGCAAGATCCCGGCTGAATACGCTGGCCTCGACCGCTTTGAAGCACGCAAGCAAATCGTTGCAGCCTTCGACGCCGCCGGCCTGCTGGTCAGCGTTGACGACCACGGCCTGAAAGTGCCGAAGGGCGACCGCTCCGGCACCGTGATCGAGCCGTGGCTGACCGACCAATGGTACGTGTCCACCAAGCCGCTGGCTGAGCCGGCGATTGCTGCCGTGGAAGACGGCCGTATCCAGTTCGTGCCCAAGCAGTACGAAAACATGTACTTCTCGTGGATGCGCGACATCCAGGATTGGTGCATCAGCCGTCAACTGTGGTGGGGCCATCGCATTCCGGCCTGGTACGACGAGTCGGGCAAGGTCTATGTAGGTCGTGATGAAGCCGAAGTGCGTGCCAAGCACAACCTCGGCCCGGACGTGGCGCTGCAACAGGACAATGACGTACTGGACACCTGGTTCAGCTCGGGCCTGTGGACGTTCTCGACCCTCGGCTGGCCGCAGCAGACCGAATTCCTGAAGAAATTCCACTCCACCGACGTGCTGGTCACCGGTTTCGACATCATTTTCTTCTGGGTTGCCCGGATGATCATGCTCACCATGCATTTGGTGAAGAACGAAGACGGCACGCCACAGGTACCGTTCAAGACCGTGTACGTGCACGGCCTGGTGCGTGATGGCCAGGGCCAGAAGATGTCCAAGTCCAAGGGCAACGTCCTCGACCCGCTGGACATCATCGACGGCATCGACCTGGAAACCCTGGTGCAGAAACGCACCTCGGGCCTGATGCAGCCGAAACTGGCGAAGAAGATCGAGAAGCAGACCCGCGACGAGTTCGCCGACGGCATCGCCAGCTACGGCACCGACGCCCTGCGCTTCACCTTCTGCTCGCTGGCGTCCACCGGCCGCGACATCAAGTTCGACATGGGCCGCGTCGAAGGCTATCGCAACTTCTGCAACAAGATCTGGAACGCGGCGCGCTACGTGCTGGATAAAGGCGAAGACTGCGGCCAGAACGGCGAAGCCTATGAGCTGAGCCTGGCTGACCGCTGGATCATCTCGCAGCTGCAGCGCACCGAAGCCGAAGTGACCCGCCAGCTCGACCAGTTCCGTTTCGACCTGGCCGCCCAGGCCTTGTACGAGTTCATCTGGAACCAGTATTGCGACTGGTACCTGGAACTGTCCAAGCCGGTACTCTGGGACGAAAACGCGCCGGTCGAGCGCCAGCGCGGCACCCGCCGCACCCTGGTGCGCGTGCTCGAAGTGGCGCTGCGCCTGGCGCATCCGTTCATGCCGTTCATCACCGAAGAAATCTGGCAGCGCCTGGCGCCGCTGGCCGGTATCGAAGGCAAGACCATCATGCTGCAGCCTTGGCCGGTGGCCAACGAAGCGCGCATCGATGAGGCGGCCGAAAGCGATATCGAATGGCTCAAGACCCTGATGCTCGGCACGCGCAACATCCGCGCCGAGATGAACATCGGCCCGGGCAAGCCATTGGCGGTGTTTGTGAAGAACGCCAGCGCTGAAGATCAGCGTCGTCTCACCGAGAACGATGCGCTGCTCAAGAAGCTGGCGAAGCTGGAGTCGATCACTGTATTGGCCGCCGGCGCCGAAGCACCGCTGTCCGCCACCGCACTGGTCGGCGACATGGAAGTACTGGTGCCGATGGCCGGCCTGATCGACAAGGGCGCCGAACTGGCCCGCCTCGACAAGGAAATCCTGCGCCTGCAAGGCGAAGTGCAGCGAGTGGGCGGCAAGCTGTCCAACGCGGCATTCGTCGACAAGGCCCCGGCCGAAGTGATCGAGAAAGAACGCGCCAAACTGGCCGAGGCTGAACAGGCCCTGGGCAAGCTGGCGGAGCAACATGCGCGGATTTCCAGCCTGTAAGGTGCGAATCGCGTGAAAAGAGGCCTTCGGGCCTCTTTTTTTTTGCCCTGGAAAATACTGACATTTCTCTTTGCAAACTCGATCAATGTGGGAGCTGGCTTGCCTTCGATGCAGACGACTCGGTGTATCTGTCAGACGCAGGTGAGGCCATCGCAGGCAAGCCAGCTCCCACATTTGCCCGAGTTGCACTCAAGATGTGTGACAATGCCCACCACTTTGAGCCAACACCAGAATCATCATGACCGCCCCCAGCACACCGAAACCTCCGCGCAAGAAGCCTAAAACCGCAGCCCCGGCCAAGCCCGTGGCGCCGCGCAAAGAGGCTACCCTGCACCCGCGCAACCGCCACACAGGCCGTTACGACTTCCCGGCGCTGATCAAGACCACGCCGGAACTGGCGCAATTCGTGATCATCAACCCGTACGGCAAGGAAAGCATCGACTTCGCCAGCCCGGATGCGGTGCGGGTGTTCAACCGGGCGCTGCTCAAATCCTTCTATGGCATCCAGCATTGGGATATCCCGGCGGATTACCTGTGCCCACCAGTGCCGGGGCGTGCGGACTACGTGCACTTCCTCGCCGACCTGCTGGCCAGCGTCAACGAAGGCAAGATCCCGCGCGGTTCAATCGTCAAAGTGCTGGACATCGGCATGGGCGCCAACTGCGTCTACCCGCTGATTGGCTATATGGAATACCGCTGGAATTTCCTCGGCTCGGAGGTTGATCCGATCGCCGTGTCCGCCGCCAAGGCCATCGTGCAGTCCAATGACTTGAGCAAAGTCATCCAGTTGCGCCAGCAAACCAATCCCAAGCAGATCCTGCTGGGCTTGCTGGAGCCGGGCGAACGCTTCGACCTGACCATGTGCAACCCGCCATTCCATGCGTCCATGGACGAAGCCACCAAGGGCAGCGAGCGTAAATGGCGCGCCCTCGGCAAGGCCGACCCCAAGCGCAAGCTGCCGGTGCTGAACTTCGGCGGCCAGTCGGCCGAGCTGTGGTGTGAAGGCGGTGAAGCGCGCTTCGTCACGCAACTTATCGCCGAGAGCGCGCATTTTGCCCACAAGGTGCTGTGGTTCAGTTGCCTGGTGTCAAAAGCGTCGAACCTGCCCGCGATCCAGACAGCCCTGAAAAAAGCCGGCGTGCTGGAAAGCCAGGTAGTGGAGATGTCCCAGGGCCAGAAGCAAAGCCGTTTCGTGGCCTGGACCTTCCAGACCAAGAACGAGCAACAGATCTGGCGCCAGCGCTGGGTTCGTGACTGACCCTATGCCTGATTGAGGACTGAAGGGTTTACTCCCTGTGGCGAGGGAGCTTGCTCCCGCTGGGCTGCGCAGCGGCCCTAAAAAGCCGACTCCAGCTTCGCTGTCGAACGGGAGCAAGCTCCCTCGCCACACTAACCCCGCTAACACAGTAAATCGCAGGCAACAAAAAACCGTGCCCGGATCGCTCCGGAGCACGGTTTTTTTTGCTGCGTCTTACTTGTTAACAGCGTCGGTCAGGCCTTTGGCCACAACCAGCTTGATAACTTTCTTGGCAGCGATTTCGATGGCAGCGCCGGTCGAAGGGTTACGGCCAGTACGGGCAGGACGCTCGGTCACTTTCAGTTTGCCAACGCCTGGCAGAGTGATTTCGCCGCCGTTTTCCAGCTGGTCAGCAACAACTTGGCTCAGTTGGTCCAGCAGAGCGCGCACGGTGGTTTTCGGTGCGTCTACTGCTTCAGCCAGGTCAGCGATCAGTTGGTCTTTAGTAATAGCCATTGTGGTGTTCCTTCCCTATCAAATTCATATGGATTGCAGAGTGCAGTGTCAGCCATCGAGCCCGACCGTCATGGCCTGGCACCCCCGGCTATAACCACGGAGATCGGGGTTATAGATGCTTGAAACGGGGATTGGTTCGACCTGACAGATGCTGAATGCACGCTTAACGCCGAGACTTGGCGTAAGACGGGGCAAAACTAGCACAGAGACGGGGAAATATCCGCCTCTACCTACCCATTTGGTCAGCTTTATCGCACTAAACCGTGAAAAAAAGGCATATGGGCCGTCGGAGAGCGCCCAAAACACCTTCAAAGCGCGTGTTGGCCAATGGGTGCGGTACACTGAGCGACTTTTGGGGGAGGCCGACCGCTCCCCTTCAACCAGCCGAGAAGCCTATGCCGATCCGTCATTGCATCGTCCACCTGATCGACAAAAAACCCGACGGCACACCCGCAGTTCTCCACGCCCGCGATTCCGAGCTTGCCGAGTCGGCCGCCATCGAGAACATGCTTGCCGACCTCAACGAGAGCTACAACGCCAAACAAGGCAAGGCCTGGGGTTTCTTCCATGCCGAGTCGGGCGCGCACCCGTTCAGTGGCTGGTTGAAGGAGTATTTCGACGGTGGGCAGGATTTCACCACGTTCAGCCGTACGGCGGTCGAGCACCTGCAAAAGCTGATGGAAGAGTCCAACCTCTCCACCGGCGGCCACGTGCTGTTTGCCCACTACCAGCAAGGCATGACCGACTACCTCGCCATCGCCCTGCTGCACCACAGCGAAGGCGTGGCGGTGACCGAGGACCTGGACGTGACCGCGTCGCGCCACCTGGACCTGGGCCAGCTGCACCTGGCGGCGCGCATCAACGTGTCCGAGTGGCAGAACAACAAGCAGTCCAAGCAGTACATCTCCTTTATCAAGGGCAAGAACGGTAAGAAAGTTTCGGAATACTTCCGCGACTTTATCGGCTGCCAGGAAGGCGTCGACGGCCCCGGCGAAACCCGGACCCTGCTCAAGGCCTTCAGCGACTTCGTTGAAAGCGAAGACCTGCCGGACGAATCCGCCCGCGAAAAAACCAAGACCCTGGTCGACTACGCCAGCAGCCAGGCCAAGCTCGGCGAGCCCATGGGCCTGGAGGAACTGTCGGGTTTGATCGATGAAGATCGGCCAAAGGCGTTCTATGACCACATCCGCAACAAGGACTACGGCCTGTCGCCGGAAATCCCGGCGGATAAGCGCACCCTCAACCAGTTCCGCCGCTTCACCGGGCGTGCCGAGGGGCTGTCGATCAGTTTTGAAGCGCACCTGCTGGGCGACAAGATCGAGTACGACGAAGCCGCCGGCACCTTGATCATCAAGGGCCTGCCGACCCAACTGACCGACCAGCTCAAGCGTCGCAACTGATGCTTGGCGGGGTCTTTAAAAAAGTCCTGCTGGTGTTGCTGGTCGTGGTGGTTATCCAGAACTGGGGCAAGATCGAGCGGGTGTTCAATCCGTCTCAGGTCGTGCCTGAGCAAACCCGTGCCTCGGCGCGGGTGGTGCTGTATGCCACCGAGTGGTGCGGCTACTGCAAGCAGATCCGCCGCTTTCTCGATCAGAAGGGCATTCCGTACACAGCCGTCGATATCGAGAAGGACGCCCAGGCGCGCAAGGCGTATGAGGCGCTGGGCGGCGGCGGGATTCCGTTCGTGGACGTGAACGGCACGCTGATCCGCGACTACAACCCCGAGAAAATCATGGCTGCGCTGAAATAATCAGCGCAGCACAATCACCCGTCCCAACAGGCTGTGCTGCTCGAACCCCAACACCGCCTGCAATGCATTCAGCACCGCCTGCGGGTCTTTGCTCGGGAAACTGCCGCTGACACGCTTGGCACCCGTCTCTTCATTGAGCAACAGGATGCGGCCCGGATAGTACCGCCCCAGGTCCCTGACCACATCCGCCAACGGCGCCTTGTAGTAGTTGAGCCAGCCATCGCGCCAGGCCAGGCGCGCTTCGCTGTCGACCGCGTGCAGCGGGTCAGCTACACCGTCGGCGTAGGCCACTTGCTGGCCGGCGGTAAGAATCTGCTGTTGGCCCTGCCTGGATGGCGTCACTCCTACCCGCCCGGACAACACCGTTACCTCGGCCCCTGCCGGTTGCAGGCGCACTTCAAACTGCGTGCCCAGTACCCGCGCCTCGCCACTGCCCGCCCCGACTACAAAGGGCTGGCCGGTGTGGGTCACACTGAAAAAACCGGCACCACGGCGTAATTGGATATGCCGCTCGCCATGGCTGAAGTCCACCGCGATGGCGCTGTCGGCGTCCAGGGTGACCTGGGATTGATCGGCCAGGGTCACGGTTTTTACTTCGCCCGGCGCGGTCACGTAATCGGCGCCAAAGTCGTCGACCCAGCGCGACGGCTGCCAGCCGGCGCCCAGGGAGACCATCAGCACCAGGCACGCAGCCATGGCCAATGCACCGGACCACCGTACCGTGCGTGAGCGTCTCGAGGTGTTCATCGCATTCAGGTAGCCCTGCAAGGCCAGTGCGTCTTCGTCCGCCAGTTTGCGCGCCGGCACTTCGCTCAACTCCCACAGCACCTGGGCCTGGGCATAGGCCTCGACGTGTGCAGGGTCGGCGCGCAACCAGTGGCTGAACGTGGCCTGGTCGCCGCTGCTGGGCTGGTCATGCAGCAGGCTCAGCCAGGCCAGTGCCGCTTGTTCCTGGTCGGGCGTAGGGATGAGGTTCACGGTGCTTTCCCTGGCGTGCGTGGGGGCGATGGTTCGCGAAGGCTGGCTTTGCAGGCTTCAAGGGCACGCATCATATGTTTTTCCACGGCACTTTGGGACAGCCCCATGGCTTTGGCGATTTGCGCGTACTTGCGGCCGTGAATGCGGTTGAGCAGGAAAATCTGCCGGGTGCGCTCGGGCAGGCTGCGCAGGGCGGCTTCGACATGGCGCAGGTCGTTGCCCGCCTCCAGCGCGGCCTGGGGCTCGGAGCCGTGGTTATACTGCTGTTCGGGCAGCCAACCTTCGCTGCTGCGCACGCGCGCGCCTTCGCTGCGCAAGTGGTCGATGGCGATGTTGCCCGCGCAACGCAACAGGTACGTACTGAGCTCTTCGACCTGCACCAGTGGCCGTCGCCAGAAGCGCAGAAACAGATCCTGCACCAGGTCGGCCGCCGTCGCGCGGCAGCCCACACGCCGGCTGACCAGGGCTTCCATCTGCGAGCGCTGGGACAGGAACACTTGCAGAAAATGCGCGCGCCCGCCCGCCGCTTCAGCCTGCTGGCTGTCGTGGGGTTCGGGCGGCGTGCTGATCATCATGGCAAGGGCTCAGAGAGTGGCGAAGGCCGCAACGGGGCTAACCAACAAGCCTGCGCCCGCCAAGATCAAGGCCAGCCTTGGCCGATAGGGCAACAACAGCACCAGCAGCAGTGCGCTGAGCATCAAGACTGCGCACCACTCCACCAGGCCCTGCCCCCAACCGGCGACGCTGACGGCCGGCCAGATCGCCGCGCTCAGCAGCAACCAGCCCGCCACACGCAACCCCAAACGCCGACGCGCTGAGGGCTTGCTGCGCAGCAGCTCACCATGGTGCCGGTCGGTGGACAGGCACAGCGCGGTAAACCCCGCGTAACACATCAACAGCGCGAGCAGCATTCAGTTGGCCTCGCGCTTGAGGGTCAAGGGCCGTGCGTGTTCAGCCTTGGGCGCAGGCACGCTGCGGTGCTGCATCTTCCAGGCGGCCCAGCCGAGGAAGACGCCGCTGGCCAGGCAGGTCAGGTCGAAGCCGGCCATGGCCCAGTCGCCCGTTGCCAGTGAAACGCCCAAATGGCTGGAGGTGGTCAGCGCGTTCAACAGCGGAATCGCAACAAACAACAGCGCGCCCAAGCTCAGCTGCTCCACCCAGCCCTGCCGACCACGCCGCAGCATCGCGTGCAGCAGGCTCAGGCCCCAGGCGATAAAGAAGGTCTGCACTTCCCAGTCGGAGCGCTCGGCGAAGCTTACCGGCAGTAAACGGTTGGCCCAGAAAAACCCCGCAATCGCGATCATCAGCCCGGACATGCTGGCGATGTTCAGCACTTCCACCAGCCGCAACTCAAACGGCATCGCCGCACTTTTTGCGTGTTTGAGCTGGCGCTTGCCGAGCCAGATCACCAGCCCGGTGCCGATCATCGCCGTGCCCGCGAGGCCGCAGATAAAGTACAGCCAGCGCAGCACCGGGCCGGCGAAATGCCCCATGTGCAGGCCGTAGAAACTGCCGCCGATGACCGCCGGCAGCGACTGTTCTGCACTTATCCGCAACAGTTCACCGGTACTGCCGTTGAACGACACGGTGCTGCCAAAGTCGTGCACCACGCTGTCGGAACCGGCGCGAAACACATTCACCGATGCATTTACATCGCCCGGGTTATTCACCGCGATGCGGCCGATATGACCACCGCCCCATTGCGCTCGCGCCTGTTCATACATCGGCACCAGCGGCTGCAAGGTGCCGGGCTGCCCCAGCGCCGGTGCGTTGTTGGTCGCCGGGAAGACCTCGCTGAAAAAAGCGCGAGTGTCGTTGCCATACGAAGCCAAAATTGGCGCCGGCATGACCATGCTCATGAAAATCACCAGGCTGCTATAGGTGATCATCAGGTGGAATGGCAGCACCAGCACACCCACCGCGTTATGCCCGTCCAGCCACGAGCGCTGGCCTTTGCGGGGGCGGAAGGTGAAGAAGTCCTTGAAGATTTTCTTGTGAGTAATGATGCCGGTGATCAGCGCGACAAACATCACCATGGCGGCAATGGTCGAGAGCCAGCGGCCCCAGGGGTAAGGCATCTGCAACTGGAAATGGAAACGATAGAAGAATTCGCCACCCATGCTTTCACGGGCCTGCACCGCCTGGCCGCTGACCGGGTCGAGGGTTTTCTGAATGAAATTGCCGCGTTTGCCGGGGTCGACCTTGTCTTGCCACATCACCGACAGGCCGGGGTCGCGGCTGTCCGGCAGGGTGATGAACCAGCGTGCCGCTGTCGGTGCGACGGTCTGCAGATAGGCTTGGGCGACCGTCAGGCTGCGCGCATCGTCCAGGACGCGGGCCTGCACTTCAGGTTGCATCCAGTGGCTGATTTCATCTTTGAAATACGACAGAGTACCCGTCAGGAAAATCGCAAATAGCAGCCAGCCGAAAATCAAACCGGCCCAGGTGTGCAACCAGGCCATGGCCTGGCGAAAGCCCTCTTTCATGTGCGTGCCATCCAGAATCCCACGCCCGCCAGGGTGGCAAACGCCGCGGTTGGCAGCATCACGCCGAACCACGCACGCGTGGCACTGCGACAGGCGAAACACCAGAGCACTGCCAGCAGATAAAACACAAATGAACTCATCATCCCCGTAATCACTGCGTCGGCGCGGTGGGTGGGCATCCACAGCGCCAGGCAGATACTGGCCAGGGACGCCATCAGATAGCCGCCCACTACGGCAGCCAATACGCGCGAGGTCACGGCGAGACGATAGGAGACAGGCAGCGAGGTTTTGCTTTTCATGCAGGAAGCGCCAGGTTCATCAGCACGCAATATTAATGATAAATATTCTCATAAGCAAAACAGAACGGATGAATCACCTGCCAACCGGATTGCCGAAGCACTCCGCGCGCCCTACAATGCGAACAATTCTTGTTCTCTAAAGCACGCCGATGCTTGCCGGCCAGTAGCTAAGGGTGATCGCGTTGAGCCCATCCCACACCGTCGAAGTGTTGTACAACGACCATCACCACTGGCTCACCGGCTGGTTGCGGCGCAAGCTCGGCTGCCCGGAAAGCGCCGCCGACCTGGCGCAAGACACCTTCATCCGCGTGCTGACCGCCCGCGAAGCGCCCACATTGATCGAGCCGCGCGCGTTCCTCACTACAGTCGCCAAGCGCGTGCTGTTCAACTTCTATCGCCGCCAGGACCTGGAGCGCGCCTACCTTGATGCGCTGGCGCAGCTGCCCGAGCACGTGGCGCCCTCGGAAGAAGAACGCGCGATCATCCTGCAGACCCTGGTCGAACTGGACCAACTGCTCGACGGCCTGCCGATCCAGGTCAAACGCGCGTTCCTGCTGGCCCAGCTCGACGGCCTGACCTACGCACAAATCGGCGCTGAACTGGGCATCTCCATCGCCACCGTCAAACGCCACCTGAATAAAGCCGCCATGCGCTGCTACTTCGCCCTATGAATGTCTCGACCCAGGTTGCCGAACAAGCCGTGCACTGGCTGCTGGAAATGCAGCAAGGCGCACTCAACCCGCGCCAGCACGCCGCGTGGCAGCAATGGTTGAATGCCCACAGCGAACACCAGCGCGCGTGGGATCATATCCAGCGCGTCAATCAGCGCCTGCGCGGCATGCCCTCGCCCCTGGCCCACGCGGCGCTGAACGCACCGCAGTCGCGCAGCCGGCGCCAGGCCCTGAAGTTGCTGTTGATTCTGGGCGCAGGCTCGGCCGCCGCCTGGAGCCTGCGCCAGCAGCATATCCTGCCGCCGTTGACCGCCGACTACCGCAGCCCCGTCGGCCAGCGGCGCAAGGTGCAATTGGCCGATGGCAGCCAGTTGCAGCTCAATACCGGCAGCGCGGTCGACGTGCATTTCGACGGCCAGCAACGCCTGATCCGCCTGCTCGAAGGCGAAATCCTGCTGACCGCCCCCTCCGGCAGCACGCCGCTGCACGTACTCACCGGCCAGGGCCTGCTCACCAGTCAGGCAGCGCGCCTGAATGTGCGCCAGTTCAACGACCACACCCAAGTGGCGGTGTTCGACGGCCGCGTGGAGGTGATGCCCAACACCTACAGCGGCCTGCCCTTGACGGTCGAGGCCTCGCGCCAGGTCAACTTCACCCGCAAAGGCTGGGACACTCCCCGCGCCACCGACGCCAACAGCGGCGCCTGGGCTGACGGCATGCTGGTGGCCGCGCATATGCGCCTGGGCGACTTCCTCACCGAACTCGGGCGCTATCGCCGTGGCCAGCTCAACTGCGACCCGCAGGTCGCCAACTTACTGATCTCCGGCAGCTACCCGCTGGACGACAGCGAGCGCATTCTCGATTTGCTCGAAGTCAGCCTGCCAGTCACCGTGCGGCGGTTTACGCGCTACTGGGTGACCGTCCAGGCGCGGGTATAAACCTTTTTCTGATTTTATTTGAAAAAAGTGAGCCGTTTTCCACACCTCGCGTGACAGAGAAGGAAAGCCACCTTGATCCTTCCTTCTCAGGACCGCATTTCATGCCCCAGCAACCGACTCTTCTTGCCCGCAGCCTGCGCCAGCTGTTACTGGGTGTCAGCCTCAGTTTCACCGTATTGCCCCAGGTGATGGCCGCGGACGCCAAGCCCTATCACATCGCCCCCACCTCGCTGGAAGCGGCACTGAATCAATTTGGTCGCGAAGCCGGGGTGTTGATTTCCTTCGGCTCCGAAGTCACAGCGGGGCTGCAGAGCCGCGGCCTGTCCGGCCAATACGGCGCCGCCGAAGGCTTGCAGAAACTCCTGGAAGGCACCGGCCTGCAAGCCCGCGCCGAGGGCGAGAATGCCTACAGCCTGCAACCGGCCGGGGCCCCGGCCAGTATCGAGCTGGGCACCTCCAGCGTGGTCGGCGACTGGCTCGGCGACGCAGCGCAAACCAACGTGTTCGAACACCCTGGCGCGCGCGACGTGATCCGCCGCGAAGAATTCGAACGCCATGGCGCCACCCAGGCCCGCGACGTGCTCAACCGTATCCCCGGCGTCAACGCCCCGGAAAACAACGGCACCGGCAGCCACGACATGGCGCTGAACTTCGGCATTCGCGGCCTCAACCCGCGCCTGGCGTCGCGCTCCACAGTATTGATGGACGGCATCCCCGTGCCGTTCGCGCCCTATGGCCAGCCGCAGCTGTCGTTTGCGCCGATCAGCATGGGCAACATGGACGCGGTCGACGTGGTGCGCGGTGGCGGCGCCGTGCGCTACGGCCCGCAGAACGTCGGCGGCGTGGTCAACTTCGTGACCCGGGCGATCCCGGACGCGCCGACCGTCAAAGGCGGTTTGCAGACCGAAACCAGCCCGTCTTCCAGCCACGACGGCTTCAAGACCACCGGCAACCTGCTGGCCGGCGGCACTGCCGACAATGGCCTGGGCGGCGCCATCCTGTACTCCGGCACCCGCGGCGGCGACTGGCGCGAAAACAGCAACACGCGCATCGACGACTTGATCCTGAAAGGCAAATACCAGCTCGACGACGCCAACAGCTTCAACGCCATGGCGCAGTACTACGAAGGCCAGGCCGATATGCCGGGGGGCCTGAACGTCGCGGACTACAAGGCCAACCCGTATCAGTCCACCCGCCCCTACGACAAATTCTGGGGCCGGCGCACTATGTTCAACGTCGGCTACCGCTACGAGCAGGACCGCCGCGAATTCACCGTCAACAGCTTCTTCACCAAAACCTTGCGCAGCGGCTACCTGGACCAGGGCAACTTCCTCTCGTTGTCGCCGCGTGAATACTGGGTACGCGGCCTCGAAACCCGTTTCGCCCAGGGCTTCGACCTTGGCCCTACCAGCCATGAAGTCGGCGTCGGTTACCGCTACATCAACGAAGCCGGCCATGAATTGCGCTACCGCACACCGATCAGCGCCAACCAGCAGATCCCGACCACCGACAGCCGCAACGACCGTGATACACGCGGCGGCACCGAGGCCAACGCGTTCTTCATCGATGACCGGATCGATATCGGCAAGTGGACCATCACCCCGGGCATTCGCTACGAGATGATCGAGTCGCAGCAGACTAACAACCTGACCAACGTCAAATACAAAGGCGACTACAACACCGCGTTGCCGGCGCTGAACGTGCTCTACCACCTCACCGACAGCTGGAACCTGTACGCCAATACTGAAGGTTCGTTCGGCAGCGTGCAATACAGCCAGATGCCCAACCGCGTGACCAGCGGCGAAGTAAAACCGGAAAAAGCACGCACCTGGGAACTGGGCACGCGCTATGACAACGGCACCCTGCGCGCAGAGATCGGCGCGTTCCTGATCAACTTCGATAACCAGTATGAAAGCAACCAGACCAACGACTCGGTGATTGCCCGTGGCGAGACGCGCCACCAGGGTATCGAGACCAGCGTCAACTACGCCCTCGATGGTTTGAGTTCGGCGCTCGCGGGCTTTGATGTGTACGCCAGTTACGCCTACGTCGACGCCACCATCCGTGAAGACGGCGCGAATAAAGGCAACCGCGTGCCCTTCTCGTCCAAGCATAAAGGCACAGTCGGCGTGGGTTACACCGAAGGTCGCTGGAAACTCAACCTGGACAGCAGCTTCCAGAGCAGCCAGTTCGCCGACAACGCCAACACTGAAACGGAAAGTGCTGACGGTGCCAACGGACGCATCCCGGGCTACATGCTGTTCAGCAGCCGCGCGGCGTATGACTTCGGCCCGCAGTTGTCGGATTTGAATGTCGCGGTCGGTGTGAAAAACATCTTCAACACCCAGTATTACACCCGCTCGTTCGACGATAACAACAAGGGCAAATACGTGGGCGAGCCACGCACGGTGTACGTGCAGACCTCCATCGCGTTCTGACTCAACTGCCCGCCAGGCACGAAGGCGTGCCGGCCACCAACGCGTCGATGGCACAGCGCGTCTTGGCCGGCATATGCGCCGCCGTGGGCCAAATTACATGGATCGGCGCAGGCTGGTCGCGGTAGCTCGGCAATACTGCTTCAAGCTGCCCGCGCAGCACATAGTGCGCAATCAACCAGCTCGGCAACCAGGCCAGCCCAACGCCGGCAATCGCAGCGTCGGCCACGGCCTGGAGGTCGTCCATCAACAGGGGCGAAGCCACCCGCGCGCGATGCGGGCGGCCCTGGGCGTCACTCAATTCCCATTCCAGGCGCGGCGCGCTGCAGCGGTAGGCAATGCCGCGATGCCCGGCCAGATCCTCAATTCGTTGTATCCGACCGACACGCTGCAAATAGGCCGGTGAGGCCGCGAGGCCAATCGCTTGTTCGCCCAGGCGGCGCGCGCTCAAGCGGTCGGTGTCGGGCAGCGCACCGATGCGCACCGCCAGGTCGAAGCCTTCCTGCGCGACATCAATCAGCCGATCGGAGAAGGAAATCTCTATTTCCAGCTCGGTAAAACGGTCCATCAAGCCCCACAAAGCGGGCGCCGCATAGTGGTGACCAAAGGCCAGCGGCAAGCTTGCCCTTAAGCGCCCGCGCGGCTGTTGCCGCCCGCTTTCCAGCACCGACTCGGCTGCCTCCAGTTCCGCCAGCGCACGCAAGCAATGCTCGTAGTACGCCTGGCCATCCTCGGTCAACCGCTGGCGGCGAGTGGAGCGCTGCAACAGGCAGGTTCCCAGGCGAGCCTCTAACCGCGCCAAGCCCTTGCCGACGGCGGAGCGCGTGAGGTTCAGCCGCTCGGCTGCCTCGGTCAGGTTGCCGCTTACGACGATTTGCAGAAACAGTTCAACCCCATCAAAACGCGGAGTGGCCATGGCTCGATTGTCGCTCTTGATTCCCCTATAGACGGAAAACTTATCACGAATAAAGAATCCTGTTCCCGCGAGAATGGTGCTCTCACTCAATCAAAAGGATTTTCCCATGCCGCCCGCCGCCGCTGTATCGGCCGTCAGTGCACCGCGCACCAGCAGAGATGGCCTCGCGCTCACCGCCGTCTGCCTCGTGGCACTGATGTTCGGCCTGGAAATCTCCAGCGTGCCGGTCATTTTGCCGACCCTTGAACGTGAACTGGGCACAGGTTTTCAGGATGCGCAGTGGATCATGAATGCCTACACCCTGGCCTGCACCAGCGTATTGATGGCCGCAGGCACACTGGCGGATCGCTTCGGTCGACGGCGCATGCTGGTGCTGTGCTTGTGGTTGTTTGGTTTGGCCTCACTGGCCTGTGGGTTGGCCGACGACGCCTCGCTGCTGATCGCGGCGCGCTTCGTCCAGGGCGTCGGGGCGGGGGCGATGATGATCTGCCAATTCGCGATTCTTTCGCACCAGTTCCGGGAACCGGCAGCGCGGGCGCGAGCTTTCGCGATATGGGGTGTGATCGCCGGCGTTGGCCTGGGCTTCGGGCCAATGGTCGGAGCACTGATCCTGGCGGTCGCAGATTGGCGTTGGGTGTTTCTGGTGCATGTGCCGCTCACGCTGTTCACGTTGGTGTTGCTGCACCTGAGCGTGCAAGAGTCACGCGACCCGGCCAGCCATCGTCTCGACATTGCCGGCATGCTGACCCTGACGCTGTCGGTGTTCGCACTGGTGTACTTCATCACCCAAGGCACCGAAAACGGCTTTGGTACTCCGGCCATGCTGGGCTGGGCAGGCCTGGCGCTGGCGGGGTTGCTGCTGTTCTGCGTTATCGAACGCCGCAGTGCACACCCGATGTTTGATTTCTCGGTGTTTCGTATCCGGCGTTTCAACGGCGCGCTGATGGGCTCGATCGGCATGAACTTCAGCTTCTGGCCCTTCATGATCTACCTGCCGCTGTATTTCCAGGCAGGCCTGGGCTTCGACACGCTGACCACCGGCGGCGCCCTGCTCGCCTACACCTTGCCGACCTTGCTGGTGCCGCCATTGGCCGAGCGCCTGGCCCTGCGCTATGGCGCCGAACGCATCATCCCCATAGGCCTGGGCCTGATGGGCGCGGGATTCATGGTGATGGCCGTGGCCAATGGCGCAGAGCATCCAGGCATCGCATTCCTGCTCGTGGGTTGCGTAATAGCGGGTGTCGGGCTGGCGCTGACCAACTCACCCACCACCAACACCACCACCGGCTCGGTTTCGGCCGACCGCGCGGGCATGGCCTCGGGCATCGACTTCAGCGCGCGGCTGATCACCCTGGCGCTCAACATCGCTCTGATGGGGCTGGTGCTGTTGCTCGGGATCAGCCATCACCTCTCCAGCCTGCTGCCCGCCACCACAGCAATGGATTGGCCGGCCATCAGTCAGAACATTGCGGCGGGCAAGCTGGAGATGTCGGCATTGAGCAGCGCAGACGCCCAGGCGGCACTGCGGCATGGCGCCGGTTGGGCGATGCTCTTTGCGGGGTTGGGGGCGTGCGCGTTGGCGCTGTTGAGCGGGTATTTCTTCCGCCGCCGGTAAACGAAAACGGGCCTGCGTGTGCAGGCCCGTTTTAGTGAGGATGAACGAACTGTCAGTGATCAGCCATTGAATACGGCACGTTCTTTTTCCAGAAACTCCTGTTCAAGCTCATCTTCATTGACCTTGGTGGTCGGCTGGTTTTTCCCGGCAGCGCGAGGCTTGCCTTGCAGTTTGCCAAACAGGTGTTCCAGCGCGTGGTCCAGTTTGGTCGCGGCGCCGTCGATTGCCTGCTCGAGGGTATCGGCTTTGTGGACGACCGAAAGCGGTTGATGGCCTTTTGGCCGGGCTTCCAGGCGGCAACTCAAATCGTGGGGACCAGGCTTGTCGCCGTTCTCGTCCCGCAGATAAACCTCGACACGGGTCAAATCTTCTTCATAACGTTCGAGCGTGCTTTCAATGGTATTACGTACCCACTCCTCCAGTCGGATGCTGCTTTCAATATGGTTATCGCTATTGACTTGGATTTGCATAGTTCTTCCCTTATTTCAGCTAGCTCGCGGGAGGTCACGATTGCTTTACCAGGCAGGTAAAACCATGACCTCTTGATTACACAATTGGGCAGACCGAGAAACAATTCAAGCCCTTTTCAAAGATAATTAGCACATTACAAATTAACTCTGACAACCATCAAACACGCTGTTATCGTCGGGAGTTGGGCGCACCTTCTTACCTGCCCAATCCCCGCAATTACCCCTCTACCACGGGGTGCAAGCCACGAAAGATATTCGCTTCTTCCACCAGCCAATCATGGACCGCCCGCACACCCGGATGGTTCAGCGCACCTGGCGCATACAGCAGCACGTAGCGTTTGTGGTTAGGCACGGCCAGGCCGAACGGCACGATCAAGGTGCCGCGCTCCAGCTCATCGTTGAGCAAGGTGCGCCGCGCGATGGCCACGCCCATGCCGGCTATCGCCGCTTCGATGGTCAGGTGGTTGCGGTTGAACGTGTGGCCGCGCCGTACGTCGGCGTGGTGGTAGCCGATAGCATTCAGGTAAAACTCCCACTCGGCGTACTCATAACTCCCACGCCAGGCGGTGATGTCGTGCAGCAGCGGGAAATGCACCAAATCAGCCGGCCCATGCAAAGGCGGGCGACCGCGCAACAGGCCGGGGGCACACACCGGAAAAATCTGCTCATCCAGCAGGGCTGTGGATAACAGGCCGGGATAGCTGCCGTCATTCAGGTCAATGGCCAGGTCAAAGTCACCCTCGTGCAGGGCGATGCTGCTGTCTTCGGCGACCAGCCGCAGCTGGATATCCGGGAAACGTTGCTGCAGGCGCGGCAAGCGCGGGGTCAGCCACTTGCCCAGGAATGACGGGATCGAGCGCAGCCGCAAGGTGCCGCTGATCATCCCCGCATCCAACCGCTGCAACTCGGCATCAATGCTGCCGTAGGCCTCCCCCACCGTCGTCGCCAGCCGTTGCCCTTCGGCGCTGAGTTCCACGCCCCGCGCCCGTCGATGAAACAGTCGAAAACCGAGGCGCTCCTCCAACTGGCGAATCTGCTGGCTCACCGCCCCCGGCGTGATGTGCAGTTCTTCGGCGCAACGCGTAAACGACAAATGCCGCGCCGCGCAGGAAAACACGTGCAACCAGACGTAAGTCTGGCCATGAAGGGGCCGGGTCATAGGGTTTAGTCCTGCTAAAGGGTGTCTTAGGATAATTCGTTGGTCAGTGCGGGGCCAGAGGCTCAGTATCGCGCCAATCCCGCTCGCTCTACAAAACATGGCAGCGATTTTCTACTCCATTGCTTGTAAGGCTTTAGCATGGCTATCAGTGTTTTCGATTTATTCAAGGTGGGCATCGGCCCTTCCAGCTCGCATACCGTCGGCCCCATGCGTGCAGCGGCAACCTTTGCCCAGGCCCTGGGCGACCAACAATTGCTGAGCGAAACCCGCCGTGTCGAAGTGCGCCTGTATGGCTCGCTGTCGGCCACTGGCGTCGGTCACGCCACCGATCGCGCTTGTGTAATGGGGTTGATGGGCGAATGGCCAGACCGGGTCGATCCCACCTCGATCAACGGGCGCATTCAGCAACTGCGCGAGTCAGGCCGACTGCTACTCGCAGGCGTGCAGGAGATTGCCTTCAACTGGCACACCGACCTCCTGCTGCTCGAAGAAAGCCTGCCCTACCACCCCAACGCCATGTCCCTTCACGCCTATGGCGAAAACGGCCTGCTGAGCGAGCAGACGTACTACTCGGTGGGCGGCGGTTTCATCATCGAAGCGGCCGAAGCCGCCTCCGGTATCGCGCCGACCAGCGACGTGGCGTTGCCCTACGACTTTTCCAGCGCCGTTGAGCTGCTGGCCTTGTGCAACAGGCACGGCCTGCGGGTTTCCGAACTGATGATGGCCAATGAAAGGGCGTGGCGCAGCGACGAAGACATCCGCAGCGGCCTTTTGCATATCTGGTCGGTGATGCGCGAATGCGTCGAGCAAGGCCTGCGCGATGAAGGCATCCTGCCGGGTGGACTGGATGTGCCGCGCCGCGCGGCGAAATTGCACCGCAGCCTGTTGGAAATCGGCAAACCGAATGTGATCACCTCAACCTTGTCGGCGATGGAATGGGTCAACCTGTTCGCCCTTGCCGTCAACGAGGAAAACGCCGCCGGCGGGCGCATGGTCACCGCGCCGACCAATGGCGCGGCAGGCATCATCCCGGCAGTGCTGCACTACTACATGAAGTTCAATCCCGAGGCGTGCGACGACGATGTGGTCAATTTTTTCCTGGCCGCTGCCGCCGTCGGCATCCTTTGTAAGAAAAACGCTTCGATCTCCGGTGCCGAAGTCGGCTGCCAGGGCGAAGTCGGTTCAGCCTGCGCCATGGCCGCCGCCGGCCTGGCCGATATCCTTGGCGCCACCCCGGAGCAATTGGAAAACGCCGCCGAAATCGGCCTGGAACACAACCTCGGCCTGACCTGCGACCCGGTCGGCGGCCTGGTGCAAGTGCCGTGCATCGAGCGCAACGCGATCGCGGCGGTCAAGGCGATCAACGCCACGCAAATGGCCCTGCGCGGGGATGGCAAACACTTCATTTCCCTCGACCGGGTCATCCGCACCATGCGCGATACCGGCGCCGACATGCATGACAAATACAAAGAAACTTCACGGGGCGGCCTGGCGGTCAGCTGGGTGGAGTGCTGATTGCGCTGTCTGTGATCGTTTTCCAAGCGCTGCCCTTAAATAGACCACCGATCTGAAGACCAACACAGGGCCAATGTGGGAGGGGCTTGCTCCCGAAAGCGGTGTTTCAGCCAATAAATGCTCAGCTGAAAGACCGCAATCGGGGGCAAGCCCCCTCCCACATTAAGACTTCACTGGAGGGTAGAGCGCTGTACGGCACGCCCTTTGCTGTACAGCCTGTGAGGCAAACGGAATTTGTAAAACCTCAACGACGTAGTGGCCGATGGTCAGGAGACGCGAACTATTCCCGACACCGGTCGTCAATGACTGCATGTTCTCATCAGGCGGTAACGCACCATGGACAACCCTTTTCAGATCATCACCGACACCTTCACGCCAAAATACCGCGTCAACCTGAGTATTCAGCGGCTGGATGGCAGCATCATGCTTACCCTCTCGGATGATACCGGCGTCGTCGCCAAACGCATGATCAGCGCCGAACAACGCAACGATCCGCAACGCCTCAAGCGCCTGGTGCAAAGCATCCAGTTCGGCATTGCGATCGAGCAGGGCCACAGCGCCATGGAGATCCTGGCGGTGATGACGGACGGCGATAGCCACAAAGTGTTGCAGCGACCGCCCGCCCCCAGCCTGCCCTTCAGCGTCGGGCTTTAAAGCTCGCCCTTCTCGGTTTCCAGGCTCGCCTCGCCCTTGCGACGCGGGCCTTCGACTTTTACCGACGGAAACGCCGACGAGGCGTAGCGCACCACCAGAATCGCAAACGCCAACAGCAGAATCCCGCCGCACAGGTAGATGATGCCGATGTCCGGTGGGTTGTGATGCGACACGTTGGAGATCAGCAGGCGCGTCAGCGCGGTGATCGCCACGTAGATCAGGAAGCGCACGGGCATGTGGTTGGTCTTGAAATAAATCCCGACCATGGCACCCAGTTCCAGATAGATGAACAGCAGCAAGATGTCATCGATCTTGATGTGCCCGTTCTCCAGCATCCCCAGAAACTCCATCACCGCTGCCCAGGCGGTCACCGCACCAATGGCGAACAGCGCCAGGTAGTGGAATGACTCGACAAACAGATTGCCCAGCGACTCGGCCAGGCCATGGACGTTCTGGCGCAGCTTTTCGGCCCAGTTGATTTTCACGATGATGCTTCCTTAGGTCGACTCGACCGGATAATGCGGGTTGGACGTGACGGTTGTTCTGCATGCAGAAAAAAGGCCAGACACTAGGAACTGAGATGATGGCAGCGTGATATGAGGCACAAGGTGGCCACATAATCTGTGGCGAGGGAGCTTGCTCCCGCTGGGGTGCGAAGCGCCCCTAAAACCTGACCCTGGGTTTTATCTGGAAAAACACTTTTGTCTGGACTGGGGCTGCTGCGCAGCCCAGCGCGAGCAAGCTCGCTCACTACAGGTACCGCAGTGATCTCAGGCCGGCGCGACTTGCTCCAGGGCTCGGTCGACTAACAGGCCCTGCTAAACAAGGCCCGGAAAAGGTAAACCAACGTAGGATTACCCGGCAACCTCAACGACCTGTGAGAAATTTCCGTTGTAGCAAACCCCTATTTCCCGGCTACATTAAAAAACTGC
Organism: Pseudomonas viridiflava; assembly: GCF_900580675.1. Classification (GTDB taxonomy): domain Bacteria; phylum Pseudomonadota; class Gammaproteobacteria; order Pseudomonadales; family Pseudomonadaceae; genus Aquipseudomonas. Next base: position 49,440 of record NZ_UTBG01000243.1, read on the forward strand.
TACCCAAACCACGCGGTTTGGCTTACTCTTTTTGCTGTATATAAATACAGTAGTCGCAAAAGACAACTATCGTGAAGGCATGTGAGGTGGTGAATGGCCGTCGAAGTGGTATACCGCAGCAGCCGAGATCTGGAGCGTTTGTTCATGGATAAAGCCGAAGCTGACCGTCATGACAAAATGCTTGAACTCGCTGAGTTGCTGGCAGAAGTGTTGCAAAAGGCCGTGCCGTCGCTGAGCGAGCAGCAGGTTGAGGAAGCCGGGATCTACATGGCGAAGAACCGCGATGTATTTGCCAAGGCGTTCAAGAGCCAGCCGGACGCGCTGTCCGAGTTGCTGAACGCAGCGGCGGACTAAAGCCCGAATTGAACAGGCCCTGAATCACTGATTCAGGGCCTTTTTAATGCCTGGCTATTGATAGAGCAGGCGCTCGGCCAACTCATCCGCCACCCGTGCGGGCGAGCGTTTTTCAGCCTGGGCGTGGGCAAAGATTTCCGTCAGGCGCGTGCCGATGTTCGACAGGTGCGCGGTGATGGTCGGCAGCTCGGCGCCGCTGTGCTTGAGGGCAACGTAGATCAGCCCCCCGGAGTTGATCACGTAGTCCGGGGCATAGAGGATGCCGCGCCCTTCCAATTGGTCAGCCACTTGCAGGTTGGTCAGCTGCGCGCTGGCGGAACCGGCCACGGCGGCGCAGCGCAGTTGGCCGACACTGACGCGGTTGAACACCGCGCCAAGGCCGCAGGGCGCGAGGATGTCGCACGGGGTGCTGAGCAAGGCGTCATTGGCGATGGGGTGCGCGCCCAATTGCTCCATGGCCAGTTGCACCTTGCCGTGGTCGATATCGCTCACCAGCAGTTCGGCGCCGGCCGCGTGCAGTTGCTCGGCCAGTGCGTAACCGACGTTGCCCAGGCCCTGAATGGCTACGCGCAGGCCTTCCAGGTTGTCGCTGCCCAGACGGGCCATGGCGGTGGTGCGGATGCCGCTGAACACGCCCATCGCGGCATGGGGCGAGGGGTCGCCGGATGCGGTGGTGCTGGTGACGAAACGGGTGTGCTGGGCGATACAGTCCATATCCGCCACCGAGGTGCCGCTGTCGGTGGCGGTGATGTAGCGTCCATTCAGCTGCTCGATGCAACGGCCAAAGGCTTCAAACAGCGCCGCACGGCTTTCCACATGGGCCGGGCGCAGGATCACTGCGGTACCGCCGCCCACCGGCAAACCGGCGAGCGCCGCCTTGTAGCTCATGCCTTGGGCCAGGCGCGCGGCATCCGCCACGGCGCTTTCGTCGTCGGGGTAGGAGAGGTAGCGACAGCCGCCCAAGGCTGGGCCCAGGCGGCTGTTATGAATGGCGATGACCGCCTTCAACCCCGTCACCGGGTCGATGCTCAGGTGCAGCGATTCAAGGCGGGTGCTGTGCATGAGAGCAAACATCGTCAAGCTCCCGAATCACTTCTTGTGTAGTCGCCAAGTATAGGCGTGCGTCAGAAAACTGCAGAAGCACGCTGGAATAAGCCACCCGGTTTTGCAGGCTCTGCGACATAAGCAGGCAGGATATTGCTCAAGCCACTGGACGAAAATTCCCAGCAAGGCTAAAACGGGGGCATCCGCCGGAGAATGCAATGAATCCCCGCACAGCCTTTTTCGCCTGCCTGGAACGTTCGCCCCCTGCGCTGTTTGAAGCCGCGCTGTGGATTGCCGCCGAGCACGACCCGGCAGTGCAGCCGCTGCTGATCCTGCAGGACCTCACTGCGCTCGAGCATCAGGTCGGCCTGGGCATGCCCATGCTGCCGGCGGACGAGCTGGGCCAGCCGCTGTTGCGGCGCATGAATGACCTGGGGTTTGCCCAGGATGAGTTCACGCCGTTACGCCCCGCCGCTGCCCTGCTGGACCAGGTGCTGCAACGCAAACGCGGGCAACCCCTGGCCATGGGCCTGATTGCGATGGAGCTGGCGCGACGCCTGAATATCCCGATGGCCGGCGTCAACTTCCCGGGCCACTTCCTGTTGCGTGTACCGGGCGCCGACCACCTGCTGGACCCCTGCGGCGGTCGGCGCCTGTACCCCAACGATTGCCGCGAACTGCTGCAACGCCAATACGGCCCGAATCTCAAGCTGCAGGCCGACCACCTGCACACCGCCGAACCGCGCTCGATCCTGCAACGTCTGTCGCGCAACCTGCGCCAGTTGCACCTCTCGAATGACAACCCGCTGGCGGCGCTGATCGACGCCGAACGTGTGCTGGAGCTGGGCAATGCCAGCGCCGCCGATTACCTCGCCCGCGCCAGCCTGTATCAACGCCTGGATTGCCCGAATGCCGAGCGTTTTGACCTGGAGCACGCGCTGATGCTCAGCGAAGACCCGATCCAGCGTCTGCGCCTGACCGAGCGCCTGGGGCATCTGCCGCCCAATTCAGTGGTGCACTAGGCTGCGGCGAGCGCACTTGAATAATCAATAACGCCGCAATCACCGCCGGAATCGCGCAGAAGAAGAAAATCTGCTGCACCGGAATGTGCATCGCCAGCAACATGCTGCCAAACAGCGGCCCCAGGATCGAGCCGAACCGCCCCACGCCCAGCGCCCAGCCCGTCCCCGTGGCGCGCACATGCGCCGGGTAAAAGTTGCTCGCAAACGCGTTCAGCGTCAGTTGCCCACCGATGATGCAGAACCCGGCCGCAAACACGCAGGCCACCAGGTAGCGCGGGTTGTCGTGGTTCAGGCCGAGCAAAAGGGTGCACACCGCAGCAGCCGCCAATACGCCGGACAGCAGCCGCACCTTGCTTTTCAATCGGTCGGCAAACCACGCCATGCCGATAGCGCCCAGGGTGCCGGCAAACAGGAACATCGAGGTCACCAGGTTGGCTTCCTTGAGCGACAGGCCACTTTCCAGCAACAGCGACGGCAGCCAGCTGATCATGAAATACAGCAGGATGAGGCTGACAAAAAAGGTCGCCCAAATCAGCACGGTCGGGCGCGCGTAACCGTTGCGAAACAACTCGACCACGGTCAGCTTGCTGCCCTGCTCCTGCTGGTTTTGCGCGTCGCTGGCTGGCGGCGGTTGCCAGCCGGGCAACATGCGCGCAGTGACTTTTTGCAGCCGTGCATAGGGAGGTGCATCGCGCAGCAGGCGCGGCAGCGATTCAGGCAGCAACCACAGCAGGAAAGGGAACAGCAGCAACGGCGTCACGCCGCCCGCGAGGAATACCGCCTGCCAACCGTAGCCCTCGATAAACCCTGCCGCTACAAACCCGCCCGCTGCGCCACCGAACGAGAAGCCGCACGCCGCCAACGTCACCATCAAGGTGCGCATGCGAGGCGGCGAATATTCCGACATCAATGCCATGGCGCTGGGCATTGCGCCGCCCATGCCGATGCCGCAGATAAACCGCGCGGCCATCAAGGTCGTCAGCGAGTTGGCGAACACCATCAGCACCGTGAGGCTGGCGTAGATCAACACACAACCAAGCAGGATGCGCCGCACGCCAAACCGGTCCGCCAGGGGCGTTACCAGCAGCGAGCCCAACGTGAGGCCCAACAGGTTGGCGCTGAACACTGGGCCGAACGCGGCTTTTTCCAGGCCCCAATCCTTGGCCAGGGCGGGCACCACATAGCCCAGCACCTGGGCGTCATAGCCGTCGGTTACCAGCAACAGCGCCAGCAACAGGAGAATCAACCACTGATAGCGCGACACCGGACGGGCGTCGAGTGCCGCGCGAAAGCTGGCAATCTGAGTGTGCATCGCAAGGTACCTGTTATTTTTATAAGGGTGAGGCTGATCAAAAGCGATTTAGGGCGTGTCAGGGGTATCCGGTTGGTTGGCGGGGTGAGCGTGCACAAACGCCGGATGCTGCGCCGCCAACGCCGCCACGCGCCCGATGCGCGGGTACGCCGCCAACGGCACCTTGAAGCGCTCCGCCGCATACAACTGCGGAATCAGAAACGCATCGGCCAGACCCGGCTGCTCGCCAAAGCAAAAGCCCGTGTCGCCAATCAACTGCTCCACTGCCCCCAGCCCCTGGCTGATCCAGTGCCCGATCCATTCCAGGACCTGCGCCTCGTCATGCCCCCACTGGCGCAACAGGTTCTGGGTGCTGGAGTTGTGCAGCGGGTGGATATCGCAGCCGATGATCGACGCCACCGCGCGCTCATGGGCGCGCGTGGCCAGGTCGTTGGATAGCAGCGGCACCTGTGGATAACGTTCGTCCAGGTATTCAATGATCGCCGGTGATTGAATCAACAGCTCGCCATCGTCGGTGCGCAAGGCCGGCACGCGGCCTTGGGGGTTGATCGCCAGGTATTCGGGCTGGCGATTGGCACCGCCGCCCGGCACCAGCAAATTCACGGGAATCGCAGTGAAATCCAGGCCTTTGAGCGCCAGGGCAATACGCACCCGGTACGACGAAGTGGAGCGGTAATAGGTATAGAGTTCCATCGCCCTGCCCTCTTAACGCGCGGCGACCACCGTGCCACGGCACTCGCCGAAGCCGATGGAGGCAAACCCTTCGCGGTTGCAACGCGCGCGCAGGATGATTTCGTCGCCGTCTTCGAGGAATTTACGCACCTCGCCGGACGGCAATTCAATCGGCTTTTTGCCGCCTTCCGTCATCTCCAGCAGGCTGCCGAACTGCCCCGCTTCCGGCCCGGACAGGGTGCCGGAGCCAAACAGATCACCGGCCTGCAACTGGCAGCCGTTGACGCTGTGGTGCGCGACCAATTGCGCGACGGTCCAGTACATGTGCAGGCTATTGCTCAGGGCCAGACGATGCGCCGGCAGGTTTTGCTCGCGCATCGACGCGGTGGTCAGTAGCACTTCCAGTTCGATATCCAGCGCGCCGGCCGCCTGGTCACGCGCATCCAGCAGGTACGGCAGCGGTTGCGGGTCGCCTTCGGGGCGCGCCGGTTGTGCCTTGCGGAACGGTTCCAGCGCTTCGGCCGTCACCACCCAGGGCGAGATCGTAGTAATAAAGCTTTTCGACAGGAACGGCCCCAGCGGCTGGTATTCCCAGGCCTGGATATCGCGTGCCGACCAGTCGTTGAGCAGGCAGAAACCGGCGATGTGCTCGGCCGCGTCGCCAATCGCAATCGAGTCGCCCATGGCATTGCCCTGACCGATCCAGATACCCAGTTCCAATTCATAGTCCAAACGCGCACACGGGCCGAACGTCGGCTCGGTCTGGCCGGCCGGCAGGGTCTGGCCTTTGGGGCGACGCACCTCGGTGCCCGACGGGCGAATGGTCGAGGCGCGGCCGTGATAACCGATCGGCACATACTTGTAGTTGGGCAGCAGCGGGTTGTCCGGACGGAACAGTTTGCCGACGTTTTGTGCGTGTTCGATGCCGACGTAGAAGTCGGTGTAATCATTGATTTTTGCCGGCAAGTGCATCTGGCAATCGGCGGCGCGGTGCAGCACCTGGGCCTCACGGGTGTGCAGCTTGCTGCCTTCGGCCAACAGCTCCAGCAGGTGCTCGCGCAGCGCCACGCGCGGGCCACGGCCCAGTTCAAAAAACGCGTTGAGTTGGCCGCCGGCGGTGGCTTCGACCGCGCGGCGCGCTTCACCTTCGAACTCATCGATGGCGGCCTGCAGATCGAGGATTGCGTCGCCGATCGCCACGCCCGTGCGCGGCGCCGAGCCGTTGATGCTGAACACACCCAGCGGCAGGTTCTGCAAGGGGAAATCGCGGTGCCCGTTGGCGGAATCGACCCAGCTGCGGGTCAGGGTTGGCTGAGTCATGGGTTATCTCCGGTTCGGGTTGAAGGTGGCGGGCAGCGAGGCCCAGCACGCGTCGTAAGAGGGTTGCAATTGCGGGCATTGCAGCGCGAATTGCGTGGGCCGCAGCACTTGGCTGGTCTCGAACATAAAGGCCATGGTGTTATCGATCTTGTGCGGTGCAAGGTCCGCGCTGATGGCCTTGGTGCAGGTCTCGCCGTCCGGGCCGTGGGCGCTCATGCAGCTGTGCAGCGACGCACCGCCGGGCAGGAAGCCTTCGGCCTTGGCGTCGTAGGCGCCCTGGATCAGGCCCATGTATTCGTTCATCAGGTTGCGGTGGAACCACGGCGGGCGGAAGGTGTTTTCGGCCACCATCCAGCGCGGCGGGAAGATCACGAAGTCGAGGTTGGCCAGGCCATGCACGCTGGTGGGCGAGGTCAACACGGTGAAGATCGACGGGTCCGGATGATCGAAACTCACGGTGCCAAGGGTGTTGAAACGGCGCAGGTCGTATTTGTACGGCACGTTGTTGCCGTGCCAGGCCACCACGTTCAGCGGCGAATGGTCCAGCTCGCAGGCCCAGAGTTCACCGAGGAATTTCTGCACCAGGGTTGTAGGCTGTTTCAGGTCTTCGTAATGGGCAACCGGCGTAAGGAAGTCACGCGCGTTAGCCAGGCCGTTGCTGCCAATCGGGCCGAGGTCGGGCAGGCGCAGCGGCGCGCCGTGGTTTTCAGCGACATAGCCGCGGGCTTGCGCGTCCAGCAGTTCAACGCGGAATTTCAGGCCGCGCGGCAGCACCACGATTTCCAACGGTTCGACGTCGAGCACGCCCAGTTCAGTGGCGATGCGCAGGCGGCCCTGCTCGGGGACGATCAACAGTTCGCCATCGGCGTTGAAGAACACCCGTTCCATCGACTGGTTGGCGCGGTAGTTATAGATGCTGATGCCTGACGGCTTTTCCGACGCGGCGTTGGCAACCATGCCGACAAGCCCGTCGATAAAGTCGGTCGGCTCGCCGGGAATATCCAAAGGGTTCCAGCGCAGGCGATTTGGCGTCACTGCGCCCAGCGGCCCACCGGCCAGTTGCCGTTCCAGCTTGGCGAACGCCGGGTGGTTGGCCGACGGCTGGATGCGGTACAGCCAGGTGCGGCGAGCTTCGCTGCGCGCCACGGTAAAGGCGGTGCCGGAGAACAGTTCGGTGTACAGCCCATAGGGCGCTTTTTGCGGGGAGTTCTGGCCGACGGGCAGTGCGCCGGGCAAGGCTTCGCTGACGAATTCATTGCCGAAGCCCGACAGGTATTCGAGGTTCATGGATCATCCTCTAACGGAAGTTGTTTTTATCGTAATCCAGTTACGCATAACGTAATTTGATCACTGTCGACCGTCAAGCTATAAAGACGCCCATTCATCTCTCGGATTCTCGCCCCTCCATGGAAAAGCCCCGCGACACCGGTAAACAGAAAGTCCGCTCGGCCGAAGTGGGCACCGATATCCTCAAGGCCCTGGCCGAACTGTCGCCGGCCACGTCGCTGTCGCGCCTGGCTGAACATGTGCAGATGCCGGCGAGCAAGGTTCACCGTTATTTGCAGGCGCTGATCGCCTCGGGCTTTGCCGAACAGAACACCGCCACCAACCATTACGGCCTGGGCCGCGAAGCGTTGCGCGTGGGCTTGGCGGCGCTGGGCAGCATGGATGTGCTGAAGGTCGGCGCCCTGCCCCTGGCGGAACTGCGCGACGAACTGAATGAAACCTGCTTTCTGGCGGTGTGGGGCAACCAGGGCGCGACGGTGGTGCATATCGAGCCCGCCGTGCGTGCGGTCACGGTGGTGACGCAATTGGGTTCGGTGCTGCCGCTGCTCAGCTCGTCCACCGGGTTGGTGTTCAGTGCGTTCCTGCCGTCGCGGGAAACCGTCGAGCTGCGCGAACGCGAGATTCAAGCGGGTATCGCCCATGCCTTGGCGGACGACCAGGCCTACGCCAGCGTGTGCGAACAGATCCGCGAGCGTGGCTTGCACTTTGTGCATGGCCTGCTGATGCCGGGGGTCGATGCCTTGTCGGCGCCGGTGTTCAATGCGGTCGGGCAAGTGGCGGCGGTGATGACCGTGGTTGGCCCCACCTCGCTGTTCCACGCCGACGAAGATGGCCCGGCCGCCCAGCGTTTGCTGGCGGCGACCCGGGCCGTGAGCTGGCGGATGGGCTACCAGCCCTGAACTAGTCGCGCCATTGAGTCAGGGCCAGCGCCACACGGTTTTCCAGCGCGCGGACCGGCGCGGCATCGCTGACGTAATTATTGCTGATCATCGAGAACACCAGGCGCCGGCCCTCGGCGTCGGTGATGTAGCCGCTCAACGATGATACGCCGGCCATGGAGCCGGTCTTCGCGTGCAGATTGTTTTGCGCCGCGGTACCGCGCAGGCGATAGCGCAGGCTGCCGCCGGTCATGCGGTCGGCATTCCCGGCAATCGGCAACGCCGCGTACCAGGCACCAAACCAGGGTTGTTTGGCGGTGGCCAGCAGCAGGTCGGTGAGGTGCTGCGACGACACCAGATTGCGCCGCGACAAACCCGAACCGTCGACCTGGCGCAACGTCGCCGGGTCCAGCCCCTGGCGCTGCATAAACGCCGCCACCGCCGCCACACCCGCTGCCGCCGTGCCGGCATTCGCGGTTTTGCGGCCCATGGCCTTGAGCAACGCTTCGGACATGTTGTTGTTCGAGAGTTTGAGCAACGGCGCGATCAAGTCCTGCAGCGGCGCCGATTGATGCTCCGCCAACACCGTGGCCGTCGCGGGGCTTGCGCCACCGATCACCCGTCGACCCAGCACCTGGATGCCTTGCTGCGCCAGCGCCTGTTCAAACAGATTGGCCACCAGTTGCGTCGGCTCCCACACACTCACCCACTGCCGGCTTTGCTTGCCCGGCGCCAACGCGCCCGTGAGTTGCAGCAGGTTGGTGCCGTGCTGGCGGGTGATCGCGTAGCGGTTGCCCGCGCCGCTCACCGCGCGGTTGCTCAGTTGCACATAATCGGTGGCCGGGCTGACCACCACGTTGACCGGCTGGCCGGGCGCGACGGGAGCCTTGGCGGTAACGAGTAAAGTGCCTGCATCAAAATCCGTATTCGGCGACACCGTCAGCGCCGAAATCTGCGCGCCGTAATAGGTGCTTTCGTCGTCATGGGCCCAGTCCACGCCCAAGCGCTCGGCGTCAAAAAAGGTGTCGTCGAACACCAAGTCACCCTGCACCTGGCGCACGCCCTGGCTCGCCAGCTGGGCGGCGAGTGCCTGGTAGTCGGCGAACTGCGTGGTCGGGTCGCCCAGGCCGCGCAGGTACAGGTTGCCCGTCAGGCGCTCGCCCTGGCGCGTGCCGTTGCTCAACAGTTGGGTGGAAAACCGGTACTGCGGGCCCAACACATCCATCGCCGCCGCCGTGGTCAGTAGCTTGAGGTTGGAAGCCGGGATCAGACGGCTACGGGGGTTGTGCTGGTAGAGGGTGGTGCCGCTGCGGGCGTCGCGCACCATCAACGAAACGGTGGCGCCGTTGAGGGCCGGGTCGGCCAGAAGGTGGTCCAGGGTCGCCGGAGTGGAAGTCGGCGAAACACTCGCGCAACCCCCCAGCAAAAAACTCAAGCACAGCAGGTTAAGCCATCGTCCAAAGTGCATCAGAATCGTGTTCCGCAAAGCTGTCAGTGGCGGCAACGCTAACAGCTCCGCCCCCATGTGGCGAGCGGGCTCGCCACGAAAACACCGCAGGTAGTAGCCTAGAACTCCAGCGTGCTCGATACCGACACCTGCCGCGCATCGCCCATGGACACAAACAACCGGCTGGCCGCCGAGGTGTAATAGACGCGGTCGAACAGGTTCTTCACGTTGAGCTGGAACTTGACCTTCTGCCCATCGATTTTGGTGTCGTAGGTGGCGAACGCGTCCGCCACGGTGTAGCCCGGCAGGGTGAAATCGTTGGCGGCGTCGCCTGCGCGCTCGCCCACATAGCGCGCACCGGTGCCCACGCGCAGCTGGTCGCCGCCAAAGATATTGCCGAAGTCGTAGGCCACCGACAGCGAGCCGGTGTGCTTGGCGACGTTTTGCAGGCGGTTGCCTTGCAGCGTCGGGTCCTGGTCTTTCACGTCCAGGGCGTCGGTGTAGGCATAGCTGCCGATCACACTCCACTGGTCGGTCAACTGGCCGGTCGCATCCAGCTCCAGGCCGCGAGAACGGACTTGGCCAGCCAGACTATAAATGGTGCTTCCGGCAATTTCCGACGACACCAGCACGTTGCGCTTGTCGATATTGAACAGCGCCGCACTGGCGGTGATGCGCCCAGGAATATCGAGCTTGGCGCCCAGTTCCCAGGATTTGGATTCTTCCGGCGTGAGGTCGCCGGTCAAGGTGCTGCCATCGGCCAGCGCCGCGATGGTGGAGTTAGGCTTGAACGACTCCGTGTAGCTGCCATAGAACGACAATTCGTCGGTGTAGCGGTACACCAGCCCCGCGCGCGGCACCCAGGCCTGGCCGTTGCCGTCGGTGTTGGCCTTGAACGGCACGCCTTTGCCCGCGTACTGGTCATACATTTGGTAGCGCGCACCGGCGACGAAAATCCACTGGTCGGTGAGGTGAATCGCGTCCTGGAAGAACAGCGAGTCGCTGCGCAGCAGGTCAGTCTGAGCGCTGTCGGCAGCACTCACGGTGGTGCCTGCCACTTCGTTGCCATACACCGGGTTGTTGTAGTTGAAGGTGCCACGCGAGTTCTGGCGAATCAGGTCGGCGCGGTAGATCTTGCGGTATTCGTCATCCAGGCCGAACACCAGGTCATGCTGCATGCCCAGCACGTTGACCTTGCCTTCCAGGCTCGCGGTGGTGAAGCGGTCAGTGGTGATTGCCCCCTGAGTGCCGTCCATCTTGCGGGTCAGCGTGCCATTGGCATTCACCGCGCTGACGCGCACCTGGCTGGCGTCGTAGGTTTCACGGTTCCAGCTGTAGCCGAAATGCGCTTTCCAATCGTCATTCAAATCGTGGTCAGCTTCGAAGCGGTACAGGTCCGAGCGGCCTTCCATGTTGTTGAACGGCTCGTCCAGGCGCCGGGTGGCCGGGATATCCAAGGGGTGATTGGTTTTTGGGTCGATCGCGGTGCCTCGGTCGAACGGCGAGAGAAATTCCCGATGCTCGTAGGCAAACAGCAGCTTGGTGCTGTCGCCGAACCACGCCAATGACGGCGCCACCAGCGTCTCGCGGTGGGTGCCGAAGTTGCGCCAGTAGTCCTCGTCTTCATGGTCGACGATCAGGCGATACGCCAGGCCCGAGTCCCCAATGGGCCCGGTGGTGTCGAGGTTGCCGCCGCTGCCGTTCTTGCCGTCGCCGAAGGTCGAGCCGCGCACGGTCAGCGAGGTGGCCTGGGTCAGTTGCGGCTTTTTGCTGACGATATTGACCACTCCGCCCGGGTCCTGGATGCCGTACAGCAGCGACGACGGGCCCTTGAGCACTTCGACGCGCTCGGCAGTGGCGTTCAGCGCACGGCCCTGCACCAGCGGCATGCCGTCCTGCATGATCGAACCGTTCCGGTTGTCGCCAAAGCCGCGCAGCATGACCGCGTCCTGGGTGCTGGCCAGGGTGTTGGCCTGGGTGATGCCGCTGATATTGGCGAGGGCGTCATCCAGGTTGCGCGGGGTCTGGTCGCGCAGCACCTGGGCCGGCACCACGTTGACGGTTTGCGGGGTTTCCAACAGCAGGCCGTGGGAGCGCATCACCGAGCTGGTGGGCGGTGGCTGGTAGCTGGTGCTGTCCTCGGCCTGGCCGGTACCGCTGATCGTAGTGGCGCCCAGGTTGAGCGCGCCGTCGGTGGGCAGCGGTTCCAGGGCCAGGGTGCGGGCGTCGATCTGGCGGAAGGTGAACCCGGAGTTGCCCAGCAGGCGTTGCAGGGCCTGGGTCGCGCTCATCTGCCCGCTGACCGCCGGGGCACTCAGGCCGTAAGGCGCTTCGTCGGTGTAGATCACGCTGATCCCGGTGACCCGGCTGAAATCGCTCAGGGCCTGGGGCAGCGGTTTGGCTGCCAGGGCGAAATTGAACTGGGCGCTTTGCTGTTCCTGTGCCTGCGCCACGCTCAGGGGCAGCAACGCCAGCCCCGACACCGCCAATACCGAGGCTCCCAGCCACTGTTTAACCAAACCGCCCGCCGTCGACTTCATGCTGTGAGACCCGTGTAGAAAACGCTGTTAATGCGAATAGCTCGCAGTTTCAAGCACTACACGGATGGGCGGGAGATTTACCTCACATTTATTTGCAGAAATTTTTACTCACTGCGCCTGAATGCGAAAACCCAAGCGTGGGAAATGCACGTGCACGCTGCCGGCACGTTCATCGATACGCCGCAGGATCAGTTCCTCGCGCCCGGCAAACAACAGTTCGCCGGCCACCGGGTCAACCCCATAATCGGTAGCGTTGATGGCCACCTGTTGACCCGCCTTGAAGCCGTTGGGGTCTTCGAATGTTTCATCCGGCAAAGCGGCGGGCGTAGCGTTGCGGGCGATCTCCAAGGCGCGTTCGGCGCTCATCTCGCTCGCGGTGCCATGCCCAAAGCCCAGCACCCGGGCCAACCAGGCCGACACGGCAGGATACGCATCCACCAGTGGCGCTGTGACCGCGGTGCCCTTGAGAAACCACAACGGGTGGGCCATCGCAAAGTCGGCAATCGACGGTTCGCCAAACAGGAAATCGCCAGGCTCGTGCTGCAACTGCTGCTCCAGGCGCAGCATCAGCGCCGGCCATTGATGCCTGGCAAGTTCAGCTGGCAGTCTGTTCGCCGTACCGCCGCTGAACAGCGCGCTACGGTCGGCGACAAACGCCTTCATGATCTCCGGCGGCATCCTGGCGAAGCGCACCGCTGCCGATTCCGGCTGGAATACCAGGCTGACGGTATGTTGAAAAACGACGCTGTCGGCCCAGTAGGCGAACGCCTGGGTGTTGATTTCCTGGCCAAGCGGAAACAGCGCAGGTGCAGATTTTTCCTGCTCAAGACGCCGAGCGATCAGGGCGGTGTCGCAATAAATATCGGCCCCCACCTGCAATACCGGCGTTTTGCGGTAACCGCCCGTCAGCGCCGTCAGATCGGGTTTTGGCGCCATCGCCGGGATCTGAACGGAGTGCCAGGACAAGCCCTTGAAGCCCAACAACAGGCGGGCCTTTTCAGCAAAGGGGGATTGCGGGTAGTGGTGCAGGATCAATTCGGACATGCCAGGCTCCGCTTGAGGGGTGAGCCGCTAGCTTAGCCTGCAACACTGCATGCAGGGACGATGGGAACCCATCAGTCAAATCAATGAACCACTGGCCGCCAGGCATTCCTTGGCGGTTTTCTTCAATTTCTTGATCAAGCGTTCCTGGCGCAACGCCTCGCCTTTGCTCGCGCACTGCTCGGTGTACACCAGCGCCACCGCCGGGCTGGACAGGAAAAACCGCGCGCCCTTGCCGCTCTGGTGAGAGGCGAAGCGGCGCACCGGGTCATTGCTGATCCCGCAATACAGCGCGCCATTGGCGGCGCGCACCAGGTAGACGAACCAGGGTTTGGGTTCAGTGGGAGTCGTCACGGATACATTCGGCAAACCAGAAGAACGCCAAGCTTATCAACGACTGACCTGAAATGCCTTCAAGCCTTTGCGCGCCTGGGCACGCACGGCGTTTTTCAGCGCAGGCGACCAGCCCAGCAGCAGGCCCTTGAGGCCCAGGGCCTGACGCGACCAGCGCCACAGGTCGAAGTGGTCGTGGTGCTCGCAGATCTTGCCGTCACGAAACACAAACCGCGCGCCGATATCGTTGACCACGGTGTTGCCGGTCGCACTGAACAGGTAGGTCGCCACCCAATGCGCACTGCCGGTGGTTTCATCGCTGCGGACATGGTCGAAGGTCAGGGAAAAATCCTTGGCACGGATGGTCAGCATCCGCCACATATCTCCGGCATCACGCCCGCGCAGCTCACCGAATGCGGGGTCGCTGAACAGCACGTCGTCGGTGTAGCAGGCCGCCATGGCCTCGGCGTCCAGGCGCTGGAAGGCACTGTAGAACTCGGTGATCAGGGCGTTATGGGCGTCGCTCATGGGCAGGTTCCGCAAAAGGGTCGGGAAGCCGGCTACGATAATCCCCGGGGGCCGGAAACACTATCGGCATTGATCATGGGAATGGCTAAGGAATCATTCCGCAGCTGCGAGCGTAGGCAAACAGGTCGACATCGCTGGAAATGCACAGCCGGTTCATGGCCGTGCTTTTCTGCTTGCTGATGGTGGAGATGCTGCGATTGACCTGGGCGGCGATCTGGCTGACCGTCATGCCGCTGGCGAGCATGCGCACCACTTCGCGCTCCTTGCCGGACAACTGGGGCTGCTGTGACTGATCACTGGTCCCCGCCTCGTCCATCTGCGCGCGCAAGCTCTCACTGACGAACGTTTTGCCCTGGCGGATCGCCCTGATCGCCAGCGGCAACTCCTTGGCCGACGCACTTTTGGCGATGATCGCCCGGGCCCCCTGGGCAAAGGAGGCGCGCAGCGTGGCGATATTGGCGAACATCGTCACCAGGATAACCGGCAAGTCGGGATACTGGCGCTTCAACAATCCAAGCAATACATAACCATCGGCCTGGTGCCCACCGGGCATGGCGAAGTCCGTCACCAGCAGGTCACAGGGCGTAGTGTCCAACATGTTAAGCAACGCATCGGGACCGTCGGCCTCGCCCACCACCTTGCACTTGCCGTCCGCCTCGATCACTACCCGCTGTCCAATACGCACAATGGGGTGATCGTCAGCAATTATTACGCGAAGCATAGAAAACCACGAATGATGGCAAATTGATCAGGAAAAATAGCGCCGTACATCGCAGCCAACAACCGCCCAATGGAGGCGGGTTTTCACTAAGCCCCGTGTTTTTTGGCTCTGGAATTAATACCTACAAAATAAAAAGAAATACCTTACAAAACAAAGCTACAACCAACTGGAACCAATCCTACATGCCGTCTGTTCAGCGTCATAAATCTGTCAAATAGCGCAGGTACACAATCACATCCTGCTCGAACTGTTGCAGTGCTTCCTGATTGATCACGATGCCATGCTCACGCACGCTTTCAATCAAGCGGCCCGAGAATGCAACGGGCTCACGACCGGCGAGGAATGCCAGGCTGCCGAGCAAGCGATGCAGGCAATCAACGGTGGCTTGTCGGTCCAGCGTGCTACAGGCTGCAAGCAGGCCTGCGTAGTCTTTATTGGCTTCCTGCAGGAGGCTGTGCAGCATCCGGTTCACCACCTGCTCATCGCCAAAGGTCTCGATCAATTCGGCCCGGGTTGGCCAAGCAGCCTGTGCCACCTCCTTCGCCGGCTGAATGCTGGCGTCGGGTGTTCCTGGCAACCAGTGCTCGAGCACTTCGCGCAGGCGTTGGGCGGAGAGAGGTTTGAGCAGCCAGCCGTCCATGCCGGCTTCAAGGCCACGCTGCAGGTCGTCGGGGGTCAACTCTGCGCTCAAGGCGAGGATCGGGACACGCCGACGGCCGTCGGTTTGCTCGCGCAGGCGCATCCGCTGAGCCATGGCATAGCCATTCATTACCGGCATCCGGCAATCGCTGATCACCAGATCGAAATCCCAGAACTCGCTGGCCGCCACTGCCGCCAGCCCATCGCCGACCACCTCATGGCACAACCCGAATTTTTGCAGGAACCACCCCATCAGTGCGCCATAGGTGGCGTGGTCTTCGGCAACCAGTACGCTGAGGTTGCGCCAGTGCGCGGGGGGGCTGGCCCAGGGTGATGTGTGCGTTGCCGGAACAGCAGCGGCGGGACCCTTTGGCCTCATGGCCACCTCAATATCGATACTGGCGAAGAAGGTCTTATCAGCGGCCAAACCCGGCAGTCTGAAAAAGAACGCAATATCGATAAGAGCTATCCACACGAAGGTAGCGATAGCGATACAACAACTACGAAAGTATAAAATTTCCTACGCCGTGAGCGGCTATTTCCGACACTCGGTGCATTCTCGTATTAGTTGTATTTCCCCACCCGCACCCCGGCGCTAAATTGCGCCCCAGCCCAGAAGGGCAACCCGCCAACTCACCTGGCGGGCAACTATCGAACTGACCCTACGCCCAACCGCGCCTCTTAATGCGCAGCGGTGACGCGCACCCGTCAGTTGACCCAACACTGAGACCACACAACATGAACAAGCACCTGATCGCCGTCGCCAGCGCCCTGTTGATCACCGGCACCGCCCCTGTATTCGCCGCCAGCACCGTGGACCTGACCGTCAAGGGCATCATCACTCCGAATGCCTGCACCCCTGTCCTGTCCGGCGGAGGGGTCATTGACCACGGCAAGATATCGGCCAAGGACCTGAACACGGACAAGATGACCCTGCTACCAAAAGCCAGCTTGCAAATGACCGTGACCTGCGATGCCGCCGCGCTGTTCGCCCTCAAAGCGACCGATAACCGTGCAGGCTCTGCAGCCGCCGGCGGCTACTTCGGGCTGGGCCTGATCAACGGTACCCAGAAACTGGGCACCTACAACCTGAACATGGGTTCATCCACTAACCCTCCGGTTGCCGACGGCGAAGTCGTGCAGTCCATTGCCTCTTGGGACAATGGCACCACGTGGGAGAAATACAGCTCCTTCGAGCCGGGTGCATTGCTCTCCGTGGCGACCCTGGCAGACGTCAGCACCCCACGCCCGACCCAAGTGCTGGTGACCGATATTAATTACGCCGGCTACATCAGCCGCACTGACGGTCTGGACCTGAGCAACGAAGTCACGATCGACGGCTCTGCCACCATCGAAGTGATGTACCTGTAACCCCTTACGACCTCGACTCTGCCAACAAAGGTGCCGCCTGCCCATGAACGCCTCACCCATCGTTTTTCTCGCCACATTGCTACTGACCCCTACCGTACTGGCCGCCAGCAGCGCCGACTTCGCCGTCACGGGCACCATCACGCCCAACGCTTGTGAACCCATGCTCTCCGGCGGAGGCATAGTGGATTTCGGAAAAATGACGGCCAAGGAACTCAGCGCAGACCAGCCCACGTTACTGCCGCGCCAGACCGTACAGTTGGCAATCCAGTGTGACGCGCCGACATTCCTCGCGCTGAGTACCATCGATAACCGCCCGGGCACCAGCGCGATCAACCCGAACTGGCACGGCCTGGGCACAACCACCGACGATGAAAAACTCGGCAGTGTGGGGTTTGGCCTTTACAACCAGATCGCTGATGGCGTCGCTGTCCAGACGATTACCTCCGAAAATGGCGGTGCCAGCTGGATACCGTCGGTCTACCTGGGCAGCAACGTGCTGACCGCCATCGCCGCCCTCGGCAGCCGCTACACGCCAATTGCCGTGACGCGCTTCACCGCCGACCTGAACCTGTACACCGTGATTGACGGTACCGATCGCCTGACCGTGCTGGACGAAGTCCCGCTGGACGGCCACGCGACCGTGCAACTGAAGTACCTGTAATTCCATACCCACTGCCCCACTCAAGGAAGCGTGTGCTCCATGAAACTTACGCTCAAGGCCCTGGCCACCGCGCTGCTGATCAGTGCCAGCGCTGCTGCCATGGCGGCGTCCAGCGTCGACCTGTCGGTCAAGGGGGTGATTACCCCGAATGCCTGCACTCCCAGCCTGTCCGGCGGCGGAGTGGTCGACTACGGCAAAATTTCCGCCAAAGACCTGAACCTCACCACCTCCACGGCACTGCCCTTCGCCAACCTGCAACTGAGCATTACGTGCGATGGCAACACCCTGTTTGCCGTCAAGGGCACCGACAACCGCGCCGGCTCAAGTTCCGGTGACGGCACGCGCCCCTATGGCATGGGGCTGATCAATGGCAACCAGAAGCTGGGGTTCTACACGGTCAACCTGATGAACCCCGTAGCGGACAGCGTCGCGACGAAGGTGCTGGAGTCCCTGGACAACGGCACCACTTGGCGTGACAACTGGACGGGAATGCCGCCGTTGTCCCTGGCAGCTTTCGGCGACAACTCATCGGGGACCTGGCTGCCCATTCCGATTACCCAAGTGACCGCTGACATGAACATCTGGGGCTACATCGCACGGGCCGACAGCCTGGACCTGAGCGATGAACACCCCATCGACGGCTCGGCCACGTTCGAAGTGATCTACCTGTAAAACCACCGCCTCGCCTTTCGCGGCGAGGCGCCCTACTGCACCAAACACATTGAAGACCGAATGATGAACAGAACCCTACGCCTGTGCGCGGCGCTGTTATTACTCAACACCGGCTCTACAGTGTTTGCCAGCACCGTCACTGACTTGACCCTCGCGGGCCTGGTCACCCCCAGCTCCTGCACCGTCGGTCTTTCCGGCAGTGGGGTCATCGACCACGGCACAATCCCGGCTCATACCCTGAACCGGGAAACCCCCACCCCACTGCCCAGCCAATGGCTGGAGGTGGAGATCAACTGCAGCGGCCCCTTACTGTTTGCCTTGATCGGCCTGGACAGCCGCGAAGATTCGTCTTCAGCGCCGGCCACTGCCTATGGGCTGGGCAATAACCCCCATGCGCCCAGCGAACACCTGGGCTCCGTCAGCCTGGTGTTTGAGGCCGCACAGGGCGACGGCAACGCGATGCAGTCGCTTGCGTCAACCACCCACGGCGGCCTCTGGTTTCCCCAACCGGCGATCCACCCCAGGACCCTGATGGGCTTTGCCCGCCCCGGCCGACCGTTTCCCGAGCCCATCATCAGGCTGACCACCCGGATCCGCGCGCACACCACCATCAACCCGGCCAACCGACTGACCCTCAGGCAGGACGTTCCTCTCGACGGTTCATTGGTTCTGGACCTGCGTTACCTCTAAGCCCTGCGATCACTTTAGGAACTGCATCATGAAAACCTCTCCAACCTTGCTGGCCCTGGGCTGGCTGCTGAGCACCCAGGTGTTTGCCGACGGCATGGTGCCCGACACCTCTGTAGTGATCGTCAACGAGGCCGACGGCGAAGCCTCGGTGTCAGTGACCAACACCGACGGCAAACTGGCGTTGCTGCACGTCACCCTCGAAGACATCCCGGAAGACACCGAGTCGCTGCTATTCGTCACCCCGCCGCTGTCCCGGGTCGAGGCCGATAAAAGCCAGCTGGTGCGCTTCATACTGCAGAACCGCACGCCCCTGCAAACCCAACGCCTGAAGCGGGTGATCTTCGAGGGCATGCCCAAGGAACGCGATGCCGCCCAGGCCGGGCATGCGCGCGTGGGCGTGACCGTGCGCCAGAACCTGCCGCTGATCATTCACCCCAAGGGCCTGGCGCCCAATCGCACGCCCTGGACCGGTTTGACCTGGTCCTTGAATGATGGGCACCTCAACATCGCCAACCCAACGCCCTATGTAGTGCGCCTGGCCCAGGAGCTGCAATTGCTGCCCGGCAAGCAAGGCCTGATGCTGCCACGCACCTACGTGTTGCCCGGCGAAACCTTGCGGCTCAGTACAGCGCACACTGCCACGGCCGTGCGCCTGCAACCGGCCACCGTCTACGGGTTCGCCGTCGCCGCCTATGAAGCCCCGATCACCGCAGCCAACGCTGAATAACGAAGTGACAGCCCTGTGACTGTCACCGGGAAGCCAGCCACCCGTTGCTGACTTCCATAACTTGAGTGCCTTACGTGAACACAGTAACCACTGACCCGGCCGGCGAAGCCGTGCCCGACTGTCCTTTGCGCCCGGCCCTGATCAGGGCCGCGCTGCCATTGACCATGGCCCTGCTGTCGGCCGATGCCTGGGCGGATGCATTCGACGCCCAAACCTTGCACCAACGCGGTATCGACCCGGAGCTGGCCTACCTGTTGCTGGATGCACCGCGCTATACCCACGGCCGCCATGCCGTCAGCATGAACGTGAATGGCCTGCGCCGTGGACGAATCAATGCACAGTTCGACAGCCAGGGCGCGCTGTGTTTTGACCGGCCGCTGTTGGACGCCGCCGACCTCGTGGTACCCGCGCCGCTGGGCGACAGCGGTTGCCATGACTTCCTCGGCGAATACCCGCAAACCGTGGTGGAGCAAGACCCTGCCAACCTGAGCATCAGCCTGGTCGTGCCCACCGACGCCCTGCGCCCGCGCCAGCGCGAACTCTCAGGTTTTGAAACCGGCGGGTTCGCCGCGTTGCTCAACTACGACATCACCGGGTTGTACAACCGTTACGGCGACGATTCCAGCCGCTTCGGCTCAGCCAATACCGAGCTGGGCTTCAACGCGGGCGACTGGATCGTACGCAGCCGCCAGGTGCAGACCTGGCAAGATTCCCGATCACGCACCACCCACTTGGAAGCCTACGCCCAGCGCACGTTCGCCGAGCAGCAGGCAGTGCTGCAGGCCGGGCAGATCAACCTTTACAACCCGGTGTTGTCCTCGGCGCAGATCACCGGCATGCAGCTATTTACCGAACAAGCGCTGCAGGATCAGGAACAGGGCTCGACCATCAGCGGCATCGCCAACAGCCCGGCACAGGTCGAGGTGCGCCAGAACGGCGCGTTGATTCACTCGACCGTGGTGCCGGCGGGGCCGTTCTCGCTCACCGATGTACGGCGCCTGAACACCCGCGCCGACGTTGAAGTCACGGTTAAGGAAAGCAGCGGCGAAGCGCGGCGTTTTACCGTGCCGGCCGCCATGCTTGGCATCGGCCTGCCGGCGCCGGGTTACTCGCTGGGCGCCGGGCGCGTGCGGAATATCGGCAATACCCGCGGTGACGATCCGTGGGTCATCAGTGGCGGTTGGAGCGGTGCGCTGGGCCCACGGCTGAGCGTGGGTGGCGGTGGGTTGGTCGCCGAGGATTACCGGGCGGCTGGCGTCAGCCTCGGCCTGTTGCCGTGGCCCGATGGCCAGGTGCAACTGTCGACCCAGGTGGCCGACGCCCAGCGCCAACGCGAGCGCGGGCTGCAAACCGACCTGACCTTCTCCCAGCGCCTGGGCCAGCAGTGGTCGGTTACCGCCGGCACCTCCCATCGCACGATGGGCTACCGCGAACTGGAAGACGCCGCCTACTACGATTCGCGCGACGACGAGGGCCGGCGCACCCGCTACCGCGACCAGCAGAGCCTGTCGATTGGTTGGGCCCATCCGTGGCTCGGCGCGTTCAATGGAGGCATGGCGCGCACCACCACGTTCAATGGCGAAAACAGCAGCCGTGCGCTGGCGTCGTGGGGCACCAGCGTGCGCGGCGTGTCCCTGTCGGCCAGCGCCGAATGGCAGGTCAGCGGTCGCCAGAACGACGAGAACGCGGTGTACTTGAACCTCAGCGTGCCCCTCGGTGAAAACCGCCGCGGCCGTGCCTGGGTGCGCAACTCAGGGGGCGAGCACCGCATCGGACTGGGCGTGAACGAGCAGGTCGACGATCAACTCAGCTATCGGGTCAGCGCCGAGCACGACAGCCGCGACCGCCAAGTGGAATCGACCCTCGGTGTGTCCTATCTGCCGCGCTACGCACAGTTGGACCTCAACTACAGCCGCTCCGACGCCGAGCGCTCCAGTTACCAGGGCGGCGCGCGCGGCGCGGTGGTGGCCCATAGCAGTGGCGTGACCTTCTCGCCCTACCCGGTACGCGACACGTTTGCGCTGGTGTCCGTGGGTGATATGCCCGGGGTCAAGCTCACCACACCGAGCGGCCCGGTGTGGACCGACGCCTTCGGCCAGGCGGTGGTGCCGCAAGTGTCGGCCTACGGCCGCAGCCCCGTGGAAGTACAGACCCAATCGCTGCCTCGCAATGCCGATATCAGCAACGGCCTGGCCGTGATTACCGCCGGGCGCGGCGCCGTGGACCGCGTGGAATTTGGCGTGGCGCTGACCCGCCGTGCCTTGCTCACGGTCACCACTGACAACGGCAAGCCGCTGCCCCGTGGCGCCACAGTGAGCACCGCCGATGGCGAGTTCGTGACCCTGGTGCAGGAAGGCAGCCAGGTGTTCCTGCCGAATGTACTCGACGCCCGCCGCCTGTGGATCAAGGCAGCGGGCATGAGCCGCTGTGAACTGCAGGTCGACCTCGCGCAAAAAGCCGACCCGCAGGTGTATTTCGAAACCGCCCCGGCGCGCTGTGTGACGCCATGAGGAAGACGTTGATGAAGCGATTATTACTGCTGGGATTGGCCGTGAGCGCCGCCCAGGCCCAGGCTGACGACTGCCAGCTCAGCCTGAGCCAGGCGCACCTGGATTTCGGCGTGCTGAACCGCGCGGTGCAGCGCAACCCGAGCGCACAAATCCAGCTGGGGGAACGCCGCCTGAGCCTGAGCCTGAACTGCCCGGCGCCCACCGACATGCATGTGTTTTACCGAGCCCTGGCCGCGACCGTCGAGCGTTACCGCTTTACCGAGCACGGCAGCTACCGCGTGCACGCCAGCGATGCAGTACTCGACGGCCAAGCCGTGGAACTGGGCCTGGTCACCGGGCAAGGCCAAATGCCAACCATGCGAGGCAACGCACTCGACTGGCGGCCCGACCACGCGATCGTGCCCTTGCGCGACAGCATGCCGACCACGGGCAGCAGTTTTTCCGTGCAGTTGCAGGTCAACGCCTGGGCTCAAGCCGAAGCCACCCAAGTGCGCGACGCGGTGACCTGGGCAGCCAGCGGGCTGATCGACGCGGTTGCCACTGGGCGCGCCCGGGAGTTGTCGATACAAGCCGGCTTCGTTCCCGCGGCCTGCGAAGCCAACTTGTCCAACGGCGGGATCGTGGATTTTGGCCGGATGTTGGCCAAGAGCTTGAACGTCGACAAGGAAACCGGCCTGGCTTCGCGCAACCTGATGCTGAGCATCGGCTGCGATGGCCCGACTCGCTTTGCCTTGCGCATGCAAGACAACCGCAAAGGCTCGGCCACCGGTGGCACCGACGAGACCGCCTACGGCCTGGGGGTGGACGAAAGCCGCAATAAAATCGGCCGCTACTTCCTCTATTTTGACCCTTTGGACCTGAGCGCTGACGCCCTGCCCCAGGTGTACCGCACCGACTCCACCACCGGCGGCGTGGCCTGGAGCAGCTCCAGCGCCTACCCCATTCACATCGGCAACAACAGTTTGCTCGGCTTTACCGACACACCCGGCAGCCATGCCGGCCCCACGGCGATCCGCAACCTGAGCGGACAGGTCAGCGTGCGCGCCATTATCGCGCCCATGAACAGCCTGGACCTGCGCACGGAAGTGTTGCTCGACGGCTCGGGCACGATTGAAATCTTCTATCCCTGATCAAGGAGTACGCTCATGAACCTACGCCCGCTATCGCTTGCAACGCTTTCCCTGCTGACCTTCAGCGCCAGTGCCTTGGCGGCTTCCAGCGTGGACTTCGCCGTCACCGGCCTGCTCACGCCCAGCGCCTGTACGCCGACACTGTCCGGCGCCGGGTTGATTGACTACGGCAAGATCTCGCAACAGGACTTGAACCTCGAACGCGGCACGCGCCTGCCGGTGCGCTACCTCACCGTCACCATCAATTGCGACGCGTCGACACGCTACGCCCTGCGCATGAGCGACAACCGCGACGGCACCGCCAACGTCAACAGCGAGATTTTCTATGGGCTGGGGCTGGACCCGAGTGGCAACAAGATCGGCCTGTTTTCCCTGACGTTCGACCCCAACCAGACGGTAGTCGACACCCTGCCCCAGCCCTACGGTACTGAGTCGACCACAGCTGGCGTGGCCTGGCGCACCGCCAACAGCAACCCGATCGACATTGGCTCACGCAGCTTTCTTGGCTTCACCGACACCGCTGGCAGCACCAGCGGACCGACAGCGATCCAGAACCTGAGCAGCACGGTCAGAATCGACACGGTGATCGCCGCCAAGCAGAACCTGGACCTGCGAGGCGAGGTGCAGATTGACGGTTCCAGCACCCTTGAAGTCGTGTACCTCTAGACCTTCTCGCTGATCACGCCCACATACAGTGCGCGCCCGGCGCCCAACCCCGCGATGATCGCGCCCAGGCCGATCACCGCGAAGATCCAGCCGATGGCCGACCAGCCACCCGTCCAGTCATGCACCAGGCCGACCGCAAACGGGCCCATGGACGCCAGCGTGTAGCCGATGCCCTGGGCCATGCTCGACAGGTTGGCGGCCACATGGGAGTCGCGCGAGCGCAGCACGATCAGGGTCAGGGCCAGGCTGAAGGTGCCGCCCTGGCCAAGCCCCAGCAAAATCGCCCAGCCCCACAACCCGTCCAGCGGCGCGTAGAGGCAACCGAACAGGCCGCCGAGGGTCAGCAGCATCACCACCACAATCGCCAGGCGCTGGTCTTTACCGCGAGTAGCCAGCCAGGGCGCGGCCAGCGAACTCAACAGTTGCACAATGATCGAACCGGACAGCGCCAGGCCGGCTTCGGTGGCACTCAGGCCCCGGCCGATCAGGATCGACGGCAGCCAGCCGAACACGATGTACGCCAGTGACGATTGCAGGCCCATGTACAAGGTCACCTGCCAGGCCAGCGGGTCACGCAGCAAGCCCTTCACCCGGTAAGCAACCTGATGGGCACCGTGCTTCTGCCCGACCTGGGGCAGCCAGAACAACGCCGCCAGCAGCGCCGGCAGAATCCAGAAGCCCAGGCCGATGGGCCAACTGTCACCAAAGTAATGACTCAGCGGCACCGTCGCACCCGCCGCCAACGCGGCACCCAAACACAAGGCCATGGTGTAGACGCCAGTCATGGCACCCGCCTGTCTAGCGAAATCCCGCTTGACGATACCCGGCAGCAACACACCGATGATGCCGATGCTCGCGCCGGCAATCAGGCTGCCGGCGAACAAGCCCACTTCACCGAACGAGCTGCGCAGAATGATACCCGCGGCCAGGGTCAGCAGAATCCCCAACACCACTCGCTCGGCGCCGAAACGTCGGGCCAGGATCGGCGCCGTCGGTGCGAACAGGCCCAGGCACAGCACCGGCAAGGTGGTCAGCAGACCCGCCTTGGCCGCCGACAACCCCAGGCTCGCGGAAACGTCAGCCAGCAACGGCGACATGCTCGACAGTGCCGGTCGCAGGTTCAACGCCACCAGGATCAGGCCCAGCAGCAACAGCCACGGGCGGTTCACCACCGGATGGCTGTGTTGCACCACGTCGTCGTCGGCTTCGGCGTCGATCAACAGTTCTTCGAGTTCACGCGTGCGTTTGGCTTCAAGGTTCATGGATCAACTGCCGGCAGAGGGATTTGGCGCGTTCCGGGTCTTGGTTTTCGACCGCGTCGAGCAAGGCGATATGCAGGTCGAACACGGCTTGGCGACGCGGCGAGATGTTCAGTGTCTGACGCAACTGCGCGCCGACGATGGCGGAAAAATACAGGTACAGCTCGCTCAATGCCGGGTTATGCGCGGCGTCGACCAGGCGTTTGTGAAACAACAAGTCGGCGCTGATATAGGCCTCCAGATCACCGTGGTACAGCGCGGCGCTTTTTTGCAGGGCCTCGTGCAAACCTTGCAAGTCCTCCTCGGTGCGGCGCAGCGCGGCCAGACCGATCGCCTCCGCTTCCAGAATCTGCCGCGTTTCCTGCGCCTGCTCCAACGTGCAATGCGACAGCGCCCGCATCGCACCCAGCGGGTCGGTCATCGAGCGCAAATAACTGCCGTCGCCCTGGCGGACCTCGATCAAACCCGAGAACGCCAATACCCGCATCGCCTCGCGCACGGTGTTGCGGCTGATGCCCAGCTCAGCGGACAGCTCGGGCTCGGTGGGCAGGCGTTCACCGATGGCCCATCTGCCCTCGGTGATACGCAGGCGTAGCTGCTCCAGGGCCTGGTCGACCAGGGAGCGCTTTATCAGCGGGGAGATGTCTGTCATGAGTTTTGCGCTTTCGTCCAATCATAGGATGAATTTTCCCACAGCCTATTCGGACTTGCCTACAAGGGCAAGGCACTAGGGTTCTTAGGCAGGAAAAGGAGCAGTATTTTCGATTGGTAAAATTACCCTCTGAGGGTAATTATTGGACTCAGGTGTCTTATGGAAAAGTACACACCTCATTACGATTTGGCGGTGATCAAGGCGGATGTGAGAAGGCTTGGCAGGAAAGCGTTTACCCGAACGGCAGAAGCATGCGGCGACGCTCTTGGCTTCAGCATCGAGGATATGCAGGAGGTCATCCATGAGTTGCAAAACTGGATGTTGTACAAGTCGATGACTACCTACGGAAACCATCGCGTTTGGCAAGACGTGTATCACACACTTAGAAGGCAGGGAGATTTACATCAAGGTCACTCACTCTCCCGATTGTGACCCTCCGGTGATCTCCTTTAAGGAGAAGAATCTATGAAGACAAAAGACTGCTACATCTGCGGCGCCCCCAATGGGTTGATGTACTACGAGGGGCGCAGCGAGACCATCAGGATCAAAGATATGGAGCGCCGAGTCGACAACCTTTCAGGCTGGGAATGCGCAATCTGCGGCGACGGCTTCTGGGACCCGGACAACGACAGCGCAGACCGCTTCGGTGAAGCACAGGATGCACTGACACTCGCCGCCCGAAAAATGATCGGCGCCGAAATAAAACGCACTCGTGGCAAACTGCACCTTACCCAAAAGGAAGCTGTGGAATTACTGTCCGGTGGCGGCCATAACGCTTTCTCTCGCTACGAACGTGGCGAGTTGCTTGCCCCCAAACCCTTGGTGCTGCTGATGCGGTTATTGGATCGTCACCCGCATTTGCTTGCGGATGCGAAGATCCTGGCAGAAGGCGCCGATCTGCGCGGTGCCTTCACTTACACCGTGAACAATGATGCCGAGGCGCTCAAGGCCTCTTGAACAGGCAAAAATAAACCCGGCACCAGGCCGGGTTTATTGTCTCAAGCATCGATCAATGCAAAATCTGGCTCAAGAACAGCTTGGTCCGGTCATTCTGCGGGTTGTCGAAGAAGTCATTCGGCGCCGCCTGTTCAACGATCTCGCCCTTGTCCATGAAGATCACGCGGTTGGCCACGGTGCGCGCAAAGCCCATTTCGTGGGTCACGCACAACATGGTCATGCCGTCTTCAGCCAGGCCGATCATGGTGTCGAGTACTTCCTTCACCATTTCCGGGTCGAGGGCCGAGGTCGGCTCATCGAACAGCATGATTTTAGGTTTCATGCACAGCGCGCGGGCAATCGCCACACGCTGTTGCTGGCCGCCGGACAGTTGCCCCGGAAACTTGTGCGCCTGCTCCGGAATGCGTACGCGCTCCAGGTAGTGCATGGCAATTTCTTCGGCCTTGCGCTTGGGCATCTTGCGCACCCACATCGGCGCCAGCGTGCAGTTCTGCAGGATGGTCAGGTGCGGGAACAGGTTGAAGTGCTGGAACACCATGCCGACTTCACGGCGGATCGCTTCGATCTGCTTGAGGTCGTTAGTCAGCTCCACACCATCGACCACGATGCGGCCTTGCTGGTGCTCTTCCAGACGGTTGAGGCAGCGGATGGTGGTGGACTTGCCCGAACCCGACGGGCCGCACAGCACGATACGCTCGCCCTGCTTGACGTTGAGGTTGATGTCTTTCAACACGTGGAACTGGCCGTACCACTTGTTGACGCCCTGCATCTGGATAATGCCTTCAGGGCTCACAGGCTGTTTGATCGCTTCGCTCATAACATCAACTCCTAACGCTTGTGGCCTGTGTCGAGCTTGTGTTCCAAATGAATGGAATAGCGCGACATACCAAAACAGAAAATCCAGAACACCAGGGCGGCAAACACGTAGCCTTCAGTGGCCATGCCCAACCATTTCGGGTCGGCGGCGGCTTGCTTGACGCTGTTGAGCAGGTCGAACAGGCCGATGATGATCACCAGGCTGGTGTCCTTGAACAGCGCAATAAACGTGTTGACGATGCCGGGGATGACCATCTTCAGGGCTTGCGGCAGAATCACCAGACCCATCGAACGCCAGTAACCCAGGCCCATCGCTGCGGCCGCTTCGTACTGACCTTTGGGAATCGCCTGCAAGCCACCGCGTACCACTTCGGCCACATAGGCCGACTGGAACAGGATCACGCCGATCAGCGCGCGCAGCAGCTTGTCGATGCCCATGCCTTCGGGCAGGAACAACGGCAGCATCACCGAGGACATAAACAGCACGGTGATCAACGGCACACCGCGCCAGAACTCGATGAAGGTCACGCAGACCACACGAATCGCCGGCATGTTCGAACGCCGCCCCAACGCCAGCACAATCCCCAGCGGCAAGGCCCCGGCAATGCCGACCGTGGCGATGACCAGGGTCAACATCAGGCCGCCCCATTGGCTGGTGGCCACGTTAGTCAGGCCGAAGATCCCGCCGTGCAAGAGGAAGAAGGCGACGATCGGGTACACCACCAGGAAGCTAAGGCCGTAGACCGCCTTGTGCTTGAAGCGCGAGATAAACAACGGCGCCACGCCAACGATGGCCAGCCACACGGTCAGGTCCACGCGCCAGCGCAGGTCGCCGGGGTAGTAGCCGTACATGAACTGCCCGAAGCGCTGTTGGATAAACACCCAGCAAGCGCCCTCTTTGGTGCAATCTGCGCGCGTGGTCCCGACCCAGTTGGCATCGATGATCGCCCAGCTCAGGATCGGCGGCACCACCAGGTAGATCAGGTAAAACGCCAACAATGTCAGCAAGGTATTGAGCCAACTGGAGAACAGGTTGGCGCGCATCCATGCCACCGGCCCGAAGACTTTGTTCGGTGGCGGCATATCGGGTTTGAAAGTATGCGAACTCATGGGCGTTTCCTCACCGCTCGATCAGCGCAATGCGCTTGTTGTACCAGTTCATCAGCAGGGAAATGCTGATGCTGATCGCCAGGTACACGCTCATGGTGATAGCAATGACTTCGATGGCTTGGCCGGTCTGGTTGAGCACCGTGCCGGCAAACAGCGAAACCATTTCCGGGTATCCGATACCGGCGGCCAACGACGAGTTTTTCGCCAGGTTCAGGTATTGGCTGGTCAGCGGCGGAATGATCACCCGCAGGGCTTGCGGAATGATGACCTTGCGCAGCGTCGGCCCAGGGCGCAGGCCCAGGGAGCGCGCAGCTTCGGTCTGGCCATGGCTGACCGACTTGATGCCCGAACGCACAATCTCGGCGATAAACGCTGCCGTGTACACGGTAAGCGCCAGGGTCAGTGCCAGCAGTTCGGGAATCAGTACCCAGCCGCCAACAAAGTTGAAACCCGCAAGCTTGGGCATTTCCCAGTGCAGCGGCGCACCGAAGATCAGGGCGCACAACGCCGGGATCACGATCAGCAACGCCAGGCCCGTCCAGAACTTATGGAAGGGAACGCCGGTGGCTTCAAAGCGCTTGTTGGCCCAACGGGTCATCAGCACGATTGCCACAATGGCAACGACAACGCTGACCACAAACGGCCAGAAACCATCAGCGGCCAGTGCGGCCGGCATGTTCAGGCCACGGCTGCTGACAAAGAAGGTATCGCCGAAGTTATGGCTGTTACGCGGCCCCGGCATGGTCAGGAACACCGCGAAATACCAGAACAGGATCTGCAGCAGCGGCGGGATGTTGCGGAATACTTCCACATACACGGTCGCCAGCTTGTTGATCATCCAGTTCGGCGACAGCCGCGCCACGCCGATGATGAAACCGAGCAGGGTCGCCAGGACCACGCCGATCACGGTCACCAGCAAGGTGTTGAGCAAGCCGATCACGAAGACCCGGGCGTAGCTGTCCGATTCGGTGTAGTCGATCAGGTGCTGCGCGATGCCGAAGCCGGCACTGCGCTCAAGAAAGTCGAAACCCGAGGTAATGCCCCGGTGTTGAAGGTTGGTCTGGGTGTTGTCGAAGAGGTACCAGCCCAGCGAGATCACCGCCACAATCGTGATGATCTGGAAGAGCCACGCACGCACTTTGGGATCGCTGAAGCTGAGCTTCTGCTTTGGTGCGCCGATTTGTCTTTGCATGAAGTGCCCCGGAAATAATGGAACAGAACATCACCCGGCGGTTGGCCCACCGGGTGACAGAACCATCAGCGATCAGCGCACAGGTGGTGCGTATTGAATGCCGCCGGCGTTCCACAGCGCGTTCAGGCCACGGTCGATTTCCAGCGGGGTGCTCTTGCCCAGGTTGCGCTCGAACACTTCGCCGTAGTTACCGACTTGCTTGACGATCTGTACGACCCAGTCTTTCTTCACTTTCAGGTCTTTGCCGTATTCGCCATCAGCACCCAGCAAACGGGCTACGTCCGGGTTCTTGGTGGATTTGGCTTCCGCTTCAACGTTTTTCGAGGTGATACCGGCTTCTTCAGCGTTGAGCATGGCGTAGCCAACCCAGCGCACGATAGCCAGCCACTCGTCGTCGCCGTTACGCACGACCGGGCCCAGCGGCTCCTTGGAAATGGTTTCCGGCAGAACCACGTAGTCCTTCGGCGCGGCCAGCTTGCTGCGCTGGGCGAACAGTTGGGACTTGTCGGAGGTCAGCACGTCGCAACGACCGGATTCCAGCGACTTGGCGCTTTCGTCGGAGGTGTCGAAGGTGATCGGGGTGTATTTCAGGTTGTTGCCGCGGAAGTAATCGGAAACGTTCAGCTCGGTGGTAGTACCGGCCTGGATGCAGATGGTTGCACCGTCCAGTTCCTTGGCACTTTTAACGCCCAGCTTGTTGTTTACCAGAAAGCCGATGCCGTCGTAGTAAGTGATGAAGCCCGGGAATTTCAAGCCCATGCCTGCGTCGCGGGAGCTGGTCATGGTGGTGTTACGGGACAGGATGTCGACTTCGCCGGACTGAAGCGCGGTGAAACGCTCCTTGGCGTTCAACTGGCTGAACTTGACCTTGGTCGCGTCACCGAAAACGGCGGCGGCAACGGCACGGCAAACGTCAGCGTCGATCCCGAGGATCTTGCCGCTGGCATCCGGCACCGAGAAGCCCGGCAGGCCGTCACTGACGCCACATTGCACAAAGCCTTTCTTCTGCACGGCATCCAGGGTGGCGCCGGCTTGGGCGAAACCGCTGACACCCAGTACAGCCGCCGCGCAAACGATGGCCAGGGTGGATTTCAATACCTTCATTCAAACCTCCAGTTGCTCTTGTTGTGTCGGAGCTCGAACCTCAGCGCACCCTTATGAGGCGATATTGACCCGTGTTGGCTTTTTTTAGGGTCAAGCAGCATGAGACTGTCGCAGTAATTCCAGTTGCTATCCCATGAGCGGCAGTCACTGATAGTGTTACCGTCATGAGATAGTTCTGACATCGACCTACACATAGCAAGCCCCGTACCAGAGTGGCCGCTGAGTCGTTTCAGCCCATGGTCAATAGGAAAAGATTCAACCTTGCGACATTCTCTTAACATATCAACCCGTCACGCACCGTTCCGACGCACCCAATCGGAGCGCACGCACATTTATGGAGCAGACATGACCGAACCCTTGATTCTTCAGCCCGCCAAGCCCGCAGACGCCTGCGTAATCTGGTTGCATGGCCTGGGTGCCGATCGCTATGACTTTTTGCCGGTGGCCGAAGCGCTGCAGGAAAGCCTGCTGTCCACCCGCTTCGTATTGCCCCAGGCTCCGACCCGCCCGGTGACGATCAACGGCGGCTATGAGATGCCAAGCTGGTACGACATCAAGGCCATGAGCCCGGCCCGGTCGATCAGCCTGGAAGAGCTGAATGAGTCGACCAGCATGGTCATGGATCTGATCGAAGCGCAGAAGAGAACCGGAATAGACGCCTCGCGCATTTTTCTCGCCGGTTTTTCCCAGGGCGGCGCCGTGGTTTTCCACACGGCCTTCCTTAAATGGCAGGGCCCTTTGGGTGGCGTGATCGCCCTCTCCACCTATGCGCCGACCTTCGCAGACGAGCTGGAATTGTCGGCCAGCCAGCAGCGTATTCCGACCCTGTGCCTGCACGGTCAATACGATGACGTGGTGCAGAACGCCATGGGTCGTAGCGCCTATGAGCATTTGAAGAGCCGTGGTGTCACCGTGACATGGCAGGAATACCCAATGGGCCACGAAGTGTTACCCCAGGAGATATTCGATATCGGCGCCTGGTTGACGGCTCGCCTGGGCTGAAAACCTGCGTTTATGTAGCCGTGTGACCAACGCACTACGCCGCGCCCGATTCTTGCATTACACTGGCCGGCGTACATTCCTTAACCAATTAATGAGATCACCGTGCTCAAAGCACTTAAGAAGATGTTCGGCAAAAGCGAGGCTGAGCCGCTCGCGCCTGTTCCCAGTGCTCCTGCCCCGGCTGCCAGCAGCCGCAACGACGGTAAAAAGCCCGGCCGTGCAGCACCTGTCGCCCAGCCGAAGACGCCGACGGTGACACCGCCTGAACAGGCAGTGCCTGCTGAGGCCGCTGCGGTTCCCGCGCCAAAAGCGCCGCGCCGCGAACGTGCGCCAAAACCGCCCGTGGCCCCTTGGAAACTCGAAGACTTCGCCGTCGAGCCCCAGGAAGGCAAGACCCGCTTCCACGATTTCAAACTCGCTCCGGAACTGATGCACGCCATCCAGGACTTGGGGTTCCCGTACTGCACGCCGATCCAGGCGCAGGTGCTGGGCTTTACCCTGGCAGGCAAAGACGCCATTGGCCGCGCCCAGACCGGCACCGGCAAGACCGCCGCGTTCCTGATCTCGATCATCACTCAGTTGCTGCAAACGCCGCCGCCCAAAGAACGCTACATGGGTGAACCGCGTGCGCTGATCATCGCCCCGACCCGCGAGCTGGTGGTGCAGATCGCCAAGGACGCCGCCGACCTGACCAAGTACACCGGCCTCAACGTCATGACGTTTGTGGGCGGCATGGACTTCGACAAGCAGCTCAAGCACCTCGAAGCGCGCCATTGCGACATCCTGGTGGCAACACCGGGCCGCCTGCTGGACTTCAACCAGCGTGGCGACGTGCACCTGGACATGGTCGAAGTGATGGTGCTGGACGAAGCTGACCGCATGCTCGACATGGGTTTCATCCCACAAGTGCGCCAGATCATTCGCCAGACCCCGCCGAAAGCCGAGCGCCAGACCCTGCTGTTCTCCGCGACCTTCACCGAAGACGTGATGAACCTCGCCAAGCAGTGGACCACCGACCCGTCCATCGTCGAAATCGAAGCGCTGAACGTCGCCAGCGAAAACGTCGAACAGCACATCTACGCGGTGGCCGGTGCCGACAAGTACAAGCTGCTCTACAACCTGGTCAACGACAACGGTTGGGAGCGCGTGATGGTGTTTGCCAACCGCAAGGACGAAGTGCGCCGCATCGAAGAACGCCTGGTGCGTGATGGCGTCAACGCCGCGCAACTCTCGGGCGACGTGCCGCAGCACAAGCGCATCAAGACCCTGGAAGGCTTCCGCGAAGGCAAGATCCGCGTGCTGGTCGCCACCGACGTAGCCGGGCGCGGGATTCACATCGACGGTATCAGCCATGTGATCAACTTCACCCTGCCGGAAGTGCCGGACGACTACGTGCACCGCATCGGCCGTACTGGCCGCGCGGGCGCGGCGGGTGTGTCGATCAGTTTTGCGGGCGAGGATGACTCGTATCAACTGCCTTCGATCGAGACGCTGCTGGGTCGCAAGATCAGCTGTGAGACGCCGCCGACGCACCTGCTGCGAGCGGTAGAGCGCAAACGCCCGTAAGCTGAAATGCGATTAAAAATGTGGGAGCTGGCTTGCCTGCGATGCAAACACTTCGGTGAGTCAGTCACACCGCGGTGATGCAATCGCAGGCAAGCCAGCTCCCACATTTGCATCTGTGTTCGACCGGCTACTTCTTCCAGCGATCCGCCGCCGCATGGTCACTGCCCCGCCCTTCCACCCAGCGTGGCCCGTCAGGGGTGTTTTCCTTCTTCCAGAACGGCGCGCGGGTTTTCAGGTAATCCATCACAAACGCACAGGCATCAAACGCCGCCTGGCGGTGCGCACTGGCGGTCGCCACAAAGACAATCGGCTCACCCGGCTCAAGCGCGCCGATGCGGTGCAGCACTTCCAGCTTGAGCAACGGCCAGCGCTGCTCGGCCTCGACGGCAATCTTGGCCAGGGCTTTTTCGGTCATGCCGGGGTAATGCTCAAGAAACATCCCCGACACCTCGCGTCCATCGTTGAAGTCGCGCACATAGCCGACAAAACTCACCACCGCGCCCACGCCGACATTCGCCGCGTGCATCGCGTTGACTTCAAAGCCTGGGTCAAACGCCTCGGCCTGTACGCGAATGGCCATGCTCAGCCTCCAGTCACAGGCGGGAAAAACGCCACTTCATCACCGGCCTGCACCGGCTCACCAAGCCCGCACAGTTCCTCGTTGCGCGCGCACATCAGGCTGGCCTCGTTGAGCACCGCAAACTCCGGGTCACTGGCCAGCGCCAGGCGCACGGCATCGACGGTGGCGAACTCACCTTCCATCTCCAGTGAATCGAAGCCTGTCGCTTCGGCGTAGCGCGCAAAAAACAGTACGTTGACGCTCATGCCTGGTCCGCCTTGAAGTGTCCACTTTTGCCGCCGAGCTTTTCCAGCAGGCGAATGCTTTCGATGGTCATGCCACGGTCCACGGCCTTGCACATGTCGTAGATCGTCAGCGCGGCGACGCTGGCTGCGGTCAGTGCTTCCATCTCCACGCCCGTCTGGCCGCTGAGTTTGCAGCGCGCCAGGATATGCACCGCGTCCACGCCATCGGCACTCAGCTCGACCTTGACGCCGGTGAGCATCAGCGGGTGACACAGGGGAATCAGGTCACTGGTTTTTTTGGCAGCCTGGATCCCGGCAATGCGGGCCACGGCAAACACGTCGCCCTTGGGGTGGGCACCGTCGACAATCATTTTCAGGGTCTCGGGCAACATGCGCACCCGCGCTTCGGCCACCGCTTCACGGAACGTCACGGCTTTGTCGGTGACGTCGACCATGTGGGCGCGACCTTGGGAATCGAGATGAGTCAGCACAGGGATACTCCTGATCAGGAGCAGCGATTGTAAACCCAACGGAGATCAAATGTGGGAGCTGGCTTTTGTGGGAGTCGGGCTTGCCCGCGATGCAGGCACCTCGGTATGTCAGTTACACCGAGGTGATGCTATCGCAGGCAAGCCAGCTCCCACATTGACCGTGGTTACAGGTGAGATTCGGCGTATTCAGCCAGAATCGAACGAGGGACGCCCTGTAGCGCAATGTGCACACCATTCGGGAAGTCCTTGAAGCGTTCCGTCAGGTAAGTCAGCCCGGAGCTGGTCGCGGACAGGTAAGGGGTGTCGATCTGTGCCAGGTTGCCCAGGCACACCACTTTGGAACCGGCGCCGGCACGGGTGATGATGGTTTTCATCTGGTGCGGTGTCAGGTTCTGGCATTCATCGATCAAAATCAGGCTTTGCTGGAAGCTGCGACCTCGGATGTAGTTGAGGGATTTGAACTGCAACGGCACTTTGCTGAGGATGTAATCGACGCTGCCATGGGTGTTTTCGTCATCCATGTGCAAGGCTTCGAGGTTGTCGGTGATCGCCCCCAGCCACGGCTCCATTTTTTCCGCCTCGGTGCCGGGCAGGAAGCCGATTTCCTGGTCCAGGCCCTGCACGCTGCGGGTGGCGATGATGCGGCGATAGCGCTTGGTCACCATGGTCTGTTCGATGGCGGCCGCCAGGGCGAGGATGGTTTTCCCCGAGCCGGCGGCGCCGGTCAGGTTGACCAGGTGGATATCCGGGTCGAGCAGCGCATACAGCGCCAGGCTCTGGTAGATATCACGCGGTTTCAGGCCCCAGGCTTCCTGGTGCAACAGGGGTTCCTGATGCAGGTCGAGGATCAGCAGCTTGTCGACCTGGATCTCTTTGATCCAGCCTACAAAACCCTGTTCGTCGATGATGAACTCGTTGATGTGCACGGCCGGCAAGTTGTCGATCAACTGCACCTGGTGCCAGGTGCGGCCATGGTCCTGACGGGTTTCAACCTTCGCGACGCGGTCCCAGAACGAACCGGTCATGGTGTGATAACCACGCGAAAGCATCGACACATCGTCAACCAGTTGGTCGGTGCTGTAGTCCTCGGCAGCGATCCCACACGCTCGTGCCTTGAGGCGCATATTGATGTCTTTGGTCACCAGCACCAGGCGCAGGTCCTTGTCGCGTGTGTGCAGGTCGATCAATTGGTTGATGATTTTGTTGTCGTTCAGATTTTCCGGCAGCAGGCTGTTGGGCTCGCTGCGCTTGCTCATCAGAATCGACAGCAAGCCCTTGGGCCCGCTTTTGCCACGCTGGATCGGTACACCGACCTCAACGTCCTCGGGGGAGGCTTCGCCGAGGGTCTTGTCGATCAGGCGGATGGCCTGGCGACATTCGGCGGCAACGCTGTGGTGCCCGCTTTTGAGTTTGTCGAGTTCCTCAAGCACGATCATGGGGATGGCGACGTGGTGTTCTTCGAAGTTAAGCAGTGCGTTTGGATCGTGGATCAGTACGTTGGTATCAAGCACATAAAGGATTGGCTGGTCGGAAGAAGGGTTACGTCCATGATCATCCATACTCGGTCACCTTTGTGGGAGCCAGTCGACGCAATACCTGGGCGGTGCTGCGCCTCGATTCGACCACCGACTGCACCGGAGTGACGTCAAGTGCAGTGCCCACATGAGGAGTCTTGGAAGACGCCACCTGTGTTGCAGGTTTCGGCGATCTGACTTCGTAATACCGCAAAACCCATGACAGGAAAAAGCACTTTGACGCTTTTTTGAAGTTTATTTTTCAGGATGACGAATAGCACTAGCCGAGTGCCAGGTACCCCGTTAAAGTCGGAAGTCCGCCTGCCTCGAAATGTCGCCTGA
Organism: Pseudomonas viridiflava; assembly: GCF_900580675.1. GTDB lineage: Bacteria > Pseudomonadota > Gammaproteobacteria > Pseudomonadales > Pseudomonadaceae > Aquipseudomonas. Next base: position 85,814 of record NZ_UTBG01000243.1, read on the forward strand.
AATCACCCCGAAAATGCCGCATCCCCAACAGGGCCGGGCACTTCGAGCTTTTCAGCGAAACGCCTCCCGGCAGTCCTGCCAACCCAGCCCACTTTGCGCCGTTGCCTGCAACAGGATCGGTAATGCCACCCGCGCCTTGTCCTGGGTGTCGTGAAACACAATCACCCCTTTGCGCCACAACAGCATCAGCGTCAGCACCCGTTGCGCCGACTCATCGGCCTTGAGTTTGCCCGGCTCGTCCTGGGAATCGATATCCCACAACGCCACCTGCAGACCCTGTGACTGGAAAAAGCCCTGGCTGTCGGCCCGCCTCTGGCCGTAGGGCGGGCGGAACAGCGGAACGTAGTTCTCGGGCATCAGGTTCTGCGCCAGCGCTGCACTGCGGGTGATCGAGCTTTGCCAGTCCACCCAGTGACTGTGTGAACGGTACTGCCAACCCTGGGTGCCCACGCACTGGCCCTGGTACAACGCCTGCACATCGGCGGCCGAGCTGCGCTCCACGCGGGTTTGCAGGCTGCTGCCGAGGGCAAAGAAGGTCGCGTTCATCTTCTGCTTGCGCAGGTAGTCGGTGAGCCAGTCGGTATTGCCGCTGACCGGCGCGGGGCCGCCGTCGAAGGTCAGCAGGAACAGGCGGTCATTGAGTTCGTCGCCATTGCGTTCGTGGTCGCCGAAGCGTGCGACTTCGCTGCTGATCTGGGGGAACAGCGCGGCTTTGCGCAATAGCTCGTCCAAATAGCGTTCGTGGAAATTGTGGCTGGGGCCGGCCCAGCCTATATAGAAGGAGTCGTCGCTGACTGCGAACTTGCCGGCCTGCTCACGCAGGTCGTCCATGTTTTCGACCAGGTAGCAGAAGGAAGCGTCTTCCTCGCAGCTCTGTTGGGCGAACGTGTAATTTTCCAGCAGGCGTTGCCAGAGCTGACGGCGCAGGTCGTCGATGGCGGCGAGGTTGATGATTTTCAGGCCCAGGCGTTGTTTGAGCGCGGCTTCGTCCTGGTTTTCGCTGGCCAGCAGGCTGTGGGCGAACATCAGGATTTCTGCGCGTGAGGCGACGTCGAACAGCGCGGGGCTGCTGAGTTTTTCCGGCCAGGTGCCGCGGTCCAGGCTGGCCACGTCCACGGGGGCTGCCTGGGCGGTGAGGCAGAGCAGACAGGCGGATAATAAAAGTGCAATTCGCACGTGGGGTCTCCGTTTCCATTCGTCGGGCACTATAGCTGAATCGGGGGGATATCCGTTGCTGCGGTAACGGTTGCTTAGGGTTTCGCCCTTACGGCGAGTCACTTTTGAAAGGAGCCCAAAAGTAACCAAAAGGCTCTTGCCCCACCACTCGGCACCTCGCCTCCGGCTCGGTGTGCCCGAAAACAGGCATTACTCCGCGGGCCGCCGCGACGGGCCGTCCCTGCCC
>NZ_UTBG01000063.1 GCF_900580675.1 Pseudomonas viridiflava
GTGCAGAGCCTTCACGCACGCGGATTTCCACACTGGGAATATCCAACTGCAACAGAGGACGATTGCTGGGCAGGTCCTGCAGTTGGTGAAGGCGCCGGGCCAGTTCAAAGGTCGCGGTGCCGTAGGCGCGCCACTGCTCGAAGGGCAGGGCCTGGGTGGCTTTTTCCAGCGCCAGCGGGATGTCGTCGGCCGACCAGCGCCAGTACTGCCCGGCCACGCTCAGTTGTACCGACGCGCCGCTGAGGCGCACCTGGGCGACACTGCCGATGCCCAGCGACCACTCGCCCTGATGTTCATACAAGGTCAGGTCCTGCGGCAGGTACTGGCCTGCCAGCGCGGCGGCCAATTCCTGAGGGGCCGCGCTGATGGGCATGCGGTATTCGAGGTATTGTTGGCGCGGTTCGGCGTTGATCTGGAAGCGTTGCTGCAACTGCTTTTTATCGAGCTTGCCGACGCTGGTCAGCGGCCAGCTGTGCAGGGCTTCCAGCTGGTCCGGCCATTTGTGGCGGGGCAGGCCGAGGTCCTGGAAGTGCCGGTGCACCGAGCCGAGGTCCATGACGTGTGATTGATGCAGGATCACGCACGCGCACACCCGCTCGCCCAGGCGATCATCGGCCAGAGCGATCACGGCGGCGTCCTGTACATGGGGATGCTCACGTAGCAGTTGTTCGATTTCGGCGGCGGCGATTTTCTCGCCGGCACGGTTAATCTGTTCCTTGATGCGGCCTTCGATCACCAGGTTTCCCTCGGGGCTCCAGCGCGCCAGGTCACCGGAATGGAAAAACCCCTCGACATCGAACACCTGACGGTTATGTGCATCGGCACGGTAATAACCGCTGATGGTGTAGGGGCCGCGCACGATCAGTTCGCCCACGTCGCCGTTGGTCACGGGCACGCCATTGGCATTCACCAGGCGCACTTCATCTGCTGTACACAGGGGCCGGCCCTGGGTGTTGAGCAGCACTGATTGCGTGTCATCCAGGCGCGTGTAGCAGAGCAAGCCTTCGGCCATGCCGAACACCTGTTGCATGGCGCAACCCAGGGCGGGCGTGACTTGCGCCGCCACTTCGCTGGGTAGGCGCGCGCCGCCCACTTGCAGCAAGCGCAGGCTCGACAGATCGCTGTGGTCCCACTCCCGCGCCTGCAACCACAGCTTGACCAGCGGCGGCACCAGCGCAGTGTGGGTGACCCGATGGCGGCTGATCAGGTCGAAGGCTTCATCGGCGCCCGCCGTGCGGGAGAACACCACGCGCCCACCACAGGACAGCGCGCCGATCAGACCGGGGCAGGCCAGCGGGAAGTTATGGGCGATGGGCAGGGCGGCGAGGTACACCGCGTCCTGATCAAACCCGCACAACTGCGCCGAGGCCAGGGCGTTATAGGCGTAGTCGGCGTGGGTGCGCGGGATCAATTTGGGCGTGCCGGTGGTGCCACCGGACAGCAACAACAGGGCGGTGCTGTGCGGATCGACCGGGGCCGGCTCGCGCACGGCGCCCTGGAGCGAGGCCAGTGGCACCCCGCGATTGCCCACATCACCGGCGATGATCAGGTGGTGCAGCGAGGGGCACAGCGCCATTTGCTGCTCGGCCATGGGCCGGTAATCAAAGCCCAGGAACCGCTCGGCGACGATATAGGCGCTGGGTTCGGCGAGTTCGCAGAGGGCCTGGACCTCACGCTCGCGATGGGCCGGCATAGCGAGTATTGGCCACGCGCCCAGGCGCAGGAGGGCAAACAGGCTGCGGGCGAAGTCGATGCCATTGGGCAGTTGCACCAGTACCCGATCACCGCTGTGGATGCCGAGGTCGGCCAGCCCACCGGCCAGGCAGCACACCTGGTGCTCGAAGTCCCGGTAACTCAGTTGCTGCTCGCCTTCGATCAGGGCGATCCGCGGCCCGAAAGCCCGCGCCCAACTCTGCAGATGTGTGTTGAGGCTCTGGGGCTGCCACCGTCCATCTGCGGTCAGGTGCTGGGTTTGAGTGTCGCGCCAATATAGAGGGGGCATGGATCTGGCTCCTGTGGAAGGGGTCGCTGAAAGACTGCTTGTTGAGAATCATTCTCCTTATTCAACGATCCAACTGCCCGAAAACGAACGTCTTGGCCCCGATCCGAATTTTTTGGTTACGAGCTTATGCCCAAAGGTAAGGTTGCCCGGTCAGCAATAGTTCCCATCCGGGGCCTGTTCGAACCGATCAGGGCAGCGCCCGGCAGCCAGCTATTTAATGATC
>NZ_UTBG01000178.1 GCF_900580675.1 Pseudomonas viridiflava
CCTTGGCGTACGGCGTGCCGGTCAGGTAATAGCGCTTGTAACTCGCCAGCCCGGCACCGTCTGCCAGGGTGCGGGTCGGCAATTGGCGCTGCACGCTGGTCAGGAAGGGTTCCCAGGTGACCCACGCGTCGACCTTGTTGTTCTCGAACGCCGCACGTCCATCCGCCGGGGACAGGTAAGCCGGTTCGATATCCGAGAATGCCAGGCCCGCCTTGGCCAATGCGGCGATCAGCAAATAGTGAGTCCCGGCCGCCTTGGTCACCGCGATTTTCTTGCCTTTCAAATCCGCCAACTGTTGGATCGGCGAGTCCTTGCGCACCACGATTGCCTGGGCTGAAGGCGAGGGCGCTTCCTGGGCGAAGTAGGTGAGTTTGGCCTGGGCAGCCTGGGCAAAGATCGGCACGGTGTCGGCCACGTCGGCGCTGATATCCACGTTGCCCACGTTCAGCGCTTCGAGCAGCGGCAGGCCGCTGGGGAACTCGTGCCAGCTCACGTCGATGTTGTCGGCCTTGAGGGCTTTTTCCAGGGAACCCTGGGTTTTCAGCAGGGTGATCAGCGTCGAGGATTTCTGGTAGCCGATGCGAACGGTTTGCTGGGCTTCGGCACTGACGGCAACCGAAAAAGCCAGCAAGCCCAAGACGGCGGCGAGGGGACGGCGAATGGACATGGCGTGCTCGATTTTCAACGAAATATGGCCAAGCTTAAGGTTCTAAAAACCATTCGATAAATAATCTTTCGGTCTTAGCTTAGGGCGCTTTTCGTCAACAGCGTGCGCGAAACGCTTTGTATGTGGCGAGCAGTTTTTTGTGGTGAGCGGGCTTGCCCCGCGCCGGGGCGCGAAGCGGCCCCAAACACAGTCACGGCGTTTTTGCTGATACACCAGTGGAGCTTGTTTCAGGGCCGCTTCGCGACCCAACGGGAGCAAGCTCCCTCGCCACAGGTCAGCTCAGTCCACGCAAATCGCCCGGCCCAGCTTGCCTTTCTCCACGATTGCCGAGCAGCCGAAGCGCCCGTTATCCACCTGGCACGCGCCCGTCACCGGGCCGTTGCCGGACTGGGTGGTGACGCTGGTCTGGCACTCGCCTTCACACTGGCTCGAATCAGTACACGCCTTGCCCGCATCCTTGTAAGGCGTCACGCACTTCCAGCTCTGCAGCTTGCCGACTTGCTTCATCGTACCGCCGCCCGCCAGGCAGGCGGAGGCGGTGGAATCCTGCGCGGGCGGCGTTGTGGAGCACGCCGATACCAGCAGTAAAGCGGCCAGTCCAATCATCAATTTCATGCAAAAATCCTCGTGGAGTGAGCGCAACGGTGCAGTGTACGGGCATATGGACTACTTTGATTGACGAGCGATCCCTTCCCGGTACTTACCCATGCACAGCTTATGGAAACGCTACATGGCGTTGCTGGAAAACGACCTGAGCACGCAGATCTTCGACAACGTGAAGAACCTGCTGGTGTGCGCGCTGTTGTTCGCGGCGGGCACCAATACCCTGGTCGGGCAGCATGATTTATTTATCGGCGTATTCGCGTCCAGCGTGGCGGGCTGGGGGCTGATCATCCTGTCGGCGGCATTGATGGTGTTGAACGTGAGCGACGGCATTCGCCGGCTCGCCAAGCTGCGTTATCACCTGGCATTGCAGCTGTTGCTGATCCTGGTTTACCTGGTGATCGCCGAGCGGGTGGTGGAGATTGTGTGGGGCTTTCGGGCGCATTGAAGTATCCTGCGCGGCCCGCTTTCCACTGATTCAAACAAAGATGACCGGACAAGATATGCAGGCGCTTCTCGAGTCGATCCTCGACGAAGTCCGCCCACTGATCGGCCTCGGCAAAGTCGCCGACTACATCCCCGCACTGGCCGACGTGCCCGCCAACCAGCTTGGCATCGCGGTGTACGGCAACGATGGCGCGGCCTACTGCGCGGGCGACGCCGACACGCTGTTCTCGGTGCAGAGCATCTCCAAGGTGTTCAGCCTGGTGCAGGCCATCGACCACGGCGGCGAAACCATCTGGGAACGCCTGGGCCACGAGCCTTCCGGGCAGCCGTTCAACTCCATGGTACAACTGGAATTCGAACGCGGCCGCCCGCGCAACCCCTTCATCAACGCCGGCGCGCTGGTAATCTGCGACATCAACCAATCACGCTTTGCCGTGCCGATCCTGTCGATGCGCGACTTCGTGCGGCGCCTGTCCGGCAACCCGCAGATCCTGGTCAACAGCGTCGTCGCCGACTCCGAGGCGCAACACGGCGCGCGCAACGCGGCCATGGCCTACCTGATGAAATCCTTCGGCAACTTCCACAACGACGTAGACGCGGTACTGCACAGCTACTTCAACTACTGCGCGCTGCAGATGAGCTGCCTGGACCTGGCCCGAGCCTTCAGCTTCCTGGCCAACGAGGGCGTGAGCGCCCACAGCGGCGAACAGATCCTGACCGCGCGCCAGACCAAGCAAGTCAACTCGATCATGGCCACCAGCGGGCTGTATGACGAGGCGGGCAACTTTGCCTATCGCGTGGGGTTGCCGGGTAAGAGCGGGGTAGGCGGCGGGATTGTTGCGGTGGTGCCTGGGCAGTTTACGGTGTGCGTTTGGTCGCCGGAGTTGAACGCGGCGGGGAATTCGCTGGCGGGGATGAAGGCGTTGGAATTGTTGAGTGAGCGGATTGGGTGGTCGGTGTTTTGATTCAGTGTGGGAAGGGGCAGCTCCCTCCCACATTTGGATCTTCACATACGCTTTAACTCAAGTGGCTGGATGGGCATCGTCCAAGGCTTTGTCCACCAGCAGTTGTACCCCCTCGAGCAGTCGGCAGATGCCGAGTGCCACGTTGCGCTGGGCTCCGTCGATTTCGAAAGCGAGGTGGGTAGCTATATCCGTGATGGAGGACAGATCTTGAGAGGCGTTGACCAGCAGGGTTTCTGTGCCGAGGTCTGAGCGTACGGTAAAGAGTGATGCTGGAGGGGTGGGTGTGTCTTTAATCATGGTGAAACTCCAAGGGAAATGGAGCTGCCACGGTTCGCGGTCAAACGAATTAGGGTGGCAGCTATACGCGGGTTGACCGACCGGTCCCAAGGAGCCCGGCATACCCGAAGGTATCCCGCGTACAGCTGCCGCGACACGATACAACAGACGTAAAAAAAACGCCTGATTCGATGTGGCACAGGTGTACTTGGGAGTCGGACGGTCAAATCCGGTCGCCGAATTAGCAGCGACGGCACAGAGGTTAGTCAGCGCAGTTCCGAGCGACAACCTGAAACAGTCGTGGGAAAACTCCGAGAGCCCGCGGCGAAGTGCTATCCCTGTGGGAGCTGGCTTGCCTGCGATAGCGGCCTGTCAGACACTGCATCCGGTACTGGAACACCGCTATCGCAGGCAAGCCAGCTCCCACATTTTGATCTTCATTGTTCTTTGAGATTTATGTGAGCCCAGACAAAAAATGCGCCCCTGAGGGCGCATTTTTTTGTTCGGTCAGCTACCGCCTATTCAGGCAATCGCGTCCCACGCACGGTCGCCGTGCTCATCCTTGATCCGAGTCGGCAAGCCCATCACGTCCAGCGCCTTCAGGAACGGCTCAGCCGGCAGTTCCTCGACGTTGGCCATGTGTTTCACATCCCACTCGCCACGGGCGACCAGCAGCGCGGCGGCTACCGGTGGAACGCCGGCGGTGTAGGAGATGCCCTGGCTGTCGGTTTCAGCGAAGGCTTCTTCGTGATCCGCCACGTTGTAGATGAACATCTCGCGCGGCTGGCCGTTTTTGGTGCCTTTGACCAGATCGCCGATGCAGGTCTTGCCGGTGTAGCCAGGGGCGAGCGAAGACGGGTCGGGCAGTACGGCCTTGACCACTTTCAACGGCACCACTTCCAGGCCTTCGGCGGTGGTGACCGGCTTCTCGGAGAGCAGGCCGAGGTTTTTCAGTACGGTGAACACGTTGATGTAGTGTTCGCCGAAGCTCATCCAGAAACGCACGTTGGGCACGTCGAGGTTTTTCGACAGCGAGTGCACTTCATCGTGGCCGGTGAGGTAGAGGTTTTGCGAACCGACTACCGGCAGGTCGTCGGTGCGTTTGACTTCGAACATGGTGTTGCTGGTCCACTGGCTGTTCTGCCAGCTCCACACCTGCCCGGTGAACTCGCGGAAGTTGATTTCCGGGTCGAAGTTGGTGGCAAAGTATTTGCCATGGCTGCCGGCATTGACGTCGAGAATGTCGATCGAATCAATGCGGTCGAAATGCTGTTGCTGCGCCAGCGCGGCGTACGCGTTGACGACACCCGGGTCGAAGCCCACGCCAAGGATGGCGGTGATGTTCTTCTGTTTGCACTCTTCCAGGTGGTTCCATTCGTAGTTGCCGTACCACGGCGGGGTCTCGCAGACCTTGCCCGGCTCTTCGTGGATGGCGGTGTCGAGGTACGCCACGCCCGTGTCGATGCAGGCACGCAGTACCGACATGTTGAGGAACGCGGAACCCACGTTGATGACGATCTGCGATTCGGTCTCGCGGATCAGGGCCTTGGTCGCTTCCACGTCCAAAGCGTTCAGCGCGAAGGCCTGGATGTCGGCGGGAACCTTGAGGCTACCCTTGGCCTTGACGCTGTCGATGATGGCCTGGCATTTGGAGATGTTGCGCGACGCGATAGCAATACGACCGAGTTCGTCGTTGTGCTGCGCGCACTTGTGGGCCACCACCTTGGCGACACCTCCTGCACCAATGATAAGAACGTTCTTTTTCAATTGCTTTATTTCTCCTATATCCGCCAGCTTACGAAAGGCTGGACAGGTAGTCGTCGTAACCAAATTCACGAACCACTTCGACTGTACCGTCGAGTTGTTTCACTACGATGGACGGCATTTTCAGGCCGTTGAACCAGTTTTTCTTGACCATGGTGTAGCCAGCGGTGTCGATGAACGACAGCCGATCGCCGATGGCCAGCGGACGATCAAATTGGTACTCGCCGAAGATGTCCCCGGCCAGGCAGGATTTGCCGCACACCATGACGGTGTGTTCACCCTCGCTCGGCGCCAGCTTGGCGTTGAGGCGGTAGATCAGCAGGTCCAGCAGGTGGGCTTCGATGGAGCTGTCCACGACGGCAAGGTTTTTGCCGTTGTAGAGGGTGTCGAGCACGGTCACTTCCAGGGAGGCGCTGTTGGTGATCGCCGCTTCGCCGGGTTCCAGGTAGACCTGCACGCCGTACTTCTCGGAGAACGCCTTCAAACGCGCGCAGAATGCATCGATGGCATAGCCTTCGCCGGTGAAGTGAATGCCGCCGCCGAGGCTGACCCACTTGACCTTGTGCAGCAACTCACCGAAGCGTTCTTCGATGGTGCCGAGCATCTTGTCGAACAGGCTGAAGTCGCCGTTCTCGCAATTGTTGTGGAACATGAAGCCGGAGATCTGCTCGATCACGCCTTCGATCTTCACCGGGTCCCATTCGCCCAGGCGGCTGAACGGGCGCGCCGGGTCGGCCAGCAGGTAGTCGGAGCTGCTTACCTGTGGGTTGACGCGCAGGCCGCGGGTCTTGCCTTCGCTGCGTTCGGCAAAGCGCTGCAGCTGGCTGATCGAGTTGAAGATGATCTTGTCGCAGTTATCCAGCATCTCTTCGATTTCGTCGTCGGCCCAGGCCACGCTGTAGGCATGCGCCTCGCCTTCGAACTTCTGGCGGCCGAGCTTCAGCTCATACAGCGACGACGAGGTGGTGCCGTCCATGTATTGCTGCATCAGGTCGAACACCGACCACGTGGCAAAGCACTTGAGCGCCAGCAGGGCCTTGGCGCCGGACTGTTCGCGCACGTAAGCGATCTTCTGCATGTTGACCAGAAGCTTCTGTTTATCGATGAGGTAATACGGCGTTTTGATCATTTTTGAGAGCCTGCGGCGGTGCCTGCCAAAAAAGGACACGCATTGTGCCCGCACTTGGAGCAGATCGAAAGGTTAGTGGGCGGATTTTGCTGCGCCGGTTCTTCAAGCATACCCGCGGAGTATGACTATCTGTGGCTATACACTGACCTCATGTGGGAGGGGGCTTGCTCCCGAATGCAGTGTGTCAGTCAAACATGTATGCACTGACCCACCGCATTCGCGAGCAAGCCCGCTCCCACATTTTGACCTCTTTGTATCAGGTAGTGCACGGCTGCCATCAAACCGTCATCTGCCCACCACGGTACTGCCATATTCCCCGGTTACTGTCCTCGCCAATGAGATCGATCTCAAGCGAGTGACAATGACTGATTTGAAAGACGTTGCGCGGCTCGCCGGGGTATCCCGCGCCACCGCCGCCCGCACCTTTGCTTCCCCCGACCAGGTGCGCCAGGCCACCCGCGAGCAGGTGTTCGCCGCCGCCCGTGAGTTGGGCTTTCGCCCCAACTTGCTCGGCCGCCAGCTGCGCCTGCAAACCACCCGGTTGATCGGCGTGGTGGTACCCAACCTGCTCAACCCGGTGTTCGCCGAACAGTTCCAGGCCATGGAGCGTGCGGCACGGTTGCGCGGTTACAGCCTGGTGCTGGCAACCACCGACTACAGCAGCGAGCGCGAATGCATTGTGGTCGAAGAGCTGCTGCGCCAGCGCGTCGATGGCCTGGTGCTGACGGTCACCGATGCCGAAAGCAACAGCGTGCTCAGCAGCCTGAACACCGAACAAACCCCGTTTGTGCTGGCGTATCACCAACCGAGCAACCCCAATTACAGTGCCGTGTCGGTCGACAACCGCGCGGGCATGGCGCTGGCCACGCGGTATCTGCTGGAAGCGGGGCACCGGCGCATCAGCATGGTCGCCGGGCCCGCGTTGCAGTCCGACCGCGCTCGCCTGCGCTACGCCGGCTATTGCGATGCCATGAAGGAATACGGCCTCAAAAGCCGCGCGGTAATCGAAATGCCGGCCCACACCCAGGCCGAGTTCGCCGCCATCGCGCCGTATCTGCAAGGCGCCGATGCGCCTACGGCACTGGTGTGCTCCAACGATTTCCTCGCCATCAGCCTGATCGCCGAACTGCGCCGCAACGCCTGGAACGTGCCCGAACAACTCTCGGTGATGGGCTTTGATGGCATCGCCCTCGGCACCCAGATGCACCCGACCCTGTGCAGCGTGGTGCAGCCCATCGCGCTGCTCGCCAGCACGGTGATTGACCAACTGCTGGCGCAGATCGCCGGCAACCATCCGATTTCCCATTGCCTGCCTTGCCACATCCGGCCGGGCGAAAGTACTCAACCGTTTGAGGAGACCCCTGATGCGCGCATTCCGTAAAACCCTGGCAGCCGTGCTGCTGTGCGGTATGGCCAGCCTGGCCCAGGCCGCCGAGACCGCGATTTGCTACAACTGCCCGCCGGACTGGGCTGACTGGGGCACGCAACTCAAAGCCATCGCCGCCAGCACCGGGGTGCAGGTGCCGCTGGACAACAAGAACTCCGGCCAATCCCTGGCGCAACTGGTGGCCGAGAAGGCCGCGCCGGTGGCGGACGTGGTGTATTACGGCGTGACCTTCGGCCTGCAAGCGCAAAAGGCCGGTGTGGTCGAGGGCTACAAACCCAAGGCCTGGGACCAGATCCCGGCCGGTCTCAAAGACCCGGCGGGCCACTGGTTCGCGATCCATTCCGGGACTTTGGGCATCATGGTCAATGTCGATGCATTGGGTGGCCTGCCCGTGCCGCAAAGCTGGGCCGACCTGCTCAAGCCTGAGTACAAAGGCATGGTCGGCTACCTCGACCCGTCCAGCGCGTTTGTCGGCTACGTCTCTGCGGTGGCGATCAACCGCGCGATGGGTGGCGATTTGGATAACTTCGCGCCGGCGATCGACTACTTCCAGAAGCTCGCGAAAAACGCGCCCATCGTGCCCAAGCAAACCGCCTATGCACGGGTGCTGTCCGGTGAGTTGCCGATCCTGGTGGACTACGACTTCAACGCCTACCGCGCGCGCTATAAAGACAACGCCAATGTGGCGTTCGTGATCCCCAGGGAAGGCAGCATCAGCGTGCCATACGTGATGAGCCTGGTGGCCAATGCGCCGCACCGCGCCAATGCCGAAAAAGTCCTCGACTTTGTGCTCTCCGATGAAGGGCAGGCGCTGTGGGCCAAGGCCTATCTGCGGCCAGTGCGCCCGATGAAAATGCCGGCTGACGTCGCTGCGCAGTTCCTGCCCGACGGCGACTATGCGCGGGCCGGCGTGGTGGACTACGAAGAAATGGCTGCGGTGCAGGAAGCCTTCGCCGCCCGTTACCTGAACGAGGTCAAGTAAGTGGCTACATCGGCCAAACACGCGGCCTGGGCCCTGGCCCCCGCGTTTGCCGTGCTGCTCGCGTTCTGGCTGTTGCCGCTGGCGCACTTGATGGTGCTCGGCGCCGAGAGCCGCGACAGCCTCGGCAGCGGTTACTGGCAAGTGTTGAGCAGCGCGCAATACCTGGGCAGCCTGGGGCAAACCCTGGTGCTGGCGGTGGTCGTGACTCTGGTCGCGTTGTTGATCGGTGGCATCAGCGGCGTGTTCCTTGCTCGCCAGCACTTTTTCGGGCGCTCGGCCTTGGTCGCCTTGCTGACTTTTCCCTTGGCGTTTCCCGGTGTGGTGGTGGGCTTTTTGGTGATCCTGTTGGCCGGGCGCCAGGGCCTGCTGGCGTCGCTGGGGCTGCAACTGGCGGGTGAGCGCTGGATCTTTGCCTACTCGCTTGCCGGTTTGTTTGTGGGCTACCTGTACTTCTCGATTCCGCGGGTGATCCTCACGGTGATGGCCGCGTGCGAAAGTCTCGACCGCAGCCTGGAGGAAGCCGCACATTCGCTGGGGGCTGGGCACTGGCGGGTGGTGTGCGATGTGATCGTGCCGGGCCTGGCGCCCGCGTTGGCGTCCTGCGGCGCGATCTGTTTCGCCACGTCCATGGGCGCCTTCGGCACGGCCTTTACCTTGGGCACGCGGCTGAACGTGACCCCGGTGGCGATCTACAACGTGTTCACCAACTACGCCAACTTTGCCGTCGCCGCCGCGCTGTCGGTGGTGCTCGGTGCGGTGACGTGGGCGGTGTTGCTGCTGACGCGGCGTCTGGTGAAAAACGCGGGGACAGTCCTGTGAAGCGCTCATCGCTGTTTGTGCTGCAACTGCTGTTCACCCTGCTGGTGTGCGCCTTTATGTTGGTGCCGGTGGTGATGTCGCTGCTGGCCGGGCTGACGCGCAATTTCTTTGTCGGCCTGTCCAGCGGCCTGACCTTCGACTGGCTGATTCAGGTATGGCAGGCCTATTCACCGACTGTGTGGCTGTCGTTGCAATTGGCCGTGGCGTGCGCGGTGTGCGTCTGCGTGATCGGCGTACCTGCGGCCTACGCCCTGGTGCGCATGAACAACCGCTTCAGCCGCGCCTTCGAAGAATTGATGGTGCTGCCGGTGGCGATGCCCGGCCTGGCCAGTGCCCTGGCCCTGCTGCTGACCTACGGCCAGTTCGGCACGTTTCGCAGCAGCTGGCTGTTTATCCTGGTTGGGCATGTGCTGTTCACCTTGCCGTTTCTGGTGCGCCCGGTGATGGCGGTGATGCAACGCCAGCACCTGCCGGTGCTGGAAGAGGCGGCGGCCAGCCTGGGTGCCGGGCCGATCAAGCGCTTTTTCAGCGTGGTGGTGCCCAACTGCCGGGCGGGGATTCTCGCCGGTGTGCTGATGGTCGTCACCCTGAGCCTGGGCGAGTTCAACCTGACCTGGATGCTCCACACGCCGATGACCAAGACCTTGCCGGTGGGCCTGGCCGACAGCTACGCCTCGGCGCGCCTGGAAATCGCCAGCGCCTACACCCTTATCTTTTTGCTGATGATCGTGCCGCTGCTGATTGCGCTGCAGGCCATCAGCGCTCGTTTGTCCCGTGGAGAGCGTCGATGACCGCTATCACTATCCGCCTGCAAGGCTGTCGCAAGGCGTTCGCCGACGGCACTGTGGCCGTGCATGACTTGAACCTGACCGTCGAAGGCGGTGAAACCCTGGCGATTCTCGGCCCGTCGGGCTGCGGCAAAACCACCACCTTGCGCCTGATTGCCGGGTTGGAAAGCCCGGACGTCGGCCAAGTGTTTTTCGGCGATCAGGACGTGACCCGCCTGCCCATCGAGCGCCGCGATGTGGGCATGGTGTTCCAGAATTACGCGCTGTTTCCCAACCTGAATGTGGCCGGCAATATCGTCTACGGCCTGAAGATTCGCGGCGTGCCGGCGACCGAACGCAACAAGCGCTGCGAGGAGCTGCTGGAGCTGGTGGGTTTGCAGCAGCACGGCAAGCGCAGCATTCACGAGTTGTCCGGTGGCCAGCGCCAGCGCGTGGCCCTGGCCCGCGCTTTGGCGCCGCGCCCGAAAGTGCTGTTGCTCGATGAACCCCTGGCGGCGCTGGATGCGCAGTTGCGTGAACGCCTGCGCAGTGAGCTGGATCAACTGCTGCGTGGCCTGGGGATCACCTCGGTGTTTGTCACCCACGACCAGGGCGAAGCCATGGCGCTGGGCGATCGTATCCTGGTGATGGAGCACGGTCGTGTCGCGCAGCTGGCCAGCCCTCGCGAGATCTATCAGAAGCCGGCCAATGCCTTCGTCGCAGGCTTTGTCGGCAACCTCAATGCGTTCACGGTACTCGGGCAATCGGCCCACGGCTTGAAAGTCTGCGGCGGCGAATTGCCCTGGCATCAGGCCAATGTGCCTGCAACCCTGTACTGCCGCCCTGAGCACCTGCGGGTGATGGAAGGCGAGGGGCACTTGCACGGCCATCTGCTGGCGCAGTTTTTCCAGGGCGCGCAAAGCCGCCTGCTGGTGGATATAGGCGGCCCGCAGCCGCTGCTGGTGGACAGCAGCGACAACCAGCTCTACGCCGTCGGCGCGCCGATGGCCCTGGCCATCGCGCCGCCCATGTTGTTCACCCTGAATGCGTGAGAGTCGACTTTTGAACCGTCCATTTATCGTTGCGCAGATCAGCGATCTGCACCTTAAAGCCGGCCAGCGCCTGACCTACGGCGTGGTGGATACCCTGGGCGCGCTGCGCCGTGCCGTTGACCATCTCAACGCCAGCCATCCACGCCCCGATATCGTGGTGGTCAGCGGCGACCTGGTGGACTTCGGCCGCGCCGATGAATACGCCGTGCTGCACCCCGAGCTGGCCCGCCTGCACATGCCGTGTTACCTGGTACCCGGCAACCACGACATCCGCGGGCCGCTGCTTGAGGCGTTCACTGATCACTGCTACTTGCCGGCATCGGCCGATGGCCCGCTGGATTGGGTGGTGGATGAGCATCCGCTGCGCCTGATCGGCCTGGATTCGACCATCCCCGGCAGCCATGGCGGGCAGTTGCTCGACAGCCAGTTGCAGTGGCTCGATGCGCAGTTGTCACTGCGCCCTGATGCACCGACGCTGCTGATCCTGCATCACCCGCCGTTTATCAGCGGCATCGGGCATATGGACCGTGAACCCTTTATCAACGCCGCCGCGCTGGAGCAAGTCGTTGCCCGCCACCCGCAAGTCGAGCGCCTGCTGTGCGGCCATCTGCACCGGCCGATGCAGCGGCGCTTCGGTGGCAGCCTCAGCTGTGTCTGCCCCGGCACGTCGCATCAGATTGTGCTGGATTTGCAAGAAGCGGCGCCCGCGCATTTCAACCTGGAGCCGGCGGGCTATTTGTTGCATCGCTGGGAGGCGCAACACGGCTTGATCAGCCACAACGGCGTGTTCGGGGATTACCCGGGGCCGTACCCGTTTTATGACGCTCAAGGATTGATTGACTGAGGGTTGTCGCAGGTTCACTTCGCTCAACCAAGCTCCCTCACCACAAAGGCATTGCCCTCACGCCACGCGGTTCCTGCCCGCGCCCTTGGCTTCATACAACCGCATGTCCGCGCGCTTGAGCAACGCCAGCGAGTCCCGGTCCGAGGGCTCGGCCACGCCGACGCCGATGCTCACGGTCAGATGGCCCACCGTTGGAAATACCGCCGCCTGCACGGCCGCGCGGATTTTTTCGGCGACCACTTCGGGGCTGTCGGGCTCTTCGACTTCGGGCAGCAGCACGGCGAATTCTTCACCGCCGTAGCGTGCGACAAAATCAGTGGAGCGGGTGGTGTTTTCAATCAAGGCCGCGAGCTGGCACAGCACATCATCGCCGATGGCATGGCCGTAGGTGTCGTTGACGCGCTTGAAGTAATCGGCGTCGATCAGCAGCAAGGCGAAGGTGCGGCCGGTGCGTTGGAACAACAGGCTGTTCTCGGCGAGTTTTTCATCGAAGCGGCGACGGTTGTAGACGCCGGTCAGTGCGTCATGGGTGGCCAGTTTCAGCAGCTCGGCGTTGGCCTGAGTGAGGTCGGCGGTGCGTTGCGCGACGGTGGCTTCCAGGGACGCGTTGGCTTCTTTGAGTTCGCGCTCCTTGGAGAGCAGCGATTGGGTCATGCCGGTGAGCGAGCGGCCCAACTGGGCAATTTCCAGCACGGGATGGTCTTGGGGGAATACCGCACCGGGCTGATGGTTTTGCACCTGTTTGGCGGATTTGGCCAGCCGTTCGATCGGCCGGCTGAGGGTCGACGCCAGGTAGTACGCGACGAGCCCGAACACCACGGCCGCCAGCACGCCCAGCAGCAACAGTTTGTACATCAGCACGCGCGCCGGTTGCAGTGCAACCTCCAGGGGCTGACGCACCATGATGTACCAACTGACTTTGGCATTCGATGGGCTGGGCACTGCCACCGACGCGGTGACGTAGCCGTTGCCGGTGGACCAGCCCGACGGCTTGCCGAAGTTCGCTTGCGGCATCTGCTCACCCGCCAGCGCCTCGGGGTAGAGCACTTTGCCGTCGAAGTCGACAATCAAGGCTTCAAGCTCGGGTTGGGCATCCTTCTGCATCGTCGCGGAGTCGACCATTTGCGTCACCCAACGCCAATGAGCGTGGGCGCCCAGCACGCCGATGGTTTCGCCGGCGGCGTTGTGAATCGGCGCGGCGAAATCAATGAAGCGCAGTGGCTCGCCATTGGGCGCACCCGGCAGCAGTTTGGCCAGCAACACCGCTTCGTGCGGGTCGCCGGTGTATTCACCGCGTATGCCCGCTTGGAACCACGGCCGTTGCTGCACGGACTGATTCACCAGCAACCCGTTGACCGCCTGGCGCACACGCCCCTCGGCGTCTGCAACGCCCATCCACGCATACTCGGCGCGCGACTGGGTACGCAACTCCATCAGGGTCAGGATATCCGGCGCATCGAGGTTGCCTCTGTGCATGATCGGCGCCTTGCTCAGCAACGACACTTCCAACTGGCGTTCGCGCAACTGCACCGCCAGCAACGCCGCGGTCGAGCGTGCTGTGCTTAGCAGCGCATTGCCACTCGCTTGTTTCATTTGCTCAGTGGCGATATGGCCCACGTAGAAACCCACGCTGAGCAGCGTGAGCAGCGATAAACCGGCAAACCAAAGGGTCAGGTGACTGCGCAAGCTGGCTTTGATCATGGTGGCTCATTTGAATGTTTGGCTTTGAGCATAGTACGCGGAATGGATGCACGGCGATCAACCACAAACGTACAAGATTGCGGGCAAACCGCCTCAGTAGACTCGTGGCACTTCTACTCATGCAGGTTCCCCATGGACATCTTCCTCTACGCCTTCAGCGTCATGTACAGCCCGGGGCCCGTCAACTTGATGGGCCTGAACGCCGGGCTCACCGGTAAATTCCGCCGCTCCACCGGCTTTTACATTGGCGTGGGCAGCGCGATGCTGTTGATGTTCGTACTGTTCGGCTACACCGGTGAAGCGATCATCTCCCAGGCAGCGCTGCCGTATATCTCACTGGTGGGCGGGTTTTATACGTTGTACCTCGCGTTCCAGGTGTTCACCGCCCGCACGGCGGTTGAGGATGCTTCAAGCGCGCCTGCCAAGGCCCTCACATTCTGGAATGGCCTGGTGATCCAGTTGCTCAACCCCAAGGGCATCGTGGCGGTGTTGCCGATCACCAGTGTGATGTTGCCGGCGGCGCATATCACCGGGGCTTCCATCTTTGGCGTCTCGGCCTTGCTCGGGCTGGGCGCAGTGGGTGCGCCGTGGCTGTACGCATTACTCGGCGCGCTGTTGGGGCGGCGGATCAGCGGGGCGGCGGCGTTTACCTGGTTCAACCGCTGCATGGGACTGGCGCTGGCGGCGTGCGCGTATTTCATGCTTCACGCGTTCTATCTGCACTGGGTCTCAACATGAGTAGATCTTGTGATCATCTGGAATAATATGAGTTTGTCTCACCATGCGTGTCTGTCGACAATGGCTGCCATCAATATCGACATTGGAGTTGTAAGTCATGGCAGTCGCTCATTCCCTTGGATTTCCGCGCATTGGACGCGACCGTGAACTGAAAAAAGCGCAGGAAGCGTTCTGGAAGGGTGAGCTCGACGAAGCCGGCCTGCGCGCCGTTGGCCGTGACTTACGCAAGACGCATTGGGCGCTGCAGAAGCAGGCCGGGATCGAACTGCTGCCGGCCGGTGATTTCGCCTGGTATGACCAGGTGCTGACCCACTCGCTGATGTTCGGCGTGATCCCCGAGCGTTTCCGCCCGGCCGACGGCAAAGCCACCTTGCAGACCCTGTTCGGCATGGCCCGTGGCGTCAGCGACAGCTGCTGCGGCGGTGCCCACGCCCAGGAAATGACCAAGTGGTTCGATACCAACTACCACTACCTGGTGCCTGAATTCAGCGCCGATCAGCAATTCCATTTGGGGTGGGATCAGCTGTTCGAAGAAGTCGAGGAAGCTCGCGAGCTGGGCCACACCGTCAAGCCGGTCGTGATCGGCCCGCTGACTTACCTGTGGCTGGGCAAGTCCAAGGGCGGCGATTTTGACAAGCTCGATTTGCTCGAGCGCCTGCTGCCGCTCTACGGCCAGATTTTCCAGCGCCTGGCGGACCTGGGCGTGGAGTGGGTGCAGATTGACGAGCCGATCCTGGTCCTCGACCTGCCGCAGGAATGGAAAAACGCGTTTGAGCGTGCCTACAACCTGATCCAGCGTGACCCGCTGAAAAAACTGGTGGCCACCTACTTCGGCGGTTTGGAAGAAAACCTCGGCCTGGCCGCTAACTTGCCGGTCGATGGCCTGCATATCGACCTGGTGCGCGCCCCGGACCAGTACCCGACCATCCTCGACCGCCTGCCGGCGTATAAAGTGCTGTCGTTGGGCGTGGTCAATGGCCGCAACGTCTGGCGCTGCGACCTGGAAAACGCCCTGGCGACCTTGCAGCACGCCCATGAAAAACTCGGTGACCGGCTGTGGGTGGCGCCGTCCTGCTCGCTGCTGCACAGCCCCGTGGACCTGGGCCGCGAAGACCAGCTGGATGCCGAGCTGAAAAGCTGGCTGGCCTTTGCCGTACAGAAGTGCGCGGAAGTCGCCGTGCTGGCCCAGGCCGTCAACCAGCCGGACGCACCGAACGTGCGGGCTGCCCTGGCTGAAAGCCGCGCCGTGCAAGCCGCCCGAGCGGCTTCGCCACGTATTCACAAACCCGCTGTGCAAGCCCGTGTGGCGGCGATCACTGCCCAGGACAGCCAGCGCCAGTCGCTGTTTGCCCAGCGCATCGAGAAACAGCGCGCCGGTTTGAACCTGCCGCTGTTCCCGACCACCACCATTGGTTCGTTCCCGCAAACCGCATCGATCCGCCTGGCGCGCCAGTCGTACAAGGCCGGCAAGTTGAGCGAAGCCGAGTACGTCGAAGCGATGCACAGCGAGATCAAACACGCGGTCGAGGTGCAGGAAAACCTCGGCGTGGACGTGCTGGTGCACGGTGAAGCCGAGCGCAATGACATGGTCGAATACTTCGCCGAGCAACTCGACGGCTACGTATTCACCCGCTTCGGTTGGGTGCAGAGCTACGGTTCGCGTTGCGTGAAACCGGCGGTGATTTTTGGCGACCTGAGCCGCCCGACAGCCATGACCGTGGCGTGGATTCGCTACGCCCAGGGCCTGACCAACAAGGTGATGAAGGGCATGCTGACCGGCCCGGTGACCATGCTGATGTGGTCGTTCCCACGTGAAGACGTGAGCCGCGAAGTGCAGGCGCGCCAACTGGCCCTGGCGATTCGTGACGAAGTGGTCGACCTGGAAGCTGCCGGTATCCGGATCGTGCAGATCGACGAAGCGGCGTTCCGTGAAGGTCTGCCGTTGCGCGAGGCGCAGTGGCAGCCGTACCTGGACTGGGCCACCGAAGTGTTCCGCCTGTGCGCTTCGGGCGTGCGTGACGAAACCCAGATCCACACCCACATGTGCTACAGCGAGTTCAACGATGTGATCGAGTCGATCGCGGCAATGGACGCCGACGTGATCACCATCGAAACCTCACGTTCGGACATGGAGCTGCTGGACGCCTTCGAAGCCTTCGCTTACCCGAACGACATCGGTCCGGGCGTCTACGACATCCACTCGCCGCGCGTGCCGGATGCGTCGGAAATGGCCAACCTGCTGCGCAAGGCGGCCAAGCGGATTCCGGCTGAGCGGCTATGGGTCAACCCGGACTGCGGCCTGAAAACCCGTGGCTGGCCGGAGACCGAAGCGGCGCTGATCCATATGGTGACGGCGGCGCGTCAACTGCGCGCAGAGCTGGCTTAGCGCAGTAAAAAAATGTGGGAGCGGGCTTGCTCGCGAAAGCGGTATGTCAGCCGGCATATCTGGCGCTGACACTGCGTATTCGCGAGCAAGCCCGCTCCCACATTTAGCCCGTGTTGGGTCAGAGGTACTTGAGCCAGGCCAGGTCGCGGCGCCGTGCCTTCAGGTTGGCGAACCAGCGCACCGGCAAATACAGCGCCAGCGGCAATAGCAGCGCGACCAGCCACACCCCGCCCATACTGTCGAAACCAAAGTAGTTGCCATGGTTGAGGCCCAGCAGCGCCACACTCGCGACATACAGGATTTTCAGCACATACAGGTGCAGCAGATAAAAGAACATCGGCGCGGAACCGAACACCGCCAGCACCGCGATCCAGCGTCGATGCCCCGCGCGTTCAAACGCCAGCAACAGCAGCAAGCCAATGCCCAGCGTCAGCGCGACAAACAGCAGCGAAGGCGGGTACTTGGTCACGTTAAAAAAGCTCATCAGCGTTTGCAGGCCGTTGTCATACGCGTGCCAAGGCTTCTCGCCATAGCCATTCAGCGCGCGCAGCAGCACGAACCCGACCAACGCGCCGACACCGCCCAGCAGCAGATAACGCTGACGCAAGGCCGGCTGCATGCCCTTGGCAAACCAGGGGCCGAGGCCGTAGCCCAAGGCAATCACGCCGATCCACGGCAGCACCGGGTAGGTGGTGCGCAGGCGCAGCGCGTCACCGACCTCAATCCAGCTGCGCTCATGCAGCAGGGTCCATGGAATATGCAGCGCCGAGCCCGGATCGAAATGCAGGCCGTCCAGCAGGTTGTGCCCGGCGATGATCACCAGCGCCACCGCGATCAGCAGCGGGCGCGGCAACCAGACCAGCGCGGCGAGGGCGAGCATGCTCACGCCGATGGCCCAGATCACTTGCATATAGATCACGCTGGGCGGCATCTGGAAGGTCCAGGCGAAATTCACCAGGGTGAACTCCAGCACCACCAAAAACAGCCCGCGCTTGAACAGGAACGCCGACACATCACCACGGCCCTGGTATTTCTGGCCGTACAGCCAGGCTGACAAACCCGTGAGCAACACGAACACCGGTGCGCACAGGTGGGCGAGGGTGCGGCTGAAAAACAGCACGGGCTCGGTGGTGTCGATGTTCATCGGGTCGCTGACCTGGCGCTGCATCAGGAAGGTCTCGCGCACGTGGTCGAGCAGCATGAACAGGATTACCAGGCCGCGCAGGGCATCGATGGACAGCAGGCGTTGGCGCAGAGGAACAGCATCGGTCATGGGCGGGGTCGCATGTCAGGTTGAAAAGGGGCGTTATCCTATAACATTAATTTGCGCGTTGCCGTGCTTCGTTGTGCAGACTAGAATGCGATCAATTCTTAATTACTCCTTGGCCCAGGCCGGTGATCTGCATGTCGTCCCCCCTCAATCTGCCTATCCAGGACCTGTACTGCGAACACCATGGATGGTTGCACCGTTGGCTCGACCGCAAGCTGGGCAATACCAGCGACGCAGCCGACCTGGCCCACGACACCTTCATGCGCCTGCTGACCCGCCAGGGCAGCGCTGGGTTTGGCAGCGAGCCGCGGGCCTTGCTCACGCATATCGCCAAGGGGTTGATGATCGACAGCTGGCGCCGCCAGGCAGTCGAGCGCGCCTACCTTGAAACCATCGCCCATCTGCCCGAACAGGAAGTGCCGTCGCCGGAAACCCGCTGGCTGATCCTTGAGGCGCTGTACCGCATCGAGGCCATGCTGCGCGATTTGCCCGAGAAAACCCGCCAGGCCTTCCTGATGTCGCAGATCGACGGGCTGACCTACCAGCAGATCGCCGATGAGCTGAAAGTGTCGCTGGTGTCGGTCAAACGCTACATGCGCGCTGCCTTCCTCGCGTGCCTGAGCGTGGCATGAGCCCGTCGATCGACCCGCTGATCCTCGGCGAAGCGGCCGACTGGATGGTGCAATTGCAATCGGGCAGCGCCACCGACGAAGACCGCCGCGCCATCGCCCAGTGGCAAAGCCGCAGCGCCCAGCACGCCCAGGCCTGGCAGCGTGCGGAGGCGATTCTCGGCGACTTCAATAGCGTGCCCGGCGCGATTGCCGGCGACACCCTCAAGCGCATCGGCCGCAAAAAAAACCTCGGCCGCCGCCAGGCGCTCGGGCTGTTGCTGCTGGCAGGGCCGGCGACCTGGCTGGCGTGGCAGCACAAACCCTGGCAGGCATGGACCGCCGACCAGCACACCGCCATCGGCGAACAACGCAGGCTGACCTTGCCCGACGGCACGCGCCTGCTGATCAACACCGCCAGCTCGCTGAATATCGCCTTCACCGATCAGGTGCGGCGTATCGATTTGCTGCAAGGCGAGGTGATGATCACCACCGCCAAAGACCCCGCACCCAGCCATCGTCCGTTTGTCGTGCAGACCCGCCACGGCACCGCCCGCGCGCTGGGTACGCATTTCAGTGTGCGGGTCGGCGAGCAGAGCAGCCGCGTGGCGGTGCTTGAAGGCGCGGTGGAAATGCTGCCGGCGCACGCCAGCCACGGGCTGATCCTCAAGGCCGGCGAGCAGAGCGCATTCGGCAGCAACAGCGTGGCAGCGGTGGCGCCGTTGGATGCCGGCGCACAGGCCTGGGAGAACGGCATGCTCCTGGCCCAGCAAATGCGCCTGGCGGATTTGCTCGACGAACTGGGCCGCTACCGGCGTGGCGTGTTGCGCTGCCACGACAGCGTGGCCGGGTTGAGCGTCTCCGGTGCGTTCCCGTTGCGCGACACCGATGCCAGCCTGCGCCTGTTGCAGGACACCTTGCCGGTCAAAGTCAGCAGCCTGAGCGGCTACTGGGTGACGATCGAGCCGCGCTGAAACTTTTTTGGTTTTTCGCTGATACCTTTTTCGTTGTCGCCCGGTGCAGGGGAGAACCCTCAACGTTGCACCGCGCCGACAGGAATGCCCATGACCTTCACATCGCACCCCATCCGCCCCTTGAAGGCCTTGAGCCTGGCCGTTGCGCTGGCCGCCATCGCGCCGCTGCACAGCGCCGTCGCCGCCGACGTTGCGAGCAGCGCGGCACGCAGCTACAACATCGCGCCGGGGCCATTGGGCAATGTGCTGGCGCAGTTCGCGGCGTTGTCCGGCGTGCCGTTGTCGTTTGATTCCAGGCTGCTGAATGATCAGCAAAGCGCGGGCCTGCAGGGCAGCTACTCTGCGCAGTCGGGCTTCATGCAATTGCTGCAAGGCAGCGGTTACAGCCTGCAAAGCAGCGGCGCGAACGGTTACACCGTGGTGCCGCAGGCCAGCGGCGATGCGTTGGAACTGGGCGCCACCACCATCAGCGGTGAGAGCGGGGCGCAGGCGGACACCTATGGCGGCGGCCAGGTGGCGCGTTCGGCGCGGCTCGGCGTGTTGGGCAACCGTTCGATCAATGACGTGCCGTTCAGCGTGGTCAGCTACACCGCCAAGACCATCGCCGACCAGCAAGCGCGCACGGTGGGTGATGTGTTGCTGAACGACGCGTCGGTGCGTCAGTCCTCGGGCTTCGGCAACTTTTCCCAGGTGTTCACCATCCGTGGCTTGCCGCTGAACACTGATGACATTGCATTTAACGGCCTGTACGGCGTGCTGCCCCGGCAGATCATCACCACCGAGGCGCTGGAGCGCGTCGAGTTGTTCAAGGGCCCCAACGCCTTCGTCAACGGCGTGTCGCCGGCCGGCAGCGGGATTGGCGGCAGCGTCAATCTGGTGCCCAAGCGCGCCGAGGACATTGCCACCCGCAGCGTGACCCTCGACACCACCACCGATGGCCAGGCCGGCGGGCATATCGACCTGGGCCAGCGCTTTGGCGAAGACAACCGCTTCGGCGCGCGGGTCAACCTGGCCCGGCACGGCGGCGACACGGCCGTCGAGGATGAATTCAAGAGCTCGCAATTGGTGGCCATAGCCCTGGATTACCGTGGCGATCGCCTGCGGGTGTCGACCGATTTCGGTTACCAGAAAGAACGCATCAACAATGGCCGTTCAGTGGTTTACCCCACCGGCACCAAAGTGCCCAAGGCCCCATCGGCCAAGGATAACTACGCCCAGGACTGGAGTTGGTCGGAGCTGGAAGACACCTACGGCATGTTCAATGCCGAGTACGACCTGAATGAAAACTGGACGGCCTATGTGGGCGGCGGCGCCAAGCACACGCGGGAAAATGGTCAGTATTCCTCGCTGTATGTGGGCAATAACGGCGCAGGGCAGGTCGGCTTTCTGTACTCGCCCCATGACGAGGACAACAAGAGCGCCATGGGCGGCTTGAACGGGCATTTCAGCACCGGGCCGGTGACCCATCAGGTGAACGCCGGTTTGTCCGGGATCTGGGGTGAGCAGCGTTCGGCGTTCGAGGCGATCCTGCGCGCCAACCGCCAGCCGGGCAACCTGTACAACCCGACGCAGATACCGCGCCCGAGCGTGACGTACTTCGGCAGCGACGTTCATGACCCACGCATCGTCGGCAAGAACCGCATCAAGAGTGCGGCGGTGTCCGACACCCTGGGCTTTATTGACGATCGCGTATTGCTCACCCTGGGCGTGCGGCGCCAAACGATTGAGGTGGATGCGTGGAACACCACCACCGGCGTGCGCAATGCCAACTATGCCGAGTCGATTACCACGCCGGTCTATGGCCTGGTGATCAAGCCGTGGGAACACGTGTCGTTGTATGCCAACCGCATCGAGGGCCTGGCCCAGGGGCCGACGTCGCCGTCGACGGGGGTCACCAACCCCAATGTCACCTTTGCGCCCAATCGCAGCAAACAGACAGAAGCCGGGGTCAAGCTCGATTGGGATAGCTTCGGTGCGACGCTCGGCGTCTATCGCATCGAGCAACCCAACAGCGCCACCAACCGCAATCCGAATGGCACGAACACCTTCAGCGTCGACGGCGAGCAAATCAACAAGGGCGTGGAACTGAACGTCTTCGGCGAGCCGGTCGATGGCCTGCGTCTACTCGCCGGTGCGACCTGGATGCACACCGAGTTGCAGAGCACCTCCAACGGTCTCACCGACGGCAACCGCGCCGCCGGCGTGCCGCGCTTCCAGTACAACCTCGGTGCCGACTGGGATATCCCAGGTGTCCAGGGTGCCGCCGTCAACGCACGGCTGCTGCGCACCGGTGGCGAGTACGTGGATGCCGGCAACAGCCTGAGCATTCCGGCCTGGACCCGCGTCGACCTCGGTGCCCGCTATGGCTTCAAAGCCGACGACACGTACATCACCCTGCGCGCCAACGTCGAAAACGTGGCGAACAAGGCGTACTGGGCGTCGGCCTCGACTGCCAATAACTACCTGACCCAGGGCGAGCCGCGCACGGTGAAGCTGTCGGCGACGGTGGACTTCTAACCGCCAAACACGGTCAACTGCAGGGGCGAGCTTATGTGGGAGCTGGCTTGCCCGCGATTGCCTCGCCAAGGTGCGGCTGATACACCGAGGGGTTTGCATCGCGGCAAGCCCGGCTCTCACCCAAGCGAGCCTATACAGGACCTGGAGGCACCGACTGTGAAGACCCTTGAGCACTCCCCGCAATCCGTCATCGACTTCTGGAAACACGCCGGCCCCAAGCGCTGGTTCGCCAAGGACGATGCCTTTGACGCGACCTTCCGCGACACCTTCCATGCCACCCACCTGCAAGCCGCCCGACGCGAGCTGGAAAGCTGGCTGGACTCGGCGGACGGCGCGCTGGCCTTGCTGATCCTGCTCGACCAATACCCGCGCAATGCGTTTCGCGGTACCGCACACATGTTCGCCACCGACCCACTGGCGCGCCTGTATGCCGCGCGCATGGTCGACGCCGGCCTCGACCAGCAGCTTGAACCGTCCTTGCGGGCGTTCTGTTATCTGCCGTTCGAACACGCCGAGAACACCGCCGACCAGCAGCGCTCCCTCGCCCTCAACCAGACGCTGGACGCCAGCACTTATCACTGGGCCAAGGAACACGCAGCAATCATTGAACGCTTCGGGCGCTTTCCGCATCGCAATGCTGTGCTCGCCAGGGAAACCACGGACGATGAACGCGCATTTTTGGATAAGGGCGGGTTTTCCGGGTAAGGCCCTGGCTTACCGAGCTTCCCGGTAGGTCTCCAAACGCTTGCGCGCGAAGGGGCAGCCGTTGGTTTTCAGCGCTTTCTCGAGGTATTCGATGCGCAACGGCATGGCGGTTTTGCGATCGGTGCGGCTGGCGAGCACTTTATAGATTTCGGCTCGGTAATCGTTTTCGCTGCCTAATTGCAGTTCGACCCCGGTGGGCGGCGCGCCGCAGGTCAACCATACTGCGGGCTGGGGGTAGTAACGCGCAAAGTCGTGTTGTCGGGTCAGGGCGTTCTGCAGTGCCGGCACGTACGTGGGGCCCAGCACGTAGTCCAGGCAGGCGTTATCCAAGTACAACGCGGCGGGGGCAAAACCGTGCTCCAGGCTTGACGCTGCCAGTTGGCACATCTCCTGTTCTTTGCCGGGAACCATGTAGACCTGATAAAGCAGCATCAGGCGATACTCGGCGATGGGGTGCCCCGCCTGCGCCGCATCGCTCAAGAGTTGACGCGTGAGCGCCAAGTTCGCTTTCTTCACATCGACATCTGCCGAGGTCTTCTTTTCCAGCACCGAGCGCATCAGGTCGGCGTACTCGGCGTCGCTTTTCTTCAACAGGGCGGCGGCTTGCTGGTACTGCGCCTCACCGGGTAGCGCCGGGAGGTCGCTGGCCAACGCCATGTAGGGCGCGCTGAAGCAAGACAAGAACACTACGAATGGGAGGCGCAAGACGAAAATCCTTTTTCAACGGTACGGAGGTGTAAGCAGGCGGCGAGTCTACCCTGGCAGGCTTTCCGGTCACAATTGAGCGGTGTTATTCCCGCCAGGAATGCCCCCATAAAAACAGCGCATTGTCTTTCTCGCCGCACATCTCGTAGCGTGGGGTTTCACTCAAGGAGCCTTGCCCATGCACCCGCCCTCGTTGCGCCTCTATGTTGATTCGGTCTACACCAGCCCTTACGCGATGTCGGTGTTTGTTGCCCTGCGGGAAAAGGGCCTGGCCTTCGACCTGGCAACCCTGGACCTGGACGCCGCGCAAAACCGCGCGGC
Source organism: Pseudomonas viridiflava (assembly GCF_900580675.1). Lineage (GTDB taxonomy): Bacteria > Pseudomonadota > Gammaproteobacteria > Pseudomonadales > Pseudomonadaceae > Aquipseudomonas. Next base: position 23,628 of record NZ_UTBG01000178.1, read on the forward strand.
GGATTTCGCCCGGTTGTCGCTGACCCAGCGCGTGCCGACCTTGCTGGAGGGCGATTTTGCGCTGTCGGAATCCTCAGCCATCACCGAGTATCTGGAGCAGGCGTACCCCGAGACGCCGATCTATCCGGCCGACCCAAAGCAGCGGGCGAGGGCGCGACAGGTACAGGCGTGGCTGCGCAGCGATTTGCTGCCGGTCCGCCAGGAGCGCTCGACGTTGGTGGTGTTCTGCGGGCAGACAATGCCGGCGTTGTCGCCCGAGGCCAAGGCAGCTGCCGACAAGTTGATCAGCGCGGCGCAGGCGCTGTTGGCCGGTAACCCGGCCTACCTGTTCGGCGAGTGGTCGATTGCCGATGTGGACCTGGCGGTGATGCTCAATCGCCTGATCCTTAATGGTGACAGCGTGCCGCCCGAACTGGTCGATTACGCGCAACGCCAGTGGCAGCGGCCTTCGGTGCAGGAATGGGTCAATCTGCCAAGACCTGCGTTTTAGGCCACGCCTGTTCCACGCGCCGGTCCAGGTCTTCCCAATCCGCCATGCCCAGCACCCGCGTGGTATTCAGGCCACGCAGGTAGCCGCGCAATTGCTGGGCGCTGGCGAAGGCCTGGTCGGTATCGGCCGCCGGGTCCTGCAGCACCTGTTCATAGTCGACCAGGTAATCGGCGACCCGCTCGCGAAACTCCGGCAGTACGGCTTCGCGGATGCGGTCGAAGGTTTTCTGGTGGGGCTTCATGGCGCGGTCCTTATAGGTTTTATCAGTGCACTATCGGTTCAGATAATAGTCACCATCACGTAACGCAAGTTCTGTTTTTACCGCAATGGCGCAAAATTGCCCTCATCGACACGCGGCCCAAGGAAATGCGCGATGAGGACATTTATTCAACTGGCTTTGATGGCCCTGATGCTCGGCACGGCAGTCATGAACACGGCGGCCATTGCCGCTGAATTACCTGAAGGCCATTTGCTACCAATCGCCGGTAGCGTAGACTCCCTGCGCCGTACGCAAACGGTGGGTGTGTTGCTGAGCGACAACACCCGCGACAATCTCAGCTACCTTGAACGCTACCACGAGATGGCCTTGAACGGCGCCAGGGATGCCCTCGACGGGCGTATCCGCCAGGCGTTCGTCAACAGCTCCGACCCGGAACTGGCCATTGATTGGTTGATGAGCTCGCTGCAAGGCACCTTTTTGTCGGTGACTGTCTACGACAATCTGGATGCCCTGGTGCAGGCTCACTCCGATGTGGTGGTGATGCTCGACACCCATAATCAACTGCTGACCCAGCGTAATGATCAGGTTGAGGCGCGGTTTATTGCGCGGTTCTATGACGCGAACCTGCAATACATCGCCAAGGCCGAAGGCTCGGTACACAAGCAGGTGCCATCGGTGTGGGTGCGCGACAAGGCGGCACCGGAGATTGCCGCGCAGATCGAGCAGCAGCGGGATGTGCAGCTCGATGCCTTGAAGCAGTTCGATGCGTCGCTCAAGGCGTTGATTCGCGCCAGTTAACGTGAACTTTTATTGATATCCAGGGATTTTTCATGCGCTCTTTTTTCGTACCGGTCACCGTTCTGTCGCTGGCCGGCTGTGTTTCCGCCCCTAACGCACCGACCCTGACCCTGCAAACCAGCAAGGGCCCCGAAGCCTACGTGCAATGTGTGTTGCCCAAGCTGGAAAAGCACGGGATCACCTCGACGGTGACGCAGAACTCGCGCCACGCCAGGGTGGTGTTGACCAGCAAGATTGCCGCCGATGATGTGCTGGAGGCGTACAAGTCCCAGGACGGCGGCAAGGTGTTCCTGTATGAGCGCAAGCCGCTGGCGTCGGCGCTCACGCCGTCGCGGCTCGAGTTGGCGGCGCAGGACTGCAAGTAACCAAGGTGGGAGGGCTTAGGGTTTTGCCTCGTTGCTGAAATGGGTGACGGTCTTGACCAGCCCTTGAGCCGCCAATGCCACCAACTCACCACCTTTTTCCACCGTCGCCAGTGCCGGGTCCGAGCCCATGCGCCCGTCGGGGAAGCGTGCGCGGAAATCAAGGGCTTCGCGGATGGGGCCGGTGTTGGCGATTTGCGGCGAATAGTCGGCTGACTTGATCGCGTCCGGGTACGCCCACTGCGTTACCGCAATCTCCGACGGTGTGGCGTGGCTGCCATGGCCCACCGGGAATTGGCGGTGAGCCAGGTCAGTGACGCCTTCAAGGTCCCACCAGTTCACCAGTTTCAAGGCAAACCCGGCAGGGCGACGGCCAAAGCTGGCCTCGGCGTACAGCTCGGAAAACGCGGCTTCGATGGTCGCGATATTGCCGCCGTGGCCATTGAGGAACAGGATCTTTTCAAAACCATGCCCGGCCAGCGAACGCACCCAGTCGCCAATCGCGGCAATAAAGGTGGAAGGGCGCAGTGAAATGGTGCCGGGGAAACCCAAGTGGTGCTGGGCCATGCCGATATTGAAGGTCGGGCCGATCAGGATGTCGGCGTTTTGCTGTGCCTCATGGGCGATGATTTCCGGGCACATCCAGTCGGTGCCGAGCAGGCCGGTGGGGCCGTGCTGTTCGTTGGACCCGATGGGGATCACCACCGTGCGGCTGCGCTCCAGAAACTGCCCGATCTCGATCCAGGTGGATTTATGTAAAAGCATTCGACGCTCTCTTATATCTGTGGGGACAGGCTAACCACCACGGATTGTACGACTACTCGCCACCTGTTGGGGTTTGCAATTGAGGTACGTCGAAGACTTCAACCAGCGCTGGTCGGGGTACCACGAAAACATGAACTGCCCGTCCTTGAGCTTATCCACCACCTGGCGCGCCACCTGCGGGCGCACGGCCGGGCAACCCTGGCTGCGGCCGATACGGCCTTCGCGCTTGCTCCACAACGGGCTGACATAGTCGGCGGCGTGAATCACGATGGCGCGGTCGCGGGCCTGGTCGTTGAAACCCGGCTCCAGGCCATCCATGCGCAGCGAGTAGCCGTGGGTGCCGAGGTAGCTCTCCTGGGTGCGGAACAAGCCGATGCTGGATTGGTGGCTGCCTTCGAGGTTGGAGAACTGAGTGGCGAAGTTTTCCCCGGACTTGGCGCCATGGGCCACCAGGTCGCGCAGCACCAGGGTCTTTTTGCGCAGATCGAAGATCCACAGCCGACGAGCGGTCGAAGGCTGGGAGTAGTCAATCACGGCCAGGCGCTCTGAGCGTTCCTCGCCATTATTGACCGCGCACTGCACCGCGCTCAGGGCGCTTTTCAGTACAGTGGGATTGAGTTCTGGAGCCGAGCGCGCCAGGCTGCTATACAAGTTAGGAGTAGTCCCATTGGCAGCGAGCGCAAAATTGCTCAAGGTAGCCAGGGTCACGGTGACTAAACCGAGACGGCACATAAAAGTCAGCATCTACAGTAAATCCCCCCACTGTGGATTGGAGCCAAGCCATTGTTCAAAAAACACGCATGTTACTTGAGCATTTGCCTGCTCGTTGCACCACTGGTCGCGACAGCCGAACTTCTGCCGGACGACGCGCTCCCTGTCGCGCCGCCGACGCTGGTGGCCACGGCACCGGTGCAGCAGGCGCTGGCACAACTGCTGAGTGTCTGCCCCGGCCTCGCGCCGCAGATTGATGCCGCCGCGCAAGCGCGGCTGCAAGCCTTTTACCAGCAGCAGGGTGATGTGCCGCTGTGGTCGGCCGACGAGCGCCGACAAGCGTTGCACGCGCAATTGCTGATGCTCGCCGACGACGGCCTGGACCCCACCCACTATAGCCTGCCTGCGGCGGACGCCACGGCCAACGTGCTGTGCAGCGATATCGGCATCAGCCAGGCGTACCTGCAAGCCCTGCAGGATCTGCATTATGGGCGCTTACAGCAGTCGCGTTTCGAACCGCTGTGGCATTCCCAGCCACCGGCCCACGACCCCGACACCGAAGTGCTGGCCCTGGCCGCCGTCGGCCAGCAAGACCTGGCCCAGGCCTTCGACCAGGCACGCCCCAGCGCCGATCTTTACCGCAGTTTGCGCAACGCGTATTCCGCCGTGCGCCAGCAACCCTTGCCGCATTGGGACCCGGTCGCCACCGGCCCGCTGCTGCGCCCCGGCATGGAAGACCCGCGCGTGCCGGAACTGGCGCAGCGCCTGTACCACGGCGGCTACCTGGCCAAGGCGCCCACCGGCAACGCCAGGCAATACCGTGAAGACCTGGTCAAGGCGGTCAAGGCCTTCCAGCTCAGCCACTCCTTGCAATCGGACGGCGTGATTGGCGCCGGCACCGTGACCGAACTGAACATCAGCCCGGCGATTCGCCGCGAACAGCTGCGCATCAACCTCGAACGTTTCCGCTGGCTCGCCCAGGACCTGGAGCCCGAAGGCGTGCTGGTCAACGTCGCCGCCGCGCAACTGAGCGTCTACCAGAGCGGCATCCCGGTGTGGCAGACCCGCCTGCAAGTGGGCCGCGCCGAACGCCAGACGCCGCTGCTCAAATCACGCATTACCCGGCTGACCCTCAACCCCACCTGGACCATCCCGCCGACCATCATGCGCGAGGACAAACTGCCGGCCATCCGCCTCAACCCCGAATACCTGCGCCAGCAAAACCTGCAAGTCCTCGACGCCGAAGGCCGCCCGCTGACCCCCGAGCAAGTCGACTGGGCGCGCCCCGGCAACATTCTGCTGCGCCAGGAAGCCGGCCCGCGCAACCCGCTGGGTAAAATCGTGATGCGTTTTCCCAACCCGTACTCGGTGTACCTGCACGACACCCCCAGCCAGCCGTTGTTTACCAAGGGGCCACGGGCGTTCAGTTCGGGTTGCGTGAGGGTTGAACAGCCGTTGCTGCTGCGCGACCTGCTGGTCAGCCCGGCCGAGCGCGCGCGCACCGATGAGTTGCTGGCCACCGGCCTGACCCACGAATTCCGCCTGGCCACCCCGGTGCCGGTGCTGCTGGGCTACTGGACCGTGCAAGTCGACGGCCAGGGTGACCTGATTTACGCGCCGGACATTTACGCGCGTGACCCGGTGTTGATGAAGGCCATGGGCAGTGTGCTGTAGCGGATGGGGGGCCTCACTCAGGTACAAGGTGCCGGGTGCATACGTGTGAGGATCACATCGACAGCCTGTGCCGCTGTGATCTCCGCCGTATCGAGGGTAAAAACCGGCGCATCCCAGGGCTCGTATTCGTGAGCCGAGACCGATTGCCAGGTGGGCGGCGTCAAGCCGGGGATGTCACCCGAGCGGCTTTCGACACGGCGCCTGTGCTCCTGCCGATCTGTGCATACCACCTGGATATCGAGCAGCGCCACGCCTGCCGCTAAGGCAGTGGCCATCCAGGCTGTGCGGCTTTCCCTGACCGGGTTCACGCAGTCTGCAACCACCGTGTGGCCCAACCGCAGATTGCTCAGCGCCAGTGCATTCGCCACGCCGTAGCCGCTGGCGCCCACATCGCCGGCGAGTACGCCGGCGTCGCGAATCGCCTGTTCGATCACGTCGATGCGCAGGTACACCGCCTCCGTCCGGCGTGCCAGTTCACGGGCGAGGGTGGTCTTGCCGGTGCCGGGCAAGCCGCTGAAGACGATTAGCATGAGGGCGACTCCTGCCGGATGTTGGATGAAGTTCGTGTGACCGACCTCAGCAGAACTGGGGTATACGACCATTCAGGGAGGGTCGATAACGCCACGCCAAGGGACGACCAAGTGAGGGCGGCTGCCGCTGCAACCATGCCAGAATCGCCTCGGCGGCGATAGCCAATGCAAGGTGTTCGCCTGGGCATGCATGCCTGCCCGCACCGAAGCTGAAGGTGCGTCGCCCCGTTCGTTTCAGCCAAAAACGATCGGGGTCCGGGTTGGCAAGCGGGTCCCGGTTGGCGGAGGCCAACAGCACTAAAACCGTATCGCCGGCCTCAAGAACGGACCGGTTGATCGTGCATCGCTTGGCCACGAATCGCCGGGTGTTTTGCACCGGTGCGTCGTAGCGCGCCACCTCTGCCACCAGGTCAGTGACGAGCGCCGGTGCAGCGCGCAGTTGTTCCATCAATTCAGGCTGGTGCTGCAGCGCGACCAGTGTGTTGCCGATCAGGCCAGCCGTGGCCTCGCACGTCTGTGACAGCAGGCCGATCAGGTTGGCGATCAATCCCGGTTGATCGTTCCAGGCCGTGGCCTTGCACCCCTTCAAAATGGCGCTGGGATCATCGCCGTGACGCAGCAGCACGTTGAATAATGCGCTCAGTCGAGTGGCGGCGTGGTCGGCCTTGCCGAGCTGAATCTCGTCGCTCAAGGGTGAGAGGCAAGCGACGAAATCTCGTGTCAGCTTCGCCGTTTCCTTTAATTGGCCTAAGGGGATTCCGATCAGCGTGGCAATAACGCACACCGGTAACGTGAACATCAACTCATCCAGGTTTTCCCGTGGGTTTTCCAAATCATCGACCAGCCGTGACACGATGCCTGCGATGTCATTTGTCCCTGTCGCGCTCAAGGCCGGTTGCATGGCGCGCCGGGGGCACTGGTGCTGCGGGCCTTCGTTCATGCGCATCAGTCGACCGAAAATCACCCCTGCGCTGCCTTGCGCAATGGCAGCAGGAACCGGTTCGTTGAGGGGGCGTACTCGGCAGTTGGCATGCCCCAACACCGCCTCGACAGCGCTGGCGCTGCTTGCGACCCACAAACCAAGGCCTGGATCGAACATCAGGCCGCTCTGCTGCCTGAGGCTTGAGTAATACGTGTAAGGATCAGCCTGGGTAGCGGCTTCAAATGGCGTCATGGCGCGAGTCCTGCGGGCAAAGAACAGCTACTATCGAACATCCCTCACGCCGACGATTCGCTCAGGAACGAAATATGGAAGTTCAACGCCATGACACCGCCATTTCCAGGGTGGCCGGTGCTATCGCCGAACCTGCAAGGACGAAGATGCTCTGTGCGCTGATGGACGGCCACGCCCGCACCAGTACCGAAATGGCCGTTGTTGCCGAGGTGAGCGCGTCCACCGCGAGCGCACACCTCACACGGCTGAAGGAGGACGGGCTGGTCCGGCTGACCAGCCAGGGCCGGCATCGTTACTACAGCCTGGCGGACGCGCACGTGGCCGAGGCCATCGAGGCGCTGATGGTGATCAGCCAGAACGCGGCGCCGGAGTATGTCGCAACGACCCCCTCCCGATTGCAGTTCGTGCGCACCTGTTATGACCACATGGCGGGCGAGTTGGCGGTACAGCTGCATGACCATTTCGTGGCGTCTGGCTGGCTCACGCCAATGCTGGAAAGCCGTGCCTATGCGCTGACGCTAAGCGGCGAAAAAGCCATGGCCGAACTCGGTATCGAGGTAGAAAAAGTCCGGGCCCAGCGACGGCGTTTCGCCTGCCCGTGCCTGGACTGGAGTGTGCGGCGCCCGCATCTTGCCGGTGCGCTGGGGGCGGCCGTTCTACACACGTTCATCCGCCGCAAGTGGGTGATCCAGGACCTCGACAGTCGCGCGCTTGCATTGACAGCCGGCGGGCGCAAAGCGCTTTCCGGTCGATTCGGGATAGAACATGAAATCGACAGGCCTTTTCATGCGAAAGGCCACAAGACCCCCCAGGACGCTTTTGCATGACCTTGCCCTTCGTAAAAATGCACGCCCATGGCGACGACTTCCTCATCATCGACCGCCGTGGCCTCGACGACCCGATCACCCCCGAACTCGCCCGCCACTTGGGCAACCGCCACACCGGCATCGGCTTCAACCAGCTGGCGGTGATGCTCGACTGTGACGACGCCGCCGCGCGCATCAAATTCTGGAACCCCAACGGCACGCCACTGGCCACCTGCGGCAGCGCCACCCGTGGCGTCGCCGACCGGCTGATGCATGAAACCAACACCCATTCGATTGTGCTGCGCACCGATCGCGGCTTGCTGACCTGCGTGCGCGAGGCGGGCCAGCGCGTGTCGGTGAACATGGGCGAGCCGTCGCTGGACTGGGCGCAGGTGCCGCTGGCGGAGGCGATGGATACATGCACTTTGCCCATCGCTGGCAGCCCCGCGGCGTGCAGCATGGGCAATCCGCATTGCACGTTTTTTGTCGACGACATGGCCGCCATCGATGTGGCCGCCTTGGGCCCTGCACTGGAAAATCATCCATTGTTCCCGGCCAAGACCAATGTGCATTTTGTGCAGGTACTGGACCGCGGGCACATCCGCCTGCGCATCTGGGAGCGCGGCGGCGGCGTGCCGTTGGGCTCCGGTTCGTGTTGCTGCGGGGCGGTGGTCAACGGCATCCGGCGTGGGCTGCTGGATGCCACGGTGCAGGTGCAATGCGACGGCGGCACCGTCACCGTGCACTGGGCGGGCGAGGGCGGTGTGCTGTTGACCGGGAGCGTTACGCCGGTGATGCAGGGCCGGGTCGACAGTCTCGGTTGATTCGCAGCCCTGGCTTACCAGCGATAGGTGACCGAGCCGAGCACGCTGCGCTCGTCGCCGTAACGGCAGGTGGTGTTGCAGTACAGGTATTTTTTGTCGAACAGGTTTTGAGCCTTGGCCTGCACTTGCCAGTTTGCATTCAGGTCATAGCTGACCAGCGCATCCACCAGGGTATAGGCCGGTAATTTGCCTGCGTACGCGCTGGGTGTGGTGCGGGTGGTGCCGGTGTAGCGCGCGCCGCCGCCGATGCGCAGTTTCTCCAGGCCCAAGCTGGCCAGGCGGTAACTCGCCCACACGCTGGCGCTGTGGTACGGGATGCCTTCGATGCGCTTGCCGATGTTGCTCACGGTCTGGTCTTCGAGCACATGGGTATCGGTGTAGGCATAGCCGGCGCTGAGTTGCAGGTTGTCGGTGAGGTTGCTTTTGGCTTCAAGCTCCACGCCTTTTGTGCGGGTCTTGCCGTATTGCACATAGGTGTTGGTGAGGCTGTCCAGGCTCAGCGAGTTGTCCTGGTCCAGGCGGTACACCGCAGCGCTGAGCAGGGTGTCGCTGCCGGGTGGCTGGTAGCGCAGGCCCACTTCGTATTGCTCACCTTCCAGCGGCGCAAAGGCATTGCCGAAGGCCGGGTTGCTGACGCTGGCCGGTTGGAATGACTGGCTGTAACTCACGTACGGCGCCAGGCCGTTGTCCGCCAGGTACACCAGGCCGACGCGGCCGGTGGCTTTCTTGTCGCCACGCGTGGCCCGTGCTTCGGTGGCGAAGGTGGTGGTGACGCTGTCGGCCCAGTCCTGGCGACCGCCGAGCAACAGCATCCATTTGTCGTCAAAGGTGATTTGGTCCTGCAGGTAGATGCCGGCCTGGGCGCTGTGCAAATCCGAACCACTGTCGGCGGCGGTATTGGCGCCCACGCCGGTGTATTGCGGGTTGGCCAGGTTCAGCGGCGGTGCCAGTTGCGCGGCGGTGGCGCTGATGTAGCGGTGGGAGTCGTAGGTCTTGTGGTAGTAATCCACGCCCACCAGCAACTCGTGGCGCCAGGCGCCGCTGTCGAAGGTGTAACTGAGGTTGTTGTCGGTGGTCCAGCCGGTGGAGCGTTCCTGGCGATCGCTGTAGCGCCGGCTCAGTTGCGTGCCGGAAATGGCCACCGGGATCAGGTAGTTCCAGTCGGTATTGGCCTGGAAATACCGCAGGCTGTGGTTGACCTTGAGTTGATCGCTGAAGCTGTGTTCGAACAGATAGCCCAGAGTGTCCATGCGGTTGTTGAAATGGTCATACCCCGGCTCGCCGACAAACTGGTCACGCCCGATCTTGTAGCCCGGCGTGGCGCTGTAGGTGCTCATGCGGTAGCTCATCGGCGGCGAAAACCCGGTGTAGGTTTCCTGATGGCTGGCGAGCACCGTCAGCGAGGTGTCTTCGTTGGGCTGCCAGGTGATCGCCGGTGCAATGTAGCGGCGGTCATCGTCGATGTGGTCGACCTGGGTGTCACTGTCGCGCCACAGGCCGGTCAGGCGATAGCTGAATTGGCCTTGCTCATCCAGCGGGCCACCCAGGTCGAGGGTGTACTGACGGCGGTTGTAGTTGCCCACCTCCACGCCCACTTCGTGCAGCGGCGTAGCCGTGGGGCGCTTGCTGACGGTGTTGATCATGCCGCCCGGCGAGAGTTGGCCGTACAACACCGAGGACGCGCCCTTGAGCACTTCGACGCGCTCCAGGCCGTAGGCCTCGACGCTGCCGTCATAGGGGTTGGATTGCAACTTCATGCCGTCACGCAAGATCCCGCCGGTGCCCGCACCCACGTTGAAACCGCGCAGGGTGTAGTCGTCCGCCGTGCGGCTGAAACTGCTTGGCTGACTGCTGAAGCCCGGGGTGTATTTGAGCGAGTCCGAGAGGTTGTCGCTCTTGCGCTGGTCGAGTTCAGCGCGGGTCACCACCGACACCGACTGCGGGACTTTCACCAACTCGGTGCGGGTCTTGGTACCGACGCGGGTGCGCTGGGCCACGTAACTCTGGTCGTCGTCGCTCGCCACGCTGCTTGCGCGGCCATCGATATTGATCGCATCCAGGGTCACGCCATCACCGCCAGCGGGTTGCACGCTCAGCGCGCCGCTGGCGGTAATTCGTGCACGCAAGCCGGTGCCTTGCAAGGCCTGGCTGACCGCCTCGGCGGCACTCAAGTGACCGCGCACTGCACGGGCCTGGCGCCCGTCGACATCCGCGGGAATAAACAGCACCTGGCGACCACTGGCCTGGCCGATATTGATCAGCGTAACGGCCAGCGAACCGGCGGGCAGGTCGAAGTCTTGCGCGGGTTCGGCCGCCAGGGCGACACAGCTCAGCAGGCAGCCGCCGATCAGCAGCGGGAACAACGTATTCGGGTGCATGGCGTGGACTCGGTAGGGCTCTAGACGGGGGCGCGTTCTGCGCGTTTCTGCTAGGTCTGTAACCTGAGTGCGCGATTTTTTAAGGGGGCCGTGAAAATAAAGTCAGGCGAGGTCAATACGCGTCCACACACCCAGGTACGACACTACCTGCAACGGCAGCACATCCTGGAGCGCGGCCAGGGCCTGGCGGCTGTCATTCAGGCTGAACACTCCGGAAATGCGCAGCGCGGCGGCCCGCGTCGACACTTGCAACAGCCCGGTGTGATAGGGCCTGAGGTGCTCGATCACCTGCCCGAGAGTTTGGTCATGCACTTCGAGCAAGCCCTTGGCCCAGGCGCGCTCATCGATATAGCGCCCGGCAATCGGTTGCCAGGCGTGCCCGTCGAAGGTCAAACCCTCGCCACTGGCGAGCCGCTGCCGGGTGCCGGTACTGCGCAATTCCAGCTCCCCCTCCAGGGCCCACAACTGCGCCGTGCCCGTTTGCACGCTGAGCATGCAGCGCCCGCTCATCAGCCGCGCCTCGCCCCACGGGCACTGCAACACAAAGGCGCGTGCCGGATCGTTGAGCACCTGCGCGAGCACCGCGCCGCGCAATAGCTGCACAGTGCGTTGCGTGGCGCTGAAATCCAGGTCCACCGCGCTTTGGGCATTCAGCAGCAGCGAGGAACCATCCTCCAGCGCGAACCGCTGCCGCTCGGCGGTGGCGGTGCGTAAATCTGCGCCCCAACGCGTATGCAACGGGCCGCCGCGCAAGGTCAGCAGCGGCGTGCCCACCGCCACGGCGCCGACGGCCAGCGCGCCACGCAACAGGCGACGACGGCTTAGGTTGACGCTATTGAGTGCCTGGCGCGAGCCCTGTTGCCGCGCCAGCGGCAGCAGCGTGCGGTCCAACTGATGGGTGAGGGTGTGCCAGGCGTCCTGGTGACTGGGATCGGCGCTCAACCACTGCTCGAACTGCGCCTGGGACAGCCCATCGAAAGCGCCCGAGCCCCGCCGCGCATACCACTCGATGGCCTGTGCCACTGCTGTCGGCAACGTGCTCACGGTTTGGCCCGGTAGCAGGCCGTCAGGCCCTGCACCACATAGTGGTGCACCCGCGTGACCGACACGCCCAGCTCCTGTGCAATACAGGCATAGGTGCGGCCATCGAGCTGGCTGTACAGGAACGCCGCGCGGGCTTTGGAGGACAGCGCGTCGAGCAGGCGGTCAACCTCCATCAACGCTTCAATTACCAGCCAGTGCTCCTGAGGCGAGGGCGCCACGGCTTCGGGCAAACTGGCCAGCACCTCAAGGTAGGCGCGCTCGATGTCATTGCGCCGCCAGCGCGCGAAGATCAGGCGCTTGCCGATGGTGCTCAACAAAGCGCGGGGTTCGCGGATCGCGTGCGGGTCGGGCATGGCCACCACCTGGGCGAAGGTTTCCGCTGCCAGGTCAGCCGCGTCTTCACGACACCCCAGGCGCACGCGCAGACGCTCCAGCAACCAGTGGTGATGGTCACCAAACAGACGGTGCAGGACTGCGTTGCGCGAGGGCGAGCAGGAAGGAGGACTGAGCAACACGGACGACGCCACCTGGTGAATGACAATGATTCTCAATGGTGGCGTTATTGAAAATATATTGCAAGATCTTACGTCGTTGCCGGACGCGCTGGATCGGTTAAAGTCGGCGCTTCAGGAAGAAACTTCAGGTAACAAACATGATGCGGTGGTTGCAGCAATCCGTCTTGAGCGTGCTGGTGCTGATGTCTGCCGGCCTGTTTATCACCGCCCAGGCCGACACGTCGCCCATCGGCGTGGCCCTCGACCAGCGGGTGATCGACCTCACCAACACTCTCGACGCCGACACCACCACCCGCCTCAAAGAGCAGCTCGCCGCGCTGGAGCAGCGCAAAGGCTCGCAGGTGGCGGTATTGCTGGTGCCCAGCACCGGCGGTGTTGGCATCGAGGACTACGCCAACCAACTGTTCCGCGCCTGGAAGCTGGGGCGCAAGGACGTCAACGACGGTATCCTGCTGGTGGTGGCCAAGGACGACCGCAAGGTGCGTATCGAAGTCGGCTACGGGCTCGAAGGCACCGTTACCGACCTGCTGGCCCATCGCATCATCGAAGAACACATCACCCCCGCGTTTCGCCAGGGCGACTATGCCGGTGGCGTGGCCCAGGGCGTGACTGACCTGGTGGTGCTGGTGGACGGCGGCGACTTGCCCAAAGTCGCCGGCCCCGGTATCAACCCCCAGGCGATTGCGGTGTTGCTGGCGTTTATCGTCGGTGGCATCGGCGGTGTGCTGATGGCCGCCGGCAAGCTGCCCTGGCGCCGCGCATTGCTTGCGGCCGTGGTGGCCACGGTGCTGCTGGCGATTTTTGGTGGCGGCCGCGACTGGCCAATCTACCTGCTGCTGTTGCCACTGACCCTGCTGATCGGCGGCGCGACCTTCGGCGCCCTGTGGCTGGCGCGCACGGTGTTCTACTGCGTGATCGGGTTGCTCGTCTACATTGCCGGGTTGCTGGTGGCGGACCACTATGTTGACGTCAACTTTATCCATTGGCTGGCCATCCCGCTGGGTGCACTGGCGGTGCTCGGCGCCTACCTGGTGCTGTGGGTCGTCATGAAAGCCGCGTGGAAACGCAGCCAGACCGGTTTTATCGTGCGCCTGTGCGCAGCGGCGGTCGTGTACCTGGCGGCCGGCTTTATTGCCGACGCGGGCCGTGAAGGCTGGTTGCTGGCGTTTCCGATCGCCTCGTTTGTGGCGCTGTTCATCTTTGGCAAGACGGCTGGCGGGGCCGGGTCTGGGTCGGGTGGGGGTTCTTCACGCTCGAGTTCCAGCAGTTCCAGTTCCAGCTCAAGTTCCAGCAGCCGTTCTTCCGGTGGCGGCGGCTCCAGCGGCGGCGGCGGGGCGTCGGGCAGTTGGTAGTGCGGTAACTCAACAGTGGCAATCGGTTCTAGAAATCCGCGATCATGTCGATACGAACGCATCGCCCACAAGGACCGTTACCCCCGATGAAACTGCTGAAACTCGCCGCCGTATTGACCCTGCCACTGCTCGGTGCCTGCTCCGACTACCACTACAAGAACTACCAGGGCGACTGGGCCCCGGAAAAACTGCACCCCGTCGACCTCTCCAACAACGCACCGGATGCCGTGCTGGTGTACTTCGACACCTGGCGCGAGCGCGAACTGGGCGTGCCGTTTCACCGCCTGGCACTGGCGTTTGAAGTCGACGGCGTGCCGCTGCCCGGCGCGGGTCGTCACTCGATTCTCAACGTGACCGGCGAACAAGCCCTCAAGCTCGCACCGGGCAAACATTCGTTGCGCTGGTGCAACGTGTCGATGAACGCCCTGGGCACCGGCGGCGCGTTCTGCGACGAAGGCGCCGACGACGTCGACTTCAAGGCCGGCAGACGCTACCTGGTGACCTATCGCCTGACCGCCAGCACCCGCGGCGTGGGGCCGAACTACAGCACCCCATACCGCACGTTCTCCAGCATCAAGGACATTGATTCCCAGGAGGTCATCTACCCACCTGCCGGCACCGGCTCATTGATCTCCAATGATTGAAGGCCAAGCCATTGCATGGCCTGAACGTTACAGCCGCTTGGACAGAAACACGCGGGTGCTGCCCGCAGGCTCGCACGGCACCTCGCCAAAGCGCACCCACCCATGCTTCTCGTAAAACCCCGGCGCCTGAAAGCTCAGCGTATACAGCACCGCATTCGCACAGCCCCGGCGCCGCGCTTCGTCTTCGAAGGCTTGCAGCAACTGGCTGCCTAGGCCTGCGCCGCGCAGGGAGTCTGGCAAGTGGAACAGGTCGAGAAAGGCCATGCCCAAGGTGGTCTTGCCGGTGATGCCGCCGAGGATCTGTTGGGTGTGCGGGTCCCTGATCAACACCGTCAGCGGCTGGCGGTCGTTGTAGCCGGTGACGGCCTGGTTGAACGCGGCGAGGCCGTTGCCGAGGATGCGCTCGGCGTCAGGGTTGGGTTGGTCGCTGATTTCAATCTGCGGCGCCGTCATCACGCGAGCACCATCACCATCTCATGCCACGCCATCCCGCCATGATCCGAAGGCGAAGGCTGCACATAGGAATAGCCCATGCGCGTGTACAACGGCACATGCTGCTCCTTGCACATCAAATGAATCGTCTGCTTGCCCAGCCCACGCATGCGCTGGACAAACTCAGTCATCAACAGCCTGGAATACCCGTTGCCCTGATGCGCCGGGTCGACCACCACCGACATAATCACCACATTCGGCGCCTCGGCCGAATGCCCCACCAATTCCTTGAACGCCTCGTCCGACATCACCACCTGATGCGCGCAACCACAGTTGATAAACCCCAGCACCTCGGCACCAGATTCCAGAATCAAAAACCCTTGCGGATATTGCGCAATCCGCGTGGCGATCTTCTCCAGCGTCGCGGCTTCGTCGCCCTCGTAGGCGCTGATTTCGATTTCAAAGCAACGCGAAGCATCGGTGGGGCGGGCGTTGCGGAAAGTGAGGGCAGGCATGGGCATTTCCTGGGGCGTTAAGCGAAAGGCTCCATGATAGACAAACCTCTAACCCGAGCAACACAAATCCCCTATGGCAGCCTGCCTTCTGTGGCGAGCAGGCTTGCCCTGCGTTGGGCTGCGAAGCAGCCCCAAAACCAGCAACAGAGAAATTCCTGGCACACCGCGTTCATCTTCAATAGGGCCGCTACGCAGCCCAGCGCAGGGCAAGCTTGCTCGCCACAACAGCCCCCTTCCACAACAAAAAAGTATTCAGCCAGGCATTCCAAAAACCAGAAAACCCGCAAAAGCGGATTTCCTCAACACTCAAATGCATTGAGGTTTACCAGCTAGATTGCGCTCATGACTGGAAGCCCCCCCAAAGCTGCCGCTTATGGAGGGCAGGAGTCGGCCAGAAGCTGTCTCCCCGAAAACTAATGCTGAGCGGTCACTCGTCAGAGATCCTCCAGATCGTGAATGTTTACATCAAAAAAATATGCCAACCTGCCCGCCCCATCACACCAGGCCACGCCCATGCCCACCCTCCGCACCATGACCCCAGCCGACTACGACGCCGTCCTCGCCCTGATGCAAAACACCCCCGGCATCTCACTGCGCGACGCCGACTCCCGCGAGGCTATCGAGCGCTACCTGGTGCGCAACCCTGGGCTGAGTTTTGTCGCTGAAACCGAAGGCCGGTTGATCGCCTGCGTGATGTGCGGCCATGATGGGCGACGCGGTTACTTGCAACACTTGCTGGTGCTGCCGGCCTATCGCCGTCAGGGCATTGCGCAGGCAATGGTCGAACGTTGCCTGGCTGCTTTGGAGCAACTGGGCATCCACAAATGCCACCTCGACGTGTTCAAGAGCAACATCAGCGCGGCTCAGTACTGGCAAGGCCAGGGCTGGACGCTACGAACGGATATCGACCGTTATTCATTCACCCGAACGGGCAATGAAAACGCATGAAAGGAAAACTATGCTCGAGATCAAACGGGCCACGCCGCACGACGCCGACAGCGCTTTTGAGATCCGCCGCGAAGCCATTCGCAGCCAATGCATCGGTGCCTACACGGCTGAGCAAATGGCACTCTGGACCCGTGGCAGTGCGAGCGATGGCTACGGCACGTTGATGGAAAAACGGTTTTACCTGGGTTGGGTGGCAGGTGAACCGGTCGCCACCGGCATGCTCGACCTTGACAACAACAATGAAGTGGGCGCGCTGTTCGTGTTGCCGGGCCACACCGGGCGCGGGTATGGCAAGGCGATGCTGGACCACCTTGAAAACGTCGCCCGGGAGTTGGCGATTGAAGAGGTGGTGCTGGATTCGACATTGAATGCGGCGAGTTTTTATCGCGCGTGCGGATACGTGGGAGATGAGCAAGCGATTTACCGCTCGCCGTCGGGGTTGGTGCTGGCGTGTATCCCAATGACGAAACAGATCTATCCGCTCCGCCCGTCACCCACAAAGCCAGGTGAATAACTGCCGATGTTATAGTCCCGGCGCTTTTTTTAGTTTTGATCGCGCCGGGAGGCACCAGGAGAATCCGCATGAACCTCTACACCGCAGGCTATGAAGGTTTATCTATTGACGCATTTATCGCACGGCTCAAACAGGCCGGGATCGATAAGGTGCTCGATGTGCGTGAATACCCCCTGTCGCGTAAAAAGGGCTTTTCCAAAAACGCCTTTGCGCAATGCCTGGCCGCTGAAGGTATCGCCTATGAACATAGTCGACCGCTCGGCTGCCCGAAGCCCATACGCAAACAGTACAAGGAAGACGGTAATTGGGCGACCTATGCACGCGAGTTCAGGGCTTACATCCGTACTCAAGGCGCGGTGTTGAACGAACTGGTCAGCAGTGCGGCCGAGCAGCGGATCTGCATGGTCTGCTATGAGGCTGACGCGGATTTTTGCCATCGCAGTCTGATCGCTGAAGCCGCGCAGGAAGTGAAAGCTACACTCGAAACTCAGCATCTGCCCGTCAAAACAACCCTAATTGTAGATGGGCTTCGTTCTGTCGCTTAGGTGGGTAAATCAGGCTTACGATCAGCCACTGGCCTGGAAAGCGATGGATCGTGCCCATCAATAGCATAAGGTCCTTGGCGGGTAGCTCGGTTTCGAGCTTGTGCCGAAAGGGCGCTTCCCAACCTTTTGCGCCGTGTTTGCGAAACACATTTCTGTAGAGCTGGCCGGCTTCCCAATCGACGATTTTGTGGGTGTGGGTTTTCAGCTCTCCGTCGACCAGGCATTCATAGACGTAGTGAAAGTCAAAGGGCACTTTTTCCAGGCGCTTGATGCTGGCGTGCTCCTGTTCTTCGAACAGGCTGGGCTGGCGTTGCATTGCTTGCAGCTTCTCAATTTCCTGTGGTGTCCATTCTGTTGAAGCTGATTTCTGGATGCGCAACGCAGTGATGCTTGCAGGCCTGACAAGGCCCAGTGTCACGTTGTGTTGGACTCTGGCTTTTTCCAGCGCGTCGAAACTTTCGTAAGTCGTCAGCTTGTCCAGCAATACCCTTCGTTGGTGCCAGTCTCCTGCGGGCAGTGTTGTGCCCACGCGAATACTGTCTACGCCAATCTTATGGCTCTCGGGCCTTCGGTCTGCCGTGCTTCGTTCGATGAACGCTTCAATCCATTGCCACTTGGCAAACTGTTGGTCGCCTGTGACCAGCCGAAACGGCACCGGATAAAGCCGTATTAGATTGCCGTCTTCGTCCATACCGGCAACACATGAGGTTTCAGCATATTTGGCACTGGGAGAAGGGTAGGTCTTACCTAAAATCAGGATTCGAACTTTGCGTTTCATGCGCGTCATATCCAAAAGTCTTTCCTGAACTGTATCCAGACATCGGAAAGCTGCCAGACAGACTTGTAACAGCACATGCGCGAAACAGTTCGAACCCTGAGCGCCTTCTCGAGCAGAGTGGATCTATCACCCCACCGGCAATTCCCCCGTCACAATCGCCGTAATCAAAAAGATGAAAAACATCGGGATCGACCATTTGAAGAATTCCTTCTGGTACTCGCCAAAGGTCATCTCCGTGCGGTTCATCAGCAAAAACAGCCACGCCACAGTCGGGCTGGCATACCTCAGCGACTGGCCCATGAACGAGGCCACGCCGATTTCGGTGGGGCTGATGCCGAATTTGTAGGCGATCGGCGCCACTACCGGGAGGATGCCGAAGTAGTAGGCGTCCACCGGCAGGGCGTAGCAGGCGAGGGCGCCGAGGAAGGCGAAGATCAGCGCGGTGTGGCTGCCCATGGAGTCCGGGATCAGGCTGGCCATGTGTTCGGCCACGGCGCCGGCCATGCCGCTGCCGTTGAAGATGCCCAGGAAGCAGCCGGCGGCGAGGATGATCGAGGCCACGGCCACGGCGTCGCCACCGTTGGCGGTGATGCGTTCGCGTTGTTCCACGGCGCTGTAGTTGACCGTCAGCGCTATCGCGGTGCCGAGCATGAACACCACGGCGCCGCTGGCCCAGCCGGCGATCAGGATCACCAGCATGCCGAGGGTCAGGGCTAGGTTGAACAGGAACAGTCTGGGGCGCTTGAGCGCCTTGTCGTGGTCCTTGATCACGTTGACCATCTGCACGATCTGCTCAGGCGTGACGATGCCGTTTTCACCCTTCACAAAGCCCAGGCGCTTGCGCTCCTTGATGCCCATCAAGTACGCCATGAAAAACACATACAGGAACGACACGCCGAGGATCGGCAGGATCGCCACGAACAGCGTATTCACCTCTACGTTGAGCACGGCCGCCGCGCGCGCCAAGGGGCCGCCCCACGGCAGGCAGTTGCCCAGGCCGCAAGGCAGGATGATCAGCATCGCCAGGTTGGACAGCTTCATGCCCATCTGTTTGTACAGCGGCAGGAACGCGGTGGTGATGATCAGAATGGTGGTGGTGCCGTCGCCGTCCAGAGTGACCACGGCGGAGGTGAACGCGGTGACCAGGATGATCTTCAGCGGGTCGCCATTGGCCTTGCGAATCAGGAAGGTGCACAGCGGGTCGAACAGCCCCACGTTCATCATCAGGCTGAAATACAGCACGGCGAACAGGATCATCACCGTGGGGTTGACCGTGCCGAGGGAGACCTTGCCGGCCTCGTTCTGCGAGTAGAACAGGCCCTCGCGGACCCAGGTCATGATGGTGCCCATCGGCACGCCGTTGACCAGGCACACCAGCACCCCTACGGCCAGCGACACCACGATCAGGCCGGTGAACGGCGAAAGTTTTTGCTTGATGACCAGCAACAGAAACGACGTGATCAACACATAGCCCAGAACTGTCAGCATCTGAACGTCTCCACAATTTTATTTTTATAGTGAGCGCAGCAGGTGGGGCGCCGCGCGCCCCGGTACAGCCTTGAGCGTTACTGGCCTTCCAGCAATTGGGTGACCCAGGCCGGGGCCAGCGCCGGCAAGGGCAGGCCGCTGTCGCGGCAGCGAGTGTATTCGTCGATCACCTCGCGGCGCTGGTTTTCGTAGAGGCTTTTTTTCTCCGAGGCTTCGAGCACTTCCAGCAGACGCGCGCGGGGCACCACGGTCACGCCGTCGTAGTCGCCGAACACCAGGTCGCCCGCCGCCACCTCGACACCGGCGCAAGTCACGGTGGCGTTGATCTTGCCGGGGCCTTGCTTGCCGGGGCTGCGTTGCATGAAGCCCTTGGCGTAGATCGGGATGTCGAGTTGCGCCAACGGCACCTTGTCGCGCACGCAGCCGTCGATGACCATGCCGCTTAAGCCCACGGCCTGGGCGGCGCCGGCCATCAGGTCGCCGATGTAGGCGCGGCCCGGGTAGGCTTTGCCGGCGACGACCAGCACGTAGCCGGGTTGGCCCTGATAGACGGCGACGTGGATCGGGAAGTTGTCGCCGTCTTCGGTGTCGACGGTGTAGGCGGTGCCGAGCATCATCTTGCTTTCGTCCAGCGGCATCAGGTCGGCGTCCATGCAGCCGTTGCGCGGGATGCCGAGGCTTTGCATGCCGTCGCAGAGTTGCGCCGGGCTGAGCTTGCGAAAGCGCTCCAGCAGCTCGGCGGGGATCAGGTCGGGCAGGGGCAGGTAATGTTCAGTGTTCATGGCAGGTCTCGGGTGTGGGCAGTCAGGGTGTGGGCAGTCAGGTGCGCAATTGCAGTGCGGAAATCCATGTCGCTGCCGCCGGGGCCGAGCAGGGTGGCCCAGTCGGTGGCGGCCAGGTGTTCAAGCTGGGCATGGGTGGCGCGGGTCATGGCGGGCTCGACGCCGACGGCTTCGAGGGTGGCGATGGCGTCGTCCATTTCCGCGCTGCGGCGCTTGGCGTGGATCATCGTGCGCGCGGTGAAGGTGTCGGCCAGTTGCTCGACGGTCTTGCCGTTGAGCGAATCGCCAAGGGACGCGACCAGGGTGTTCAGCACGCCGAATTTCTCACCGGCCTGGAACGCCTCCAGCAGCAACTGCGGCAGGCCCTTCATCACCACACTCTTGAGCATCTTGATCGCGGAGGCGCCGCCAGCTTCGGCGTCGAGAACGCTCAGCTGCATGCCGCGTGGCGTGAAGGCTTCGGCAAACGCGATGGCCCCGCTGCCAGCCAGCAGCATCGGCACGCGGTGGTTATTGCCGGGTACGGTGCCCATCACGGCGCAATCGCAAAAGCCCACGCCAGCGGCACGCGGCAGTCTGTCGATGGCCTGTTTGACGGTGGGCGCGGCGGAGTTCATGTCGACATAGGTTTGCCCGCCTACCAGCCATGGCAGGATTTTTTGCGCGATACCCAGGGCGCTGCTGGCGCTGGTCAGGCACACCACAAAACGTGCGCCACGGCAGGCGCTTTCCAGTGTGTCGAAGAGGGTGACGTGCTGTTGTTCGGCGCGTTGCTGCAGCAAGGGGCTGACGTTGGCGTCGAAGGCGCCGATTTGCAGGTCGCCGCTGGTGCGCAGGCCCTGGCTGAGGTGGTAGGCGGCTTCGCCATACCCGATGAAGACGATATCCATCCTGAGTTTCCTTCATTGTCTTTGTTATTGATGAAGGAAGAGCAAGGGCTGTGCCATTTAAAAATAACAAGATAAAACAAAGCGTTGGGGTTAGTGCGTGTTGCGTGTGAATAGCAGGGCCTTTCAAATCATTTCACCATGAAATAGTCTGCAATCCCGCTTACGCTTCAAGGTATCCTTCATGCAAGGCACCATCGCGGTCATTTCTCCCTCCAGCACCTTGACCTCGGTGATGCGCGGTATCCTTGCGCAACGCGGTTTATCCCTGGTGGTGGTCGAGGCCGCGCAGCACGACGCCACGCTCAAGGCCCGGCAGTTGATCGACAGCGGCGTCAGCGTAATCATCAGCCGTGGCCGCACCGCCAGCGTGTTGCGTGAGCACCTGCGCGTGCCCATCGTCGAGGTCAAGCACACGTTTTTCGACTGCATCAACGCCTATCACAAGGCGCACCAGGTCTCGGACAAGATTGCCTTTCTCGCCACCTCCGAGGGCTACGCGACCATCCTCGAGAAAGCCCGGCCGTTCATGCCGCAGGTGTCGATCTGTCTGATCGACCCGCTGGGCAGCAACCAAGCCACCGAGGCGCAGCTGGATCGCCTGCAGGCTGAAGGCATCGAGGTGGCGATTGGCGGCCTGTCGTCGCGCGAGGCGGTGATGGCGCGGGGCATGCGCTACATCATGTCCGAGGCCGACGCGGACGCGGCGGATGAAGCTATCGATGAGGCGTTGCACTTGCTGCAGGTCGAGGAAGAGCGGCGGCTCAAGCGCGTGGAGCTGCAAAGCCGCTACGAGATGATCCAGTCGATCCTCAACTGCGTGTCCGAAGGCATTTTCAGCGTCGACAGCCAGCGCGTAATCACCAACATGAACAGCGTGGCCACTGCCTACCTGGGCGGGCTGGCCTGCGGCGACAGCATTGATGGCCTGCTGGCTGAGGACTATTTCAGCCAGGTGCTCGGCAGCGGCCGCCCGGTGCGCGGGGCGTTGATTACCTTGGGACGGCTGTCGCTGACCCTGAGCATCGCGCCGATCACCCTGGACAGTCAGGTCATCGGCGCCGTGGCCACCCTGCAGAACCAGACCGAAATCACCGCCATCGAACGCAAGATGCGCCGCCAATTGGCGCGTCAGCACCTGGCCGAAAAAACCTTCGAGCACATCATCGGCAGCAGCCCCGCGCTGGCCAAGGCCAAGCGCCTGGCACTGACCTACGCGGCGGTGGACAGTACGGTGATGATCGAAGGCGAAACCGGTACCGGCAAAGAGTTATTCGCCCAGAGCATCCACAATGCGTCGCGCCGCAAACAAGGCCCGTTCGTGGCGATCAACTGCGCGGCGTTTGCGCCGGGTGTGCTGGAGAGCGAGCTGTTTGGCTACGTGAAAGGCGCCTTCACCGGCGCGCTCAACGAGGGCAAGGCGGGGGTGTTCGAACTGGCGCACACCGGCACGATTTTCCTCGATGAAATCAACGAGACCTCCACCGATATTCAGGTCAAGCTGCTGCGCACCCTGCAGGAGCGCAAGGTGGTGCGCATCGGCGATGACAAGGTCACGCCGGTCGATATCCGCATCATCACCGCCAGCAACAAGAACCTGGAGCAACGCGTGGCCCAGGGCCTGTTGCGCGAAGATTTCTTCTACCGCATCTGCGTGCTCAAGCTGCACCTGCCGGCCCTGCGCGAACGCCGCGCCGACATCCCCGAACTGGTGCGCCACCTGCTGCGCAGCCTGCCCATGACCACGTGCGAGCCGGACGAAGCACTGCTCACACGCCTGAGCGGTTATGCCTGGCCGGGCAATATCCGGCAGTTGGGCAATATCGTTGAGCGATTGGCCGTGATGAGCCAGGGCCGACCGTTTGCCGAACCGTGGCTGGAGGATGTGCTGGAAGATCTTTCCAGCAGTGTGGCGACGGTGGAAAAGGGGGCACCGATCAAGACCGAACTGGCGTTACTGCACGACGTGCTCGCCAGCGTGCGCGGCAACCGCGAAGAGGCGGCCAGGCGCTTGCAAATCAGCACCACGACGCTGTGGCGGCGGATGAAAAAGTACCTGGATGAGGATCCGGGGTGCTTTGACAGCACGCGGTATTCGAGAGGTTGAGGTGATCCCCTGTGGGAGCTGTCGAGCCCCAGCGAGGCTGCGATGGGGCCGGCACTGCTGACATTTTCATCGCCTGACCCGACGCTTTCGCAGCCTCGCTGAAGCTCGACAGCTCCCACATTTGTTTGCTGTGGAGGTCGACATTCGTGTTGGCCGGTATCCCGCAAAAGCCTGCGACCCTCAGGCAGATTTCAGCTGTACCTGGAGCTTTGACAGTACGCGGTATCCAAGGACCTGAGGTGATCCCCTGTGGGAGCTGTCGAGCCCCAACGAGGCTGCGAAGGGGCCGG
>NZ_UTBG01000058.1 GCF_900580675.1 Pseudomonas viridiflava
TGATCAAGGAGCTGGAAGTGCGTCTGCAGGAAGAGTGGACGAACACCTTCAAGCCTCAATGGAAAGACTATTCCGACGCTACCCCGCTGGACCGTCGCAGGATGGTGGAAGCGGCGTTTCTCAACGGAATGGGCAAGGCGGTTTACAAACTGTGGGGCAACGTCACCCAGCTATACGACTTGCTGGGGGACCTCCAGGCCAACAGTGAAAAGTTGCTGCAATTCGTCTCTCACGTTGAACTCGATAAGCTCCTGAAGCTGAGCAAAGACAGGATAGCCCTTGGTTTGCTGGTGCTTAGCGATGAGCCGCTGCTGTTTATCCATGTGGCAGCGATGGTCAGTTGGATGCGCTTGCTGCCGCCGCCGCAGATGAATGAGCTGATGGGCGAAATCACCGGCGAGGTGTTGATCAACCTGTTGCTGGTCAGGGTGGCGGGCGCGATTGGGGTCCGTGTGCGCCTGGGTGCTCAGGTGTTGAGTCATGTCAAATCCGGCAATGCACGGCGCTGGCTAGAATTGCTGGCCACTCATTTGGTCGGGCCTAAGTTAGAAACGCATGTCGAGGCGGCTAAACCGCTGTTGCTGGGCAG
>NZ_UTBG01000008.1 GCF_900580675.1 Pseudomonas viridiflava
GGTGGGTTCGGCGCGATTCACTGGATTGATCAAGTGACCTTGGCCAATCCCTTCGCCGGCAAGGCCGAGCGCAGCATGATCGAGCACATGAACAGCGACCACACCAAGGCCATCGCGCATTACGTCGCGCTCAGCGGCTTGCCCACTTCCGAGCCCGCCCAATTGGCCGGCATCGACAGCGAAGGCATGCACCTGCGCATCGGCCAATCCTTGCATTGGTTGCCCTTTGCAGCGTCTTGCAACACTCCGACACAAGTACGTGAAGCCCTGGTTTCATTGGCCCACGCCGAGGTCTGGCCGAAAAAAGAGCCCGCTGACGCTTGAATTCACGAAATGGCGACGTCATCTAAGGTGGACTGGCCAGGCATTCTTGCGTTGAGGAACCATTTGATGCGCCCTTTTTTATTGCTCTTTCTGCTGTTCCCGGTGTTGGAGCTGTTCGTATTTGTTCAAGTCAGCAGTGCGATCGGGTTTTTCCCGGCGCTATTGCTGATCATTCTCGGCTCGATGCTCGGCGTTCTGGTGCTGCGTGTCGCCGGCTTGGCCACCGCCTTGCGTGCCCGTGAAAGCCTGAACCGCGGCGAGCTGCCTGCGCAGACCATGCTTGAAGGCCTGATGATGGCTTTGGCGGGCGGCCTGTTGATCCTGCCGGGCTTTATCAGCGACGTGGTCGGCCTGGTGATGTTGCTGCCGGTGACCCGCAGACTGCTGGCCGGCAAGATGCGCCAGCGTGCCGAAGAGGCTGCAATCCGCCAGCGTGCGTTTGCCGATGACCTGCAACCCCGTGGCGGCCCGGCTCCTCGCCAGCCGTTGGGGCGTGAAGGGGATGTGATCGAAGGCGAGTTCGAGCATCGCGACAATAAATAACGGCTTCACTGGCACGGCACCTTCGGGTGCCGTGTTGCTTTTAAGGGCCAGCTGACGCAAAAAAATTCATCCCCGGCCCCTTGTAATAAGCTTATGCGCCCTTATGTAACGGTCACCGCAAGGTTTCTGGTGGCGACACCAGACAAACTTCCGCGTTTCGCTTTGCGAGGCGCGACCGGCACCGCCGGATTAAACCTGCCGGTACTGACACCGGCCGATGAAAAACACAATTAGGAGAGATCGACAATGAGCAAGCTTCGTCCTCTGCACGACCGCGTCGTTATCCGTCGCAGCGAAGAAGAAAAGAAAACCGCTGGCGGTATCGTTCTGCCAGGTTCGGCTGCTGAAAAAGCCAACCACGGTGTGATCGTCGCTGCAGGCCCAGGCAAGACTCTGGAAAACGGTGAAGTGCGTGCGCTGGCCGTTAAAGTCGGTGACAAGGTTGTATTCGGTCCTTACTCCGGCAGCAACACTGTGAAAATTGACGGCGAAGACCTGCTGGTCATGGCTGAGAACGAGATTCTCGCTGTACTGGAAGGCTAATTTTTCCCGTCCATTTTCCCGTTACTACAAAGTATTTAAGGAATATCGATCATGGCTGCTAAAGAAGTTAAATTCGGCGATTCCGCCCGCAAAAAAATGCTCACCGGTGTCAACATCCTGGCTGACGCAGTAAAAGCGACCCTGGGCCCGAAAGGCCGTAACGTGATCATCGAGAAGAGCTTCGGCGCTCCGACCATCACCAAGGACGGCGTTTCCGTAGCAAAAGAAATCGAACTGGAAGACCGTTTCGAAAACATGGGCGCGCAACTGGTCAAAGACGTTGCCTCCCGTGCCAACGATGACGCAGGCGACGGCACCACCACCGCTACCGTTCTGGCTCAGGCTATCGTCAACGAAGGCTACAAAGCCGTCGCTGCCGGCATGAACCCGATGGACCTCAAGCGCGGCATCGACAAAGCGACCATCGCTATCGTTGCCGAGCTGAAAAACCTGTCCAAGCCATGCGCTGACACCAAGGCTATCGCTCAGGTAGGCACCATCTCCGCCAACTCCGACAACTCCATCGGCGACATCATTGCCGAAGCCATGGAAAAAGTCGGTAAAGAAGGCGTGATCACCGTTGAAGAAGGCACTGGCCTGGAAAACGAACTGTCGGTTGTTGAAGGCATGCAGTTCGACCGTGGCTACCTGTCCCCGTACTTCGTGAACAAGCCTGAGACCATGGTTGCCGAGCTGGACAGCCCGCTGATCCTGCTGGTCGACAAAAAGATCTCGAACATCCGCGAAATGCTGCCAGTGCTGGAAGCCGTTGCCAAAGCGGGCCGCCCACTGCTGATCGTTTCCGAAGACGTTGAAGGCGAAGCCCTGGCGACGCTGGTTGTGAACAACATGCGTGGCATCGTTAAAGTCGCAGCCGTCAAGGCTCCAGGCTTCGGCGACCGTCGCAAGGCCATGCTGCAGGACATCGCTGTCCTGACCGGCGGTACCGTTATCTCCGAAGAGATCGGCCTGAGCCTGGAAAGCGCCACCCTGGAAAACCTGGGTAGTGCCAAGCGTGTGACCATCTCCAAGGAAAACACCATCATCGTTGACGGTGCTGGCGTTGAAGGCGACATCCAATCGCGGATCACTCAGATCCGTGCCCAGGTTGCCGAAACTTCCTCGGACTACGACCGTGAAAAACTGCAAGAGCGTCTGGCCAAGCTGTCCGGCGGCGTTGCAGTGATCAAGGTTGGCGCTGGTTCCGAAGTTGAAATGAAAGAGAAGAAGGCCCGCGTTGAAGACGCCCTGCACGCAACCCGTGCAGCCGTTGAAGAAGGCGTGGTACCTGGCGGTGGCGTTGC
Organism: Pseudomonas viridiflava; assembly: GCF_900580675.1. Lineage (GTDB taxonomy): Bacteria > Pseudomonadota > Gammaproteobacteria > Pseudomonadales > Pseudomonadaceae > Aquipseudomonas. The sequence goes on from NZ_UTBG01000008.1 coordinate 2,715, forward strand.
GCTGATCCGTGCTCTGGAAGCGCTGACCAACCTGACCGGCGACAACGCCGACCAGAACGTCGGTATCGCTGTACTGCGTCGCGCAGTAGAAGCACCGCTGCGTCAGATCGCTGCCAACTCCGGCGACGAGCCAAGCGTTGTGGTCAACGAAGTCAAGAACGGCAAAGGTAACTACGGTTACAACGCCGCGACTGGCGAATACGGCGACATGATCGAAATGGGCATCCTGGATCCTACCAAGGTGACTCGTTCCGCGCTGCAAGCAGCATCCTCCATCGGCGGCCTGATCCTGACCACCGAAGCTGCGATCGCTGATGCACCGAAGAAAGAAGGCTCGGCTGGCGGCGGTATGCCAGACATGGGCGGCATGGGTGGCATGGGCGGCATGATGTAAGCCAGCCTTACCCGGCTAGCCAAAGCCCCGCCTGCAGCGATGCAGGCGGGGCTTTTTTATTCGATATATCCCTTCAGGGAGTGCTCTGGACGGGCATTACTGAGCAAACGCTGTTGCCGCGTTGTCCACAGGTCGAGCCACAGCAAACCGTCTCGGCCAGGAGTTATAAATCAGATGTTTCACCTTATGTTCAGCTTGCCGTGCCTCTACGTGATCGTTCGGTTTATTTGGCCCATGCCGTGGGCGCGAGCGGCCAAGCTTGCGGTTGTGCTGCTGTTCATCTTCGCCTCGCAATATCACCTGTACAGCCGCCTCTCTTCCGGCAGCGTGTTCTCTCCGGAATTTCCGCGTAGCGTGGTGATGCTCTTCAACTGGGCGTTCGGTGCGATTCTTTTAATTGCGGTGCTGCAGATTATCGTCGACCTGGGGGCGTTGCTCACCACGTTGATCAGGCGGAAACGGCTGACCATTCCAGCGGGCCTGCGTTATGGCCTTGGCGCTGCTGCGGTGGTGTTGTCTGCCGTCGGTGTGCAGCAGGCGGTGCGCGTTCCGCCCGTCAAGGATGTCGAGTTCGCGATCAAAAACCTGCCTGCGCCGTTTGAGGGTTACCGGGTTCTGCAGCTCACGGACTTGCACATCAGTCGCCTGTTTGACGAACCGTGGACGCGAGCAGTGGTGAGCAAATCCAACGCGCTGGGCGTGGATCTGATCGTCGTCACCGGGGACTTGATCGACGGCTCAGTCGCCAACCGTACCTTGGATATTGCTGCCATGCGCGATTTGCATGCACCGGACGGCGTGTATGTCATTCCCGGCAATCACGAGTATTTTTTCGACAATAAAGCGTGGATGCAGCACTTCAAGTCGCTCGGCATGATACCGCTCGCCAACAGCCACACACTGATCGAACGCAACGGGGCGAAGCTCGTCCTGGCCGGCGTTACGGATGTGACAGCACCCAGAACCGGGTTCCCGCCACCGGACCTCAAACAGGCGTTGTCGGGTGCGCCGAAAGACGTGCCGATCATCCTGCTTGATCACCAGCCCAGAAACGCGCGCGATGCCGCCAGCCAAGGTGTGGCGTTACAGCTGTCCGGCCATACCCACGGCGGCATGATCCTTGGTATCGACAGAATCATTGCGCTGGCCAACGCAGGGTTTGTGTCCGGCCTTTATGACGTCAGTGGCATGCAGCTGTACGTCAACAACGGCACTGCGTTATGGCCGGGATTTGCCCTGCGACTTGGGAAACCTTCAGAGCTTACGCGCATCACGCTTCGGCGAGCGTCGGACGCCAGCTGACCGCGCCGTTATGTCAATGGGGGGCGATTTTCGCCCTCACACTGTAGTGAGTTTGTGAAGCTATAGTGAAAAACTCGTTCAACCCTACATTCAGTTGAAAACCTTTATCGGTGGGCCTTTCAGCTCTATCCCTGAGCCACACTTGGCCTTAAGCTGCGCGAGCCAACACGGCCGTTACCGCGTACGGAGACACTGCCCATGCGAATTTTATTGGTTGAAGACAACCGCGATATTCTGGCCAACCTGGCGGATTACCTGGGGCTAAAGGGCTATACCGTCGACTGTGCGCAGGACGGTCTGTCGGGCCTGCACCTGGCCGCGACCGAGCATTACGACTTAATCGTGCTCGACATCATGCTGCCTGGCATCGATGGCTACACCCTGTGCAAGCGCCTGCGCGAAGATGCGCGCCGTGACACGCCGGTGATCATGCTCACCGCCCGCGACCAGCTGGATGATCGGCTGCAGGGCTTCAAGTCCGGCGCCGATGACTACCTGCTCAAACCCTTTGCGCTCTCCGAGCTGGCCGCGCGTATCGAAGCCGTACTGCGCCGTGCCCAAGGCGGTGGTCGCCGCGCGCTGCAAGTGGGTGACCTGAGCTACGATCTCGACACCCTGGAAGTGACCCGCGAAGGCCGCCTGCTCAAGCTCAACCCTGTCGGCCTGAAACTGCTGGCGGTGCTGATGCAGAAGAGCCCGCACGTACTGCGCCGGGAAATCCTCGAAGAAGCCTTGTGGGGTGACGACTGCCCCGACAGCGACAGCCTGCGCAGCCACGTGCACCAGTTGCGCCAGGTGATCGATAAGCCGTTCGCCAAGCCGTTGCTGCAAACGGTGCACGGCGTCGGCTATCGCTTGGCCGAGGGCCGAGATGGAGTTTAAGCAAAGCCTTGCCCAACGAATCATCATCGCCTTTGCCTTGATGAGCGCATTGGTGGCGGGCGCCTTCGCGATGGGCATCGTGGCGACCGTGCACCTGGTGGAAGAGAAATTGATCTCGGCGGGCCTGGGCGGTGACTTGCAGCGCCTGCTGCTGATGGACACCGTCGAGGACTGGCGACACCGTCCCGAGCCGGACCAGCTGTTTTACTTCAGCGGCGGCCCCGGCGACTTCGAATTGCCCAAGGACCTGCGCCATCTGGAGCCGGGTTTCCACGAAGTGTTCCGCGAGTCGCTGTCGTATCACGCGATGGTCGAAGTGGTCGACGGTCGGCGCTATGTGCTGTTGCAGGACCAAAGCGATTTCGAAGAGCGTGAGCGCGTGCTGTTTGCCGTGGTGCTGGTGGGCTTTGTGCTCAGCCTGGCGCTGGCGGTGTTCCTCGGTTGGGTGCTGGCGCGCAAAGTAATGGCGCCGGTGGTGCGCCTGGCCCGCCAGGTGCGTCACCGCGACCAATTGCTGGGCCTGGCGCCGCCGCTGGCGCCGGACTATGCGGCCGACGAAGTGGGTGAACTCGCGGTGGCGTTCGACGCCACGCTGGGGCGCTTGCGCCAGGCATTGTCCCGCGAGCAGCTGTTTACCAGCGATGTCAGCCACGAATTGCGCACGCCGTTGATGGTGCTGGCCAGCTCCTGCGAACTGCTGCTGGAAAACCCGGCCATCGATCAGCGCGGGCGCAACCAGGTCGAGCGAATCGCCCGTGCCTGTGAGGAAATGCGTGAACTGGTGCAAACCTTCCTGATGCTCGCCCGCGCCGAGCACGACGACGGCACCATGTCGCCCCAGGTCAGCCTGGAGCAAGTGGCTGATGACTTGCTGGGCATCTGGCGCGAGCCTATCGAGCGCAAGGGCCTGGAGCTGATCTATCAGCCGGGCAGCCCGCTGGATACGCGCTACAACGCGACCTTCCTGCATGCGGTGATGGGCAACCTGCTGCGCAATGCCCTGCATTACACCGAACTAGGTTTCATTCGCCTGACCCTGGAACCCAGCGGTTTTGTGGTGGAAGACACTGGCGTGGGCATTCCCGAAGACAAGCGCGAGGCCATGTTTGAGCCCTTTGTACGCGGTAACGAGAAACGCGGTGACGGGCTGGGCCTGGGCTTGTCGCTGGTCCAGCGCATCTGCGAGAACCAGGGTTGGAGCGTCAGCCTGAGTACCATGGAGCCCAATGGCTGCCGTTTTCATGTCGAATTGAGTCAGGTAAAAAGCTGACGCCTGGCTCTGCCGCTATCCTGCCGAAGTACCCCGTACTTCGGCGAAAATGGCCCTGTGCTATTGCTTGTTTCTGTAAAGTCTTGAAATGTATGAGATTGGACAGGACAAGTTTTTCACAACGGGTTGACCAGTTGATCACAGTTGGGTGCTTAAGGTTGTAGGCATCAGCTACTGGAGATCTGTTGATGTCTTCCCCTATCAAGCTTGAATTTTCCGAAAAGTACGACGATCAGCACGCCCACGAATATTTGCTCAAGCATCAGGACAATCTGGCTCGCCGGTTGTCCCACAAACGCGATGAGCAACTGGCCCGTGGCGCGTTGGCGATGGCCGGTGAGCCCGGCCTGGTGCTGGACCTGCCATGTGGCGCCGGACGTTTCTGGCCGCTGCTGGCGGAGAAACCTAATCGCGTGATCATTGGTGCCGATAATTCGGCGTCGATGTTGAAGGTGGCAACGCTGGCCCAGCCTGAGGATGTAGTGAAACGGGTACGCCCTTTGCAGACATCTGCCTTTGATATCGATTTGCCGGATAACTCGGTCGACAGCATTTTTTGTATGCGCCTGCTTCACCACATTGGTGATCCGGCACACCGACTGGCGATATTGCGTGAGTTTCAACGGGTTACCCGCGACAGCGTGATTATTTCGCTATGGGTTGATGGCAATTTCAAAGCGTGGAAGCGTAAGCGGCTCGAAGGAAAGCGCCGAGAAAACGGTGAGCAGGAAGGTTACCAAAATAGATTTGTGTTACCGGCTGCTACTGTGGAAGCAGAATTCGAGCAGGCCGGCTTCCGTGTCCAGGAATCTCTGGACTTCATACCGCTCTACGCCATGTGGCGAGTGTATGTATTGCGCAAGAGGTAGCAGGATGGCAGTTGAGTGCGTAGCAGGCGGTCACGTAGCTCCCGAAGAACGATTTGATTATTTCTGGCGCCAGCAAGGGGAGTGGGTCGAAGAGCCCAATCGCCGGCGTGGCGGTGAAAGCGGTGTACAGCGGATCAAGAGCGACAACGGCCGCTTGCTCTACAGCAAGCGCCAGACGGGTCATATCTACCGCAGTTGGCTGCACCCGCTCGGACGCCCCACCGTGCTGCGCGAGCGAGATGCCCTCAAGGGCCTGCGCCTGCTGGATGTGCGCGTGCCGGAAATGGTCTTTTGCGAGGCGCGCCGGGACCCCGAGCACCGTTGGAAGGCATTGCTGGTGACCGCTTCCCTCGACGGCTTCGATGAAATCGAAAACTGGTACGCCGCCGGTGGCCGTGAGCAGTACGGCGAATTGGTGCACGAACGCTTACTCAAGGAACTGGCCGGCACCCTGGCGCGCATGCACAAGGGGCGTTGGCAGCATGGTTGCCTCTACATCAAGCATATTTTCGTGCGGGTGACGGGCGAGGGCGACTCGGCCAATGTGGAAGTGGCGTTGCTGGATTTCGAGAAATGCCGCCAGCGTTTGACCGCTTATCGGGCGGCTTCCCATGACATGCTGCAGCTGCGCCGCCATTCGTCGTGGAACAGTACCGACTGGGGAAAACTGAGCTACTTTTACGAGACGGCGTTTGGCAGCGCTATCAAGGGTTTAACCAGATGAAGCTAGAAATAGCACGAGGTTTGTTCCTGGTCGGGGCGATGGGTGTTGCAGCCCTTGCCTTGGCTGCGTGGGAGCAACCTCGCACACAAGTGCTCAGCGCGGTGCAGGGTGGCGGGCAATGCCTGCTGCCTCGCGTGGCCAAGGCGAGTGTGGCGGTCAAGCCTGATCATGAGTTGTTGTTGTTCATGTTTGGGATGTCGCAAGGGATGAGGCCGCAGAGTTGAAACGGTTTGAATGTGTGGAGAAGGGTCTTGCGATGCGGGGCCCTTTTTTTTGTTTTGGTGTTTTTGGGGGGGAGTGCATATCCGTTGCTGCGGTAACGGCCGCCTAGGGTTCCGCTCTTACAGCGGGTCACTTTTGGAAGGACCCAAAAGTAACCAAAAAGTCCTCGCCCCAACACTCGGCACCTCGCCTCCGGCTCGGTGTGCCCGCACTC
>NZ_UTBG01000165.1 GCF_900580675.1 Pseudomonas viridiflava
ACGTCGGGGGATTTGCCACCCAGTTCCTGCGTGACACGTTTCACGGTCGGAGCTGCCGCCTAGGCGACCAGGGCACCTGCGCGATTGGAGCCGGTGATGGAGATCATGTCGATGTCAGGGTGCGCCGCCATCGCGCCGCCGACTTCCGGGCCGCTGCCATTCACCAGATTGAACACCCCGGCAGGCAGGCCCGCGTCGTGTACCAGTTGCGCGAACAGCAATGCGCTCAAGGGCGACAGTTCGCTGGGCTTGAGTACCAAGGTACAACCTGCGGCAATGGCCGGCGCAACCTTGGCGGTGATCTGATACAGCGGCCAGTTCCACGG
>NZ_UTBG01000117.1 GCF_900580675.1 Pseudomonas viridiflava
AAAAAGCGTCGAATTTACGCCATCCAGAAGCGAAAAACCGCCCAAATGAGGGCGGTTCTGTTTCTCACTTCGACTCAGCCCAGTTTCACACCCAGAGCGTCGGCGATGCCTTGACCATAAGCGGCGTCAGCTTTGTAGAAATGCTGCAACTGACGCTGCATGACGTCGCTGGATACGCCACCCATTGCACCGGCAATGTTATTGATCAACAGCGCTTTCTGATCAGCGCTCATCAGGTTGAACAACTTGCCCGCCTGACTGTAGTAATTAGCGTCCCCGCGGTAGTCGTGACGATCAGCGGTACCGATTAATGCCAGTGCTGGCTCTGCGTAGCGATGATCCTGCATGTGGACATACGA
>NZ_UTBG01000020.1 GCF_900580675.1 Pseudomonas viridiflava
ATTCAAGCCGGAGTGAGGGCACACCGAGCCGGAGGCGAGGTGCCGAGTGTTGGGGCGAAGCGTTTTTGGTTACTTTTTGCGCTTTTCAAAAAGTGACCCGCCGTAAGGGCGGAACCATACGAAGCCGTTACCGCAGCAACGGATATGTACCCCGTAAACCCACCCCTCACCCCCCCCGATACCGCTCATTCAACGCATACAAAATCGCACACGTCTCCCCATCCAGAACCCCACAATAATCCCTCGCCCGAAAGTGCATCTGAAATGCCCGCGTCCTCAACTCAAACCCTCGGCGATTCAACGCCGGTTTATACCCAAACCGCTGAAACGCCCGCTCCACCTCCACCTCCGGCGGCAGCCCCAGACAAAACCGCCGCTGGTACATAGCCCGGGTCGACTCATCAAACCAGGCCCCCACCCCAGCCTCAAACAACCTGCGCCACGGCAAACGCGGCCCCGGATCACTCTTGCGCCAATACGCCACATCCGAATGCCCCAACACGTCGGCCGGCCCGACCTGCGGGTATCGCCCAAGAATGTCCCGAACCAACGCAATCAACACATCCACCTGCTCCCGGCTATACGCAGGAAAGGTAAACACCCCCGCGTCATCCCGCGCCTGGTTGACGATCTCAATACCGATCGCCCGACTGTTGAGGTCATCCCGCCCACCCCAATGGCTCGCCCCGGCATGCCACGCACGCTTGTCCTCGTTCACCAGGCGAAACACACGCAACTCGTCGTATCCGGCCGAGCGGTAGCCAGGCTCATCGGGGTCAGGCAGCAGGTAATGAGCGCTGACCCCGTTCTGCGTCAGGGTCCGCAAGGAAGACGCGAAAGGCGCTGCGGTGTAATGCAGGATCACCTGCCCCACGGGCTCGCCGTTACGTTCGTTGAAATCCCTGGCAGGAAAACTCGTATCAATCACCAACATAAGAACCGTCCTTTTCAATACAGGCCGAGTCTTTCAGCCCGTTCAAGCGCAAAAAAAATTACCGCCATCCTGAAGGCTTGAACTTCACGAGGGCGGTAACTATTTGGCACCTGAAGAAAGGATCAGCGACGCAAGGGCATACCCAGGTCGACCCGCAAACCATCCGGCAGGCTGTCGAACTTCAGTGAGCAGGAACAGCGCTGCACAATCGCCTGCACGATCGCCAAGCCCAGGCCACAGCCTTCGCTGCTGCCATTGCGCCAGAAGCGTTGGGTCAGGTATTGCAGGTCTTCGGCGGCAATCTGTTTGCCGTGGTCGCGTACGCGGAACACCACATTGTCGGCGACGGTAAACACGCTCAGTTCCACGCGAGTGTCGCCCGGGGTGTGGCGCAGGGCGTTATCCAGCAGGTTACGCAGGGCCGCGACGGCCAGGGCGACCGGCATTTCCACCGGGGTTTCACTGAGGTTGTCCGCCAGGATCAGGTCGATGCGCCGGTTATCGCCGGCATTCGCGTCCTGTACCGCAAGCCGCGCGACTTGTTCAGCGCTCGATTGCAGGCCGTCGTCGAACGACAAGCTGCCTTCCACCCGCGCCAACAAGAGCAATTGCTCCAGGGTACGGTGCAGGCGGTCGGCGCCCTCCTCGGCATGCGCCAGGGACTGGTCGCGCGCCGCGCCCTCGGTCATGCGGGCCACCTGCAGGTGGGTCTTGATCGCCGTCAGCGGGCTGCGCAGTTCGTGGGCGGCGTCGCCGGTAAGGCGCCGCTCGCGCTCGATGGTTTTGGCGATGCGCTGCAACAATTGGTTTTGGGTGTCGAGCAGCGGCTTGAGTTCGCTCGGCAATGGGTGAATCTGCAACGGCTCGAGGGAATCGGCACTGCGGCGCATCAGCGCGTCACGCATGCGGTTAAGCGGCAGCAGGCTCTGGCCGATACCCAGCCACAGCAGCCAGAGACAGCCCAGCAAGGCCACGCCCACCGGCACCGACGCGGCCAGCAGGATCGACAGGTTCAGCGCCTCGCGCTCCACCTGGCGGTCAGCGGTGGTGATCAGCAGGTCGCCACGCGACAGAGTGAAACTGCGCCAGCCCACGCCGTCGATGATCTGGTCGCGAAAGCCGCTCTTGCGCGACTCCAGCCCCTCATCCGGGGTGGTGTGACTGCGCGCCAGGATCTCCCCGTGCAACGAACTGACCTGACAGGCCATGCCGCCAGGGACTTGCACCTGTTCGGCGCTGAAATGCGCACCGCCGGCCAGGCTGGCCAGGCCCGGCATCTGTTCGGTCAGCCCGGCCACCATGCGCGCGGACGCTACAAGACGCTGGTCGAGGGAGAACATCATCTGTTTGCGCAGATCGTTGAGCATCCAGGCCGCCGCCAGCGCCCAGATCAACACAAAAGCGGCGCCCAGCTTGAACGTCAGGCGCAGGCGCAGGCTTTTCACGAAACCGCCTCTCCCTCATCCGCCGGGCCGGCATCCGCAGGCCCAAGGCGGTAGCCGAGGCCGCGCACAGTCTCAACAATGCCGTTACCCAATTTGCGCCGCAAATGGTGGATATGCACGTTGAGCGCGTTGCTTTCCAGTTCGTCGCCGAAGCCGTAGACGCTGTCCTTGAGTTGCTCGCTGGACAGGACACGACCCTTGTTGTGCAGTAACGCCTGCAACAGCGCTTGCTCACGACGAGAGAGGTCGACCGGCTGGCCACCCAGGAACGTCTCACGGCTGCTTGGGTCGTAGGCCAGGCGGCCGTGTTCGATCAGGTTGACACTGCGCCCGGCCATCCGCCGCAACAGGGTTTGCAGGCGCGCGGCGAGCTCGCGCAGGTCGAACGGCTTGAGCAGGTAATCGTCGGCACCCGCTTGCAGGCCGTCGACGCGGTTGGTCACCGAATCCCGCGCGGTAAGGATCAGCACCGGAATTTCCAGGCCCTGGCTGCGTTGTTGTTGCAACAGCTTGAGACCATCTTCATCGGGCAAGCCTAGGTCGAGCACCATGATGTCGAACGTGGCCGCCTTGAGCATGGCCCGTGCGGCAGCGGCCGTCGCCACGCGCTCGACCGTAAAGCCCTGCGCGCCGAGGCCGGCTACAATGCCGCTGGCGATCAGTTCGTCGTCTTCACAGACCAGTACGTGCATGGTTAACCCTTCATGAAAGATGCGCGAATTAAAGGTGGCGCGGATTAAGCGCAGATTATGCCGTGAAAAGAGCCGCACTCAGCCCTTCCCTTCACTTTAGAATAGCGTCTGGTTAATCATCGGTTAATCAACGCCACACATTGTGTGCCTACTTGCATCGAACTAAGGCTTTACCATGCGGCATTTATTTACCTTTTTATTGGTAATGTTCGCGGGATTCGCCCAGGCCGCGCCTGGCAACCCTTTCGAGACCAAACCCGATTTTCTTCCGGTGGCCAAGGCCTTCACCTTTACCTCCGAACGCCTTGAAAGTGGCGAGACCCAGCTGTACTGGCAGATTGCCGACGGTTATTACCTGTACAAACAACGCATGAAGTTCGATGGCCTGGCTGAAAAACCGCCGCTGCCGCAAGGCGAGGCGCACAGCGACGAATTCTTCGGCGAGCAGGAGGTGTATCGCCAGGGCCTGGAGGTGAAGATCCCCGCCGGTGTCACTGGCCAGGTCAAGTTGGGCTGGCAGGGCTGCGCCGATGCCGGCCTGTGCTACCCACCGCAATCAATTACCGTAGACCTGGGCGGCAACCCGGCCGTTGCGGCCACCGCCGAAGCTCAGGACCAGAGCCTGGCCAGCGGCCTGCAACAGCGCAGCCTGGGTTGGAGCCTGCTGGTGTTCTTTGGCCTGGGGCTGCTGCTGGCGTTTGCACCGTGCTCATTGCCGATGCTGCCGATCCTTGCCGGCCTGGTGGTGGGCAGTGGCGCCAGCCCGCGCCGTGGCTTTGCCCTGGCGAGCAGCTACGTGGTGTGCATGGCGCTGGTCTATGCCGCGTTGGGCGTGCTGGCCGCGCTGCTCGGTGGCAACCTCGCTGCACTGCTGCAAACGCCGTGGATTCTCGGCAGTTTCGCTGCGCTTTTCGTCATCCTGGCCTTGCCGATGTTCGGCTTCTTTGAACTGCAATTGCCCGCCTTCCTGCGTGACCGCCTGGATAACGTCAGCCGGCAGCAAAGCGGCGGCAGCCTGGTCGGCGCCGGGGTCCTGGGTGCGCTGTCCGGCTTGTTGGTGGGTCCGTGCATGACCGCACCGCTGGCCGGCGCGCTGCTGTACATCGCCCAAAGCGGCAATGCGCTGCATGGCGGCCTGATCCTGTTCGCCATGGGCATCGGCATCGGTATTCCGTTGTTGCTGCTGGTGACCGTGGGCAACCGCTTCCTGCCCAAGCCGGGCACTTGGATGAATGTACTCAAGGGCATCTTCGGCTTCCTGTTCCTCGGCACTGCAGTGCTGATGATTCGCCCTGTAGTCGACGAAAGCCTGTGGCTCGGCCTGTGGGGCGCACTGGCGCTGGTGATGGCTTATTGCGGCTGGACACTCGCCCGCGAATACGGCCTGGCCGCCAAAGTGTTCGGCGCTGGCTCCCTGGTACTGGGCCTGTGGGGCGCGGTGCTGGTGGTGGGCGCGGCCGGTGGCAGCGATGAGCTGTGGCAGCCCTTGAAGGTCTACAGCGGCTCAACGGTTGCCGCCACGCCGAACACCCATGACGCCTTCATGACCCTCAGCGACCCGGCGGTGCTGCAGAGCCAGCTCGACAGCGCCAAGGCCCAGGGCCAGTGGGTGCTGGTGGACTACTACGCCGACTGGTGCGTGTCGTGCAAGATCATGGAAAAACAGGTGTTCGGCAAACCCGAAGTGATGGAAGCCCTGAAAGACGTCCGCCTGCTGCGCCTGGATGTCACTGCCGACAGCGCCGCCAGCCGCGAGCTGCTTGGCCGCTACAAAGTGCCAGGCCCGCCGAGCTTCGTGTGGATCGGCCCGGACGGTGAAGAACGTCGCGCCCAGCGCATCACCGGCGAAGTGGATGCCGCTGCCTTCCTGCAACGCTGGAATCAGACCCGGGAAGCCCGCTGATGCTGACCCTGACCATCGGCACGTTCGCCATTGCGCTGAATCACATCCTGCTGATCAGTGCGCTGATTCTCGCCACTGTGGTGGGTTGGCGCGTGGCCAAGCGTGGCGGTGAGAATCCCGAATCGGTGCTGTTCAGCCTGTTCCTGCTGGGCATGTTGGTTGCTCGAATCAGTTTTGTGTTGATGTATTGGAGCGACTACAGCCACGACCCGCTGCAGATGGTCGACCTGCGCGACGGCGGTTTCCTCGCCTGGCCCGGCGTGATCGCGCTGGTGCTGGGCGCGCTGGCCTACGGTTGGCGTCGCCCTGCCTTGCGCAAACCACTGAGCGCCGGAGTGGTCAGCGGCCTGGTGTTCTGGGGCATGACCAGCCTGTCCCTGAGCCTGTACGACAAGGGCTCGCAATTGCCGGAAATCACCTTGCGCAACGCCAATGGCCAAGTCGTCCAATTGGCCGACTACAAAGGCGGCCCGCTGGTGATCAACCTCTGGGCCACCTGGTGCCCACCGTGCCGACGGGAAATGCCGGTACTGGAGCGCGCACAGCACCAACGCCCCGACGTGACCTTCCTGTTCGTCAACCAGGCCGAAAGCATGCAAAGCGTCAGCACCTTCCTGGCCACCCAGGGCCTGACCCTCGATAACGTGCTGTTCGATGCCAGCGGCCGTCTCGGCCAGGCCGTGGGCTCCATGGCCTTGCCGACCACCTTGTTCTACCAAGCCGATGGGCGCCTGATCAACAGCCACCTGGGCGAGTTGTCCCAAGCCAGCCTGGCGCGAGCCATGGAACCCTTCGACACTGCACCTCAAAGGAAACCGACATGCCAAGCTTCCGCCACCTGCTGACCCTGCTGCCGCTGACGCTCGCGGCCACCCTGGCCCAGGCCGAAGACTGGCCGGCCCCGATCAAACAGATCGAAGCCAAGGGCGCAAAGATCCTCGGCAAGTTCGACGCCCCCAGCGGCCTGACCGGCTACGCCGCGCAGTACCAGAACCGTGGCATGGCCCTGTACCTGACCGCCGACGGCAAAAGTGTGCTCGCCGGCAACCTGTACGACGCACAGGGCAATGACCTGAGCAGCGCGCCCCTGGAAAAACTGGTGTACGCGCCGATGGCCAAGGAAGTCTGGGCCAAGATGGAAAAAAGCAGCTGGATCCAGGATGGCGATAAAAACGCACCGCGCACCGTTTACCTGTTCAGCGACCCCAACTGCCCGTACTGCAACATGTTCTGGGAGCAGGCACGCCCGTGGGTAAAAGCCGGCAAGGTGCAGTTGCGCCACATCATGGTCGGGATTATTCGCGAGGACAGCCCCGGAAAATCCGCGGCCCTGTTCGCCGCCGAGGACCCGCAAAAAGCCCTGGAGGAACACGAGGCTGCCGGCAAGGCCAGCAAGTTGCAGGCGCTGGACAAGATCCCGGCCACTATCGAGGCCAAGCTCGACGCCAACATGAAGTTGATGGAAGAGCTGGAGTTATCGGCGACGCCGGCGATTTTCTACCTGGATGACAAAGGCGGCCTGCAGCAACAGCAAGGCGCGCCGTCTGCGGAGAAGTTGGTGAAGATCCTCGGGCCGAAATAATCGGCCGCCTGCTTGGAAATACGCTTCAAGAGAAAGCCCGCCTGAACGCGGGCTTTTTTATTCAGGGCGCGGCCTGGACGCTTTCAACCAGAAAATCATCCATGTACCAATCGTTGCCTACTCCGGATGCTTCATGGCTGTAGAGGTCCAGCAATACGGGATCCGGACCTGCCACAAAAGTGAAACTCAGGGCTTTCCAGTCAAGGCCCACAAGTTCCAGCACCTCGGTTTTATTCACTGAGTCCTTGCGCAGTGACAATTTCGGCGTTTTGTACTGGACACTGTATCGACGAACTTTCACGGAGAACCGATAGGTCTCACCGTTATCCAGGTCATCGAAGGTCCGCTGTAAAATCGGCCCTCCGCTCGATTCCGAGTAGGTGAAATTTCTAACGCAATAACCGGGTTTTCCATCGGGACCGACGTCCAGCGACTCAACCGTCAAATCCCTTGCATCAGACGCGCCTGCGCCGTGTGTCCAACGCCCCAGCGTCTTGTCATTGAAGTCTGTCAGGTCTCGATACGGCTTACGCAACGTCAGCTTCAACGCTGGAAAGACAATCGCCGCCCCATCTTCACTGAAGGCCTCCAACGCGATTTTGAACACGATGGTCAACGCGGCGTGGTTAGGGAACTTCTCCAGCTGCATGCGAGGAAGCGTTCGCGACAATCCGTTCTTCACATCGCTGGCAGTAATCGCTCTACCTGTCAGCACATGGAACGTGTAGAAAGACCCATCTTTCAACATGCCTGTGCATTCCAGCCAGGCCTTCTGCCCCGCTTCCATGAACGCCCATTTATTGACAAAAAAAGTGATATCCCCAGCGAAGGTACGCAAGTCCAGGACGCCACCGCTTGCCTGGGAAAAGCCGGGGGCAGGCAACTGCATGGGCACACTGAAGCTCAGGTCAGTGATTACCTCACACACACGAGTTACCGTACGCCTGACTGTCACCGTCTTGGTGACCCCGGGGTTGTCCATGTCCCCAGGGCCGATATGACAGGCCAGTGCACCACTCGAAATTGTGTTTTTAGCCACGGTGAACACTCCAGTGCAAGGGTGATAGAAATCAGCCACAACCTAAGAGTGATTCAATGCCTGAGTGACAGCCCCTGACAACTGTCAAAGTTGACAGGTGCATGCCAAAACACGGGGTATCCCCGACCAATGGTTATCCCTGGAGCCCTTCCAGCTCGGCCATCAGATCACTCAACCGATCCACCTTCTCAGCGCTGATTTCATTTGCCGCCAGCCCATCAATGTATTCGGCCAACTCCGCCACCGTGCTGCACTCGAACATCGCCCGCAGCGGCACGTCGCGTTGCAGGGTTTTCTGCACCCGCGAGGCAATCTGCGTGGCCAGCAACGAATGCCCGCCCAGTTCGAAGAAGTTGTCCTCAACGCCCACACGCTCAACCTTGAGCACTTCGGCCCAGATCGCGGCCAGGGTGGTTTCCAGCGCGTTGCGCGGCGCCAGGTAGGCCTGACTGTGCAACTCGCCGATCTCCAGGGCTGGCAAGGCCTTGCGGTCGAGCTTGCCATTGGCGTTCAGCGGCAGGCGGTCAAGCCAGAGCCAGTGCAGCGGTACCATGTATTCCGGGAGTTCGGCGCGCAGGCGCTGCTTGATACGGTCCAGGCGCTCACTCGGATTCAACGCGGTATCCGCCGCCACCAGGTAACCCACCAGGTGCTTGCCGTTGACGCCTTCCTGTACACCGACGGCCGCGTCACGCACCTCCGGTTGTTCGTGCAGGCGCGCTTCAATTTCACCCAATTCAATGCGGTAACCGCGAATCTTCACCTGATGGTCGATACGCCCGACGTATTCCAACACCCCATCGCTGCGCCGACGTGCAAGGTCGCCCGTGCGGTAGAGCCGCTCGCCCGCCGCGCCGAACGGGTTCGGCACAAACACCTGGGCGGTGCGCAATGGGTCGCTGACGTAACCGCGCCCCACACCCGTGCCGGCCACGCACAACTCACCGACGGCGCCTTGCGGCACTAGCTCCAGCGCGCCATCCAGCAGGTACAGGCGGTTGTTGTCGGTCGGCGTACCAATCGGCAGGTAGGTGCCACGGGTCGACGCCACGTCGACACGGAAGAACGCCACGTCATCCGAGCATTCCGCCGGGCCGTAAGCGTTGACCAGTCCAATCTCCGGATAACGCTGCAACCACTGGTGCGCCAGCTCCGGCGGCATCGCCTCTCCCGTCGGCAGCATCCAGCGCAAGCCGTCCAGGCTCATACGCTCCTGGGCCAGCATGCCCTGGATCAGCGACGGCACGCTTTCCAGCACGGTGATGCCCTGCGCCTGAACATGCGCCAGCAAGCCCTGCGGATCGTGGGCGATGGTGTTCGGTACGATATCCACCCGTGCACCGAACAGCGGCGCCGCGAGGAACTGCCACACGGAAATATCAAAACTTTGCGACGCGGTCTGG
Source organism: Pseudomonas viridiflava (assembly GCF_900580675.1). Classification (GTDB taxonomy): domain Bacteria; phylum Pseudomonadota; class Gammaproteobacteria; order Pseudomonadales; family Pseudomonadaceae; genus Aquipseudomonas. The sequence goes on from NZ_UTBG01000020.1 coordinate 8,999, forward strand.
GCGATCACATCCGCAGGGCTCAGGTCCAGGTAAGGCACCTTGCTCAATTGGTTATTGAGCATGCCGCGCTGTTCGACCATCACGCCCTTGGGCAGGCCGGTGGAGCCCGAGGTGTAGATCACATAGGCGAGGTTGTCCGGGCCGCTGTAGACGCCCGGATTTTCACCCCGGCCAGGCACCTCTTCCCACACCAGCAACTGGCAATCGACGCCGTCGAGCAGTTCGATGGCCTGCTCGCGGCACGCTTCGGTGCACACCAGCAACGGCGTGCGGCTCAGGTCGATGATGCGGCTCAGGCGCTGGCTCGGCAGGCCCGGGTCCAGCGGCAGGTAACCGGCGCCGGCCTTGAAGCTGCCGATGATCATGCCCAGCAGGTCAAGGTTGCGCTCGGCCAGCAACGCCACCGGTTGGTCCAGGCCGACACCCGCAGCGATCAGCGCGTGGCCCAGGCCATTACTGCGACGGTTCAGTTCGTCATAGGTCCATTGCTGGCCCAGGCAACTCGCGGCAATTCGCTGCGGATGCGCTGCGACCTGGGTTTCGAACAGCTCGATATAGCCGCGTTCCAGCGGGTAGTTGTGCTCACTCTGATTGCAGCCGTCCACCAGGAAGGCACGCTCTTGCTCGCCGATCAGTGGCAGGTCGGCCATGTCGCCATGGAAGCCCTGCACCAACGCCAGCAACAGGCGCTTGAACTCGCCCAGCATGCCTTGCACGGTGGTTTCATCGAAATAACGCTGGTCGTAGGACAGGTGCAAACCGAGGTCATCGCCCGGGTAGCACACGGCGGTCAGCGGGAAGTTGGTGTGGGTGCGGCCGGAGTCCGAGGTGGCATTCAGGCTTTGCGCACGGTCCAGCACCGAGACTTCCACCGGGGCGTTTTCAAACACAAACAAACTGTCGAACAGCGGCTGGCCCTTGGGCAGTTCGCTGAGTTCCTGGAGGGTCACCAACGGCAGGTATTCGTACTCGCGCAGCTGCATATTGCTGTCGAGCAAACCGCTCAACCACTGGCGCACGCTGCAACGCTGATCGTCTTCCGGCAGTTTCACCCGCAGCGCGATGCTGTTGATGAACAGGCCGACGGTGCGTTGCATCTCGGGCATTTCCACCGGGCGCCCGGCCACGGTAACGCCGAACAGCACGTCGCGGTCGCCACTCAAGCGCCGCAGCACCAATGCCCAGGCGGCCTGGGCGAAAGTGTTGACGGTCAGCTGATGGGCCTGGGCCAATTCGCGCAGTTGCGCGCCGTCGCGGGCATCGAGGCGGGTGTAGCAATCGCCCACCACCATGCCGCCGCTGTGGCCGGCGTGTTCGCGCAGGAACGGCCGGTCGCTCGGGATCGGCGTCGTGCGCTCGAACCCTTGCAGGTTCTGCTGCCACCACTGGCGCGCCTCGGCCAGGTTCTGGCGCTGCAGCCAGGCGATGTAGTCGCGGTAACGCGGCGGCGTGGCCAGCTGCGCCTCACGGCCTTCGCCGAGTGCCATGTAGATATCGAAAAAGTCATTCATCAGCAGCGAACGGCACCAGGCATCGATCAGGATGTGGTGGTTGCTCATCATGAACCAGTAGCGCGCTGCGCCGACGCGGATCAGGCGCAGGTGGAACGGCGCCTGGTTGAGCAGATCGAAACCGGCTTCGCGCTCGGCCTTGAGCAGAGCTTGCAGACGTGGCTCCTGCTCGCTCTCCGGATCGGCGCTCCAGTCCAGGTATTCAATCGGCGTGTTGCCGGGCTTGTGGATCACTTGCAGCATGTCTTCGCCGACGTTCCAGCAGAACGACGCGCGCAAGGCTTCGTGACGCGCGATCACGGCCTGCCAGGCCTGGGCGAAACGCTCGGGATCGAGCGCGCTGTTGATGCGGTAACGGTCCTGCATGTAGTAGAGGCCGGTGCCGGGCTCCAGCAAGGTATGCAGCAACAGGCCTTCCTGCATCGGCGTCAGCGGGTACACGTCTTCGATGGCGCTGGCGGGAACCGGCAGGCTGTCGAGTTGCGCTTGGCTCAGGTGCGCCAGGGGGAAGTCGGACGGCGTAAGGCCGCCGACGTCGTCCTTGAGGCAGTGCGCGACCAGGCTTTGCAGCTCAGCCAGGTAGGCATTCGCGAGTGCACCGATGGTCTGTGGGTCGTGGCGTTCGCGGCTGAAGGTCCAGCGCAGCACCAGTTCACCGCCATACACCTGGCTGTCGACGCTCAGCGCGTTGGGCAGCGGCGCATCCGGGTCGTGGGCCAGGCCCGCCGATTCATCCAGCGGGTGGAACAGCGCGTCGGCATCAAAGCTCTGGTCGAACTGGCCGAGGTAGTTGAAGGTGATATCCGCCGTCGGCAGTGCGGCCATGGCGTGTTTGCACAGGTCATCCGCCAGATAGCGCAGCACGCCATAGCCCAGGCCCTTGTGCGGCACGCCGCGCAGCTGTTCCTTGATCGCCTTGATCGAAGCGCCTTGCTCTTCTTCAGGTGTCAGGCGCAGAGGATAAGCGCTGGTGAACCAGCCGACGCTGCGGGTCAGGTCGATCTCGTCGAACAGGGTTTCGCGGCCATGGCCTTCGAGTTGAATCAACGCCGAATCGTGGCCGCTCCAGCGGCACAGCACACGGGCCAAAGCGGTCAGCAGCAAGTCGTTGACCTGGGTGCGATAGGCGCCAGGTGCTTGTTGCAGCAGCTGGCGGGTGTGTTCGGCATCCAGGCGCACGCTGACAGTGTCGGCATCGCGGTTGCGCAACGAACCTTGCGGGCGATCCACCGGCAATGCGACGGCGGGGCCGGCCAACTGGTCCTGCCACACACTCAATTCTTCACGCAGGGACTCGCTGCCGGCGTAGGCCTGCAAGCGCGCGGCCCAATCGCGCAGGGCGCTGGTCTTGGCCGGCAGATTGACGGACTGGCCGTCGCTGAGCTGGCGGTAGACAGTTTGCACATCTTCAAGCAGCACACGCCACGACACGCCGTCCACCACCAGGTGATGGATCGCGATCAACAGACGTTGCTGGCCTTCGGGACCATCGACCAACAAGGCGCGCAACAGCGGGCCGCGTTCAAGGTCGAGGCTGCGCTGGGTGTCGGTGAACAGCGCGGTGCACTGCGCCATATCACGCACTTGCGCCTGCTTCAGCACGCCACCTTGCGGCACGACCCTGTGCTCGGCGTGCCATTGGGCATCGCGTGGGGTGAAGCTCAGGCGCAGCGCATCGTGGTGTTCCAGTACTGCGAGCAGCGCTTGCTCCAGGCGATGGGGGTCGAGCAGTTGCAGCGGTTTGAGCAGCAATGCCTGGTTCCAGTGCTGACGGTTGGGGATGTCCGTGTCGAAGAACCAGTGCTGGATCGGTGTGAGGCCCGAGCTGCCGGTGAGCACGCCCTGCTCGGCCTTGACCTGCTCCGAGCGGGTGGCAACGGCGGCCAGGGTCTGCACGGTCTGGTGCTGGAACAGGTCGCGCGGGCTGAAGTGAATCCCGGCCTGCCGCGCGCGGCTGACCACCTGGATCGACAGGATCGAATCGCCGCCCAGTTCAAAGAAATTATCGTCAAGGCCGACCTGCTGCACGTTCAGCACCGCACACCAGATCGCCGCGAGGGTTTGCTCCAGTTCGTTGCGCGGCGCTACGTACTGTTGGCGATTCGCCTCCGGATCGGGTTGCGGCAAGGCGCGGCGGTCGAGCTTGCCGTTGGCGGTCAGCGGCATGCTGTCCAGCACGATCAGGTGCGCGGGCACCATGTAGTCCGGCAGTTGCGCCTTGAGGTGCGCCTTGAGCGCATCGCGCAGGGTGCCGTGGTCCTGATCGCTGACCAAGTACGCCACCAGCTGTTTGCCGCTTGGCGAGTCCAGCGCCAGCACCACCGCTTCGCGCACGGCTTCGTGTTCGAGCAGGCGAGTTTCGATCTCGCCCAACTCGATACGGAAACCACGAATTTTCACTTGATGGTCGATACGCCCCAGGTACTCCACCAGGCCATCGGCGCGTTGGCGCACCAGGTCGCCGGTGCGGTACACACGGCCGCCATGGGTGGCAAACGGGTCGGCAACAAAACGCTCGGCCGTCATGCCCGGACGCTCGTGATAACCCTGGGCCAAGCCCGCGCCGCCGACGTACAACTCGCCGGTCGCGCCTTGCGGCACCAGGGCCAGGTCGGCGTCGAGAATATACGCCACGCGATCACCGATGATGCTGCCGATCGGCACGCTGCCGGCGCCTTCTTCCAGCTGCTGCGGCGCCAGGCTGGCCAGCGGCATCACCACGGTTTCGGTCGGGCCATAGGCGTTGAAAAACACCTCGGGCTGGAACGCCGCGCGGATGCGCTGCAAGTGCTCGCCGGTCAGCGCTTCGCCACCGGTGATGCACATGCGCACCGGCAAGGTCTGCTGCTGGGTCGCCAGCCATTGCGCCAACTGGCTGCCGTAGCTTGGGGTAAAGCCGAGAATAGTGATGCGATGGGTGCGGATCAGCGCGCAGATTTCTTCGGCATCCCACTGGCCCTGGGCGCGCAAGACCACCTGCGCGCCGCTGAGCAACGGCACCAGCAAACGCTCGGTGGCGGCGTCGAAGTTGATCGAGTAGAAGTGCAGCTCGCAGTCGTCCGCGCGCATGCCGAAGCGCTCGATCACCGCCTGGCAGTGCATGGCGATTTCGCCGTGGGACACCACCACACCTTTCGGCTTGCCGGTGGAGCCGGAGGTGTAGATCGGGTAGGCCTGATGTTGCGGCAAGCTGATAAACGGCAGCTCGCCCGCCGGGTAACTGGCGAGCAGCGGCGAGTCATCTTCCAGGCACCAGCACGCCACCGTCGCCGGCAACTCGCCCAGGGCTTCGAACATCGCCGCATCACTGAGCAGCAGGCCGATGCCGCTGTCTTCGATCATGTAATGCAGGCGGTCCAACGGGTATTCCGGGTCCAGCGGCACATAGGCGCCACCCGCCTTGAGGATCGCCAGCAGGCCGATGACCATTTCCAGCGAGCGCGGCAACGCCAGGCCAACGCGCACCTGCGGGCCTACGCCGCGCTCGCGCAGCATCCAGGCCAGGCGATTGGCGCGGGCGTCGAGCTCGCGGTAGGTCAGCGTTTCGCCGGCAAAGGTCAACGCAGCCGCATCGGCACGCTTGAGCGCCTGCTGGCTGAACAGCTGATGGATGCACTGATCGAGGCGATGCTCACCGGCTTCGACACCCAAACTGTTTTGCAGCGCGCGCTGCTCGGTGGCGGTCAGCAATGGCAGTTCGCTGAGGCGCTGGTGTGGATCAGCGATCAACGCTTCCAGCAGGTTGCGCCAATGCTCGGCCATGCGTGCAATGCGCGGTTCGTCGAACAGGTCGGTGCTGTAGGTCAGGCAGCAACCCAGGCGATGGTCGAGGTCGGTGACTTCCAGGTTGAGGTCGAACTTGGTCGCGCGTGCATCGTTGGCCAGGTACTCGACGGTCATGCCCGCCAGTTGGCGGCTCTGCTGGAATTCCCAGCGCTGCACATTGCACATCACCTGGAACAGCGGGTTGTACGCCGCGCTGCGCGGAGGTTGCAGGGCTTCCACCAGATGGTCGAACGGTAGGTCCTGATGGGACTGGCCCTCGATTACGGTGTGGCGCACGTGCTCGAACAGCTCGGCGACATTCATCTGCCCATTGAGCTGGCAACGCAGCACCTGGGTGTTGAGGAACGCACCGATCAGCCCTTCGCTTTCCGGGCGAATCCGGTTGGCCACCGGCGCACCGATGCGCAAGTCGGTCTGGCCGCTGTAGCGGTAAAGCAACACGGCCAGGGTCGCGGTCATGGTCATGAACAGGGTCAGGCCGCGCTCGGCGTTGAAGGCGCGTACGCGGGCGGCCAACGCATCGCTCAAGTCAAACCGGTACAGCTCGCCCTGGTGGCTTTGCACCGGCGGGCGTGGGCGGTCGCCGGGCAGTTCGAGCAGCGGATGTTCGTTGCCCAACTGCGCGGTCCAGTAGTCCAGTTGGCGCTGGCGCTCGCCGCTTTCCAGCCATTCACGCTGCCATACGCTGTAGTCGAGGTATTGCACCGGCAACGGCGCCAGCGGCGACAGGCGCTCATCGATAAAGGCTTCGTACAGCGCGCTGAGTTCACGGGCAAAGATGTCCATGGCCCAGCCTTCGGTGACGATATGGTGCAGGGTCAGCACCAGGTAGTGCTCCTGCTCGCCGGCCTTGACCAGGCACGCGCGCAGCAACGGCCCGGTCTCCAGGTTGAACGGTGTATGCGCCTCGTGATCGGCCAACTGCTGCATGCGTTGCTCGCGCTCGGCCGGGTTCAGCGGCGAGATATCCTGCCAGTCCATGCGCAGGCCGGTCTGCGGCGAGACCTTCTGATACGCCACGCCGTCAACACTCGGGAAGGTGGTGCGCAGGGTTTCGTGGCGCATGATCAGGGCCTGCAACGCAGCCTCGAAACGCCCCACATCCAGCACGCCACGCAGGCGCGCCATGCCGCCGACGTTGTAGGCCGGGCTGTCCGGCTCCATCTGCCAGAGGAACCACATACGCTGCTGGGAATAGGACAGCGGCACCGGCTGGCTGCGGTCGACGGTGGCGATTGCCGTCTGCTGATTGCGTTGGCCCGCCGCTTGGATCAGGCCGACTTGCTCGGCAAACGCACCCAATTCGCTGGCTTCGAACAAGGTGCGCAACGGCAATTCGACGTCGCAGGCCTGGCGGGTGCGGGAGATGATTTGCGTGGCCAGCAACGAGTGGCCGCCGAGGGCGAAAAAGTCATCGCGCAGGCCGATACGCGGCACGCCGAGGACCTCGCGCCAGATCGCTGCGATCTGCTGTTGCAGCGGGGTTTCGGGGTCGATGTGTTCGCGGGTTTGCCACACCGGCTCCGGCAACGCGCGGCGGTCGAGTTTGCCGCTGGGGCTCAAGGGCATGGCGTCCAGGCGCATCAACAGGGCGGGCACCATGTACTCCGGCAGCTCGGCGGCCAGTGCGGCTTTCACGTCCTGTTCATCCAGGGCGATGCTCGAGGTGTAGTAGCCGATCAACTGTGCATCGCGCACCAGCACCACGGCCTGGGCGATGCCGTGCAGGGCCAGCAGGCGCGCTTCGATTTCTTCCGGCTCTACCCGGAAACCGCGCAACTTGACCTGTTGGTCGAGGCGGCCGAGATATTCGAGCACACCATCGGCGCTCCAACGCGCACGGTCGCCGGTGCGATACAGGCGTGCGCCCGCCTCGCCCAGCGGGTCGGCGACAAAACGCTCGGCGGTCAGCCCGGCGCGGCCCAGGTAGCCGCGCGCCAGCCCAACGCCACCGATGCACAGCTCGCCGGGCACACCGGCCGGCACGGGGTTGAGTTGCTCGTCCAGCACGCGGCAGGTCACATTGCCCAGCGGTCGGCCAATCGGCGAACGCTCGCCGTCCTCGGCCGTGCAGTGCCAATGGGTAACGTTGATCGCGGTTTCGGTCGGGCCATAACGGTTGTGCAACTGCACCGCCGGCAACTGCGCCAGCACGCGGTTACGCAACTCGGCAGGCAAGGCTTCGCCGCCGGAGAACACGCGACGCAGGCTGGTGCATTCGGCCACCAGCGGTTCATCGATAAACAGCTGCAACAGCGGCGGCACAAAGTGCAGCGTGGTCACGCCGTGTTCCTGCACCAGCTGTGCGATGCGGTGCGGGTCGCGATGCTCGCCGGGGCCGGCCAGCACCAGGCGGCAGCCGGTGATCAGCGGCCAGAAACACTCCCACACCGACACGTCGAAACTGATCGGGGCCTTTTGCATCAGCACATCGGTTTCATCGAGTTGATAGGTGGCCTGCATCCACTGCAAGCGTTCGGCCAGGGCCGCATGGGTATTGCCCACGCCTTTGGGCTGGCCGGTGGAACCGGAGGTATAGATCACGTAGGCGAGGTTGTCGCCCTCAAGGTGCAGCCCCGGTGGCTGGGTCGGCCAGCTGTCGAGGTGCAGGCTGTCCATGGCAATCACACACACGCCTTCAGCCGCCGGTAAAAGTTCCAGCAACGAAGTCTGGGTCAGCAGCAGGTGCACGCCGCTGTCCTTGAGCATGTAGGCCAGGCGCTCGGCGGGGTAATCCGGGTCCAGCGGCACGTAGGCGCCACCGGCCTTGATGATCGCCAGCAGGCCGATCAACAGTTGCGGCGAGCGCTCGGCAGCAATGGCCACGCACACATCCGGGCCGACGCCTTTGTCGCGCAGGTAATGCGCCAGGCGGTTGGCCTGAGTGTGCAGCTGGGCGAAGGTCAGGCTGCCGCCCTGCCAGACCAGCGCGATGTTGTCCGAGGCCTGCCGGTTGAGCAATTCCGGCAGCCACTGTCGGGCAGGCGTGCACGGCACTGTGCTCCAGGGTAGCTGCTCGTCATGCTGCATCAGCGTGAGGTCGCCAATGGCAAGTTGCGGTTGCTCGCACACGGCGTGCAGCAGGTTGATGAAATGCTCGGCCAGGCGCTGGATAGTTGCTATGTCGAACAGTTCATCGGCGTAGTCGAACGCCAGGCTCAGGCGCCCGTTGCGGTCTTCCTCGCTGTGCAGTTGCAGGTCGAACTTGGCTTCGCGGCTGTGCCACGGCAGTTCATCGGCGAGCATGCCCGGCAAGCGGCGCAAGGCGCTCAAGTCGCGTTGCTGGTGGTTGAACATGACCTGGAACAGGCCCTGTTCGCGGGCCTGGGGGAAGGCTTCGAGCAATTGTTCGAACGGCAGGTCCTGATGCGCCTGGGCACCGAATGCCGCCTCGCGGGTGGCGGCCAACAGGTGGTTGAACGGCAGGCGCCCATCCAGCTCGGCGCGCAGCACCAGGGTGTTGATGAAGAAGCCGATCAGGCCCTGGGTTTCCTGGCGCGGGCGGTTGGCATTCGGCACGCCGATGCGGATATCGCGCTGGCCGCTGTAGCGATAGAGCAGGCTTTGGAAGGCCGCCAGGAGCAGCATGAACGGTGTGGACTCATTGGCCTGGGCGGTTTGGCGAATCGCTGCACTGAGGCCCGCATCCAGGCGCACGCTATGGCGCGAGGCGCTGTTGCGCTGCTGGGCCGAACGAGGGTGGTCGGTGGCCAGGCTCAGGGTTGGATGTTCCTCACCGAGTTGCGCCTTCCAGTACGCCAGTTGCCGCTGGCCCTCGCCTTCGGCCAGCCATTGGCGCTGCCAACTGCCGTAGTCGGCGTATTGCAGGGCCAGTGGCGGTAACTCCAGGGTTTGGCCTTGGGTCGCGGCGGCATACAGGCGCGAGAACTCGTCGATCAGGATATTCAGCGACCAGCCATCGGCGATGATGTGGTGCAGGGTCACCAGCAACTGGTGATCTTCATCGTCCAGGCGCACCAGCGTGACCCACAGCAGCGGGCCTTTTTCCAGGTCGAACTGGGTGCGCGCCTCATCCTCGCGGATCTGTTGCGCGCGGGCTTCACGCTCGGCCGTAGGCAAGTCGCTGAGGTCGATGACTTGCAGGTCGAAATCCACGCGCGCATCGACACGCTGGAAGGCCTGGCCATCGCGCTCGTAGAAACGTGTACGCAAGGCTTCGTGGCGCTGGATCAACTGCTGGAAGCTTGTGCGCACCGCGTCTTCGTCCAGCTCGCCACGCAGGCGCAGGGCGCCGGGAATCGTGTAGGCGCTGCTCTGCGGGTCCAGTTGCCAGGTGATCCACAGGCGGTTCTGCGCCAGGGATTGCGGCAGGTCGTCCTGGCGTGACAAGGCATGAATCGCGCCTTGAGCGACGCCGCCGTCCTGCTGCCATTGCGCGACGTTTGCGGCAAAGCCTGCGAGGGTCGGCGCTTCGAACAGCATGCGCAGGTTCAGCTCAAGCGCGAGGGTTTCGCGCAGGCGTGCAACCACCTGCGTGGCGGTGATGGAGTTACCGCCGAGCAAGAAGAAGTGATCGTCGGCGGCCACCGTTGCTACGTTCAGTTGCTCGCACCAGATCGCGGCGATCTGGCGTTGCAGTTCGGATTCAAGTGCCGCATCGCTCGCTTGCACGTGCACATCGGGGAATTGCGCATAGCTGTCGAGGCTGCCATCCGCATGGCGCAGACCACACGCCGCACGCTGCACCTTGCCGCTGGAAGTCTTGGGCAAGGCGCCAGGGTTGAGCAACACCACCACGCTTGGCGCCTCTTGATACGCCTCGGCCACCGCTTGGCGGATCGCTTTGATCAGTGCTTCGGGCGGCAGGATCTTCTGCACGCTGCGGCTGATTTCCGCCGCAATACCGATGCCTTCCAGGCCCTGGTCATTCACCGCAAACGCCGCGACCCGGCCCTTGCGCACCACTTCCACTTCGCGCTCGATGGTCTGTTCGATGTCCTGCGGGTAGAGGTTGTGGCCGCGTACGATCAGCAGGTCTTTCAGGCGGCCGGTGATGTACACCTCGCCCTCGCGGATAAAGCCCAGGTCACCGGTGCGCAGCCAGGTACGGCCGGCGTGTTGCACAAAGGTCTTGGCGCTGGCTTCAGGGTTGCGCCAGTAACCGTGGGCGATGCTCGGCCCGCTGGCCCACAGCTCGCCGACGCAGTTGTCGGCCAGTTCGTTCAGGGTGTGGGGGTCGGCGATCAGCACCGCGTGGTCCGGCTGGCTGGTGCCGCAACTCATGATCGCGCTGCCCTGCCCTGGCTCGGCGCGGTTGGCGGCCAGGGCTTGTTCATCGACACGCAATGCAGGGATGCCATGGCCACGGCGGCCGCCAGCAACAAACAGGGTGGCCTCGGCCAGCCCGTAGGAGGCGAAGAAATGGTTCGAGCTGAAACCGCAGGCGCCGAACTTCTCGGCGAAGCGTTCCAGGGTGTCGAGGCGGATCGGTTCGGAGCCCGAATAGGCCACGCGCCACCGGCTCAAGTCCAGGCGCTCCAGGGCCGAGTCGCTGACCCGTTCGCTGCACAGGCGGTAGGCGAAATCCGGGCCGCCGCTGATGGTGCCGCCGTATTCGCTGATCGCTTCCAGCCAGCGCAACGGCCGGCCGAGGAAGTACGCCGGCGACATCAACACGCACGGCACGCCACTGAAAATCGGTTGCAGCAGGCCGCCGATCAGGCCCATGTCGTGGTACAGCGGCAGCCAGCTGACGATCACATCATCCGGATTGAGGTCGATGCCAAAGCCGCGACGGATCAGCATTTCGTTGGCCACCAGGTTGCCGTGGCTGACTTGCACACCCTTGGGCAACGCGGTGGAGCCAGAGGTGTATTGCAGGAAGGCGATGTCGTCGGCGTGCAGCTCGGTGGCGCTCCAACGCGCGGCGAGCTGCGCGTCCAGGCTGTCGACGCTGAGCACCGGTGGCGCGTTTTCGAGCTGCGCCAGGCCATCGGCCAAACTGGCGACGGTCAGCAGCAGGCGCGGCTCGGCATCGCTGATGATCGACAGCAGGCGCTCCTGATGATGACGGCGGGTGGACTCCGGTGGATAAGCCGGCACAGCGATCACCCCGGCGTACAGGCAACCAAAGAACGCCGCCACGTAATCCGGGCCGCTCGGGAACAGCAGCACCGCGCGGTCGCCCAATGTCGCATTGGCCTGCAAGGCGCCGGCGATGGTGCGGGCACGCTGGTCCAGGTCACGGTAACTGAGCACAACGCTGTGCTCGGCGGACTCGGCGAGGAAGCGCAGGGCGACCTGGTCCGGAGTCTGCGCGGCGCGACGTTGAAGGGACTCGACCAGGGTACGGGGAAGTTCGAAGGCGTCCATCATGGGGTTCCTGCCTGAAATCGGCTTACGGGAAATTCGGGATTCGGTAGGGAGAGCGCTCAGCCGGCGGCCAGTTGCCGCGCCGCGCCGTTGCGCCAGCGGGCCAGGTGCTCGTCGGCGTAACGCCGCAGGCAGCGCAATACGGCGCTTTCGTGCTGCACGATGAAGAAGTGGTGGCCGTCGAACATGTCCAGGGAAAAGCCGCTGGCGGCGTCGAGCTGCCAGTCGAGCAACTGGTCGGCGCGCACGCTGTCCTGCTTGCCGCCGAAGATATGGATGGGCATGCCCAGCGGCTCACGCTCGCCGTAGGTGAAACTGCCGCACAGCAGGAAGTCGGCGCGCAGGATCGGCAGCATCAGTTGCATCAATTCGGGGTTCGCCAGGGCTTCTTCGGCAGTGCCTTGCAGCTCGCGCAGGCGGGCGATCAGTTGCTCGTCGGTCTTTTCGATGGCGTATTCGCTGACATCACGACTCGCCGGCCCGGCAGTGCCAGACGCAAACAAGGCCAGCGGCGCGGGCACACCACGCTCACGCAACGCATGTGCCAGCTCGAAGGCCAGCAGGCCGCCGAGGCTATGGCCGAACAAGGCATAGGGGCCGCTCAAGTCGCGGCTGATTTCATCCGCGAGCTGCGCCGCCAACACCTTGATATCGCGTTGCAACGGCTCATCCATGCGCATGCCGCGGCCGGGCAATTCCAGCGGGCACACCTGCAGCCAGTCCGGCAGCGCCCGACGCCAACGCGCATAGACCATGGCGCTGGCGCCGGAATAGGGCAGGCAGAACAGGCGCAGTCGAGTCGGCGTATTCATCGAGCGACGACTCCAAACTGCAACACGCTGTGTGCACGATAAAAACCCATTTCGCCCTCCTGCGGGTGCTGATCCTTGGCCGTTTTACTAACAGGCCTGTCACCCAGAAGAACGGACGGCACCGGCAAATAATTAGTCGCCGCAGACAAGCGAGAGGTGGTTCACACCGAACGAGAAGGCATAAGATTAGTTCGTCTTCTCATTTGACAATCATTATCATTAAGCATAATTTGTTGCCCGATGTGTAGGAGGCTTCAGCAAGGACGCCCTCCCCTAACCTCTTTGCGACAAGGTGATTTCCATGACGGAACAAGTATCCACAGGCAGGTGTGACTCACCACTTCTCCAAGCGTTTGTCGATAATCGACTGATCCTGGTGAAGATCGCGGCACGCATTACCGGGTGCCGCTCCCGAGCCGAAGACGTAGTGCAGGACGCCTACTTCCGGCTGCAATCAGCGCCGACAATCACCTCATCGTTCAAGGCGCAGCTCAGCTATCTGTTCCAGATCGTGCGCAACCTGGCGATCGATCACTACCGCAAGCAGGCCCTGGAGCTCAAGTACTCCGGGACGGAAGAGGAAGGCTTGAATGTGGTTATTCACGGCGCTTCACCGGAAACCTCGCATATCAATTTCAACACCCTGGAAAACATTGCCGACGCCCTGACAGAGCTGCCCCAACGCACTCGCTACGCGTTCGAGATGTATCGCCTGCACGGCGTGCCGCAAAAGGACATCGCCAAGGAACTGGGCGTATCACCGACCCTGGTCAACTTCATGATCCGCGACGCACTGGTGCATTGCCGCAAGGTCTCGGGCAGCCACAGCGATACGTTTGCACGCCGGGTCTGAAAACAACCCTACTCAAAGGAAATGCGGGCGGGGGCAAGCCCGCTCCCACCCTTGATCTGCATTTGCAGGGCAAGAATGTGTAACGCCGCGCGTTTGTGGGCGAAGTCGAATGCCTGGTGGCAATGTGGGCAAAGGTTCTGCGCCGAGCCTGCGGCCCCCACGTAGCAAGGCTTATCCAGATAAAAGTAATGCACCATCGCCGCCAACCGCGCATCGAAACGCCGCAGCACTTCGCTGTGGGAAAGGTCGCAAAGGTCAGTGGGATGAACCATGCAGGGCGCTCACAACTATCATCAACCGTTTGATGAAATGACGTGAGCGAAGGCAGGAAATTTAGCGGCTCAGGGTGTCGGCATCACGTCGACGCGAGAGGGCTCGAAAATCTTCAGCATTTGGCCGCTCTCGCGCAGCTGTTTAAGCAGCGCGGAAAATGCCTCGCCGGTGATTGGCGCCTTTGGCCGCAGCAAGGCGTAGTGGTGATAGACCTGGTCGATGCGCTCCGACACCAGGAGCTGCCCGGCCATATCCACATTGCGCGCCATGAAATCACTCAGGTACGAGCGGGTCACCAGGGCGATATCGGCACGCCCGCGCACTACCATCAGCAGGTTGCTGTCATGGGAGTAAGTCAACGTGGCGTTGAAGTGCTCGGCCATGAATTTTGGGTCGGGGTTGAAGTTGGCGAACGCGTAGTGATAGCCGCTGAACACCGCCAGGCGCTTGCCGTCGAGGTCTGCGAAATAGTCCTGGCCGCGACCGGGCTGACGCTGGGCGACGAAAATTTCCGCGTCCTCCAGGCCCATGTCGACGCTGGTGTGGGGGATCTCCTGCCAGCCCCAGTCGGGGTTTTCGAAGATGGCCATATCGATCCGGCCTTGTTCGAGATCACGAAAACGTCGCGGAATGGAGGTGGGCACCAACACAAACTGGTAATCGGTTTGCGCGGCGTTCAGGGCTTCGACCAGTTGCGGCAGCAAACCGGTGTCGGCGCCCTGCTCGGGGCGCACGGTGTAGGGCGGGAAATGTGCAGCGCCGATACGCACCAATTGTGCAGCCGAAGCCGGCGTCCACCACGCAGTGCCCAGTGCCCAAAAAGTCAGTCCTGCAGCCAGCCGCCATGGCGAAAACATTGAGGCACACACCGTTGAATACTCTGAAGGCGATAAGCTAGGCGTTTTTGTCTGACGAGACAACTTTCCGTCGGCAAATTAATGCCTTGCGCCTCAATCGGCTTTCAGCACCATCAACAGGGCTTCTTCGGCCAACTGTTCAAGCGTGAGGCTACCTTCGGCGCGAAACCAGGTGGTGGTCCAGGACAAGGCACCGGTGAGGAAGCGTCGGGTGATGAACACATCGCCCCTGATGTAGCCGGCAGCCTTGGCCTCGCCCAGTACCTGCAGCCAGATGTCTTCATACACATCACGCAGCGCCAGCACCTGGGCCTGGCCTTCGTCCGACAGCGAGCGCCACTCGTAGACCAGCACCGCCATGGCCTCGCCGCTGCCGCCCATGATCGACTGCAATTCACAGCGAATCAGCGCCAGTACGCGCTCGCGCACGCTGCTCGCCTCTTCAAGCGAGGCACGCATCATCGCGGTGTTGTAATGAATGGTTTCCTCCATTACCGCCCGCAGGATCTCGTCCTTGCTCTTGAAGTGATGAAAGATGCTGCCGGACTGAATGCCCACGGCACTCGCCAGGTCGCGCACCGTGGTGCGCTCAAAGCCTTTGTTGCGAAACAGGTGAGCCGCGGTTTGCAGCAACTTGCCCCGCGCACTGTCGGGGTCGGTCAATTGGCCGCCATCCACCATGGTGCGCATCACCCGCAGGGCTTTTTGCTCATCCATGCCTCTCTCCTTCACTTCTAATGACGTCTTGGGCGGCAATTTAGGCCGTGGCAGCCACCCAAGCAAGCGCTTGGGTAAAACTTGTGTCGGGAGTTTACAAACCAAGCGCTTGCTTGGTAATCTCGACACCAGCCATTCGAGGAAGGATTTCTCATGAGCAAGACCGTTCGTATCGGCTGCGCCAGCGCCTTCTGGGGCGACACCTGCACCGCCGCCGCCCAACTGGTGCACGGCGGCGCGCTGGATTACCTGGTGTTCGACTATTTGGCGGAAGTCACGATGTCGATCCTCGCCGGTGCGCGGATGAAAGACCCGCAGGCCGGCTACGCCACGGATTTTGTCGAGGTACTCACGCCGCTGCTGGCAGACATCCAGCGCCAGGGCATCCGCGTGATCAGCAATGCCGGCGGGATCAACCCACAAGCCTGCGCCGCCGCCCTGCAAACGGCCTGCGACAAGGCCGGGCTGCCACTGAAAATCGCCGTGCTGCTGGGTGATGACCTGCAACCCCGGCTCAAACACCTGCAGGGCATCACCGATATGTTCAACGGCGCGCCACTGCCGCCGATGTGCGTGTCCGCCAATGCCTACCTCGGCGCGCCGGGCATCACCCAGGCGCTGGCGTTGGGCGCGGATATCGTCATCACCGGCCGCGTGGTCGACAGCGCGGTGGTCAGCGCCGCGCTGGTGTATGAATTCGACTGGTCGTGGCAGGACTACGACCGGCTGGCCCAGGCGGCATTGGCCGGGCATATCATCGAATGCGGCGCGCAGTGCACCGGCGGCAACTTCACCGATTGGCGCGACGTACCGGACTACGAGCACATCGGCTTTCCCATCGTCGAAGTCAGCGCCGACGGCCAGTTCACCGTGAACAAGGTCCAGGGCACGGGCGGGCTGATCAGCGAACTCAGCGTGGCCGAACAACTGTTGTACGAAATCGGCGACCCACGCGCGTACCTGCTGCCCGACGTGATCTGCGATTTCAGCCAGGTCAAAGTGCAGCAGCAAGGCAAACACTGCGTGCGCCTGCACGGCGCCACAGGTTTGCCGCCGACCGACCAATACAAGGTCAGCGCGACCTGGCCGGACGGCTTTCGCTGCACCGCCAGTTGCCTCATCGCCGGCATCGACGCAGTGGCCAAGGCCGAACGCGTCAGCCAGGCGATTATCAACAAGACGTCGGAGCTGTTCAGCCAGCGCGGCTGGGCGCCCTATACCGAGGTGAATATCGAACTACTCGGCAGCGAAGCCACCTACGGCGCGCACGCCAAACGCCAGGACTGCCGCGAGGTGGTGATGAAACTCGCGGTGCGGCACCCGAACAAACAGGCGCTGGTGCTGTTCGCCCGCGAGATCGCCCAGGCAGCCACCGGGATGGCGCCTGGCCTGACCGGCATCGTCGGCGGGCGGCCGACGGTGTATCCGCTGATTCGCTTGTTTTCATTTCTTGTCGATAAGGCAGCCTGCGAAGTACAGATCGACTTCAACGGCGAACGCTACCCTTGCACGCTGCCGATTGCCGACGCCCCAACCCTGCCCGCCGAACCCGTCGACCCAGCCAAACCCCAAGGCCGCGCCGACGCCAGCGTGCCCCTGGTGAAACTCGCCGTGGCGCGCTCCGGCGACAAGGGCAACCACAGCAACATCGGTGTGATCGCGCGTGACCCCGAGTACCTGCCATGGATTGCCGAGGTGCTCACCCCGCAAGTGGTTGTCGACTGGATGAGCCACGTGCTCGACCCCATGCATGGTCGCGTCGAACGCTGGTACCTGCCCGGCAGCCACAGCCTCAACTTCCTGCTGGAAAACGCGTTGGGCGGCGGCGGCATCGCCAGCCTGCGCATCGACCCGCAAGGCAAGGCCTTCGCCCAGCAGTTGCTGGAAATCCCCATCGCCGTGCCGCAACACATTGCTGACCAACTTAACTAAAGGACTGTCGCCGTGGCCTTCGACTCGATCTTCAAAGCCGACTTGTTCCAGGGGCAAACCGTGATCGTCACCGGTGGCGGCAGCGGCATTGGCCGTTGCACCGCCCATGAGCTGGCGGCCCTTGGCGCGCGGGTGATGCTGGTGGGACGCAAGCCGGAAAAACTGCAGAAAGTCGCCGCAGAAATTACCGAGGACGGCGGCGTCGCCCACTGGCTGGCCTGCGACATTCGCGACGAAGAGGCGGTGACGGCGCTGGTCACGCAGATCATCCACGCGCACGGGCCGATCCACGGGCTGGTGAACAACGCGGGCGGCCAGTACCCGTCGCCGCTGGCTTCGATCAATCAAAAGGGCTTTGAAACCGTGCTGCGCACCAACCTGGTCGGCGGTTTCCTGATGGCGCGGGAAGTCTTCAACCAGTCCATGAGCAAGCACGGCGGGGCCATCGTCAACATGCTGGCGGACATGTGGGGCGGCATGCCCGGCATGGGCCACTCGGGCGCCGCGCGGTCGGGCATGGACAACTTCACCAAGACCGCCGCCTTCGAGTGGGGTTACGCCGGGGTGCGGGTCAACGCCGTGGCGCCGGGCTGGATCGCCTCCAGCGGCATGGACACCTACGAAGGCGCGTTCAAGGCGGTGATCCCGACCTTGCGCGAACATGTGCCGCTCAAGCGCATCGGTACCGAGTCGGAAGTCAGCGCGGCGATCGTGTTTCTGCTCAGCCCCGCCGCCGCGTTTGTCAGCGGCAGCACCTTGCGCATTGACGGCGCCGCCAGCCTGGGCAGTCGCGCCTGGCCGCTGCACAAGGCCCAAGCGCCGAGCGAGCCGTTCAATGGCTTCCATCGCGCGTACCTGCCGGACGTGCTCAAGGACGGGAAATAAACCATGCCGGTGATTGAAAGCCTGATCGACAGCCACAGCCCGCAGTTCGCACAGAACCGCGAAGCCATGCTGGACAGCATTCAGCAACTGCGCCAGCTGGAGCACGA
This sequence comes from Pseudomonas viridiflava, assembly GCF_900580675.1. GTDB lineage: Bacteria > Pseudomonadota > Gammaproteobacteria > Pseudomonadales > Pseudomonadaceae > Aquipseudomonas. Next base: position 27,065 of record NZ_UTBG01000020.1, read on the forward strand.
CCTGCTCGCCAAGGCGCAGGAAGCCAAGCCCAAGTTCGACAAGCGCGGCCAACTGTTGCCGCGCGAGCGCCTCAACCTGTTGCTGGACCCGGGCGCACCGTTCCTCGAGCTGTCGAGCCTGGCCGGCTACAAGCTGCACGATGACAAGGACGGCAGCGCGGCCGGTGGCGGGTTGATCGCCGGCATCGGCTACGTCAGCGGCGTGCGCATGCTGGTGGTGGCCAATAACAGCGCGATCAAGGGCGGCACCATCTCCCCCACCGGCCTGAAAAAATCCCTGCGCCTGCAACAGATCGCCATGGAAAACAAACTGCCGGTGGTGACCCTGGCCGAGAGCGGCGGCGCCAACCTCAACTATGCAGCGGAGATTTTCGTCGAAGGCGCGCGCAGTTTTGCCAACCAGGCGCGCATGTCGGCCATGGGTTTGCCGCAAATCACCGTGGTGCACGGCTCGGCCACCGCGGGTGGCGCCTACCAGCCAGGGCTGTCGGATTACGTGGTGGTGGTGCGCGGCAAGGCCAAACTGTTTCTGGCCGGGCCACCGCTGCTCAAGGCTGCCACCGGCGAGGTGGCCACCGATGAGGAATTGGGCGGCGCCGAGATGCACGCGCAAACCGCCGGCACTGCCGAATACCTGGCGCAGAATGATGCCGACGGCGTGCGCATCGTGCGTGAAATTGTCGGCCTGTTGCCGTGGGATGATCGCCTGCCAGTGGCGCCAACACGTACTTACGCCGAGCCGCTGTACCCCATCGACGACCTGCTGGGGCTGATCCCGGATGACCCGAAAAAAACCTACGACGTGCGCGAAATCCTCGCGCGTCTGGCGGACGGTTCGCAGTTTCTTGAGTTCAAAGGCGAATTCGACGCCCACACCGTGTGCGGCCACTTGCAGGTCCAGGGTCGCGCCGTGGGTGTGATCGGCAACAACGGCCCGATCACGCCAAAGGGCGCGAGCAAGGCCGCGCAGTTTATCCAGCTGTGCGACCAGAGCCGCACGCCGCTGCTGTTCTTGCACAACACCACGGGGTTTATGGTGGGCACCGAAGCGGAGCAACAAGGCGTGATCAAGCACGGCGCGAAGATGATCCAGGCGGTGGCCAATGCGCGCGTGCCTAAACTCACGGTGGTGGTCGGCGGCTCCTACGGCGCCGGCAACTATGCGATGTGCGGGCGCGGCCTGGATCCGCGTTTTATCTTCGCCTGGCCCAACAGCCGCACGGCGGTGATGGGCGGTGCGCAGGCGGGCAAGGTGCTGCGCATCGTCACCGAGGCCAAGCAGCTGAAGAACGGCCTGGTGCCGGACCCCAAGGTGCTGGACATGCTCGAGCAGGTCACCGCGCAGAAGCTCGACAGCCAGTCGACCGCGCTGTATGGCAGCGCGAACCTGTGGGACGACGGGCTGATAGACCCACGGGATACCCGCACGCTGCTGGGCTTGCTGCTGGATATTTGTCATGAGGCAGAAGTACGGCAGTTACAGCCGAACAGCTTTGGTGTGGCGCGTTTCTAACGATCAGGAGAACAAGAACAATGATCTTTACCCAGGAACACCAGGCACTGCGCCGCACCGTCCGCGCCTTTGTCGACCGCGAGATCAACCCCCATGTGGATGAATGGGAAAAAGCCGGGCGCTTTCCCATCCACGAAATTTTCCGCAAGGCCGGCGACCTTGGCCTGCTGGGTATTTCCAAGCCGGAAAAATTCGGCGGCATGGGCCTGGACTACAGCTACTCGATCGTCGCCGCCGAGGAATTCGGCAGCATTCGCTGCGGCGGCATCCCCATGTCCATCGGCGTGCAGACCGACATGTGCACCCCCGCCCTCGCCCGCTTCGGCTCCGATGAATTGCGCGAAGAGTTCCTGCGCCCGGCTATCAGCGGCGAGCAAGTGGGCTGCATCGGCGTCTCGGAAACCGGCGCCGGTTCCGACGTGGCCGGGCTGAAAACCCATGCGCGCAAGGACGGCGACGACTACGTGATCAACGGCAGCAAAATGTGGATCACCAACTCGCCCAGCGCCGACTTTATCTGCCTGCTGGCCAACACCTCCGACGACAAGCCGCACATCAACAAATCGCTGATCATGGTGCCAATGAACACCCCCGGCATCAGCCTCAGCCCGGCGCTGGAAAAGCTCGGCATGCACAGCTCCGAGACCGCCCAGGTGCTCTTCGACGGCGTGCGCGTGCCGCAGCGCAACCGCATCGGCCACGAAGGCGCGGGCTTCATGATGCAGATGCTGCAGTTCCAGGAAGAACGCCTGTTCGGCGCGGCCAACATGATCAAGGGCCTGGAGTACTGCATCGACAGCACCATCGATTACTGCAAGGAGCGCCAGACCTTCGGTAAGGCGCTGATCGACAACCAGGTGATTCACTTTCGCCTGGCCGAACTGTCCACCGAAATCGAGTGCCTGCGCGCCCTGGTGTACCAGGCCACCGAGCAATACATCAAAGGCCAGGACGTGACCCGCCTGGCCTCCATGGCCAAACTCAAGGCCGGGCGCCTGGGCCGCGAAGTCAGCGACAGTTGCCTGCAATACTGGGGCGGCATGGGCTTTATGTGGGACAACCCGGTGGCCCGCGCTTACCGCGACGTGCGCCTGGTGTCGATTGGCGGCGGCGCCGACGAAATCATGCTGGGCATCATCTGCAAACTGATGGGCACCTTGCCGGGGAAAAAGCCATGAATACCTTGCTGCTGGAACCGCATAACGGCGTGCTGCACATCACCCTCAACCGCCCCGAATGCCGCAACGCCATGAGCCTGGAAATGGTCAACGAATTGCGCGCAGTGCTGGCGCAACTCGACAGCCAGGTGCGCGCATTGGTGATCAGCGGTGCCGGCGGGCATTTTTGCGCAGGGGCGGATGTGAAGGACCTGGTCACCGCGGGAAATCAACTCCAGGCGCTGAACCGGGCGTTTGGCACATTGCTGCAGGAAGTTGAAGCGGTGCCACAGGTGGTGATCGTGGTGCTGCAAGGCGCAGTGCTCGGTGGGGGTTTTGGCCTGGCGTGTGTGAGTGATATCGCGATTGCCGATCACCAGGCGCAGTTCGGCTTGCCGGAGACCAGCCTGGGATTATTGCCGGCGCAGATTGCACCGTTTGTGGTCAAGCGCATCGGCCTGACCCAGGCGCGGCGCCTGGCACTGACGGCGGCGAGGTTCGACGGGGTGGAGGCGGAGCGGTTAGGCGTGGTGCATTTTGTCGAGGGCGATTCGCAGGCCCTGGCGGAGCGTTTGGATGAGGTGCTGGGCCAGGTTTTGCGGTGTGCGCCGGGGGCTAACGGACGAACTAAATCCCTGTTGCTGGCGAGTGTCGATGAACCGCTGGAAACGGTGCTGGACCGCGGAGCGCAGTGGTTTGCCGAGGCGGTGACGGGAGTGGAGGGCATTGAAGGAACGCAGGCGTTTGTGCAGAAGCGCAAGCCGGGGTGGGCGCGATAAACGGGGCGCCTGGGATCAAAATCCACACCACCGCGGCCTGACAGCCGACCTGATCGCGGAGGCTGTACTCAATCAACTGTGGGAGCTGGCTTGCCTGCGAAGGCATCGACTGTGTATCTCGGATGTACCGAG
>NZ_UTBG01000104.1 GCF_900580675.1 Pseudomonas viridiflava
CATGAACATCGCGTTGACGTTGACGTGCATCACCCGCATGAAATTCTCGCCGGACAACTGCTCGATCGGCGTGCGCGGGCCGATGATCGAGGCGTTGTGCAGCAGGCCGTCGAGGTGGCCGAACGCTTTTTCGATCATCGCCGCCAGCTCATCGTATTGATGGGGCAGGGCGGTTTCCAGGTTGAACGGGATCACCACCGGCTGCGGCTGCCCGGCCGCTTCGATTTCGTCATACACCTGGGCCAGGTTGGCTTCGGTCTTGCCCAGCAACAGCACGGTAGCGCCATGGGCGGCGTAGGTTTTGGCTGCTGCCGCGCCAATCCCGCGACCGGCACCGGTCACCAGGATGACCCGGCCTTTGAGCAGGTCTGGACGTGCGGAGTAATCAAACATAAATAGCCTCGACAGAGTTCAGGGTGGTCGGACGCAAACGATCGAACGACGCAACTTCACTGTGGGAGCGGGCTTGCTCGCGAAAGCGCTGGGTCAGTTAACAAACCCACTGACTGACCCACCGCTTTCGCGAGCAAGCCCGCTCCCACATTGGATCTTCATTGGTTAATACGATCCCCGTACGCTCAGCAACTGCACAGCGCGTTATCCAGCACCTTGCGCAGTTCCAGTGGGTGGTCCACCACCACATCGGCGCCCCAATGGCGCGGGTTGTCGTCCGGGTGGATGTAGCCATAGGTGACCGCTGCCGTGCGGGTGCCGGCATCGCGGCCGGACTCGATGTCGCGCAGGTCATCGCCGACGAACAGCACGCTTGCCGGGTCCAGGTCGAGCATCTTGCACGCCAGGGTCAGCGGCTCCGGGTCCGGTTTGCTGTTCTTCACGTGGTCTGGGCAGATCAGCAGGGCCGAACGCTCGGCCAGGCCCAGTTGCTGCATGATCGGCTCGGCAAAGCGCAGCGGCTTGTTGGTGACCACGCCCCAGATCAGGTTGGCCTTTTCGATGTCTTCCAGCAGCGTTTCCATGCCGTCGAACAACTTGCTGTGGATCGCGCAGCCCTTCACGTAACGCTCCAGAAACTCCAGGCGCAACGCTTCAAAGCCAGGGGATTCGGGGTCCATCGAGAAGGTCACGGCGACCATCGCCCGCGCGCCGCCGGAGATTTCATCGCGGATGTGCTGGGGGTTGATCGGCGCCAGGCCGCGATCGGTGCGCATGGCCTGGCAAATGGCGATAAAGTCCGGCGCGGTGTCCAGCAGGGTACCGTCCATATCGAAGAGAACCGCTCGCAACTTCACAGGCTTACTCCTCGCGCAGGGTCTGGATCATGTAGTTGACGTCGACGTCGCTGGCCAGCTTGTAGTGCTTGGTCAGCGGGTTGTAGGTCAGGCCGATGATGTCTTTGACGGTCAGCCCGGCCTGACGGCTCCAGGCGCCCAGCTCGGACGGGCGGATGAATTTCTTGAAGTCGTGGGTGCCGCGCGGCAGCAGCTTCATGATGTATTCGGCGCCGATGATCGCGAACAGGTAGGCCTTGGGGTTGCGGTTGATGGTCGAGAAGAACACCTGGCCGCCCGGCTTGACCATGCGGAAGCAGGCGCGAATCACCGAGGACGGGTCGGGCACGTGCTCGAGCATCTCAAGGCAGGTGACCACGTCGAATTGCTCGGGCATTTCCTCGGCCAGGGCTTCGGCAGTGATCTGGCGGTATTCCACGCTCACGCCGGATTCCAGCTGGTGCAGTTGGGCCACGGCCAGCGGCGCTTCGCCCATGTCGATCCCCATCACGGTCGCGCCGCGCTGGGCCATGGCCTCGCTGAGGATGCCGCCGCCGCAACCGACGTCCAGCACCTTCTTGCCGGCCAGATTGACGCGTTCGTCG
>NZ_UTBG01000181.1 GCF_900580675.1 Pseudomonas viridiflava
ATGCCCAGCTGAATGCATCGCTGCCCAGCGACAGCAACGTCAGCACCACCGGCACGCCAAAGGCTACAAACCCGCTCCAGTTCCACGCCGGGTACACGTCGTCGCGGTACAGGCCGGCCAGGTCCAGTTGTTGTTTGCGGGTGATGAAGTAGTCCACCACCATGATCCCGGCGATCGGGCCCAAGAGGCTTGAGTAGCCCAGCAACCAGTTGGAATACACGGTTTCCAGGCTCACATCGGAAACGATCAGGCCGAGTTTTTTTAGCAGTTCATGGCCCATCAACACCAACCCCACCAGGCCAGTCAGGATTACTGCCGTGGTGCGGTTGATGAGTTTGGGCGCGATGTTCTGGAAGTCATTGGTCGGCGAGACGATGTTCGCCGCGGTGTTGGTGGACAAGGTCGCGATGATGATCAGCAGCATGGCGATGGCCACCCACACCGGGCTCTGGATATGCCCGATCAGGGTGACCGGGTCGGACACGCTGACGCCCACCAGTTTCACCGAGGCGGCCGTCATGATCACGCCAAGCGCGGCAAACAGGAACATGGTCAGCGGCAGGCCGAAAATCTGACCGAGAATCTGGTCCTTCTGGCTTTTGGCGTAGCGGCTGAAGTCCGGGATGTTCAGCGATAAGGTGGCCCAGAACCCGACCATGGCAGTCAGGCCCGCCATGAAGTAACCGGTGAGGCTCGCGCCTTCAGGGCGCTTGGGTGGAATCGCCATCAGCTCACTGAGCGACACATTGGGCATCGCCCACACCAGCAGGCCAATCCCCACCGCGACCAGCAGCGGCGCCGACAAGGTTTCCAGGCGCTTGATCGACTCGGCGCCACGCAGTACCACCCACAAATTCAGGCACCAGAACATCATGAACCCGATCACTTCACCGGTGCCGCCCAGGGATTTCCAGCCCTCGAAAATCGAGCCAAGGAACAGGTGAATCGCCAGCCCGCCAAACATCGTCTGGATGCCAAACCAGCCGCACGCCACCAGCGCACGAATCAGACACGGCACGTTGGAGCCAAGAATGCCGAAGGACGAGCGCAACAGCACCGGGAACGGAATGCCGTACTTGGTGCCGGGGAACGCGTTAAGGGTCAGCGGGATCAGCACCACGATATTCGCCAGCAGGATTGCCATCAGCGCCTCGCCCACCGACAACCCGAAATACGCGGTGAGCACACCGCCGAGCGTATAGGTGGGCACGCAGATCGACATACCGACCCACAACGCGGTGATGTGCCACTTGTTCCAGGTGCGTTCGTGCACCTTGGTCGGTGCCATGTCGTGGTTGTAGCGGGGGCTGTCGAGGACGTCGGGGCCGGCGTCGAGTTCGTACAGGCCGTTGCGCTCAATGACTTGCGATCTGTTCTGTTGCATGGCCGCTCCACGGTTTTTTTCGAATTATTTTTGCTCACCCCGCGCTGTACGCGGGATGGCCGGAGTACCTCGTAAACAACATGACATCACGGGCCCGGCCAGCCGCCACTGCACTCAATAACCGTGCCGACAACTGACCCTGAACCCGCACCGCTTATATAACGTGCTGATGTTTATCAGCTTTATTCTGTTCGCCGATTGGCCCCTCGGTACTTGCCACGTTACTCAGGCTGGATAACGTGGAAGTTGCCCGAACGATCAGGACTCAATCTGGTGCAACACAATTATTTTTATTTACCACCGCCGTCAAGAGGCATGTCTCAAGCGGCTGATTTGCAATAAGAAATGTTGCTCAAATTAAGAACCTGTCAAGTGCGTCAAAATGGTGAGAGGCCGCTACATTTTGGTGATTTACGTTTTTTATCTTTATAAATCAATAGCATAAACGCGATATAAGCTTATAAAAAATCTTCTTGCTCATTCGAAAAACTCGGGCTAGTTTCTATTCCTGTCACCGATGACAGGAATTAACCACGCCATCGGCAAGCAGCATTACAACACTTAGAACTGGCACAAGCCGGTCAAGCCTGTGAGGAACTCGACATGTCGCTGTTGATCCGTGGCGCCACCGTTATTACCCATGATGAAAGTTACCGCGCCGATGTTTTATGCGCAGGCGGTCTGATTCGCGCCATTGGCACGGATCTGGATATTCCCGCCGGCACGGAAATACTCGATGGCAGCGGCCAATACTTGATGCCTGGCGGCATTGATCCCCACACCCATATGCAACTGCCCTTCATGGGCACCGTGGCCAGTGAAGACTTTTTCAGTGGCACCGCCGCAGGTTTGGCCGGGGGCACCACCTCGATCATCGACTTTGTGATCCCCAACCCGCAGCAATCGTTGATGGAAGCCTTTCACCAGTGGCGTGGCTGGGCCGAGAAGTCGGCGTCGGACTACGGTTTTCACGTGGCAATCACCTGGTGGAGCGAACAGGTGCGCGAGGAAATGGCCGAACTGGTCAGCCACCATGGCATCAACAGCTTCAAGCATTTCATGGCCTACAAGAACGCAATCATGGCGGCCGATGACACCCTGGTCGCCAGCTTCGAACGCTGCCTGGAACTCGGCGCAGTGCCGACGGTGCACGCAGAGAACGGCGAGCTGGTGTATCACCTGCAACGCAAGCTGATGGCCCAGGGCATCACCGGGCCGGAAGCGCACCCGTTGTCGCGCCCGTCCCAGGTGGAAGGCGAAGCCGCCAGCCGCGCGATCCGCATCGCCGAGACCATCGGCACGCCGCTGTACCTGGTGCACGTGTCCACCAAGGAGGCGCTGGATGAAATCACCTATGCCCGCGCCAAGGGCCAGGCGGTCTACGGCGAAGTGCTAGCCGGCCATCTATTGCTGGACGACAGCGTCTACCAGCACCCCGACTGGCAGACCGCCGCCGGCTACGTGATGAGCCCGCCTTTTCGCCCGCGCGGACACCAGGAGGCGCTGTGGCACGGCCTGCAATCGGGCAACCTGCACACCACCGCCACTGACCATTGCTGCTTCTGCGCCGAGCAAAAAGCCGCTGGCCGCGATGATTTCAGCAAGATCCCCAACGGCACCGCCGGTATCGAAGATCGCATGGCGCTGCTGTGGGATGAAGGCGTGAACACCGGGCGCTTGTCGATGCAGGAATTCGTGGCGCTGACCTCTACCAACACGGCGAAGATTTTCAATCTTTACCCGCGCAAAGGCGCGATTCGTGTGGGGGCGGATGCTGACTTGGTGCTGTGGGACCCTGAGGGAACACGCACGATTTCGGCCAAGACTCACCATCAACAAGTCGACTTCAACATCTTCGAAGGCAAGACCGTGCGCGGCGTGCCCAGCCACACCATCAGCCAGGGCAAGCTGGTCTGGGCCGATGGCGACCTGCGCGCCGAACGCGGTGCCGGGCGGTATGTGGAGCGGCCGGCGTATCCGTCGGTGTTTGAGCAGTTGAGCAAGCGGGCTAAGCATTCCAGGCCGGTTGCTGTGAAACGCTGAGACCGCTATCGGGGGCAAGCCCCCTCCCACATTTGATCGGGTTCACACAGTTCGAGTGTGGGAGCTGGCTTGCCTGCGATGAGGCCAGTACAGGCAACAAACAATGCCCACTTAGAGGCAATCCAAAAAAACCGTGAGGCCACCACCGTGATCCAGACCCTGACCCACCTCCCCCATCCCCATGAAGATGGGCCGACACTCGCCAGCCATTTCACCGACCTGGCGCCGCCGCTCAACGCCCGCCAAGCCCGGCTGGAAGCCTCGCGCTGCCTGTATTGCTACGACGCACCGTGCGTCAACGCATGCCCCAGCGAAATCGATATCCCGTCGTTCATCCGCAATATTCACACCGAAAACGTACAAGGCGCGGCGCAGAAAATTCTTTCCGCCAATATTCTTGGTGGCAGCTGCGCGCGTGTCTGCCCCACCGAAATCCTCTGCCAGCAGGCCTGCGTGCGTAACAACGCCGAAGAATGCGCCCCGGTGCTGATCGGCCTGCTGCAACGCTACGCCATCGACAACGCGCACTTCAGCGAACACCCGTTCCAGCGCGCCGCGGCTACCGGCAAACGCATCGCCGTAGTCGGCGCCGGGCCAGCCGGACTGGCCTGCGCCCATCGCGCCGCCTTGCACGGCCATGATGTGGTGATTTTCGAAGCGAGGGAAAAGGCCGGTGGCCTGAATGAATACGGGATCGCCAAATACAAACTGGTGGATGACTTCGCGCAGAAGGAGCTGGAGTTCCTGCTGCAGATCGGTGGCATCGAGATCCGCCACGGACAGCGCCTGGGCGATAACCTGACCCTGAGCGAGCTGCATCAGCAATTCGACTCGGTGTTTCTCGGCCTCGGCCTGGCTGCCAGCAAACAACTTGGCCTGCCGCACGAGGACGCCCCCGGCCTGCTCGCCGCCACCGACTACATCCGCGAACTGCGCCAGGCCGATGACCTGACTCAACTGCCCCTGGCCGACCGCTGCATCGTGCTTGGCGCCGGCAACACCGCGATCGACATGGCTGTGCAAATGGCCCGCCTCGGTGCGCGCGATGTGAATCTGGTTTACCGCCGCGGCCTGGCAGATATGGGCGCAACCGGGCATGAGCAGGATATCGCCAAGGCCAACCAGGTACGCCTGCTGACCTGGGCTCAACCCGAAGAGGTGCTGCTGGATGACCAGGGCCGCGTGCGCGGCATGCGTTTCCTGCGCACGCGCATGAACAACGGCCGCCTGCACCCCACCGGCGAAACCTTCGAACTGGCCTGCGATGCGATCTTCAAAGCCATCGGGCAACGTTTCGACGGCGAGGCATTGCACGATCCGTTGGCCCAGCAACTGCATCGGGTTGGCGAGCGGATTTTCGTCGACGAACACTTGTGCACCAGTATTCCCGGGGTCTACGCCGGCGGCGATTGCGTCAGCCTCGGCCAGGACCTCACCGTACAGGCGGTGCAACACGGCAAGCTGGCCGCCGAGGCCATGCACGCCCAACTCATGCTGAATGTGGAGGCTGCGTAATGGCCGATCTCTCGATTGTGTTCGCCGGTATCAAAGCCCCCAACCCGTTCTGGCTGGCCTCCGCGCCGCCCACCGACAAGGCCTACAACGTGGTCCGCGCGTTTGAAGCGGGCTGGGGCGGCGTGGTCTGGAAAACCCTGGGTGAAGACCCGGCGGCGGTCAACGTGTCATCGCGCTACTCGGCGCACTACGGCGCCAACCGTGAAGTGCTGGGCATCAACAATATCGAGCTGATTACCGACCGCTCCCTGGAGATCAACCTGCGGGAAATCACCCAGGTGAAAAAGGATTGGCCGGACCGCGCGATGATCGTGTCGCTGATGGTGCCCTGCGTCGAAGAGTCCTGGAAAAACATCCTGCCGCTGGTGGAGGCCACCGGCTGCGATGGCATCGAGCTGAATTTCGGCTGCCCCCACGGCATGCCCGAACGCGGCATGGGCGCGGCGGTGGGCCAGGTGCCGGAGTATGTGGAACAGGTGACGCGCTGGTGCAAGACGTATTGCTCGCTGCCGGTGATCGTCAAACTCACGCCGAATATCACCGACATCCGCGTGGCCGCGCGGGCGGCGTATCGCGGCGGTGCGGACGCGGTGTCGCTGATCAATACCATCAACTCCATCACCAGCGTGGACCTTGAGCGCATGGTCGCGCTGCCGATGGTGGGCACCCAGAGCACCCATGGCGGTTACTGCGGCTCGGCAGTGAAGCCGATTGCGTTGAACATGGTCGCCGAAATCGCCCGCGACCCGCAGACCCAAGGCCTGCCGATCTGCGGCATTGGCGGCATCGGCAACTGGCGCGACGCCGCGGAATTCGTCGCGCTCGGCTGCGGCGCGGTGCAGGTGTGCACGGCGGCCATGCTGCATGGGTTTCGGATTGTGGAAGAGATGAAGGACGGGCTGTCGCGGTGGATGGACAGTCAGGGCTACCAGAGCCTGCAGGCGTTTTCCGGGCGCGCCGTGGGCAATACGACGGACTGGAAGTACCTGGATATCAATTATCAGGTGATCGCCAAGATCGATCAGGAAGCCTGTATCGGCTGTGGGCGTTGCCACATTGCCTGTGAGGATACGTCGCACCAGGCCATCGCGAGCTTGAAGCAGGCGGATGGCACGCATCTGTACGAGGTGATCGATGACGAGTGCGTGGGCTGTAATTTGTGCCAGATCACCTGCCCGGTGGCGAATTGCATCGAGATGGTGCCGATGGACACGGGTAAGCCGTTTCTGAATTGGACGCAGGACCCGCGCAACCCGTACCGGGAGGCGGTGTAGTCCTGTAGGCCGCCTTCGCGAGCAAGCCCGCTCCCACATTCGACTGCATTCTTCCAGAAAAAATGCGGTCAACTGTGGGAGCGGGCTTGCTCGCGAAGAGGCCCTAAGCCTCACCAAACCTATTAAGGCTCCAGCCCGATCCCCCGCAAAATCACCCCAGTCACCGTCTGAATCGCCTTCTCGAACTGCATGTCCGACAACGGCTGGTGATCATTCAGGATCTTCACCTGGTGATCAAAGTCGGCATAGTGCTGGGTCGAGGCCCAGATCATATACAGCAGGCTCGACGGCTCCACCGGCAGGATGCGTTTGTCTTCCACCCATTGGCGAATTTTCGCTTCCTTCATCTTGGCCCAGTCGTACAGGCTTTCGTCCAGCGCCTCACCGAGCGTCGGGGCGCCGTGGATGATTTCATTCGCCCAGACTTTCGAGCCATAGGGCCGGGTACGCGAACGCTGCATCTTGGCGCGGATATAGCTGCTGAGCACCACCCGCGGGTCATCGAAGGTTTCGAAGCTCAGGGCGTCCTGCTTCCACAGTTCCAGCAAGTCAAACAGCACCGCGCTGTACAGCTCGCTCTTGGTGGTGAAGTAGTAATGCAGATTGGAGCGCGGCAGTTGCACTTCTTCGGCAATGTCGGCCATGGCGGTGCTGCCATAGCCCTTCTCGGCGAAGATTTTCTCCGCTGCCAGCAGGATTTTTTCGACGTTGACCCGACGAATTCCGATCTTGTGATTGCCCATATGGGCTCCCCGACAAACAGATGAGCCGAAGACTACCACCCGCTCTAGATCGGGGCGACAGGCGCAGCCGAAACTTCGTACACTGCGCGCTCCTACCCATTGATTGGTATTGCGCAATGTTGATCAAGAAAACCCTGACCACCGTCGCCCTGCTCGCCTCTCTACTAGGCGCTTCGGCGGCCTTTGCCCATGCTCATCTCAAGCGTTCGACGCCGGCAGCCGACAGCAGCGTCGCCGCGCCAGCCGACCTGCGCCTGACCTTCAGCGAAGGCGTCGAGGCCACTTTCACCAAGGTGTCCCTGAGCAAGGACGGCACCGAAGTCGCGATCAAGGGCCTGGAAACGCCGGACGCCGACAAGAAAACCCTGATCGTCACGCCAGCCGCCCCGCTGGCCGCGGGTACCTACAAAGTGGAATGGCACGCTGTCTCAGTCGATACCCATAAAAGCGAAGGCACTTATAGCTTCAAGGTCGGCCAATAATCCATGGCAACCCTGCTGGTGCTGTGCCGCTTTGTGCATTTTATCGTCGTGCTGTTGATGTTCGGGGCCTGTGTCTTCAGGCCCTGGCTGCTCGGCGCTGGAGCGCAACCGGCGCTCGACCGGCAACTGCTGCGCATCAGCCGTGGGCTGGCCTGGCTGGGGCTGTTCTCCGGCGTGGCCTGGTTGCTGTTGATCACCGCGAGCATGGCCGGCAGTTGGGACGCAGCGCTGCAACCGGCGACGGTGCAACAGGTGCTGGGCAAAACCTTTTTTGGCCAGGTGTGGGTCTGGCATCTGTTGCTGAACCTGCTGTTGGTGATCGCGCTGAGCAAACCCTGGCCCGCGCTGCGCCTGCCCCTGACGGCACTGCTGCTGGCGACCCTGGCACCGGTCGGGCATGGCGCGATGCTCGATGGGTTGAGTGGGCAATTGCTCATACTCAACCAAGTGGTGCACCTGGTGTGCGTCGGTGCCTGGCTCGGCGGTTTGATGGTGCTGGTGTTGGTCCTCAGGCAGCCGCAACGGTTGGCGCTGGAGCCGATCCTGCGGCGCTTCAGCGGCGCGGGCTACGGCCTGGTCACCGGGTTGCTGGTGACGGGCTTGATCAACGTGCGGGTACTGACCGGGCAACTGTGGCCCACACCGCTGTTCAATGGTTTCGCGCTGATTCTGTTGATCAAAGTGCTGCTGGTGCTCGGCATGTTGGCGCTGGCCTTACTGAATCGTTTATGCACCAAACGCTGCGAACAACGGCTGGGCACTTTGAAGGCCAGTGTGATGCTGGAATGGTTACTGGGTGTTTCAGCGGTAGCCGCCGTTTCCCTGCTTGGCACCTTGCCGCCCATGGTCATGGCCGGGTGAAAACCTGCTGAATGATCACCTATAAACCCGAAGTCATCGTATAACTTCTGCTTGACACCCCGCAGAAACCCCGCAAATATCCCGCTCAATGTTGTACGACGACGTATGACAAATAATAAAAACAACAAAAAAGGGAGCTTCACTGTGATTCATTTCGCCCGCAATTCCTCCACGCGCCTGGGCCTTATCGGTCTCAGCAGCCTGGCCTTCACCCTCCCCCTCAGCGCCCAGGCCGACGGCTTTCTCGAAGACGCCAAGGCCACGCTCAACCTGCGTAACGCCTACTTCAACCGTAACTTCACCAACCCGACCAACCCCCAGGGCAAGGCGGAAGAGTGGACGCAGAACTTCATCCTCGATGCCAGGTCGGGCTTTACCCAGGGCACGGTCGGCTTCGGGCTGGACGTGTTGGGCCTGTACTCGCAGAAGCTCGACGGCGGCAAAGGCACCGGCGGCACCCAGCTGCTGCCGATCCACGATGATGGCCGCCCCGCCGACAACTTCGGGCGCCTGGGCGTTGCGCTGAAAACCAAGCTGTCGAAGACTGAATTGAAGGTCGGTGAATGGATGCCGGTGCTGCCGATCCTGCGCTCCGACGACGGCCGCTCCCTGCCCCAGACCTTTCGTGGCGGCCAGGTCACCTCGAGCGAAATCGCCGGCCTGACCCTCTACGGCGGGCAGTTTCGCGGCAACAGCCCACGCAATGACGCGAGCATGGAAGACATGTTCATGAACGGCAAAGCCGCGTTTACCTCGGACCGTTTCAACTTCGGCGGCGGCGAATACACCTTCAATGACAAGCGCACCCAAGTCCGCCTGTGGTACGCCGAATTGACCGATATCTACCAGCAGCAGTACGTCAACCTGACCCACAGCCAGCCCGTTGGCGACTGGACCTTCGGCGCCAACCTCGGCTACTTCAACGGCAAGGAAGACGGCAGCGCCCTGGCCGGCGACCTCGACAACAAAACCGCATTCGCCCTGCTCTCGGCCAAATACCTGGGCAACACCTTCTACGTGGGCCTGCAGAAACTCACCGGCGACAGCGTGTGGATGCGCGTCAACGGCACCAGCGGCGGCACTCTGGCCAACGACAGCTACAACGCCAGCTACGATAACGCCAAGGAAAAATCCTGGCAGGTGCGCCATGACTTCAACTTCGTGGTGCTCGGCATTCCGGGGCTGACCATGATGAACCGCTACATCAGCGGCAGTAACGTGCACACCGGGACGATCACCGATGGCAAGGAATGGGGCCGTGAATCGGAACTGGCCTACACCGTGCAGAGTGGTGCATTGAAGAACCTGAACGTGAAGTGGCGCAATGCGACCATGCGTCGGGATTTCAGCAACAACGAGTTTGATGAGAATCGGATTTTTATCAGCTACCCCATTTCACTGCTTTAACCTGTGGCGAGCGGGCTTGCCCCGCGTTGGGCTGCGCAGCAGCCCCAAAACCTGGCGCTGAGTTATGCCTGAAAGAATGCAAGGCTCCTACTGGGACCGCTTCGCAGCCCACGCGGGGCAAGCCCGCTCACCACAGGATCATCACCGAACATACGCGCGCCTTCGACTAATCGCTCGTTGACAATCTGGGGAATCCCTAACGATACTTCGACCAAGTCATACGACAACCTACAACAAAAATTGGAATCCCCATGACCACCATCACACCTGTTCCCTTCAACCGCCTGTTGCTCACCGGCGCCGCTGGCGGCCTGGGCAAAGTCCTGCGTGAACGCCTGCGCCCTTACGCCCAGGTGCTGCGCCTGTCGGACATCGCCGAGATGGCACCGGCCGTCGACGCCTCCGAAGAAGTACAAGTGTGCGACCTGTCGGATAAACAAGCCGTGCACCACTTGGTAGAAGGCGTCGACGCCATCCTGCATTTCGGCGGTGTTTCGGTAGAGCGCTCGTTCGAAGAAGTGCTCGGCGCGAATATCAGTGGCATTTTCCATGTTTACGAAGCCGCGCGTCGCCACGGCGTAAAACGTGTGATCTTCGCCAGCTCCAACCACGTGATCGGTTTCTACAAGCAGGGCGAAACCATCGACGCCCACTCGCCGCGCCGCCCGGACAGCTACTACGGCTTGTCCAAGTCCTACGGCGAAGACATGGCCAGCTTCTACTTCGACCGCTACGGCATCGAGACCGTGAGCATCCGCATCGGCTCCTCGTTCCCGGAACCGCAGAACCGCCGCATGATGCACACCTGGCTGAGCTTCGATGACCTGACCCAATTGCTCGAACGCGCGTTGTACACGCCAAACGTCGGCCACACCGTGGTCTACGGCATGTCGGATAACCTCGACACCTGGTGGGACAACCGCTACGCCGCCCACCTCGGCTACGCCCCCAAAGACAGCTCCGAAGTGTTCCGGGCCCAGGTCGAAACCCAACCGCCGGTGTCTTCCGATGACCCGGCCAGGGTCTATCAGGGCGGTGCATTCTGCGCGGCCGGGCCGTTCGGTGACTGACGCCACATCAACCCAAGGGAATGAGTTGCCATGACCGCTGAATTGATTGTCGACGCCCGCAATGCCGTGGGCGAATGCCCGGTGTGGGTGCCAGAGGAAAACGCCCTGTACTGGGTGGATATTCCCAACGGCGGCCTGCAACGCTGGAGCGCCGCCAACGGCCATGTCGCCGCGTGGAAGGCCCCGCAGATGCTTGCCTGCATCGCGCGCACCACGGCGGGTAATTGGGTGGCGGGAATGGAAAACGGTTTTTTCCAGCTGACGCCGCACAACGACGGCAGCCTCGACACCACGCCCCTGGCGGGTGTCGAGCACCCGCGCCCGGACATGCGCCTGAACGACGGCCGCTGCGATCGCCAGGGCCGTTTCTGGGCCGGCAGCATGGTGATGAACATGGGCTTGAATGCCGCCGAGGGCGTCCTCTACCGCTACGCCGCAGGCCAGGCGCCGCATGCCCAGCTGGACGGGTTTATGACCCTCAATGGCCTGGCCTTCAGCCCCGATGGCCGCACGATGTATGCCTCGGACTCGCACCCGCTGGTGCAGCAGATCTGGGCGTTCGACTACGACATCGACACCGGTACGCCGTCCAATCGCCGCGTGTTCGTCGATATGCATAACTTCCTCGGTCGCCCCGACGGCGCCGCGGTGGATGCCGACGGCTGCTACTGGATCTGCGCCAACGACGCCGGGCTGGTTCACCGCTTCACCCCCGATGGCCGCCTGGATCGCTCTCTCAGCGTGCCGGTGAAAAAACCCACCATGTGCGCCTTTGGCGGCAGCCGCCTGGACACCCTGTTCGTCACCTCGATCCGTGATGACTCGCGTGAAGCGTCGCTGTCCGGCGGCGTGTTCGCCCTCAACCCCGGCGTCCAAGGACTGCCCGAACCCAGCTTTACCCTCTAGCTGCATCGTTGTGCCTTGAATAAAAAAATAACAAGACTGGAGACGCACCCCATGGACTTCAAACGCACCTTGCTGGCCGCTGCACTTGCACTCCCCCTCGCACTTTCCAGCACCGCCCACGCGCTGGAAATCAAATTCGCCGACATCCACCCCGCTGGCTACCCAACCGTGGTCGCCGAGGAAAACATGGGCAAGGCCCTGACCAAGGAAAGCAACGGCGAACTCACCTTCAAATACTTTCCGGGCGGGGTCTTGGGTTCCGAGAAAGAAGTGGTTGAGCAGGCCCAGGTCGGCGCCGTGCAGATGACCCGCGTGAGCCTGGGTATCGTCGGCCCGGTGGTGCCGGACGTGAACGTTTTCAACCTGCCGTTCGTGTTCCGTGACCAGGCGCATATGCGCAAGGTCATCGACGGCGAGATCGGCGACGAGATCCTCGCCAAGATCACCGACTCCGAGTTCGGCCTGGTGGCCCTGGCCTGGATGGACGGCGGCACGCGCAACCTCTACACCAAAAAACCGGTACGCAAGATCGAAGACCTCAAAGGCATGAAAATTCGCGTGCAGGGCAACCCGCTGTTCATCGAAGCGTTCAATGAAATGGGGGCCAACGGCATCGCCATGGACACTGGCGAAATCTTCAGCGCCTTGCAGACCGGGGTGATCGACGGCGCCGAAAACAACCCGCCGACCCTGCTCGAACACAACCATTACCAGAACGCCAAGTTCTACACGCTCACCGAGCACTTGATCCTGCCCGAACCGATCGTGATGTCGAAGATCACCTGGAACAAACTCACCCCCGCCCAGCAGGACATGGTGAAAAAAGCCGCCAAGGTCGCGCAGGCCGACGAGCGCGTGCTGTGGGACAAAAAGTCCGCCAGCAGTGAAGAAAAACTCAAGGCCGCCGGCGTCGAGTTCATCACCGTCGACAAAAAACCCTTCTATGACGCCACCGCCCCGGTGCGCGCCAAGTACGGTGCGGCTTACGCCGACATCATCAAGCGCATCGACGCCGTCGAGTAATCGTCTCCCCTCCTGCAAGGCCCGGCGCGGTCCGCACTGACGCGCCCGGTTACGGTGAACGCCATGAAGAATTTAGTGTTGCGCATCAACGACCGCCT
Source organism: Pseudomonas viridiflava (assembly GCF_900580675.1). Taxonomy (GTDB): domain Bacteria; phylum Pseudomonadota; class Gammaproteobacteria; order Pseudomonadales; family Pseudomonadaceae; genus Aquipseudomonas. Next base: position 12,807 of record NZ_UTBG01000181.1, read on the forward strand.
CTACATGACCTGCATCTGGGTCGCCGGCCTCTCGGTACTCGGGGTCGCGCTGATCATTCCCTGGGGCATTTTCGCCCGTTACATCCTCGGCACCGGCTCGAGCTGGCCGGAGCCCACCGCCATCCTGCTGATGCTGGTGTTCACCTTTATCGGCGCCGCCGCCAGCTACCGCGCCGGGGCGCATATGTCGGTGGCGATGATCACCGACCGCCTGCCACCCGGCCAACGCCGCATCGTCGGCATCGTGTCGCAGCTGTTGATGGCGACCATCTGCCTGTTCATGACGATCTGGGGCAGCAAGCTGTGCCTGTCGACCTGGAACCAGTTCATGAGCGCCATCCCCACCCTGCGCGTGGGCATCACCTATATGCCGATCCCGATCGGCGGGCTGCTGACCCTTATTTTTGTGCTGGAAAAACTCCTGCTGGGCGACCAGAGCCAGCGGCGCGTAGTGCGCTTTGACCTGGTTGAAGAAAGCGAAGGGGCTGCCTGATATGGACGCATTGATTCTGTTGGGCAGCTTTATCGCCCTGATCCTGATCGGCATGCCGGTGGCCTACGCCCTCGGGATGTCAGCGTTGATCGGCGCGTGGTGGATCGACATTCCGTTCCAGGCCCTGATGATCCAGGTGGCCGGTGGGGTGAACAAGTTTTCGCTGATGGCGATTCCGTTCTTCGTGCTGGCCGGGGCGATCATGGCCGAAGGCGGCATGTCGCGGCGGCTGGTGGCGTTTGCCGGGGTACTGGTGGGCTTTGTGCGCGGCGGCCTGTCCCTGGTCAACATCATGGCCTCGACGTTTTTCGGCGCGATTTCCGGCTCGTCGGTGGCGGACACCGCCTCGGTCGGCTCGGTGCTGATCCCGGAAATGGAAAAACGCGGCTACCCGCGCGAGTTCGCCACCGCCGTGACCATCAGCGGCTCGGTGCAGGCGCTGCTGACCCCGCCCAGCCATAACTCGGTGCTCTACTCCCTGGCAGCCGGCGGCACGGTGTCGTTTGCCTCGCTGTTCATGGCCGGCATCGTCCCGGGCTTGCTGATGAGCGCGTGCCTGATGGTGCTGTGCCTGATCTTCGCGAAGAAGCGCGACTACCCGAAAGGCGAAGTCATCCCGCTGAAGCAGGCGCTGAAAATCTGCGCCGACGCGCTCTGGGGCCTGATGGCCATGGTGATCATCCTCGGCGGCATCCTCTCGGGCATCTTCACCGCCACCGAGTCGGCGGCAATTGCCGTGCTGTGGGCGTTCTTCGTCACCATGTTCATCTACCGCGACTACAAGTGGAACGAGCTGCCCAAGCTGATGCACCGCACGGTGCGCACCATTTCGATTGTGATGATCCTGATCGCATTCGCCGCCAGCTTCGGCTACATCATGACCCTGATGCAGATCCCGGCGAAGATCACCACGATGTTCCTGACCTTGTCGGACAACCGCTACGTGATCCTGATGTGCATCAACGCCATGCTGCTGTTGCTCGGCACGGTGATGGACATGGCGCCGCTGATCCTGATCCTCACGCCGATCCTGCTGCCGGTGGTCCTCGGCATCGGCGTCGACCCGGTGCACTTTGGCATGATCATGCTGGTCAACCTCGGCATCGGCCTGATTACCCCGCCGGTGGGCGCGGTGCTGTTTGTCGGCGCGGCAGTCGGCAAGGTCAGCATCGAGAAAACCGTGAAGGCCTTGCTGCCGTTTTATGGCGTGCTGTTCCTGGTGCTGATGGCCGTGACTTATATCCCGGCACTGTCGCTGTGGCTGCCAAGACTGGTGCTGTGATGCTGATTGAACTCGAGGATGACCTGACCCACCTCACCCTCGCCCCGGCCATCGGTGGCAGCATCGTCAACTGGACGGTGCGTGCCGGCGGCCAGCCGCTGTTGCGCCATAGCGATGAGCAGGCGCTCGCCACCGGCTTGCCGGGCAAGCTGGGGTGCTATCCCTTGGCGCCCTGGTCCAACCGGATTGCTCAAGGCGGTTTTGCCAACCCCGACGGCTGGCTGGCGTTGGCGCCCAACAGCCTGACCGACCCACTGCCGATTCACGGCTCAGCCTGGCAACAGGCGTGGGAAGTGGTCAGCCAGTCGGCGCATGAAGTGCTGCTCGAGGTGGTCTGCGATGCGCCATTTGCCTATCGCGCGGAGCAACGTGTTCGGTTGCGGGGCGGCGAGCTGAGTATCGCACTGCGCGTCACGCATCTCGCCGAAAAACCAGCGTGGCATGGCCTGGGATTGCATCCCTACCTGCCGCGTCGGCCGGGGACGCGGTTGCAGGCCAAGGCGGCGCAGGTGTGGCTGAGTGATGCGTCCAAACTGCCTACGGGCTTGGCAGCAGTGCCAGAGGACTGGGATTTCCAGGCCTTGAAAAACCTGCCAGAAGGCCTGGTAGACAACGGATTCTGCGAGTGGGATGGGCATTGCCGGATCGAGCAGCCGGAGTTGGGCTATGCACTGGAATGCCGGGCCACCGGGGCGGATTACTTTTTGCTGTATTGCCCGCCGGGGTTGGGCTTCTTCTGCGTTGAGCCAGTGAGCCATCCGGTGAATGCCCATCACCTTCCGGGCAGGCCGGGGTTGAAACTGTTGGAGCAAAACCAGACAACTGAACTGAGTTTCAACTTGAAATATCACACTCTGCGGGCGTGAGCATTTGTGGCGAGGGAGCTTGCTCCCGCTGGGCTGCGAAGCGGCCCCAAAAAGCTTGCGGGCGCTACGCACCCGAGCGGGAGCAAGCTCCCTCGCCACAGGCAGCAATCCCACACTTTGATCTGCGGTGTATCAGGGCGGGCTGTTTTTCAGACGCCCTGCCGTGTCGATACTCACTACCACCGACAACCCCGGCCGCAGCCGCTCACTCTCGGCCTGGTCGGGGTCGACGGTAATCCGCACCGGCACTCGCTGGGCGATCTTCACAAAGTTGCCGGTGGCGTTGTCCGCCTGCAACAGGCTGAACTCCGACCCGGTCGCCGGGGAAATATGCTGCACCGTGCCGTGAAACTTGCGGTGGTTCAGCGCATCGACGGTAAAGGTCACCGGCTGGCCGACCTGCACATTGTCCATCTGGGTTTCTTTCATATTGGCGATCACCCACAACTGGTGCGGCACCAGGGCCATCAGCTGTGCGCCGGAGTTGACGTAGGCGCCGAGACGAACACCGATCTGCCCCAACTGGCCGTCACGCGGCGCGGTGATGCGGGTGTTGGACAGGTCAATGCGCGCCAGCTCCACCGCCGCCTCGGCGCTGGCCACCGCGGCTTCCAGGGAGCCGCGATTGACGATCACGGTCTGCAGGTCCTGCCGCGCGATTTCCAGGCTGGCCTGGGCCTGTGCGACGGCGGCGATGGTCTGCGCATTCGCGGCGCGGGTGACATCCAGCTCGCGCTTGGACACCGAACCATCACTGATCAGTTCTTCATTGCGCCGCAAATCCGCGGTGCTTTTGCGTGCCTGGGCCTGGCTGTCCGCCAGCGCCGCCTGGCGCAGCTTGATCGTCGCTTCGGCGCTGTTGCGTTGCTGCACCACGTTCGCCAGCGAGGCCTTTTGCACCGCCAATTGCGCCAGGGCCTGGTCGAGGCGCTGCTTGTAGATACGGTCATCGAGGCGCACCAGCAGGTCGCCGGCCTTGACGTACTGGAAGTCCTGCACCGGCACTTCGAACACATACCCGCTGAGCTGCGGGCCGATAATCGTCACCTGGCCGCGTACCAGGGCGTTTTCGGTGGTTTCCACCGCACTGCTGAACGGCGGCAGCTGCCAGGCATACAACACGATCAGCACACCGACGATGGCAATCGCGGCAAAGCCCAGGGACGAGACAATGCGCACCCGCAGCGAACGCGGCTCGGTGACCGTGGCGCCGGGCGGCGTGGTGCCTTCCGGCGTGGACGCGATGGCGTTAGTGGTGGTCGTTGTGCTGCTATTGGGATTGCTCGGTTCGGTCATGAAGTAACGCCGCTGGGTTGAACGGGAGTGGCTGCTGCCTTGGTGGTGCTCATCAGCCACAGACTGCGGATAAAGATCCAGATCATGGTCAGGATCGCGATGATCGCGATCAGCATGAACACATCGTTGTAAGCCATTACATTGGCCTCACGGGTCGCCGCCGTGGCCAGGCTGCGAATACCCATGAGGTTGCGCAGCTCCGGGTCGGCGATGATACCGCCATAGGCCGAGCCGCCGCTCTGCACCCGCGCGGCCACACGCGGGTCGAGCAAGGTCAGGTGTTCGACGATCATGCTCGAGTGAAACTTCTCGCGCACGATCTGGAACGTCCCGAGCAACGCCGCGCCGATCAGGCCGCCGAGGTTCTGGCAAATTCCGAACATCACCGAGAAACTCACCAGGTTGCGCGGGTTGGTCAGCACGTTTTTTGTGCCCAGCACCATGGTCGGCCCGAGAAAGAAGGTGCCGCCAAAGCCTAGCAGGAACTGGCTGATATACATGTTCTGCGGGCGGGTCAGGTTGCTCGAGAAACTGTCGATCACTGACCCGGTGGCCATCAGCGCCAGGGAGATGATCAGCGGCATCAGCAGGTGCGCCGGGTTGATCGTCAACGCGCTGACCACCAACCCCGCAATCGCCCCGGCCAGCATCACCACGTACAGCGTGTGCATTTGCTGGTAGCTCATGTTGAGCATCTGCATGAAACCCACCGCACCGGTGGACTGTTCGGACAGCACCATCCGAATCAGGACCACCGCCAGCGCCAGGCGAATCATCGTGCCGCTGCCCAGCCAACGGGTCATCAGCAAGGGGTTGGCGCGGTTATGCTCGATGGCCAGGCCGGCCATGATCAGCACCAGGGAGCAGGCTGAGGCGATGCCGATCCACGGCGCTTCCAGCCACCAGTCGATACGCCCCAGGGACAGCACCGCGCACAGCAAGGCGACACCGGTGGCGAGGATGGCGAAGGTCAGGAAATCGAGTTTTTCAAACGTTTTGAAGCGGTCGCCGGGCGGCAGCTTGAGCAGGAACACACAGCCCAGGCAGATCAGCGCCAGGCCCAACTCGAACAGGTACAGGCCGCGCCATTCGGCGATTTGCAGCAAGTCTTCGGAAAACAGCCGCGCCAATGGCAGCGCAAGCTGCGCAGTGCCCAGTCCCAGGACAAGGGCTTTCAAGCGCCATTTGGCCGGGAACGCCTGGATCATGTAGTACAGCCCCAGGGAACTCAGTGCCGCACCCACCATGCCGTGGGCCGCACGCACGGCGATGGCCGAATTGAGGTCGTTGACGAACAAGTGCGCGAAGGTCACCAGCGCATACAGCACCAGGAACACTTCGGTGAATGCGCGCAAGCCGAACTGTTGGCGAAACTTCACCAGCAGCAGGTTCATGCAGACGTTGGTCATGACATAGGCTGCAGGCAGCCAGGCCATTTCGGCGGTCGTCGCACCCAGGGCGCCTTGCAGGTATTGCAGGTTGGCGATCACCAGCGAGTTGCCCAGGCCCCCGGTGATGGCGACCAGCACGCCGACCATCGCGAACAGCCAGCGCTTGTGCGTGGGGTGCAGCGGCGTCGACGGCGAGCCCGGCAAGCTCGGGCGCTCGTGGGGCTGCCAGGTGTGGGGGGTGTATTTGTCCATTCGATGACCTAGATGACCCGACGGGTGACGTCGGTAAAACCATTACTCAGAGACAGTAAACCTGAGCGGAGTTCATCTTGCCATCGTGGGCGTATCGGCTAGCGCCCATCCAGCCACTCACACGCTGTTTTCTTTACTCGATGGCAGTGATGCCAATAGCTCCGCGCGGCACGTGTCGAGAATTTCATCGGCCAGGGGCGAGTCATCCGGGCACGCCCGGGACAGCATGACCGCACCGATGGCATGGGCCAGCAGGTCGATCATTTTCGCGCGGGCCTCTTGCCTGGTTACATCCAAACCCGCCGTGTATTTGTCCTCGAGTGCCGCCAGCGTGTTTTCCACGCCGCTGGCAAAGGTCGCCTTCAGGTCATCCGACTGGCGGGCGGCGTCACCACACAAGGCCGCCAGGGTGCACCCCACTCCCCTGCCGTCTCGGTGATCCCTGGACACATACAGGTTTACGAATTCCGGCACGTCGAGATCGCAGGTACTCGACAGGGATTTGGCCAGGCTGTTTTCGGCGGCTTCGGCCATCAGATCGGCCTTGGAGCCGAAGTGCTTGTAGAAGCCTCCCTGGGTAAACCCAGCCGTGGCCATGAGTTCTGCCACGCCCACGCCATCGTAGCCACGCTCACGAAACAGCTCTGCCGCCGTGTCCACAATATGCGCTCGATTGGCCAGTGATTGCGTCTTGGTGATCTTCATTTCGTGCCCCTGCGACTCCTGAACAATGGGCTGACTATACTCTGATGTCGATCACAATCAAAACTGTTGACACGTTTGATTATGATCGACATCATAAAAACACACAGCAGCCCTGTGCAGGTAGCCCCCTCCGCCTAGGGTTGAACAGCGCTGGCAACTGAATCGCTTATCCCCCTCCATCAAGAGCATCCCTTCATGAGCATTCCTGAAACCGTATTGATTACCGGCGCCTCAACAGGCATTGGAGCAACCTACGCCGAACGTTTTGCCCAACGTGGCCACAACCTGGTCCTGGTTGCCCGCGACAAAACCCGGTTGGACGCACTGGCCTCCCGGCTGCGTGAGAAACACGCGGTGTCCATTGACGTGATCCAGGCCGACCTGACCCAAACCAGTGATCTGATCACCGTCGAAGCGCGCCTGCGTGATGACGCCAGTATCGGCATTCTTGTAAACAATGCGGGCGCCGCCCTGTCCGGCAGCTTCATAGAGCAATCCATCGACAGCGTTGCCAACCTGGTGGCGCTCAACACCACCGCACTGGTACGACTCGCCAGCGCCATCGCTCCACGCCTGGCACACGCCGGCAATGGCGCGATCATCAACATCGGCTCGGTAGTGGGGTTGGCGCCGGAATTCGGCATGAGCGTCTACGGCGCGACCAAGGCGTTCGTGCTGTTTCTATCCCAGGGGCTGAGCCTTGAGCTCTCGCCCAAAGGCGTCTACGTGCAAGCCGTTCTTCCAGCGGCGACCCGCACGGAAATCTGGGGTCGCGCGGGCATCGACATCAACACCTTGAGCGAAATCATGAGCGTGGACGACCTGGTGGATGCGGCGCTGGTCGGTTTTGATCGTCGCGAACCGGTGACCATTCCGCCGTTACAAGACGCCGCGCGCTGGGATGCTCTGCAGGCCGCCCGCCAGGGTTTGCTGTCAGAGATTCGCCAATCGGCGGTCGCCGAGCGTTATCAAGCCCAGGCGTATGAGCAGAAAGGCGCTCAATAATTGAAGCTCAGTACGGAGCACCCAATGAAAGCATCTTCCGAAAAAACCGCGATAGTCACCGGCGCATCATCCGGCATTGGTCAAGCCACTGCTGAAGCGCTGGTGCGTGCCGGGTATAGAGTATTCGGCACGAGTCGGAAGGTGGCTGCAAGCCCAACCGAAGTGTCCATGCTCGCCTGCGACGTGACAGACGAGGGCTCCGTCAAGGCTCTGGTTTCCAGTGTGCTCGCACAGACCGGGCGCATCGATCTGTTGGTCAATAATGCCGGAATCGGCATGGTGGGCGGCGCTGAGGAATTCTCGATCGCGCAGGTGCAGGCACTGTTCGATGTCAATCTGTTCGGCGTCATCCGCATGACCAACGCGGTGCTTCCGTCGATGCGGCAAGGCGGCCAAGGGCGCATCATCAACATCGGCTCGATTCTAGGGCTAGTGCCGTCGCCCTACTCCGCTCATTATTCGGCGGTCAAGCACGCGCTGGAAGGCTATTCGGAATCCCTTGATCACGAGGTGCGTGCCTTCGGTATACGCGTGTCGGTCATCGAGCCCGCCTTTGTGCGTACCGTCTTCGATCAAAACGGCATCGAGCCGGACTCACCATTGAAAGAATACGAACAGCCCCGAGCCGGGTTCAAGGCATTGCTCGGCGAAGTGATGCCGAAAGCCGACCTCCCGCAAGTCGTGGCGGCAGTCGTAGTGAAAGCCGCGATCGATGCCCACCCTCAGCGTCGCTACACGGCTGGCAAGGCAGCACGACAAATCAGCCTGCTGCGCCGCTTCGCCCCAGCGGGGTTCTTCGACAAAGCCCTGCGCAAGCAATTTCGCCTGCCGGTTTGAATCACTTTGGACCGGCGCGCCGTCAACGTGCCCAGCGGCCTCATGGGGTCCAACCCACCGTGCACCAAGCAATTCGTGACCGCACATCCTTCCAGCTAACGGCCGGCCGCCTTGACCACGGCATCAACCTGCTCAGCGGCTTGCAACAGAAGGCTGTCGTGTCTGAACCGGCCGATCATTTGAAGCCCAACCGGCAGTTCGCCTGTTTTGCGAACAAGTGGAATATTGACTTGCGGTAATCCAAACGCCATCCAGAACTTGATGAAGTCGGATGGCCCGGTGGCTTCCAGGCCCAGCGGGGCGACCATGCCGCAGCTCACCCCCAGGACGGCATCGAACGGTTTGAATATCTCTTCCAATACGGCAGCCAGCCCCGACAAACGTTTTTTGGCGGCTGACTCCTGTTCCCAAGTGGTTCGGCGTGCGCGCTCGAACAGGGCGATCAGTTCGACGCTCAGTTTGTCCGGCTGGCTGTTCATCTCGGCGGAAAGTGACCGGGCGCCCTCGCAATCATTTATCAGCAAATGGTCATCAAATACGTTGGAGAACTCCTCGGGCAGAACGATTTCAGTCACTTGATGGCCTGCCGATCGCAGGTTTTCTACAGCGGCCTCCACTGACTTGGCCACCTCCATGCCAACTTCGTTCCAGCGGGCCGTACGACAAAAGCCGAACGAGCGTAAATGGCTTTCAGGCACGGGCGTGGGTAAACCAGGAATCAAGACTTGGGCTATCAGGCCCAGGTCACGCACAGAGCGTCCATACCAACCCGCCGTGTCAAAACTGGGCGCCAGTGGTTTTACCCCCTCAAGCGACACCAGCCCGTAGGATGGTTTGAAGGCATAAGCACCACAATACGAGGCGGGTTTGATCAGTGATCCGGCCGTCTGCGTGCCCAAGGCGATGGGGAAGAAACCAGCGGCGGTCCCCGCGGCTGAACCCGCACTCGAACTGCCAGGCGTTCTGTGCAGATCATGTGGATTACGGGTAGGCCCGGTATGCATGTAAGCGAATTCGGTGGTATGGGTCTTGCCCATAATGACCGCCCCGGCCTGGCGCAGCAGCGAGACGACATGGGCGTCTCGAGAGGGGCGGTTGCCCTCGTAGATCGGCGAGAAAAAACAGGTGGGATGATCCACGGTGTCGTAGTTGTCTTTGACGCCCACCGGGATACCTGCCAACAGGCCTTTACCTCGCACCTGGGTTAATTGGCGGGCTTGAGTACGTACTGCGACGGGGTCGAATGAAACAAAGGCATGTATGGCCGACTCCTGCGACTCGATACACCGAAGAAAATGTTCGGCTATCGCCTCTTCGCTCAAGGCATCCGAACTTACCCACTGGGCGAGACGGGTGGCATCTGCACCTTCAAAATCGTACATGGCGCGCTCCTTATTCCAGCGTGTTTACTCGCTGGACAAATACAAGATCCGGCAAAAAAACGCCCCTAATGTGCGTAGGCCGCTTGCAGTGTGGAAAAGCCTTTTAGCTCGATAGGATTACCGGCCGGGTCGAGGAAAAACAGGGTGGCCTGCTCACCCGGTGTCCCTTCAAAGCGGATATGCGGAGCCAGCACAAACGCCACGTTATGCTCGATCAGGCGATCTCTAATCGCCCGCCATTCGGGCATTTCCAGTAACACTCCAAAGTGAGGCATCGGAACCTGGTGATCACCGACCTTGCCGGTGTTGGTCACAGGAAAAGGATCACCCAAATGCAACGACAATTGGTGACCGAAGAAATTTACATCCACCCATGTATCGGCACTTCGCCCTGATGCGCAACCCAGAACATCACAGTAAAACCGGCGGGAAAGTTCCAAATCGCGAACATGAAAAGCAAAATGAAAAACCGACTGCATATTTCACTCCTGACATCACCGGAAGATAAACCCAACAGGGCGGACAAGAGCCAGCTTGTGTGACTTTGATGCAAAGAGATAGCCTGTAATTCTTGTTCATACCGAAAGTAATTTTTATGGATACGCGCTATCTGAAAAGCCTCATCACCGTTGTGGAATGCGGCTCCATCGCTCATGCCGCACGGGCTGAAGGGTTGACGGCAGCCGCCATCAGTCAGCGAATTCTGGCCCTCGAACGGCAACTGGGCATCGAACTGCTGTCGCGCCTCGGTCACGCGGCCAAGCCGAGTGAAGCCTGTCTCGCGTTATTGCCCAGGGCCAAGCGCATCGTTCGCGAGGTCGCGCTACTGGCAGGAGATGCCGACGGGGTGGGCCTTACGGGAGAGCTGCGGGTCGGCGCAATTTCGACGGTCCTCACCGGCCTGCTTCCCGCAGCCTTGCGAGACCTGACGGAGCGGGCACCCAACCTGAAATTAGTCATCGTGCCGGGCACCTCGCGTTCGCTGTATCAGGCCCTGCTCTCGGGGGAACTGGACGCGGCCCTGCTGGTGGCCCCACCCTTTGAATTGCCGAAATCGTTACAGAGCACCGTACTTCGAAAGGAACCCCTGGTCCTGCTATCGAAGAGCAAGTCCTCGAGCAGCATCGTTTCTCAGCTGCAAACCCAACCCTATATTCGTTATGACCCGGACGCCTGGGGCGCGCGCCATGCGCAGCGTTACCTGGCAGACAATGGCTTGATGCCAACGCCCCTGGTGGACCTCGACGCGCTGGAAACCATTGCCATGCTGGTAGCCGAAGGCCTTGGCGTCAGCCTCGTCCCGTATTGGTCCGGCTTTGAACACTGGGGCCGCGAGTGCACAGTGAGCAGGGTAAAGGGTGCGCTGTATGACAGGCACATTACCTTGGTCAGCCCGATCCAGACTGACCGGCCAAACATGATCAGTGTGTTGCACCAGTCGCTCTGCACGAGCAGCGCGTGCCCGCCTTCCGGGACGCTGACCAGCCCTTTCACAGGCCCGACACTCAGGACGTGAGACCGGCCTTGACCAACATGCCAGCCGCCACCAACACACACAGGCTGGCAAACCCCACCTGCAGGGTGCGTGCAGGGATTACCGAGCACAGCCGCCGGCCGGCGAGCATGCCGAGGATGCTCGCGCCGATAAACACCCAGCCCACAGGCTCAATGCTGACGCCGGCATGGAACGCGCCGGCCACGCCGATCAGCGAAATCAGGCTGATCACCATCAACGACGTGGCGACGATCCCGCGCATCTGCACGTCGGTGAGTTGCTTGAACGCCGGCACGATCAGGAAGCCGCCGCCCACGCCGAGCAAGCCCGACACCGCCCCGGTCACTGCGCCGAGTGCTGCCAGCGTGGCGCTGCACTTGGCGGTCCAGGCGAGGCGCCCGGTCTGCTGGTCGAGCATGCAGTTCTTCTGGCCCCAGGAGGCGGCGCCATGGTCGCTGGGCCCGGGCTCGCGTTTTTCACGCTGCAACATGCGCCAGGCCACCAGCACCATCAGCGCACTGAACAGGCCCATCAACGCCGGCTCGGGCATCTGGTGGGCGAGGAACACCCCCAGCGGCGAAAACAGCGCGCCGAGCAGCGCAATCAATAGGGCCGCGCGGTAACGAACCAGGCCATGGCGCAACCCGTCGATAGCACCGACTGCTGCCGCCGCGCCCACGGCCAGCAGCGACACCGGCGCGGCCTGGGTCATGCTCAAGCCCAACCCCAGCACCAACGCCGGCACCCCCAGGATGCCGCCGCCGGCGCCGGTCAGGCCCATGACCAGGCCCATCAATACACCCAGAACACTTGCCAGCAGCATTCAGTCCACCTTGCTCAGACGGGTCAGCCACTCGCGGCCCTTGAGCATGCCGTTCCAGTAGAACCACGGCAGCAGCGTGGCCTTGAGGAACCACATCGAGCGGCGTGCACGGGTCGGGTCGAGGGGAAAGGTCGGCAGCAGTTTGCCGCCATACCCGAACTCGGCGAGCACCACCTTGCCCTTCTCCACCGTCAGCGGGCAGGAACCATAACCGTCGTATTTGAGCGGCAGCGGCGCCTGTTTGCGCAGGGCCAGCAGGTTTTCCGCGACCACCACGATTTGCTTGCGCACCGCGGCGGCGGTCTTGGCGTTGGTGGTGCCGCACACATCGCCCAGGCCGAAGATGTGCGGGTAGCGCAGGTGTTGCAGGCTGTGGGGGTTGACCTCGCACCAACCGGCGGCGTCGGCCAGCGGGCTTTGGCGGATAAAATCCGGTGACACTTGCGGTGGGACCACGTGCAGCAAGTCGAAGGACTTTTCTTCAACGCTGACATTGCCTTCGGCGTCCTTCACTTCAAACCAGGCCTTGCGCGCCGGGCCATCGACCTTCACCAGGTTGGAATTGAACGCCAGGCGCGCGTCGTATTTCTTAATGTATTCCATCAGCGGCGGCACAAACGTGGCCACGCCGAACAACGCCGCGCCGGCCAGGTTGAATTCGACGTCGATCTGTTTGAGGTGGCCTTGCTTGAGCCAATGGTCGCAGGACAGGTACAGGGCTTTTTGCGGCGCCCCCGCGCATTTGATCGGCATGGCCGGCTGGGTGAAGATCGCCTTGCCGCCCTTCAATTGCTGCACCAGCTGCCAGGTGTAGGCCGCGTGCTGGTAACTGTAGTTGGAGGTGACGCCGTTTTGGCCCAGGGTGCCTTCCAGGCCTTCGACTTTTTCCCAGGCCAGGCGCAGGCCGGGGCAGACGATCAGGTTGCTCCAGGTCACGCGCTGGCCGTTGTCGAGCACCAGGGTCTGCTCGTCGGGCAGCAACTCGGTCACGGCGGCCTGCACCCAGGTGACGCCATTGGGCAGCACGTCCGCCAGCGGGCGTCGGGTTTTTTCCAGGTCATAGGCGCCGCCGCCCACCAGGGTCCAGGCCGGCTGGTAGCTGTGGTGGTCGCTCGGTTCGATCAGGGTGATGTTCAGGTGCGGGTCACGCTTGAGCAGGCTGGCCAGCAGGCCGATGCCTGCTGAACCGCCGCCGATGACAACGATGTCGCCACTGATGGTAGGGCCCCAGTGTTGGTCGGTCATGGTTTACTGCCTTTTATATTCGATGCACACAAGGGTCGCTGCCGTGCGGCGTCACGCCCCGCTAGGGTCGATCCTTTGCCTCGGATCGTTTTTTTGCCTTAAGCTCGCAAGCCTATGTGGAAAACATCTCGAATGTAAGCCGCAATCCGTTACCAAGGACCGCCGCCATGCCCGCGCTGATTCAAGCCTTTCTGGACGAGGCATCGTCGACCTACACCTATGTCCTACATGAGACAGATGATGGCCCCTGCGCCATCGTCGATTCCGTACTCAACTACGACCCGGCCTCGGGGCGTACCGACACGCGCCAGGCCGATAAAGTGATCGCCTATGTGCGCGAACATCGCCTGCAGGTGCAGTGGCTGCTGGAAACCCACGCCCACGCCGACCACCTCTCCGCCGCGCCCTACTTGCGCCGGACCCTGGGCGGCAAGATCGCCATTGGCCAGTCGATCAGCAAAGTGCAGGGGGTGTTCAAGAACCTGTTCAACCTCGAGCCTGAGTTCCGCGCCGACGGCTCGCAGTTCGACCACCTGTTTGCGCCGGATGAAATCTTTCATATCGGCAACATCGAGGCCCAGGCGCTGCATGTGCCGGGCCACACCCCGGCAGACATGGCCTACCTGATCGACGACCGGTTGATCCTGGTGGGCGACACGCTGTTCATGCCGGACGTGGGCACCGCGCGCTGCGACTTCCCCGGCGGCGATGCGCGGCAGTTGTATGCGTCGATGCGCAAGCTGCTGGCGTTCCCGCCTGAAACCCAGCTGTACGTGTGCCACGACTACCCGCCAGAGGGCCGTGAGGCCAAGTGCCTGACCACCGTGGCCGAGCAACGCGCGGGGAATATCCATGTGCATGACGGCGTGGATGAGGCGACGTTTGTAGAAATGCGCACCACGCGGGATGCCGGGCTGGGGATGCCGACGCTGTTGCTGCCGGCGATCCAGGTGAATGTGCGGGCGGGGAATATGCCGCCGGCGGAGGAGAATGGGGTGGTGTACCTGAAGATCCCCCTCAACCAACTGTGAAGTACGGAATCCCTGGAGGAGCTGGCTTGCCTGCGATGGCGGCTGGCCAGTTGGCTCACTTGCTGCTGACACACCGCTTTCGCAGGCAAGCCAGCTCCCCCATTTTGCACTGTGTTGGGTCTGTGAGATCTGTGCTGTTCAGGTACCGAGGCTGATGCCATTCGCCGGTAACGGCAGCGCAGTTTTGTAGCGCACTTGCTTGAGCGCAAAGCTGGAGCGGATGTTGGCCACGCCGGGCACCTTGGTCAGAAAGTCCATCATGAAGCGCTCCAGCGACTGGATTGTCGGCACCAGCACGCGGATCAGGTAGTCCGGGTCGCCGGCCATCAGGTAGCACTCCATCACCTCGGGCCGGTCGGAAATCGCCCCTTCGAACTGCTGCAGCGCCAATTCATTCTGCTTTTCCAGGCTCACGTGGATGAACACATTCACGTGCAGCCCCAGCAGGTCGGCGTCGAGCAGCGTGACCTGCTCACGGATCAGCCCCAACTCCTCCATCGCCTTGACCCGGTTGAAACACGGCGTGGGCGACAGGTTGACCGAGCGGGCCAGGTCAGCGTTGGTGATCCGCGCATTCTCCTGCAGGGCGTTGAGAATGCCGATATCGGTACGGTCCAGTTTGCGCATGAGACAAAATCACCTGTTTATTATGTTTATGCAGTTTTTTTATCCGCAAATGCCCCCGAGCGCAATGAAACACAGATAAATATTCTTCTACGCCACGCCTATGATGTTTGTAGGACAAGATTTCTTCTACCCGAAGACTGACTGTCAGCTAGCGCGCCCACTACAAGAAATTCACAAGATAGAGCGTAGAAAGCCATGAATCAGCCGTATGCACCGCTGCGCCTGCACGTTCCCGAACCCTCGGGCCGCCCGGGCTGCAAGACCGACTTTACCTACCTGCGCCTGACCGACGCGGGCCTGGTGCGCAAACCCGCCATCGACGTCGAACCCGCCGACACCGCCGACCTGGCCAAGGGCCTGATCCGCGTGCTCGACGACCAGGGCCAGGCCCTGGGCCCGTGGGCCGAAGGGGTTCCCGCCGACATCCTGCGCAAAGGCATGCGTGCCATGCTCAAGACGCGAATCTTCGACAACCGCATGGTGGTCGCCCAGCGTCAGAAAAAAATGTCGTTCTACATGCAAAGCCTTGGCGAAGAAGCCATCGGCAGCGCCCAGGCCCTGGCCTTGAACATCGACGACATGTGCTTCCCCACCTACCGCCAGCAAAGCATCCTGATGGCTCGCGAAGTGCCGCTGGTGGACCTGATCTGCCAACTGCTGTCCAACGAGCGCGACCCGCTCAAGGGCCGCCAGCTGCCGATCATGTACTCGGTCAAGGACGCCGGCTTCTTCACCATTTCCGGCAACCTCGCCACCCAATTCGTACAAGGCGTGGGCTGGGGCATGGCCTCGGCGATCAAGGGCGATACCAAGATCGCCTCGGCCTGGATCGGCGACGGCGCCACCGCCGAATCCGACTTCCACACCGCCCTCACCTTCGCCCACGTGTACCGCGCGCCGGTGATTCTCAACGTGGTCAACAACCAGTGGGCCATCTCGACCTTCCAGGCCATCGCCGGCGGTGAAGCCACCACCTTCGCCGGACGCGGCGTCGGTTGCGGCATCGCCTCCCTGCGCGTCGACGGCAACGACTTTATCGCGGTGTACGCCGCCTCCGCCTGGGCTGCCGAGCGTGCGCGCCGCAACCTCGGCCCGACCCTGATCGAATGGGTCACCTACCGCGCCGGCCCGCACTCCACCTCGGACGACCCGTCCAAGTACCGACCGGCCGATGACTGGAGCCACTTCCCCCTCGGTGACCCGATAGCGCGCCTCAAGCAGCACCTGATCAAGATTGGCCATTGGTCCGACGAGGAACACGCGGCGGTCAGTGCCGAACTTGAAGCCGAAGTGGTCAAGGCCCAGAAAGAAGCCGAACAGTACGGCACCCTCGCCGGCGGCCAGATTCCAAGCGCCGCGACCATGTTCGAAGACGTCTATAAAGAGATGCCGGAGCACTTGAAGCGCCAGCGTCAAGAGTAGGGGATCTGACCATGAACGATCACAACAACCGTATCGAAGTGGAAACCGCCATGACCACCACCACCATGACCATGATCCAGGCCCTGCGCTCGGCCATGGATGTGATGCTTGAACGTGACGACAACGTGGTGGTGTTCGGCCAGGACGTCGGCTACTTCGGCGGCGTGTTCCGTTGCACCGAAGGCTTGCAGACCAAATACGGCAGCTCGCGGGTGTTCGACGCACCGATCTCGGAAAGCGGGATTGTCGGCGTGGCGGTGGGCATGGGCGCCTACGGCCTGCGCCCGGTGGCCGAAATCCAGTTCGCCGATTATGTATACCCGGCAACCGACCAGATCATCTCCGAAGCCGCGCGCCTGCGTTATCGCTCGGCCGGCCAGTTCACTGCGCCCCTGACCATGCGCATGCCCTGCGGCGGCGGCATCTACGGCGGCCAGACCCACAGCCAGAGCATCGAAGCAGTGTTCACCCAGGTCTGCGGCCTGCGCACGGTAATGCCGTCCAACCCGTATGACGCCAAGGGCTTGCTGATCGCCTCCATCGAAAACGATGACCCGGTGATCTTCCTCGAGCCCAAGCGCCTGTACAACGGCCCGTTCGACGGCCACCACGACCGCCCGGTTACGCCGTGGTCGAAACACCCGCAAGCCCAGGTGCCGGACGGTTACTACACCGTGCCGCTGGACGTGGCCGCCATCGTGCGTCCGGGCTCGGCCGTCACCGTGCTGACCTACGGCACCACCGTGTACGTGTCGCAAGTCGCCGCCGAAGAAACCGGCATCGACGCCGAGGTCATCGACCTGCGCAGCCTGTGGCCGCTGGACCTGGAAACCATCGTCAACTCCGTGAAGAAGACTGGCCGTTGCGTGGTGGTGCATGAAGCCACCCGTACCTGCGGCTTTGGCGCCGAGTTGGTGGCGCTGGTGCAGGAGCATTGTTTCCATCACCTGGAAGCGCCAATCGAGCGCGTCACCGGTTGGGACACCCCCTACCCGCACGCGCAGGAGTGGGCGTATTTCCCAGGGCCGACCCGAGTGGGCGCGGCGTTGAAACGGGTCATGGAGGTCTGAATGGGCACGCACGTTATCAAGATGCCGGACATTGGCGAAGGCATCGCAGAAGTTGAACTGTCGGTCTGGCACGTGAAGGTTGGTGATTTGGTCGTCGAAGACCAGGTACTGGCGGATGTGATGACCGACAAGGCGATGGTGGACATTCCCTCGCCGGTCCACGGCAAGGTGATTTCCCTCGGCGGCGAGCCGGGGGAAGTGATGGCCGTGGGCAGTATTCTGATCAGTATTGAAGTGGAAGGCGCGGGCAATGCCAAGGATGCGCCGGCTGTTGCCGAGCCGGTGAAGGCTGCTGCGGCACCGGCGCCGGTTGCTGAAGCCAAGCCTGCGCCCGTGAAGGAGCCAGGCAAGCCCGCGCCGGTCGTGGCGGCGCAAGCCCCCGTGGCCCGTGAGGCCGACGAACGCCCGCTGGCCTCCCCGGCAGTACGCAAGCATGCCTTGGACGCTGGCATCCAGCTGCGCCTGGTCCAGGGCTCCGGCCCGGCGGGCCGGATTCTGCACGAAGACCTGGAGGCTTTCTTGCTGCAGGGTCCGGCGCAGAATAAAACCGCGGCCAACCCTTACGCCGAACGCAACACCGAAGAACAAATCCCGGTGATCGGCATGCGCCGCAAGATCGCCCAGCGCATGCAGGACGCGACCCGGCGCGCCGCGCATTTCAGCTATGTGGAAGAAATCGACGTCACCGCCCTCGACGAGCTGCGCGTGCACCTCAACGAGAAGCACGGCGCCACACGCGGCAAGCTGACCCTGCTGCCGTTTATCGTGCGCGCCATGGTCGTGGCGCTGCGCGACTTCCCGCAGATCAACGCACGCTATGACGACGAAAACCAGGTCATCACCCGCCTCGGCGCGGTGCACGTGGGCGTCGCCACCCAAAGCGACGTCGGCCTGATGGTGCCGGTGGTGCGGCATGCCGAAGCCCGCAGCCTGTGGGGCAATGCCGAGGAAATCGCGCGTTTGGCCAGCGCCGCACGCAATGGCAAGGCCAGCCGCGATGAACTGTCGGGTTCGACCATCACCCTGACCAGCCTCGGCGCGTTGGGCGGCATTGTCAGCACCCCGGTGCTGAACCTGCCGGAAGTGGCCATCGTCGGCGTCAACCGCATCGTTGAGCGGCCGATGGTGATCAAGGGCCAGATTGTGGTGCGCAAGATGATGAACCTCTCCAGCTCGTTCGATCACCGCGTGGTCGATGGCATGGACGCGGCGCAATTCATCCAGGCCATTCGCGGCCTGCTCGAACAACCCGCCAGCCTGTTTTTGGAGTAAGGCATGCCTCAGACATTGAACACCACGCTGCTGATTATCGGCGGCGGACCTGGCGGTTATGTAGCGGCGATTCGCGCCGGCCAGCTGGGCATCCCGACCATTCTGGTGGAAGGCCAATCGCTGGGCGGTACTTGCCTGAATATCGGCTGCATTCCGTCCAAGGCCTTGATTCACGTGGCCGAGCAGTTCCAGCAAACCATCCACCACAGCCAGGGCTCACAGCTGGGCATTGAAGTGCATGTGCCGACCCTGGACATCCGTAAAAGCGTGGAATGGAAAGACGGCATCGTCGACCGCCTGACCACCGGCGTCGCTGCGTTGTTGAAGAAGCACAAAGTGCAAGTGATCCACGGCTGGGCCAAGGTGGTCGACGGCAAGACTGTCGACGTCGGCGACCAGCGCATCCAATGTGAACACCTGCTGCTGGCCACCGGCTCGACCAGCGTCAACTTGCCGATGCTGCCGATTGGCGGGCCGATCATCTCGTCCACCGAAGCGCTGGCGCCGACCCGTGTGCCCAAGCGGCTGATCGTGGTGGGTGGCGGCTACATTGGGCTGGAACTGGGCATTGCCTACCGCAAGCTTGGCGCCGAGGTCAGTGTGGTCGAGGCGCAGGATCGCATCCTGCCGGCCTACGACGCCGAGCTGACGCAGCCGGTAGGCGAATCCCTCAAGCAACTGGGCGTGAAGCTGTACCTCAAGCACAGCGTCAGCGGCTTTGCGGAGAATAAATTGCAGGTGCGTGACCCGAATGGCGACACTCTGTCGCTGGAAACCGACCAGGTGCTGGTCGCCGTTGGTCGCAAACCCAACACCCAGGGCTGGAACCTCGAGGCGCTGAGTCTGGAGATGAACGGTTCGGCGGTGAAAATCGACAACCGCTGCCAGACCAGCATGCGCAATGTCTGGGCCATCGGCGACCTGAGCGGTGAACCGATGCTGGCGCACCGCGCCATGGCCCAGGGTGAAATGGTCGCCGAACTGATCAGCGGTAAAACCCGCGAATTCAACCCGGCAGCGATCCCGGCGGTGTGCTTTACCGACCCGGAACTGGTGGTGGTCGGCAAGACCCCGGACGAAGCCAAGGCGGCCGGTCTGGACTGCATCGTGTCGAGTTTCCCCTTTGCGGCGAATGGCCGGGCGATGACCCTGGAGTCGAAGACCGGCTTCGTGCGGGTGGTGGCGCGGCGTGACAACCACCTGATCGTCGGCTGGCAAGCCGTGGGCGCAGGTGTGTCCGAGCTGTCCACGGCCTTCGGCCTGAGCCTGGAAATGGGCGCACGCCTGGAAGACGTGGCCGGCACCATCCACGCCCACCCGACCCTCGGCGAAGCCGTGCAGGAAGCTGCTTTAAGAGCCTTGGGCCACGCGCTGCACCTTTGACAACGCGGTGAGGCCATCGCAGGCAAGCCAGCTCCCACAGGGGCATGCATTCCAAAATGTGGGAGCTGGCTTGCCTGCGATCGCGGTGGATCAGCCTATGCACCGGTTGAATGGTCAGCCCACCTGCTCCCACACAAGCGAAGAATGCAGTATTGTTGCGCCCATTCAGAAAAAAACCGACTTGACCAAAGATAGAGGGTGTCATGGGTAACGAAAGCATCAATTGGGACAAGCTGGGTTTTGACTACATCAAGACCGACAAACGGTTTCTCCAGGTCTGGAAAAACGGCGAGTGGCAAGCAGGCACCCTGACCGACGACAACGTGCTGCACATCAGCGAGGGCTCCACCGCCCTGCACTATGGCCAGCAATGCTTTGAAGGCCTCAAGGCCTACCGCTGCAAGGACGGTTCGATCAACCTGTTCCGCCCTGACCAGAACGCCGCGCGCATGCAGCGCAGCTGTGCACGCCTGCTGATGCCGCACGTGTCGACCGAAGATTTCATCGAAGCCTGCAAACAAGTGGTCAAGGCCAACGAGCGGTTCATCCCGCCGTACGGCAGCGGCGGCGCGCTGTACTTGCGCCCGTTCGTGATCGGCACCGGTGACAACATCGGCGTGCGTACTGCGCCGGAGTTCATCTTCTCGGTGTTCGCAATCCCGGTCGGCGCCTACTTCAAGGGCGGCCTGGTGCCTCACAACTTCCAGATCTCCACCTTCGACCGCGCCGCGCCCCAAGGCACCGGTGCCGCCAAGGTCGGTGGCAACTACGCTGCCAGCCTGATGCCGGGCTCGGAAGCTAAAAAAGACGGTTTCGCCGACGCGATCTACCTCGACCCGATGACCCACTCGAAAATCGAAGAAGTCGGTTCGGCCAACTTCTTCGGGATCACCCACGACAATAAGTTCATCACGCCGAAGTCGCCTTCGGTGCTGCCAGGCATCACCCGCCTGTCGCTGATCGAACTGGCCAAGACCCGCCTGGGCCTGGAAGTGATCGAGGGCGAAGTGTTCATCGACAAACTGGATCAGTTCAAGGAAGCCGGCGCCTGCGGCACCGCTGCCGTGATTTCGCCAATCGGCGGCATCCAGTACAACGGCAAACTGCACGTGTTCCACAGCGAGACCGAAGTCGGCCCGATCACCCAGAAGCTCTATAAAGAGCTGACCGGCGTGCAAACCGGCGACGTCGAAGCGCCAGCGGGCTGGATCGTCAAGGTCTAAGTAGCCACACCGCAAAATCCCATGTGGGAGCGGGCTTGCTCGCGAATGCGATCTGTCAGCACTGAATTCGGTGACTGACACTCCGCATTCGCGAGCAAGCCCGCTCCCACATTTGCTCTGCGACAACCTCAGGATTGAGTCGGAATATTCTCCACAATCTTCTTGCCCATGCTGATCCTCGGTTCCACCCCATACCCCAACGCCTCGTAGAAACCCGCCACCGCATCATTGCCGACAGTGATCTGCAGGTTGATCTTCATGCAGCCCAGCGCCGTCAGCGCCTGCTCGGCATGCCGCACCAACGAAGCGCCCAGGCCCTGGCGCCGGTAATCAGCGTGCACCGCCACCGAATACAACCAGCCACGATGCCCGTCGTAGCCGGCTAGAATCGTCCCGATCACGGTTTTTTTATCCGTCGCCACAAAGAACAGCCCATCGTTGACCGCCAGCTTCTTGTCAATCGCCAGGCTCGGCAGGTTGTGCGCCGTGTCGTAACCAAACGCCTGCTGCCACAAGGCAATCACGTGTGCGCGGTGCTGGCGGTCGCGATATGGCCCGATGGGGTGCCGGGACGACAACGCCTTTTCCATCACCAACGTGCGTTCGTTGCCGTGGTAGACGTCGCGCACGGTATGAAACCCCAGCCGGGTATAGAACGGCTCGGCGGTCAGCGAGGACGGCACGCTCAGTACCGAGACCCCAGCCTCGCGGGCGCGCACTTCGATTTCGATCATCAACAGCCGACCAATGCCCTGCCCTTGCAGCGCCGGCTCGACGAATACCGAACGCACCACATTGGCATCCAGCGCCGCCGTGGCGACAACCACCTGATCCTGGGTCGCCACCAGCACCACCCGGCGCTGGAGCAGGGCCAGTACCGCATCAGGGGTAAAGTTGCTCGCCACACGAGTAATCACCTCCGCCGGATAATCCCGCGCATTGCTGCTGTGCAAAGCCGCGAGGATGACCTGGCTGATTCCCTCGGCATCGGCTGCCTGGGCGGTACGGACGGCGGTAGACATGATTCCTCCTGGCGAACACGGCGCTAACGAACACCACAATACCAATGTGGGAGGGAGCGTGCCCTGGCCCCGTAGCCCGCTCCCGCATTTTTTAACCGTGCCCACTTGAAATTCGCTTGCCGGCCTTGGTGCCAATCAGCTTCGCCTGCCCGTCCTTCTGCTTGCCCGTACGCGCCTCGCTGATCAACCCCGGGATCAACTTGCCCTCCGGCAGGTTCTTCCAGAAACGGCTGGGCAGATGCCCTTCCATCACTTTGGGGTTCAAGCGTGCCGGGTTGAAAATGTGGCTGTAGTAGGTGAGCCACATGCCGCTGTGTGGGTCTTCGACATTCTGCGCCAGTTGCCGCCAGGCTTCGGGGCACTCGCGTTGATGAATCAGCTGTTCACCGTCGTAATAAACCCCATCCAGCGGCGTGGCGATCATCCAGCGATGGCGCCCCATGCGCCCCACAAAGCGCTGGCTGGCGCTTTTCAGAATGTCGTGGGCCGGCTCGTGCCAGGCCACATACTCCGGCAGCTCAGTCCCCGCCTCTGCGGGCAATGCGATAAACCGCACAAACGCATGCAGGTGGTGCGCCTCGCGACTGACTTGCTTGATGCGCCGCTGCAATTCGCTGCCGAGTTTGTCCCCGGCCAGCATCGCCGTGCGGTCACCATGGCTGACGCGCCACAGCACTTCGTACAGCAGGCTCCAACGCTGGTCGCCGTGGTAACAGGCGGCCGATTCGAGTAACTCAAGCAACGCCTTGGGGATCCGCGCCTGAAACGGCCCAAGCCCTTCAGGAACCGGCTCATCCGTGGCAAACAGGTCCGCCACCTCGGCCTCGCCCCAACTCACTTGGCTCGGGTCGACCTGATGGCTGAGCAGCCAGCGCGCCTGTTCGCGCCAGGTGCTGAACAGGTTGTCGCATTCCAGGCTGATCATCCCCACAGTCCCATTTGTTGCGGTTGCGGGCGGTCGCGCAGTTGTTCGCGCAGCAGCACGCTGGTGCTCTCTGCCTGTTGTGGGTGGTAGTCGCTGGTGATGAAAAACGGCTTGGCCTTGGCCAGCACGCAGCGCATGCGGGCCAAGTCTTCGAAGCGGATCTCGCGTTCACGGCGCAAGTCCACCAGGCGCTGGGTGGTGCGCAGGCCAATGCCCGGAATACGCGCGATCAGGGTCGGCTCGGCGCGGTTCAGGTCCAGCGGGAACACGTCGCGGTGTTCCAGGGCCCAGGCCAGCTTGGGGTCGATATCCAACGCCAGGTGGCCAGGGCCCTCGAACAGTTCGCCGGCGCTGAAGCCGTAGCTGCGCAGCAGAAAGTCCGCCTGGTACAAACGGTGCTCGCGCATCAGCGGTGGCGCGGCCAGTGGCACGCTTTTCGGGCTGTTGGGGATGGGGCTGAACGCCGAGTAATACACGCGGCGCAACTTGAAGTTGCCGTACAACGCCTCGGCGCCGTGGAGGATGGTGCTGTCGTCGGTGTCATCGGCGCCGACGATAAGTTGCGTGCTCTGCCCTGCCGGGGCAAACCGGGGGGCACGCGGTTCGTTGCGTACCGTCTGCTCACCGGTGTAAATGGTCTGCATCGCCTGTTTTATCGACACGATCTTTTTTTCCGGCGCCAGGGTCTGCAGGCTGGCCTCGGTGGGCAGCTCGATATTCACGCTCAGGCGATCGGCGTAGCGCCCGGCCTCGGCAATCAACGCAGGGTCTGCATCGGGAATGGTCTTGAGGTGGATGTAACCGCGAAAGTCATGCTCTTCGCGCAACAGCTTGGCGACTCGCACCAACTGCTCCATGGTGTAGTCGGACGAACGGATGATGCCGGAACTGAGAAACAGCCCGCTGACGCAATTACGCCGGTAGAAATCCAGGGTCAGGGTCACCACCTCCTCCGGGCTGAAGCGTGCGCGGGGCACGTCGCTGGAGCGGCGGTTGACGCAGTATTGGCAGTCGTAGAGGCAGAAGTTGGTGAGCAGCACCTTGAGCAGCGAAACGCAGCGCCCGTCCGGTGTGTAGCTGTGGCAGATGCCCATGCCATCGGTGGAACCCAGCCCCGCCTTGCCCTCCGAGCTGCGCTTGGGCGCGCCGCTGCTGGCGCACGAGGCGTCATACTTGGCGGCGTCGGCGAGGATGCTGAGTTTTTCGATCAACTGCATGGAGGGCTACCGATACTGGTTTTTTGTACAGTATCAGGCAGCCCCGAGTGTCACAAGTGCAGTCTGTCAGCTGGCAGTCGCCAACAGCAGGTCCTGCACCGAACGCCCCTTGCCGCGCCCGCGGTCCAGCGCATACAGCGACGCCGCAATCTCATCCGCGCGGATCGGCAGCACCGACAGCAGTGTATCGCTCAAGCCGTGGCTGGCCTGACTGAAGCCCTGGATGTAGATGCCGGCCTGGCAGCGCTCGTCGGTGACGATGCGGTAGTCGCGGCTCACTTCAAAATCGCCCATGTAGGATTCCAGCGGCGCCAGCAGTTCGCGGTGCATCTGGCGCTCATAGCCGGTGGCGAGGATCACGGCGTCGTAATGATTGACGCAGGTTTCGCCGTTGGCGTTGTTGCGCAGGCTCAGTTCGATGCCCAGCGGGCCTGGGGTAGCCTTCTCGACCACGGTCATGGTACGGAACGCCTGGCGCGCGATGCCGGAGACTTTCTGGCGATAGAAAATCCCGTAGATTCGCTCGATCAGGTCCAAGTCGACCACCGAATAGTTGGTGTTCTGGTACTCGGCGACCAGGCGCTCACGCTCGGCGCCGACCTGCTGGAACACCAGGTCGGTAAACGCCGGCGAGAACACTTCGTTGACGAATGGGCTGTCATCGGCCGGCTTCAGCGCCGAACCGCGCAGGATCATGTCGACCTGCACCGACGGGAAGCTGTCGTTCAAATCGATAAAGGCTTCGGCCGCGCTCTGGCCACCACCGATGATCGCGATGCGCATTGCCTTGCCTTCTACGCAAGGCTGCTGGGCCATACGCTCCAGGTACTGGGAATGGTGGAACACCCGGCTGTCGCCCTTGAGCGCCTTGAAGGCTTCGGGAATGCGCGGTGTGCCACCGGCGCTGACCACCACCGAACGGGTAGTGCGCACATGCTGCTCGCCCAACGCATCGCGGGAGATCACGCGCAGCGCCTCGACCTGCTGCTGGTGCAGGATCGGCTCGATCGCCAGCACTTCTTCGCCATAGCGCGCCTGGGCCTGGAACTGCCCGGCGACCCAGCGCAGGTAGTCGTTGTACTCCATGCGGCACGGGTAGAAGGTGCCCAGGTTGATGAAGTCCACCAGGCGGTCGTGGGCTTTCAGGTAATTCACGAAAGAGTACGGGCTGGTGGGGTTGCGCAGGGTTACCAGGTCCTTGAGGAACGAAATCTGCAGTTCACTCTGGGTCACCAGGGTATTGCCGTGCCAGCGGTAGTCGGCCTGCTTGTCGAGGAACAGCACGTCCAGTTTGCCCTGGGCCTTTTCGCGCTCCTGCAGGGCGATGGCCAGCGCCAGGTTCGAAGGGCCGAAACCGATACCGATCAGGTCGTGAACCGCGGGCGAAGCAATTGCCTGTGTCATTCCAGTGTCCTCTGGATAAGCCCCTTGGCGGTTGGGGCGGGAATACCTTCAAGGCCTGAGCAACAGGCCGTGTGTTGATAGGAAACGAGGACAATGAAATAAAATTTAACTGATCGCTGATCAGTAGGCTTCCCACTCGCGCATCCGCACCCGGCAGTGCTTCATGGCGTTGACGATATGTTTTTCCACCAGTGCGCGGGAAATGTTCAGGCGTTCGGCAATTTGCAGGTGGGTCAAACCCTCGAGCTTGCGCAGCAGGAAGCTGTCGCGGCAGGCCTGCGGCAACTCGGCCAGGGCGCGTTCAAGCATTTCCAGGCGCTGGCCGTGATCGTGGGTGGTGTGGGGCGAACAGGCGGCAAAGCGTTCTTCGCTGTCCAGCACCTCCAGGGGTTCGGTCTGGCGCAAGGCGTTGCGCCGGTGGCCGTCGATCACCAGGTTGAGCGCGGTGCGATACAAGAAAGCGCGGGGTTGGTCGATGGGGGTGTCGCTGGAACGCTCCAGCACCCGCACATAAGCGTCATGCACCACATCCTCGGCCACCTGACGGTTGCCCAGCTTGGCGTTCAGGAAACACACCAGCTCGCGATAGTAGTTTTCCAACATGACTCCCGACCGCGGGGTGGCGGCATGATCCTTGAGTGCAAAAAAAGGCAGTGTGTTCAGTAATGGCAGTTTGGGTGTGTGCAATTTATAGTAATTCTCATCTACTTTTAAAGCAGACTTGCATCAACGGTGATTTTTTTCTTCGTCACAGGTGTTTCAACCGATGTAAACACCTAAATTTTCGGGCAATTCTCTCGTATAACAGTCAGCCCCCGCGCCTGCGGTCCACATTTCCTGGCTGGAACCAACGCATGAAACGCCCTCGCCCCGCCCGACGCGCCTTGCTCGTTATCGCATGCCTGATACCTATCATCGCAGTGGCCGCGTGGCAGGTGCTGCCGCCGGGGCGTGACACCCTGACCACCGTCACCGTGACCCGTGGCAATATCGAAAACAGCGTTACGGCCCTGGGCACCCTGCAACCACGGCGTTATGTAGACGTGGGCGCCCAGGCCTCCGGGCAGATCCGCGAGATCCACGTCGAGGCCGGCGACCAGGTCAAGGAAGGCCAACTGCTGGTCGAGATCGACCCGTCCACGCAAAAAGCCAAGCTCGATGCCAGCCGCTACGCCATTGAAAATCTCCAGGCCCAGTTGCAGGAGCAGAAAGCCCAGCATGAACTGGCGCGTCAGAAGTACCAGCGCCAGCAGCGCCTGGCAGCCGGCAACGCGACCCGCGAAGAAGACGTGCAAACCGCCAAGGCCGAACTGAGCGCCACCCAGGCCCGGGTCGACATGTTCCAGGCGCAGATTCGCCAGGCCCAGGCGAGCCTGCGCAGCGACGAAGCCGAGTTGGGCTATACACGTATTTATGCGCCGATGACCGGTACCGTGGTCGCGGTGGACGCGCGGGTCGGCCAGACCCTCAACGCCCAACAGCAGACGCCGCTGATCCTGCGCATCGCCAAGTTGTCACCGATGACCGTGTGGGCCGAAGTGTCGGAAGCCGATATCGGCCACGTCAAACCGGGCATGACCGCCTACTTCACCACCCTCAGCGGCGGCAACCGGCGCTGGACCAGCACCGTGCGGCAGATCCTGCCGATCCCGCCCAAGCCGCTGAATGAAACCCAGGGCAGCGGCAGCCCGAACAGCTCCGGCAAAAGCGGCAGCGGCCGCGTGGTGCTGTACACGGTGCTGCTGGATGTGGACAACAGCGACAACACGTTGATGGCCGAGATGACCACCCAGGTGTTTTTTGTCGCCGCCGAAGCCAGGGACACCCTCACCGTACCGGTCGCCGCGTTGCAAGGCACGACCAGCGCCGACAAGCAGATCGCCCGGGTGGTGGCCGCAAACGGCCGCATCGAAGAGCGCGAGGTGCGCCTGGGCATCAGCGATCGCCTGCGCGTGCAGGTGCTCGATGGCCTGCACGAAGGCGATCACCTGCTGATCGGCCCGGCCGACGGCAACGGGGGTTGAGTTGACCACGCCCCTGATCGAACTCAAGAACATCCGCAAATCCTACGGCGGCGGCGACAGCCCGCAGGTCGATGTATTGCGTGGCATCGACCTGTCGATCCATGCCGGGGAGTTCGTGGCGATTGTCGGTGCCTCCGGTTCCGGCAAGTCCACGTTGATGAACATCCTCGGCTGCCTCGACCGCCCCAGCGTCGGCGAGTACCTGTTCGCCGGGGAAAACGTCGCGCACCTGGACAGCGACGAACTGGCCTGGCTGCGCCGCGAAGCCTTCGGTTTCGTATTCCAGGGCTATCACCTGATCCCCTCGGGCTCGGCCCAGGAAAACGTCGAGATGCCGGCGATCTATGCCGGCATCAGCGCCGCCGAGCGGCATGCCCGCGCCAGCGCCCTGCTCACCCGCCTGGGCCTGGCCGAGCGGACCGGCAACCGTCCCCATCAGCTGTCCGGTGGCCAACAGCAGCGCGTGTCGATCGCTCGCGCACTGATGAACGGCGGGCACATCATCCTGGCCGATGAACCCACCGGCGCCCTCGACAGCCACAGCGGCGCCGAGGTGATGACCTTGCTCGACGAGCTGGCCGGCCAGGGCCACGTGGTGATCCTGATTACCCACGACCGCGAAGTGGCGGCGCGGGCCAACCGCATCATCGAGATTCGCGACGGCCTGATCATCAGTGACTCGGCCGCAGGCGCCGTGGCAGCGCCTGCAACCGCGACAGGCGCCCTGCAAGCGGTGGACCTGCGCCAGCGCCTGGTCGACGGCGCCGAACACAACGGCGCCTGGAAAGCCGAATTGGTGGACGCAGTGCAAGCGGCGTGGCGGGTGATGTGGATCAACCGCTTCCGCACCGCGCTGACCCTGCTGGGGATCATCATCGGCGTGGCGTCGGTGGTGGTGATGCTGGCGGTGGGTGAAGGCAGCAAACGCCAGGTCATGGAGCAGATGGGCGCCTTCGGTTCGAACATTCTGTATGTCAGCGGCTCCTCACCGAACCCGCGCACGCCACCGGGCATCATTACCCCGGAGGATGTCGCCGCGCTGGCGACCCTGCCGCAGGTCAAGCGCATCATGCCGGTCAACGGCGCCGAAGCCGGTGTGCGCTTTGGCAACATCGACTACATGGCCTATGTGGGCGGCAACGACACCAATTTCCCGGTCATCTTCAACTGGCCGGTGGTGGAAGGCAGTTATTTCACCGAGGCCGACGAGCGCTCCGCCGCCACCGTCGCGGTGATCGGTGCGCGGGTACGCGACAAGCTGTTCAAAGGCCTGGTCAGCCCCATCGGCCAATACATCCTGATCGAAAACGTGCCGTTCCAGGTGATCGGTGTGCTTCAGGAAAAGGGCTCCAGTTCCGGCAACACCGACAGCGATGACCGCATCGCCATCCCCTACACCTCCGCCAGCATTCGCTTGTTCGGCACCTATAACCCCGAGTACGTGGTGATCGCCGCGGCCGACGGCAACCGGGTGCAGGAGGCCGAACTGGCGATCAACCAAATGCTGCAGCGCCTGCACCATGGCAAGCCGGATTACCACCTGACCAACAACGCGGCCATGATCCAGGCCGAGGCGCGCACGCAGAACACCCTGTCGCTGATGCTGGGATCGATCGCCGCGATTTCCCTGTTGGTGGGCGGCATCGGCGTGATGAACATCATGCTGATGACGGTGCGCGAGAGGACCCGCGAAATCGGCATTCGCATGGCCACCGGTGCTCGCCAGCGCGACATCCTGCGCCAGTTCCTGACCGAGGCGGTGATGCTCTCGGTGGTTGGCGGTCTGTGCGGCATCGCCCTGGCGCTGCTGGTGGGCGGCGTGCTGGTGCTGGCCAAAGTGGCGGTGCAGTTTTCCCTGGTGGCCGTGCTTGGCGCGTTTGGTTGCGCGCTGGTCACCGGCGTCGTATTCGGCTTCATGCCGGCCCGTAAAGCTG
Organism: Pseudomonas viridiflava; assembly: GCF_900580675.1. Lineage (GTDB taxonomy): Bacteria > Pseudomonadota > Gammaproteobacteria > Pseudomonadales > Pseudomonadaceae > Aquipseudomonas. Next base: position 42,433 of record NZ_UTBG01000181.1, read on the forward strand.
CCCGGCTCGATCCGGTTAAGGCGTTGACCAGTGAATAAACGATCCATCCCTTCGCACCTGTCCCTGCTCAGCCTGTGCCTGCTGCTCGGTGCCTGCGCTGCCACCCCGTCCGCCATCGACAGCGGTATTGCGCCGCCAGCGGCCTGGCAATTTGCCGAGCGCGACGCTGCCCAGGCCACCAACCAGCGCTGGTGGACACAATTTGGCAGCGCGCAACTCAATCGCCTGGTCGATCAGGCCCGACGTGACAGTTTCGACGTGGCCGCCGCCATGGCGCGGGTACGCCAGGCCCAGGCCAGCGCAGTGATCGCGGGCGCACCGCTGCTGCCTGAGGTGAAGTTCAATCTCGACACCAGTCGCCAGCGATTGTTGCGCGGCAACGGTGGGCCGGACCTGGATGCTTCGCAAAGCGATAAGGTGGTCGACAACTTCGGTGCCAACCTCACAGCCAGTTATGAAGTGGACTTCTGGGGCGGCCGCGCCGCCGCCCGCGACAGCGCGCTCTACAGCCTAAAAGCCAGCGAGTCTGACCAGGCAACCGTGGAGCTGACCTTGCTCGGCACTGTGGCTGACCGTTATGCGCAGACCCTCGCGGCCCGTCAGCGCCAGCAGATCGCCGAACTAAACCTGGCCAATGCGCGCAACGTGCTCGACCTTGTGCAAACCCGCTATGACGCAGGCTCCGCCACCGCCCTTGAACTGGCCCAGCAGAAAAGCCTGGTGGCCAGCCAGCAACGCCAGTTGCCGCTGATCCAGCTATTGGCCGAAGAATCGCACATCACCCTGGCCGCCCTCCTCGGCCAACCGGTGCAAACGCTGGACCTGGGTGACGAACCCTTCCAGGCGCTGACCTGGCCGACCATCGGTGCCGGCATGCCCAGCCAGTTGCTCAGCCGCCGCCCCGACATCGCCAAGGCCGAGGCCGAGCTGGCCGCGGCGCAAGCAGACGTCACGGTGGCACGGGCCGCCATGCTGCCTGCGGTGACGCTGGGGGCCACCCTGGGCTCGGACGCCTACAAGGCCATGGAAATCCTGCGCAGCCCCTACTACACGCTGACCGCCGGGCTGGTTGGGCCAATCTTCAACAACGGCCGTTTAAGTGCCGAGCGCGACAAGGCCCGCGCGCGCCAGGACGAACTGCTGCAAACCTACCGCGGCGCGATCATCAACGGCTTTGCCGATGTGGAAAAAGCCCTCAGCAGCATCAACCGCCTGGACCAGCAGCGCCAATGGCAGGCCGAAGAATTGCAACAAGCCCAAAGCGCCTTCCGGATCGCCGAGAGCCGTTACCAGGCGGGCGCCGAAGACCTGCTCACCGTGCTTGAAACCCAACGCACGCTCTACGCGGCGCAGGACATGAACGTGCAACTGCGCTTGTCGCGACTGCAAGCCAGCATTGCGCTGTACAAGGCACTGGGGGGTGGCTGGGGTAACGAAACTCCATAACAAAAATCCAGTTGCCCACACATCACGTCCGAAAATCCTACATTCGTCGAGCCCTGGTACTTGGTAAAAAGCCGTCCCCGAACGGTTGCCCGGTGCCTCGTGATGAAACCCAGCGCTCTTGTAACAAGCCTGATGTCCAGCTACATCGGACTGGCAGCCAGCCTGGCGCTTGCCGAACCGCTGATTGCGCCCACCGCAATTGACTGGATGCTCGACTGCCCCTTCCCTGCCTTTGCACAACCGGACCACGAGGTGCTCGACCGGACCCAGTGCGGCAGCGTGAACGTACCTCGCGACTATGCGGCACCCAGGCGCGGCAGCGTGCGCCTGGCCGTGACCCGGGTCGGCGCCCGTGACCCGCTCAATCGCGCGGGCGTGTTGTTTATTCAGGCCGGCGAGCCACAAGGTATTCAGGGCGCCACCTCAGTCCTGCACGTGGTCAGCCGCTGGAAGGCCTTCGCGACCCCGGCCTATCGCACACTGGTCGACCGCTATGACGCCATCGAACTGAGCCCCCGCGACCTGAGCGAGGACCGGGGTATCGAGCTGGCGGCGCGCGATATGGAGTTTGTGCGCGCACAACTGGGCGAGCCGCGGCTGAACTACCTCGGCAACGCCGATGCAGCAAGGCTCGGCAGCCGGTATGCGGCGCTGTTTTCCGAGCACGTCGCGCGCATGGTTCTGGTCAACGTCGGGCGCGGCGGGCCGGCCAATACCAACGTCGAGCAATTGCTGCTCAAAGAGCCGGCGCAGCCGGCGGCCATCGGCGCCGGCTGCGTGAACCGATGGGTCGGTGATTTTCTGGTGTACGGCAAACAGCCGCCGTCTTCCACGCGCTGCCTGGACCACGGCGGTTGGGAATAAGCACCTCGTTTACGACCTCTTCGCGCCGAAAACGACACCCTGCGTTGACGCTCCGGCCCAATCGCTATTAAGTGCTATTAATCCGCATTAATACGATAAATCGAACCCATGCTAAGCCGCCCGCTACGACGCAAACGCCAGAAGCTGTCCGATGTGATTGTCGAGTCGGTCAAGCGCTCCATCGTCACCGATGCCCTCAAGCCCGGCGACCGCTTGCCCACCGAGCGCGAGCTGATGGAAAGCTTCCAGTGCTCCAAGGGCTCGGCCCGTGAAGCGCTCAAGGCGCTGGAGGTCGAAGGCCTGGTGAATACGCGCACCGGCCCCAGCGGCGGCGCTTACCTGAACCAGGCCGGCACCGAACCGGCCAGTCGCGCCCTGCGCAACTACCTGCACTTCCAGCACCTGGACGGTGAACAGGTGTACCAGCTGCGCAAGGTGATTGAAGTGGAACTGGCGGTGTCGGTGCTCGGACGTTTGAGCGAAGACGACTACCAGGCTCTGCAGGACAACGTGGAGTTTTGCAGCGCGCCGGAAGACAGCGAGGCCGGCCAGCGCGAGCAACGTTTGGCGGAGCTGGAGTTCCACAACCTGCTGGCCAAGGCCTGCCCCAACCCGTTGCTGAGTTTTATGGCGCAATTTCTCAACGACCTGCTGCGCGACCTGGTGGTGCTGAAAAAAGCCTACAAGCCCAAGCGCAAGCAGTTCGACGCGGCCAACCTCGACTATCACAAACAGCTGCTGATCGCCTTTCGCGCCGGAGATGAAAGCGCCGTGCGCAGCTTGATGCATGAACACATGTGCGATGCCGAACACCATATGGCCGCCCTCGAAGGCCAGGTCAGCCCGCACTTTTTGCTGGAGTTTGATCACTCTTAAAAACACCACAGACCCAATGTGGGAGCGGGCTTGCTCGCGAAGGCGGTGGGTCAGCCAAGCATCCGGTGACTGATGCACCGCGTTCGCGAGCAAGCCCGCTCCCACAGTTTCTGACCGCGTTTCGCCTCAATAAAAAGGCCTGCCCACAGGCCCAGCTCCACCGTATCGCCCTTGCCGCTCCTGCCAATAACTAAACCAGGGAGTCACCCCATGCAGCGTCGTACGTTGTTGAAAGCCAGTCTCACCGCCGCCGCCGCGCTCAGCCTTCCGCTGAGCGTGCGTTCGGCATTCGCCGCCGAGCCCTTCACCTTTTACGGCCTCAAGTCCATGTCTGGCGCCTTTGCCAGCTACGGCAAGTTTGCCGACATGGGGTCGCGCCTGGCGGTGCAGGAACACTCGGAGATTCTCGGCCGCCCGCTGAATTACAAGGTCATCGACACCGAGGGCAACGCCGGCAAGGCGGTGCGCAAGGTCCAGGAAGCCATCCAGCAGGACGGCGCGCGGTTCTTCCAGGGTTGCACCTTGTCATCGTCGGCACTCGCGGTGGCCAAGGAAGTCGACAAGGTCGGTGGCGTGTTCATGACCCCGGTGGGCGCCGACGAAGTCACCGGCAAGGACTGCAACCCCGCAACCTTCCGCTGGTCGGTGCCCACCTACGGCGCCATCCGCGAAACCATGGTGCCGCTGATCAAGCTGCTGCCGGACGCCAAGCGCTGGTACACCATCACCCCGCAATACGTGTTCGGTGAAGCGCTGCTCGAAGGCGCCAGGAACGTGCTCAAGGAAAACGGCCTGGAGCATGTGGGCAACAGCTACCACTCGCTGCAGGAGCAGGAATTCTCCGGCTACCTGACCAACGCCATCGCCGCCAAACCGGACGTGCTGGTGCTGCTGAATTTCGGCAGCCAGTCGTCCAACACCCTGCGCCAGGCGGTGAACTTCGGCATCAAGGAACGCATGAAAGTGCTGCTGGTATGGTCCGCCGGCCTCGACCAGTTCCAGGAACTGGGCAGCGACATTCTCGACGGCGTGTACCTCGGCGCGCAGTACTGGCATCAGGTCGATACCCCGCTCAACCGTGACCTGGTCAAGCTGACCCAGGCCAAATACGGGATCAACCCCACCTACCCGCTGGCCGCCGACTACATCAGCACCAAGGTCATGCTCGAAACCATCATCGCCACCGGCAGCTTCGACGGCCCGACCGTGGCCAAGGCCATGCAAGGCCTGAGCTACGAAGGCCCGACCGGCAAGGAATCGATCCGCGCCGGCGACCATCAGGTGATCAAGGATTACTACCTGCTGATCGGCAAAGCCAGCGGCGACATGGCCGACAAGGACGACCTGGCCAAGGTGCTCAGCGCCGGCCAATCGTTCCCGCCGGTCGAAGCCACGGGCTGCACGCTCGCCTGATCCTGACCTGTAAAAACACGACAGGGCCGCCCGCGCGGCCACCTGTTCGAGGGTTTCTGCATGCTTAATCTTTACCTGTTCCAGATACTCAACGGCCTGGGGTTGGGAATGATCTACTTCCTGATTGCCGTCGGGCTGACGATCATTTTCGGCCTGCTCAACTTCGTCAACTTCGCCCACGGCGCGTTCTTCCTGCTGGGTGCCTACATTTGCTACACCGCTGTGAGCCTGACCGGCAACTTCTGGCTGGCGCTGCTGATCGCGCCGCTGGTGGTGGCCGCGCTGGCGTGGGTGATCGAGCGCCTGCTGATCCAGCGGATTTACCACTTGCCGCACATGTTCCAGATCCTGGTCACCCTGGGTATCGCGCTGATCATCCAGGAAGCCAGCGTGATGATCTGGGGCCCGGTGGGCAAGAGCGTCGCCGTGCCGGAATTGCTGCGCGGGGTGCTGGTGGTCGGCGATTTCGTCTACCCCTACTACCGCCTGTTCCTCATTGTGTTCTCCGGGCTGGTAGGCCTTGCCCTGTGGCTGCTGCTGGAGCGCACGCGCTTTGGCGCCCTGGTGCGCGCTGGCAGTGAAAGCACCGAAACCGTGTCGCTGCTCGGCACCAATATTTTCCGCCTGTTCTCCATGACCTTTGCCCTCGGCGTCGCCCTGGCCGGCGTCGCCGGTGTGCTGTTTGCGCCTTTGCGCGGCGCGCAGCCCTTCGTCGGCCCGGAGATTCTCGGCGTGGCCTTCGTGGTCGTGGTGATTGGCGGCATGGGCTCGTTCAGCGGCGCGCTGGTCGGCGGTTTGCTGGTGGGCGTGGTGCAAAGCCTGATGACCACACTCTGGCCCCAGGGCGCGAGCCTGATGATCTACGGCGCCATGGCCGTGGTGATTCTGGTCCGCCCCTATGGCCTGTTTGGGAGAGCCTGACATGAGCGAGAAAAATCCCCTGCCGTTTGCCAAAACCCAATCGCGCGCGATGTTGCTGTGGGTGCTGGCCGTGCTGATCGGCCTGCCGTTGATTTTGCCCTCGGCGACCCTGGCCACCGAGATCCTGATCTTTGCCATGGCCGCCCTGGCCTGCAACCTGTTGCTGGGCTACACCGGGCTGCTGTCGTTCGGCCAAGGCATCTTCTTCGGCGCCGGCGCCTACTGCGCGGCGCTGTTGATGATCCACCTGCAACTGGGCCTGTTTACCGCATTGCTCGGGGCAGCGATTGCCGGCGGTTTCCTGGCACTGCTGGTCGGCGCCCTGGCGATCCGCCGTACCGGCATCTACTTCGTGATGCTGACGCTCGCGTTCAGCCAGATGGCTTACTTCGTTGCCTACACCTTGAGCGACTGGACCGGCGGCGACAACGGCCTGCTCAGCGTGCCGCGCCCGGAAATTCGCATCGGCGATACGGTGCTGCTGTCGCTGGCCGACGCCCGCGCGTTCTACGGGTTTGTCGCGGTGCTGTTCCTGCTGATTTTCATCGGCGCGCGCCGGGTGATCGCGTCGCCGTTCGGCAGCACCTTGATGGCGATCCGCGAGAACGAAACCCGCGCCTCGGCGATCGGCTACGACACGCGCCATTTCAAGATCCTGGTGTTCGTGCTGTCCGGCGCGGTCACCGGGATTGCCGGCGCGCTGTACGCCATGCTGCTGCACTTCGTGCCGCTGTCGAACATCGACCTGGCGATGTCCGAAAACATCCTGATCATGACCATCGTCGGCGGCACCGGCTCGTTGTTCGGCTCGTTGCTGGGCGCCGGTTCCATCGTGCTGCTCGGGGATTTCCTTTCCGACCTGTGGCCGCGCTGGCTGATGCTGCTGGGGGTGATCCTGATTCTGGTGGTGATCTTCATGCGCGGTGGTTTGTGGGGCGGCCTGGCGTCGCTGTTCGAGAAGGTGCGCGGCAGCCGCAAGACCGCCGCCGTCGCCAAGGAGGAAGGGCTATGAGCATCCTGCTGGAAACCAAAGACCTGGTGCTGGCCTACGGTGCGTTCCGCGCGGTGAATGGCGTGAACCTCAAGGTCGAAGCCGGCACCATCCACACCATCATCGGCCCCAACGGCGCAGGCAAGACCAGCCTGTTCCATTGCCTGACCGGCGAGCGCCAGGCCACCGCCGGGGCGATGCATTTCGACGGCAAGAACCTGATGCGCAAACCCGCCCACGCCCGTGTCGGCCTGGGCATGGCGCGCTCGTTCCAGCTGACCAGCCTGTTCCAGAACCTCAGCGTGCGCGAAAACCTGCGCCTGGCCGCCCAAGGCCGCGACGGCGCCCGCGCCCTGAATTTCTGGCGCCGCGTCGACAGCAAGCGCGAACACCTGGAGATGGCCGACCAGGTACTGGAGCGCCTGCAACTCACCGCCCGCGCCGACACCCTCGCCGGCGAGTTGTCCCACGGCCAGCAACGCGTGCTGGAGGTGGGCATGTCGATCTGCTCCAAACCCAAACTGTTGATGCTCGACGAGCCCACCTCGGGCATGGGCATCGACGACATTCCGATCATGACCCAACTGATCAGCGACCTCGGCCGCGACCACACCGTGCTGTTGATCGAGCACAACATGAGCATCGTCATGTCGATCAGCCAACGCATCACGGTGATGAGCCACGGCCAGATCCTGGTGGAAGGCACGCCGGAATTCGTGCGCGCCGATGAACGCGTGCGCAGTGCTTATCTTGGGGAGGCAGCCTGATGCTGATCGTCGACAATATCCATTCCTACTACGACAAGAGCCACGTGCTCGAAGGCGTGTCGCTGACCGTCAACCCCGGCGAACTGGTGACGCTGCTCGGGCGCAACGGCGCCGGCAAGACCACCACGCTGCGCAGCATTCTCGGGATTATCTGCCCGCGCCATGGCCAGATTCACTTCAACGGCCAGGCGCTGGTCGGCCAGAAGATCTTTGAAATTGCGCGCCAGGGCCTGGCGCTGGTGCCGGAAAACCGCGGGATTTTCCGCCTGCTTACCGTCGAGGAAAACCTGCGCATCGCCGTGCGCAAGACCAGCCGCTGGCAGATGGAGGACGTGTACGGCATGTTCCCGCGCCTCAAGGAGCGGCGCAAAAACGCCGGCCATGCACTGTCCGGCGGCGAACAGCAGATGCTCGCCATCGCCCGCGCCCTGCTCAACGACCCCAAGCTGCTGATCCTCGATGAACCCACCGAAGGCCTGGCCCCGGTGATCGTCGACGAGTTGGTGAAGATCCTGCGCAAGGTCAAGGACGACGGCCTGCCCGTGCTGCTGGTGGAACAGAACCTGATGGTCTGCGACAAGCTCGCCGACCGCCATTACGTGCTCGAACAGGGCCGCGTGGTCTACGAAGGCAGCGCCGCCGCCTTCCGCGCCGACCCGAGCATCAAAAACCGCTATTTGGCCCTGAGTGCCTGACCGGAGATTGCAGATGAATAGTTTTGCGCAACCGCTCAAGAGCAACGCCCCGCTGATCAACCGCGACCGCCTGTGGCAATCGCTGATGGACCTGGCCCGGCTCGGTGCCACGGTCAAAGGCGGCGTGTGCCGCCTGGCCCTGACTGACCTGGACCGCCAGGCCCGCGACCTGTTTGTGCAATGGTGCGAAGCCGCCGGGTGCAGCGTGAGTGTCGACGCCATCGGCAATATTTTCGCGCGTCGCCCTGGACGTAATCCGAACCTGCCCCCGGTGATGACCGGCAGCCATATCGACACCCAGCCCACCGGCGGCAAGTTCGATGGCTGCTATGGGGTGATGGCCGGGCTGGAAGTGATCCGCACTCTGAATGATTTGAAGATTGAAACCGAAGCGCCGATCGAAGTGGTGGTGTGGACCAACGAAGAAGGCTCGCGCTTCCCGCCGTGCATGATGGGTTCCGGGGTGTTTGCCGGGAAGTTCGACTTACAGGACACCCTCGACAAACAGGACGAGCAAGGCCTCTCGGTGGGCGCCGAATTGCAGCGCATCGGCTACGCCGGTCCGCGTGCCGTACTGGGGCATCCGGTCGGTGCGTACTTCGAAGCGCATATCGAGCAAGGCCCGGTGCTGGAAGACCAGGCCACCACCATCGGCGTGGTCATGGGCTGCCTGGGCCAGAAGTGGTTCGACCTGACCCTCACCGGCGTCGAGGCCCACGCCGGCCCCACGCCGATGCACCTGCGCAAGGATGCCCTGGTGGGCGCGGCCGAGGTGGTCAGCGCGGTCAACCGCATCGCCCATCAACAGCAACCCCACGCCTGCGGCACCGTCGGTTGCCTGAGCCTGCACCCGGGTTCGCGCAACGTGATTCCCGGCCAGGTGCACATGACCATCGACCTGCGCCATCTGCACGCCGACAAGTTGCAAGCCATGGTCGATGAGGTGCGCGGCGTGATCGAAGCCACCGCGGCCCGACACGGGTTGACCTTTGAACTGACGCCGACCGCGGATTTCCCGCCGCTGGACTTCAACCCGGCCTGCGTCAACGCCGTGCGCGACGGCGCCAGCGCCTTGGGTTTGAGCCATATGGACATCGTCAGCGGCGCCGGGCATGACGCGATTTTCGTCGCCGAACTCGGCCCGGCCGGGATGATCTTTGTGCCGTGCGAAGGCGGCATCAGCCACAACGAAATCGAAAACGCCGCGCCGGATGACCTGGCGGCAGGCTGCGCGGTGCTGCTGCGCGCCATGGTCAACGCGGCGCAGGGGGAACTGGCATGAGTGAGATCGGCCAACTGACGGCGGTGCAACTGCTGCAGCATTTTCGCGAAAAAACCCTGTCACCGGTGGACGTTACCGAGGACGCATTGCTGCGTATCGAGCGCTACAACCCGCAGGTAAACGCCTACTGTCACGTCGACCCGGAAGGCGCCTTGAACGCCGCGCGGGCGTCGGAACAGCGCTGGCTCAAGGGCGCCCCCTGCGGCGCGCTCGACGGTGTGCCGGCGTCGATCAAAGACCTCACGCTGACCCTCGGCATGCCCACGCGCAAGGGTTCGCGCACTACCTCCGCCGAGGGGCCGTGGGATGTCGACGCGCCCTTCCCGGCCTTTATGCGCAAGGCCGGCGCGGTGCTGCTGGGCAAGACCACCACCCCGGAATTCGGCTGGAAAGGCGTCACCGACAACCCGCTGTACGGCATCACTCGCAACCCGTGGGACACGCGGACCACGGCGGGCGGCTCATCGGGCGGGGCCGGTGCGGCGGCGGCGTTGAACCTCGGCGTGTTGCACCAGGGCAGTGACGCCGGGGGTTCCATCCGGATTCCCTGCGCGTTTACCGGCACCTTCGGCATCAAGCCGACCTTTGGTTACGTGCCGCAGTGGCCGGCCAGCTCCATGACCATCCTGTCGCACCTGGGGCCGATGACCCGCACCGTCGAAGACAGCGTGCTGATGCTGCAGACCATCGCCCAGCCGGATGCACGCGACGGCCTGATCGGCGCGCCGAGGACCACCCCATGGCTTACGCCGGGTAGCGACCTGAAGGGGTTGCGCGTGGCTTACAGCCCCACGTTCGGCTATGTGGAGGTCGATCCGCAAGTGGCGGCAGTTGTCGCCCGCGCGGTGGAAGGCCTGGTGCAACTGGGCGCTCATGTCGAGCAGATCGACCCAGGGTTCAGCGACCCGCTCGAGGTGTTCAGCACCCTGTGGGCAGCCGGTGCCGCGCGCCTGACAAGCACGATGAGCGATGCACAAAAACAACTGCTGGACCCCGGCCTGCTGCGCATCGCGCAACAAGGCGAGCGCCTGAGCCTGGATGACCTCAACGCAGCCCTTGAAGCACGGGCCGCCCTGGTGGCGCGGATGGCGGCGTTCCATGAACACTACGACGTGTTGGTTTCGCCGATGATGCCAATCACCGCGTTCGAGGCCGGGCACAACGTGCCACCGGGTTCGGGGATGAATGAGTGGACACAGTGGACGCCATTTACCTATCCCTTCAACTTGACGCAGCAGCCTGCGGCGTCGGTGCCGTGTGGGTTGGCGGCGAATGGCTTGCCGGTGGGGTTGCATGTGGTGGGTGCGCGGTTTGCGGATGAGCAGGTGTTGAAGGTGTGCCAGGTGTATGCCAAGGCCTTTCCCACCGAACACCTTGCAGCACCTCGTCACCCGTAGGACGGCCAAGGCGCCCTGGGATTGCCTTGTGCATCCCGGGGCGCGATTGGCTTACAATTCGCACCTCACTTTTTTGTCGTACGGATTGTTTCAGATGGAATTCACAAGGACTGTCCTGGCGAGCGCATTGCTCGCCCTGCTGCCAGCCATGGCCTGCAACGCAGCGCTCGATCTGAGCTACACGGCACCTGAGCCCACGGCAGCACCGCCCGATGCGACGCCTCAGCCCAAATCGCTGTTTCCCGTGCAGACCCTGCCGCCGCTGAAGCTCGAATACAGCTGCGAAGGGCCGCAATGCCAATATGAAACCTTCATCGACAAACGGCACGAAGACCAGACGAGCCGTCACTGGTCGATCGGCATCCAATGATCAGTTGGCTCAAGTCGTTCTGGCGCACCAAGCCATCGCAGACGCTCGCCCAGATGATTCTCAGTACCCGGCGCAACAAGGCCCGAACAAGCCTGCTGCTGGTGCTGATTATGGTGAGCACCGCGATCAACTATGCGCTGTTAATCCGCGAGGTGTTCCAGCCCGCTGACCAGGCCAATCCGGCGGTCTATAACCTGATGACCTCCGAGGAGTTCCGGCAGAACACCGATCCATTATTCGACAAGTTGAAAGCCTACAACCGGGAACCCAGCGCAGAGCGTCTCGATGAACTCTCCACCCTTATTGTCCCCGATCGGGGGCATATCTGGGTTTACGTCAGCCTCAAGTTCCAACTCCTGCCGCAAGCCGACCAGGCCGGCAATGCACTTGCGCGCTACCACTACGAGCCGCAAATTACCGTGCGCCCGGCTTTGCCAGGGCTGTCGCTGTTCATCCTCATCGAAACTATTCTGCTGTTGTTGCTGATCTACACCAGGTTGAAAGAGCCGGCGGCCATGCTCGCGTTCGAAGAGCGCCAGCTGGCGAGGTTTTTTGATGACGAGCCGGATGCACCGGCGCCCTCACCGCTGGATACGGTCCGGCACCTGCTGCACCACTTTCATCGCTTCTGCCTGGCGCTGAATCATCGCCACGGTGGCCGGACGGGCCTGTCGGTGCAGCATGAATACGACGTGCAGGATCTGCTGCGTGCCCTGCTCAAACTACATATCGCCGACGTGCGTGCCGAAGAGCCTGTGCCGAGCTGCGCAGGCGCTTCATCGCGCCTGGACTTTCTGCTGCATGAGCTGGAAGTGGGTATCGAAGTGAAAATGACCCGCGCGGGGCTGAAGGACAAAAAACTCGGTGAAGAGTTAATCGTCGATATCGCCCGCTATGCCGAACATCCGCGCTGCCGACAACTGATCTGCTTCGTCTATGACCCCAGCTACCTCATCCGCAATCGCCAGGCTCTGCAGGAGTACGTTCTGCGTCAAGGGCATCGCCTCCCTGTCGAACTGATCTTTTCGCCCGCCTGACGGCTACACTGTCGGGCTTGAGCAACCTGCGAGACCTTCATGGACATTGAACTGGCACGCACCTTCCTCGAAATCATCCGCTGCGGCAGCCTGGCCGCGGCGGCCGAGAAACTGCACGTCACCCAGACCGCCATTACCGCACGGGTCAAAAACCTCGAAAGCCAACTCGGCAGCACGCTGTTTATCCGCAACCGCGCAGGTGCTCGCCTGACTTCTGACGGCGAGGCCTTTGTGGTGTATGCCAACCAGTTGCTGCAAACCTGGGAGGCCGCGCGGCGCGACTTGCCGTTGCCCGATGGCTATCGCAATGTGCTGCATATCGGCGGCGAAGTCAGCCTGTGCAACCCGCTGATGCTCGGCTGGGCCCAGGCACTGCGTGAGCGGATCCCCGGGCATGCGCTGCGTACCGAAGTGCGTGAAGGCGAATACTTGCTGCGCCAACTGGAACTGGGCGTGCTCGACGCCGCCCTGGTGTTCCAGCCGCAGTACTGGCCGGGGTTGCAGGTGGAACAGGTGCTCGAGGAAAAGCTGATTCTGGTGCAACTGGTGAGCAAACCCGACCCGTACGTCTACATCGACTGGGGCCCGGGCTTTCGCCAGCAGCATGACGCCGCCCTGCCCGATCGGGCTCGCGCGGCATTGAGTTTCAACCTGGGACCGCTGGCGTTGCAGTACATCCTGGAGAACGGCGGCGCCGGGTATTTCCGCACGCGGGTGGTGCAGAGCTATCTGGACAGTGGCGTGATGGAGCGCGTGCCCAAGGCTCCGGAGTTCAACTTCCCGACGTTCGTGGTATATTCGCGGGCGCGGGATTCGGCGGTACTGCAACAGGCGCTGGAATTGCTGCGCGGCGTGGTCAAGGCCGAGACCGACTGGTCGCAACGCTGGGACCCGCTGATTTAAGCCCGCTGACGGCGCAAAACTCGCACTATTGCCTGCACCAACTAAGCTCAGTCTCCAACAAAAAATACTGAGCTTCATGCCATGGACCATCCCACCGAAACCTTTCGCGCCGCTTACCGTGCAGCCGTCAGCCGCCACTACAACCCCTGGGTGCACGCCAGTTTTGTGCTGGGTTACGGCATTGCCTGTATCGCCCTGGCATGCTCGACCACGGCGCGGATCACCGCGCTGCAATGGCTGACCGTCCCGTTGACCCTGGTGTTCTTCAACCTCTGCATCTACCTCGTGCACCGTCATCTCGGCCATCACAAGCATGCCCTGGCGCGGCTGTTTTACGCACGCCACACCGGCGACCACCACAGCTTTTTCACCCCCGGACACATGACCTTCGACAGCGCACGCGACTGGCGCGTCATCCTGTTCCCCGCCTGGCTGATCGTGCTGCACAGCCTGGCAATCACCCTGCCCGCCTGGTGGCTGCTCAAGCAACTGAGCCCGAATGTTGCCGGGCTGTTTGCCGGCTGCATGATCCTCGGCTATTTGCTGTACGAAGTGTTTCACGCCTGCGAGCACCTGCCCGCCGAACACCCGGTGGCGCGCCTGCCGTGGGTGTGCCAGATGCACCAACTGCACGCCCTGCACCATCGCCGCGAGCTGATGCAGGGGCGCAATTTCAATATCGTCCTGCCCTTAATGGATTACTTGTTCGGCACTCTGTACTGGGAACCGCGCACTAACGACAACCAGGAATCGTCATGAGTACCCGTCCGAAAAAACTGCGCCATCTGATGTTTGTGCTGCTGTTGGCAGTGATCGCTTTTTTGCTGTTGATGCCCACCAAGGTACAACCGGTCAACTGGGCACCGCCCAAAGCGCCCTCAATGAAGGACGGGCCTTACGCCGAAAATCAGCGACTCAAGGGTGTGCAAAAAATCGGCGCGCAGGACATCACCGGGCCCGAGGCGCTGCTGCTGGATGCCCAGGGTTTTCTGATCAGCGGGCTGCAGGATGGACGGCTCATCCGCACCTCGCCCGACAGCCGCAGCCTGGAAGTACTGGCCAATACCGGTGGGCGCCCGCTGGGCATGGCGCCGCACCCGGACGGGCGGCTGATCATTGCCGACGGGGTCAAGGGCCTGCTCGCGCTGGATGCCAACCGCCAACTCACGTCCTTGAGCACCGCCGCCAACGGCGTACCTTTTGGTTTTACCAATGACGTGGCGGTCGACGCCGGCGGGCGCTATGCGTATTTCAGCGATGCGTCGAGTCGCTGGGGTTATGGCCAGGACGGTGAAGCAGTGATCGAGCATGGCGGCGATGGTCGGCTGCTGCGTTATGACTTCAACACCGGCACCACCGAGGTCTTGCTTGCGCAGTTGCAATTCGCCAACGGCGTGGCCCTCGGCCCGAACGAAAACTACGTGCTGGTGAATGAAACCGGCGCCTATCGCATCAGCCGTTACTGGCTCAAGGGCGAACGCGCCGGCCAGCATGACCTGTTTATCGACAACCTGCCCGGCCTGCCGGACAACCTCAGTTTTAACGGCCAGGACCGTTTCTGGGTGGCGCTGTACTCGCCGCGCAACCCCTTGCTCGACAGCTTGCCGGCTACCCGTTGCTGCGCAAAGTGATGGTGCGCGCCTTGATGGTGGTGCCCAAGCCGATCGAGCGCAAAGCGTTTGTGCTGGGGCTGGATACCGACGGCAAGGTCATCGCCAACCTGCAGGATGGCAGCACGGGCAATTACTCGCCGATCACCACCGCGCGGGAGTATGGCGACTGGCTGTACCTGGGATCGCTGAAAAGCACGAGCATGGCGCGCCTGCCGTTGGCGATGGCATTGGCGCAATAACGCAAAAAGGGCATACAAGCTTGGCTTGTATGCCCCAGGTTTCAAGGGTTCAGGTCCTCAGGCCTTGGTGCTGCTCAGCAAGGTCTGCTTGCACAAGTGGCCGAAGCTGACGAACTGGACATTGTCGCCACCCACGCCGATCCCCGGATACTCCAGCACTTGCATGCGCCACACGCCGTAGTTGAAGTCGGTGCGCCAGGTGTTGTTATAGCCCTGGGCATAGTCGACGAACGTGGTCTGGAAATCCCCGTCGCACGTGCCCACATTGATGGTGCCGGTAGCCTGGCCGGAACTGTCGGTCGGCGCCGAGTAAGCCTTGTAGACGATCTCGCCGGAGTCCGGGTTGACGTGCTGGTCGAGCAACACAATCGGGTGCAACCCCACCAGCGGCATCCCGGTGCTGTCCGACAGGCCCATGGTCCAGGTCAGGTTTCGATAGGCTTGGGTGGTCATGTAGCCGTAGCCGACATCGGAAGCGGAATACGGGATGCGGATCACGCTCGGCTCGCCCTTCACATCCGCGCCGTTGATGCGCGGGTTGGAACCAAACGACAGGTTGTATTTGCCCGTCGCACTCCACGCATCGTTCGGGTTCGGCCGCACCCGCACCTTGACCACACCGCCGACACCCGGGCTCGGGACGGACGTCGACTTGAGAGCGTTGTCCACCACGACCCACTGGCTGCCATCCAGACGCTCGAGGATCCATTTGTTGCGCGTGCTGCCGCTGGCAGCATCGGCCGTCAAGGCGATGCCCACGCTCTGGCCACGCACGGCGGTGAAGTCGAAGTAGTCGACATCGTTGACGCTGTCGGCGTTGCCGCTGAGGTAGTTCAGCGTGTCCGGCAGCTGGAAGGCCGTGTCCGGTGTGTCATTCGGTTCGAACGCATCGATATTCGCATCCACCGCCACCCCGAACTGGAAACTCGAGCCCTGCACCGCTGCATTGGCTTCCATGAACCAGTAGTAGTCACCGGCCGGCAGCACGCCGCTCAGGCTTTCATCGCCGGTGCCTGGGCTGTCGGAAGTGCCCAGCGGAATCGGATTGCCTTGGCCATCGTCCTGGAACAGGGTCAGCGACATGTTGGTGCCCGCCGTCTGGCCGACCAGCAGCGCATTGATCCGCGCCTTCTGCGGCAGGTTGAAGTGGTAGCACAGCAAATCGCCGGGCTGCACGCCATCGACCGTGTACAGCTGATTGACGTCCAGGGTGGTTTCGCAACCCTGAACCAATGCAGCCTGCACCGCTGCCGCTTGCTGGGCGCGGGCTTTTTTCACATGGGTCACCGGGGCTGGCGAGGTGTGGTCCTGCACCACCGAGTCGGCCTTGGCCTTGGGGGCGAATACCGGTTTCTTCAGCTGCGCAGCGGCTTGCAGTTGCTGTTTGAGCGCGGCAGACGCCTGGGTAGGCTGGACTTTACCGGCCGCTTTCAGGGTTTGTTTGACCGAGGGTTGAGCCGCTTGCGCAGCCAGGTGAGGATATTGCTCGGCCAGGGCAAAGGCCGAAACGAAGCAGGTGGCCGCCATGGCCGCGCCCAGCATAAAGGCTTTTTTCGATTTCATTTTTTATCCATCCATAGTTAAAAAGTGAAGCTCAGGTGACATCCGGTCACCTGGGATGGAATGTAGAATACGACTGTATGGATGTACAGTGTTTTTTTAAAGAAATAGGGTGGCCGAAAATATGCCTGTCGGGAAAGGCCCTGTCTTTAGAGCCAAATGCACCCGTGGCCCCAGTTGCCAAACAAAAGCGCCTGCAGAAAGCGCCCTAATACCCAGTCATCTCCAGATAACCCACCCCACCGTCGAACTGCACCGGGCCTTCCCAGTACGGAATGCTCAGGTTCATCCAGGCGTTCGGGTTGACGGCCTCGGTGGTGATATCCAGCTGTTTGCCAGGAATTTTCAGCGACCAGCGCGTAGGAATATTGCGCCCGTCAATCGCCGTGGTTTGCAGCGGCGCCAATTGGATATCGGCGTCATGCAGGGTTTGGGTACGGCCTTCGCGGTCGATCCAGGTGCCGGTCAAGTAGGACCCGCCGTCGGTTTGCCGCACACGAAACAGCATCAGTTGCTCGCCCCGGTCCAAGTGCAGCGAGAACCAGTCCCAGCCGGTCTGGCTGGCGCCTAATGGCTGGCTGCTCCATTCGCGGTCGAGCCAGGCCGGGCCGCTGACCTGGTAAGTCTTGCCGTCGATGCTCACGCTGCCGCTGGCGCTGAAAAACGGCTGGCTGTAGTAGTACGACGCCTGGCCCTGGTCGGATTTGCGGCTGTAACCGCCGTCGCCCTGGAGCACCAGCGGGCGGCTGGAGGTCAGGTGCAAGTCGTAGGCGAAATACGCGCCATTGGCCTTGAGCTGCATGCCTGCCAACGCGCTCGCGCTGCCGGGCTGGGTGGCGAAATTCCAGTCGTCGATCCACGCAGTGAAGGGCGCGGCCTGGGCACCGGCCTGGCCCACGCCGCCGCGGGCGTAACGCTCGGCGGCGTAATGACGGTTAGCGGAAGTGACGGCGGCGTGGCCAAGCCAGATGGTCGAGTCCTGCCAGCCGGCTTGCGTCGGCCCGGCCTTGAGCGCGTTGCGAAACAGCGTCCATTGCACGCCGAACACGTTGCCCTGGGCATCCTTGAGGTTGGCGGTGACGTACCACCACTCGACGCGAAAGCCTGCATGCGGGCCGTGATCCTCAGGAAAGCTGAAGACTTTGCCGGGCACGACCTGGGCAAAGTCGGCCGCGTCACTGCCCAAGCCTGCGAAACTTTCCGGCGGTGCAGGTGCCTTGTCGCAAGCGCTCAGCAACAACAGAACCGCCCACAGCAGCGACTTAATCTTCATGGGCAAAGGTCCTCAACAGGTCAGCCGGACGGCTGCCGTACAGCTGCCACAATGGCCACGCCGAGGCTAACAACGTGGCCAGCATCGACAGCCCGAGCAACTGCGCCAACTGCCACGGAAACACCTGCAGCGGCAGGCGCCAGCCGAAGGCTTGCACGTTGATCACCGCATCCAGGCACCACGCCAGCAGCAGGCCCAGGGGCAGTGCGAGAACCAACGTGAG
Source organism: Pseudomonas viridiflava (assembly GCF_900580675.1). Lineage (GTDB taxonomy): Bacteria > Pseudomonadota > Gammaproteobacteria > Pseudomonadales > Pseudomonadaceae > Aquipseudomonas. The sequence goes on from NZ_UTBG01000181.1 coordinate 60,303, forward strand.
CACCGCCAGCAGCCAGGTCTGCCCGAGATTGAGCAGCATCAATTGTCGGCGCGTCACGCCCAACGCCCAGAGCGGTGCGAGCTGGCCCAGGCGGCTTTGGCTCTGGGTCAGCAGGCTGATAAACAGCGCCACGCCGGCCACGCCGAGGGTCAGGCTGTTGAGCGCGGCGGTGGCGGCGAAAGTGCGTTCGAACACCTGGCTCGACCAGCCCTTGAGCTGCTGCTGATCGACGATGCGGCTGTCGTCCAGGGCGAACTCGCGCTGCACCTCATGTATCAGCGGCGGCACATCGGCCGGCGCCACCCGCAGATTGAAACGCGCCGGGGACAAGCCGGGCCAGTGCGCCAGCAGGTGCGCGGAGTTAACCAGCACGTGGCCCTTGGGATTGCCGTAGTCGGCGTAGATCGCCACCACCTTGGGCGACCACACACCCTGCGGCGTAGGGATACTCACCGTATCGCCCAGTTTCACTGCCAGCCGCCGTGCCAGCTGTTCGCTGAGCATCAGGGTGTCGTCCTTTTGCAACTGGTCCCAGGGCGCGCTCACCGCGTCCAGCAGCGGCCAGTGCTGGCGATAGGTCGGGTCGTCGACCACACCAAACACGTCGGCCGGCCAGCCTTGCAGTTGCACGGCGACCTGCCAGGTGGGCAACACGGCCTGCACCGTCGGTTGTTGCGCCAGCCAGGTGCCGAGTTGGTCGGCCTGGGCCGGGGTTTGCGGGTTGAGGTACAGCTCGGCGGTCAGCCGTTGTTCGAGCCAGTTGTTGAAGGTGTGGCGAAAACCCGAGGTCATGGAACCGGCGCCGATATTCGCCGCCAGGGCCAGCAGCAGCGCCATCAGTGCCAGGCTCAACGCCGGCAATTGCTGGCGGCAGTCAGCCAGAAACCATTGGCCAAGCACCGACCGGCTGCGCCCCAGCACCGCCTTCAGCAAAGCGTTGAGCACCACCGGCAGACCGAGTGCCGCACCGAGCAACAAGGCGGCCATCAGCACAAACCCGGCCGCCAAACTGTCGCCCAGCCACAGCGCCAGCAGGGCGATCAGCAACGCCGTACCCGCAACCCAGCCCTGGCGCCGCAACCAGCGCCCGTGCGCTTCATGCCAGGCCTGGGCATTGGCCAGCGCCAGCAAGGGCAAGCGCGCCGCGCGCCACAGGCTGCTGGCGCCGGCGAGCAGGGCGCCGAGCAGGCTCAGGCCAAGCCCGGCCAACCACCAAAGCGGGCTCAGGCTCAACTGCCCCGGCACCTCGGCGCCGTACAGGCCGCGCAGGCTGGCGGCCACATCCGGCAGCAACAGACTGGCCAACAGGTAACCGCTGGCAACCCCGAGCACGCCGCCGAGCAGCGACAAGGCACCGAGTTCGACACCCAACCCGAGGATCAACAGGCGCGCGCTCACCCCACAGGCACGCAAGGTCCGCAACAGCCCGCGCCGCTGCTCGAGGGCCAGGCCGATGGCGGCATGCACGATAAACAGGCCGACCACGAAAGACAGAAAGCCCAGCGCGTCGAGGTTCAGGTGAAAACTCTCGGTGAGGCGCGCGAGGTTGTTGTCCTCGCCCTGCTTGAGTTGCAGCTCGGCAGGCGGCGTGGGATGGGTGGCGGCGAAGGACCTGTCCACCAGCAGCCGCGACAACCGGTCAGGCATCTCCAATACCGGTTGGGCGAAGCCGATATCGGTCAGCAACAGGCCGGGGGCCATGTCCTGTTGCGCCTGCAAGGGCGGCAGGCTGTGCCCGCTCAACGTGACCGGCTGCTCACCTTCATGCAGCCCCAGCGCCTGCAAAGTTTGCGGGGCGATCCAGGTGCGCCCCGGCGGCGCAAAAAACGCCAGCATTTGCGCCTGGCTCAACCGTTGCCCGGCCACCGCGCCGCTGCCGGGCAACGACACCGGGTCGATGCCCATCAATTGCAGGCGCACGTCCTCCAGCCCCTTGAGCTGCACCCGCCCCTGCACCACCGGCGACACCGGCCAACCGGCACGGCGCAACTGCGCAAACATGGCTTGCGGGAAACTCGCCCCATCCGGCGCACTGAGGCTGGCCTGGGGTTCGCCGCCGATCAGTTGGCTGGCGCGGGCGTAGCTGTCGCGCGCCTGGCTGTTGAGGGCCTGCACCCCGGTCAACAGGGCGGTGGCCAGCCACAACCCGGTCAACACACTGAAAAACTGCACGGGATGCCGCCGCCAATGGCTGAGCAGCGCGCGCAACGTCCAATAAAACACACTCATGCAGACACGACCTGTCCACGATGCAACACCACTTGCCGGTCCAGCCGTGCGGCGATGCGCGGGCTGTGGGTGACCATCAACAGGCTGGTGGGGCTGTCGCGCAGCAGGTCCAGCAACAGTTGCAGCACTTCATCACTGGTGGCTTCGTCGAGGTTGCCGGTGGGCTCGTCCGCCAACAGCAAACCCGGGCGCGAGGCCAGTGCGCGGCCTACCGCGACCCGTTGCTGCTGGCCGCCCGAGAGTTGCTCCGGGTAACGCTTGAGCAAATCCCCGAGGCCCAGGCGCTCCACCAGTTGCGCTTGCCACTGGGCATCGAAGCGCCCCGCCAGGCGCGCCTGGAAGGCCAGGTTATCGTCGACGCGCAAACTGCCGATCAGGTTGAACTGCTGGAACACCAGGCCGATTTCGGTGCGCCGCCAATGCGCCAGTTGTGCTTCGCCGAGTTGGTCGAGGCGCTGCTCACCGACTTGAATGCTGCCGCTATCCACGCGGTCCAGCCCGGCCACCAGGTGCAGCAAGGTGCTCTTGCCACTGCCGGACTCGCCCATCAAGGCGAGGCTGCTGCGCGCGGCCAGGTGCAGGTCGACACCCGCCAACACCGGCAGCGGCCCCTGGGGCGTGGCATAGCTTTTGAAGACAGCTTGCACCTGCAACATAAGAACACTCATTTGATGGGTGGCCATCGAGAATAACGGCTGCCGATCGCGGCCACGCAAATTTTTCACATGGATTTCACCGGTTGCCCACCCACCCCACTCTAAATTACCGGCCAAGCGTCAGGTGGCGGCAACTTGTTAGTTGCCATACCTGACAACTTTTCACCGCGACATGTTCAGCGAAAAGACAGCCACCCTGTGACAGCCTCTGGCTTTACTGTGGGCACTCGCCGACAAGTTGCGCCTGATAATTACAACCTTGCCAACGGTGCCCATGGTGAATGAAGTGGTTGACCTTACCCTGACCAAACCACGCTCGCGCCGAGGCTTCTTCAGGCGCCCGCAACTGCGCTGGCTGGGCATTGCGCTGATTGGCCTGCTGCTCGCCGCGAGCCTGCTGTGGCCGATGTCGCCCCGCGACCTCGGGGTGGGCAACCGCCTGCTGACTTCCGATGTTTTGCCACTCTGGCGCGACGGCGACCTGATCGTGCTGGTGCGCCACGAAGAGCGTTGCGACCGCTCGCAAAACCCCTGTCTCGGCCCGGTTGAAGGCCTGACGATCAACGGCAGCCAACAGGCCGAAAACCTCGGAAAAGCCTTTAAGACACTGGGCATGGACGGCAGCGACGTACTCGCCAGCCCGGCCATCCGCACCGCCCAGACCTTGCGTTTCATGTTCGGTAAAAACGAGCTGACGGCAGGCGAGAGAACCGTCTGCGGCGCGGCCATGGGTGACGAACTGCTCACCCATAAAACCCCGGGGCGCAACCTGGTGTTCGTCACCCACAGCGGCTGCATTGCCGACTTCGAAACCACCCTGGGCTTCCCCCATGCCGCGTTCCCCGAGTACGGCAGCGCGTTGTTCGTGCAGGTGTTGCCCAACGGCAAATTCAAGACATTGGGCATCGTGAAAAACGCCGACTGGCCCGCAGCGCTCAAGCAACTTTAAACACTTTCCTGCCTGCCGCCTCGGCTTATGTTCAGCAAAAAGACAGCCCTGTTCTGGCATGTTTAGTTGCGCCTTTTAATTAAGGACGTCATGACTATTTTGTGTAACTCAGTGATCGCCGTGATGGTTTCTACGCTTACTTCATTACTTGAAAAACCTTGTTTAAAACGTCAAGGAGCGACGTTGTGCTGATTCGATTAAAACCCCTGCAGCTGTTATTCCTCGCCTTCGCCGCGTTTTACCTGCTGCCCCTGGGCCTGCACGGTCTGTGGACCCCGGATGAAACCCGCTACGCCCAGGTCAGCCAGGAAATGCTGCTGAGCGGCAACTGGGTGGCGCCGCACTACATGGGCATCCGCTATTTCGAAAAACCCGCCGGCGGCTATTGGCTGATCGCCCTGGGCCAGGCGCTGTTCGGCCAGAACCTGTTCGGCGTGCGCATCGCCTCGGCCCTGACCTCGGGGTTGAGCGTGGCGTTGGCCTACCTGATCGCCCGCCGCCTGTGGAACGACCCGCGCAAAAGCTTCGCTTGCGCCCTGCTCTACTTGAGCTTCGGCCTAGTGGCCGGGCAGGCGGGGTATTCCAATCTCGATCCGCAATTCACCCTGTGGGTCAACCTGAGCCTGGTCGCGCTGTGGTTTGCCCTCGACAGCACCCGCACACGTGGCCGCCTGGGTGCCTGGGCAGTGCTGGGGCTGGCCTGCGCCATGGGTTTCATGACCAAGGGTTTCCTGGCCTGGGCGCTGCCGGTGCTGATTGCCCTGCCCTACATGCTCTGGCAACGGCGCGTGGGCGAGCTGCTGCGCTATGGCCCGCTGGCCGTGGCGGTGGCCGCGCTGGCATGCCTGCCCTGGGCGCTGGCGATTCATCTGCAGGAACCGGACTTCTGGCGCTTCTTTTTCTGGAATGAACACATCCGCCGCTTCAGCGCCGACGACGCGCAACACGTGCGGGCCTGGTGGTTCTTTTTGCCGATCATCGCGGTGGCCTGCCTGCCGTGGGCCGGGTTGCTGCCCAATACTCTGCACAAGGCCTGGGTTGAAAAACGCCAACCGGCGATCCGCTTCCTGGCGCTGTGGCTGTTGCTGCCGCTGGGCTTTTTCAGCCTGAGCAACGGCAAGCTGCCGACCTACATCATGCCGTGCCTGTTGCCCCTGGCGTTGCTGATGGGGCATACCCTGACCGATCTGCTCAGCCAGGGCAAAGCCCGCGCCCTCTGCCTCAACGGCTTGCTCAATTTCGCGATTGGCATGGCCGCCATGATCGGCCTGATCTACCTGCAAATCGCCAGGCCGCTGTACGGTCACAGCCTGGCCGAGATGTTCAGCCTGTCTCTGGCGTTCATCGTGCTGCTGGGGTGGATCCTCACCAACCTGCTGCAAGCCTTCCGCCCGCTGACGCTGTGGGCGATGCCGGCGCTGGGCATCGGCTTGCTGGTGATTCTGCTGCCGGCGAGCATGCCGGCGCAGATCGCGGATAACGAAATGCCCGACCAATTCGTGCTTGAGCACCTGGACGAGCTACAGCAAACCCACGCGCTGCTGGCCAATGCCCTGGAAAATGCGAGCGCCCTGGCCTGGCGTCTGAAGCGCCCGGAAGTCGCGCTGTACGCCACCGAGGGCGAGCTGCGTTACGGCTTGCAATATGCGGGTTCGGTGCAGCGCAAAGTCGCACCGGAAGCGGTGCAAGCCTGGCTCACCGAAGCGCGCCGGCACGGCTCGGTCGGTGTGCTGATGCGGATCAACAGCACCAGTGAAATGCGCGAAGCCGGGCAGTTGCCGCCTGGGGGCAAGCGCTACTCCAAAGGCTATTTGCAGTTGATTGTGTACCCACCACTGCCTTGAATTCAGGCAAGTTTTCAGCACCGAGTCGCGCTTTCCACCATCCGCGGTGACCGCATTCAAATCCGCCGCCTGCGGTTGAGTGAGGGGATGGCGGTTTGCGGGGCTTCCACGCGCTGTACCTGGGTCGTGGTACGCGCGGCCAACTGCGCCAACGTCGGATGGCTGAACAGGGTGCGCGCATCTACCTCCAACCCGGCCTTGCGCATCCGCGCCACCAGGTTCACCGCCAACAGGGAATGCCCGCCCAGTTCGAAGAAATGGTCGTGGCGCCCCACCCGTTCGAGCTTCAGCACCTCGGCCCAAATCCCGGCCATCAGGTGTTCCACTGCGCCTATGGGGGCCTCATACGCCCGGCTGACCACCGCCTCCAACCCCGGCTCGGGCAGCGCCTTGCGGTCGAGTTTGCCGGCAGGATTGAGCGGCAAGGCATCGAGTTGCACAAAAGCGGCGGGCACCATGTACTCGGGTAATTGCTCCAGCACATGGGTGCGCAGGGCTTCCAGGTTCGGGGCCTGCGAGCGTACGGTGAAATACGCCACCAACCGCTCATCGCGAATCAGCACCGCCACTTCGCGCAACGCGGGGTGCGCCAATAGGCGTGACTCGATCTCTCCCAGCTCCAGGCGTACGCCGCGCAGTTTGACCTGGAAGTCATTGCGCCCGAGGAACTCCAGGTTGCCGTCCGGCAGGTAGCGCACCAGGTCGCCGGTGCGGTACAGCCGGTCACCGGCCACAAACGGGCTGTCGATAAAACGCTCGGCGGTCATCTGTTCCAGGCCCAGGTACCCGCGGGCTACGCCGACCCCGCCGATGTGCAACTGGCCGCTGACGCCGATGGGCACTGGCGCATCCTGTTGGTCCAGCACGTACAAACGGGTGTTGTTGATCGCACGGCCAATCGGCAGTTGCAGCGCCGGCACAGGAGCGCCGGGCTCCAGGGTCCAGGCGCTGCTGTCCACCGTCGCTTCGGTGGGGCCGTAAACGTTGTGCAAGCGCACCCTGGGCAGGCGCGCCTGCACGCCACGCGCCAGGGCTTCGGTGAGTTCGCCGCCGCCGCAGAGCACGTCGGTGAGGCTGGTGCACAGGGCCGATGCTTCCAGTTCCAAAAACTGCTGCAACATCGCCGGCACGAATTTAATCACCGTGATCTGCTGCTCGCGAATCACCTGCGCCAGGTAAGCCGGTTCGCGATGCCCATCGGGCCGCGCCAGCACCAGGCGCATTCCATTGGTCAGCGGCCAGAACAGCTCCCACACCGAGCCGTCGAAGCTGAACGGCGCGCGCTGCAACAACGCGCCACCTTCGGCATTCGGGCACAGTTGCGAGCCCCAATGCATCAGGTTGCCCAGGCCACGGTGTTCGATCATCACGCCCTTGGGTGTGCCGGTGGAGCCCGAGGTGTACATCACGTAGGCCAGGTTGGCCACGCCCAGACCCGGCACCGACGGGTTGCCAACGGGTGCCTGGCGCCAGGCGCAGTGGTCAAAGTCGATCACCGGGATCGACACCTCGCCCGGCACCTCGCGGGTGGCGGCGTGCACCAGCAGCGCCACCGGCTGGCTGTCGTGCAGCATATAGGCCAGCCGCTCGCGCGGGTATCCCGGGTCCAGCGGCACGTAGGCGCCACCGGCCTTGAGGATCGCCAGCAGGCCCACCACCAGGTCCAGCCCGCGCTCGACGCACAGCGCCACCCGCGAATCCGGCTGCACGCCGCGCTCGCGCAGATGGTAGGCGAGCTGGTTGGCGCGCTCGTTCAGCGCGCGATAGGTCAGTTGCTGCGCGCCGGCCTGCACCGCGATGGCCTCCGGGTTCAGCCGCACATGGGCTTCAAACAGCGCGTGCACGGTCAGGGCGTCGGGGTAGTCGGTGGTGGTGGCGTTGAAGTCCACCAGCAGGGTTTGCAACTCGCTGGCCGGCAGTACCTGCACCTCGCGCAGGGCTGATTGCGGCGCCTGTTCCAACGCATCCACCAGGCCGCTCAGCGCGGTGTCGAGGTAGCCCAGCAGGCGTTCGGCACCGATCTGGCGGGGTGCCTTGGCCTTGAGTTGAAAGCCGCTGGCGGTATCGTCCACGGTGAGCATCAGCGGGTAGCTGAGGATGTCTTCGCTGCTGAGCAAGGCGATGCCGGGGACCAGTTTCAACTCGGGGTCGGCGCTGGTGTGGCGGTAGTTGAGCAGGCTGTTGAACAGCGGCGCCGCGCTGCTGCAGCGCTGGGCCAGGGCAAGCGAGGCTTGTTCATGGGCGAGCAAGGCGCTGAGCTGCAGATGCGTGTCCTGCAGCGCCTCCACCACGCTTTGCCCGGCCAGGCGCAGCCGCAATGGCAGCGTATTGATGAACATGCCCAGCGCCCGATCCGCGCCCTCGCCGGCTTGCAGGCGGCCCAGCAGCACGGTGCCGAACACCACGTCATCGCGGCCTGCCACGCGGCTGAGCACCTGGGCCCAAGCCAAGTGGAACAGGCTCGCGGCGCTGACCCCAAGCGCGCGTGCCTGGGCCCTCAGGCGCTGGTTCAAGTCAGGCATGACGGGCTGTTCGAACGCCTCGATGCGCGCGCGATCTGCCTGGCGCTCCTGCAAGCCGAAAGCCAGGGTCGGCTCATCGACATCGGCGAGGCGCTCGCGAAAAAACGCCTCATGCGCAGCCTGGCGCACCGGCAAGCGCGCCTGCGCGACCACGTTGCGATACGGCACCGGGGCCGGCAGCAGACTCTGCTCACCGAGCAGATGCGCACGAATTTCATCCACCAGCACGCGGGTCGAGGTGGCGTCGTTGACCAGGTGATGGAAACGCAGCCGAGCGATCCAGCGTTGGTGTTGCGGCTCTTCGGCGTAGTCCAGGGCCATCAGCGGTGCCTGGCGCAGGTCCAGCGGCGCGCAGGTTTCGCCCAGCGGTTCGACGCGCAACCGCGCCTCACGCCATACCACTTGCATCGGCTGCTCAAGGGCGTCCCAGGCCAGGCTGGTGCGCAGGATGTCGTGGCGGTTGATCACCTGTTGCAGAGCCTGGGCAAACGCGTCGAACTGTTCGCGGCGCGCGAAGCTGAACAGCGCGTGCTGCTGGTAGGGATCACGCTCGTCAGTGAGGTGGTGGTAGAGCAAACCTTCCTGCAACGGCGCCAGCGGGTAGATCTCCTGCACATTGGCCGCTCCGCCGGAAATGCCGGCAACAATTCGGTCAATACTTTGCTGATCGAGTTCCGCCAGGGCCAGCAAATCAGGGTTGATGCGGGTGCAATCCAGCGGCACCCGATTGGCCGGCACCGGCACCTCACTGCCTTCACTCACCGCCGCCAGCGCGGCCAGGGTCGGTTGGCCGAACAGCACCTGCACGTCCGCGTGCAACCCGGCCTGGCGCATGCGTTGCACCAGCTGAACCGCCAGCAACGAATGGCCGCCCAGTTCGAAAAAGTGGTCATGCCGCCCTACCTGCTGCACCTGCAGCAGCTCGGCCCAGATCTGCGCCAGGGTGGTTTCCACGCCCTCACGCGGCATCTCGAACAGGCGCGTCACAAAGGCCGCCTGCGTGGGGGCCGGCAGTGCCTTGCGGTCGAGCTTGCCATTCGCAGTGAGGGGCAATGCATCCAGCGTGACGAAGGCCACCGGCAGCATGTAGTCCGGCAATGAGCCTTGCAGATGGGCACGCAGGGCCTCGATCTCAATGGCTTGGCGCGTGACAAACCAGGCCAGCAATTGCCCCTCGCGGTATTGCACCACGGCGTCCTGCACGGCCGGATGGCTGGCCAGCGCCGATTCGATCTCCCCCAGTTCGATGCGCACACCACGGATTTTCACCTGGTCGTCATTCCGGCCCAGGTACTCGAGGTTGCCATCCGGCAGCCAGCGCGCCAGGTCACCGGTGCGGTACAGGCGGCCCGGGCCAAAGGGGTTATCGAGGAAGCGCGCGGCGGTCAGTTCGGGACGGTTCAGGTAGCCACGCGCCACGCCTTTGCCGCCGACGTACAGCTCGCCCGTGGCGCCGATTGGCACCGGGCGCTGCCGGGCATCCAACAGGTATACCGTGGCGTTGGCGATGGGGCTGCCGATATGCAGCGGCTGGCCCGCCTCCACGCGGCCGGACGTCGCGACCACCGTGGCTTCGGTGGGGCCATAGTTGTTGATCACGTCGAACGTCTGCGCCTGGCCGAAGCTGCGCAAACGGTCGCCGCCGATCAGCAAGGTGCGCAAGGTCGGGTGGCCCTGCTGCTGGCTGAAAGCGTACTCGGCCACCGGCGTCGGCAGGAAGCACACCTGCAAGGGCTGCGCGCGCCACCAGCTGAGCAGCGCGTCGATATCCTCCGCGCCGTCGTGGGCCGGCGGCAGGTGCAGCGTCGCGCCCACGCACAATGCCGGCCAGACTTCCCAGGCCATCGCATCAAACCCAAACCCGGCGACGCTGGCGGTGTGGCTGCCCGCGTGCAGGTCGAAGGCCTGGCAGTGCCAGTCGACCAGGTTGGCCACGGTGTGGTGCTCGACCATCACGCCTTTGGGCAAGCCGGTGGAGCCGGAGGTGTAGATCACGTACGCGAGGTTCGCGGGTTTGACCGGCACGCCAGGGTTGTTGCCAGGGTGCAGGGTCGGATGGCCCAGCACAATCACCGGCACCTCCAGCGCAGGCAAACGGTGCAGCAGGTCCTGTTGAGTCAGCACCACCACGGGCGCGCTGTCCTGCAGCAGGTAATGCAGACGCTCGGCGGGATGGGCCGGGTCGATCGGCACATAGCAGGCGCCGCACTTGAGGATCGCCAACAACCCCGCCAGGGTGTCCAGCCCGCGCCGCGCCAGGATCGCCACCCGGTCCTGCGGCTGCACGCCACGCTCGATCAATTGATGGGCCAGGGCATTCGCCTGCCGGTTGAGCTGGGCGTAGGTCAGCTGCTGGCCCTGCTGCACGGCAGCCACGGCGTCCGGCGCACGGGCGGCCTGCGCTTCGATGCGGCTGTGCAGGGTGTGCGGTTCGGGGTTGGGCTGGGAGGTGGCGTTCCAGCCTTGCAACTGGGTGTGTTCGGCCGGCGTCACCAATGAAAACTCGCCGATCTCGCGTGCCGTGTCCTCCAGGCCCTGCTCCAGCAACCAGCTGAAACGCTGCGCCAGCGCCTGCACTTCGTGGTCCTGAAAGTACGCCTGGTTGTACACGCAATGCAGGCTCGCGGTGGCCTGGTGCAGGTTGCTGCGCAGGTGGAAGGCGATCGGCAACGGTTCATGATGGTTGGAGACTTTGACCGCGCGGGCCTGCACCTGGCCGAAGCGCAGGTCATGGTCGTCCTGCTCGAATGACACCGACAGGTCGAACAGTTGGCCACGATCGCTACGGCGCAGGCCGAGCTCGCGGTTCATCTCGCTCAAGGGGAAACGCTGGTGGCGAAAATCCTGCTTGAGCTGGTCACGGATGCCGCGCACCAGCGCACCAAAGGGCAGCTGTTCACTGAACTGAAAACGCACCGCGCTGACCTGGGCAAACAAGCCGACGGTGGCGCGAAACCCGGCGTTGGAGCGGTTGAGGATCGGCACGCCGACCACCCATTCATCACGCTGGTGCGTGCGGGTGAAGTACACATACATCGCCGCCAGCAACACATGAAACGCCGACGCCTGGTAACGGTTGGCCACGTGTTCCATGCGATCGAGCAGCGCCACCGCAAACGGCTCGACCCGTGTATGGCTCGGCAACCGCGCGGTGTGCCGAGGCACCAGCAAGGGCTCGGGCAGCGTCTGGTATTTGTCCAGCCAATAGCCTCGGTCGCGTGGGTAGCGCGCGGACTGCCGGTAGTGCTGGTCGGCGTTGATAAAGTCGACATAGGACGCGCCCGGCGCCTCCGATGGCCGGCCTTGTTCCAGGGCGCTGTACAGCTGCGCCAGGGATTGCAGCATCTGCCCGAAGCCCCAGCCGTCGAGGATCAGGTGGTGGGCCTGGGTGCCAAGGCGGTAGTGGCCGGCGTCGAGCTTGACCAGGAAAAACCGGAACAACGGCGCGCCTTCCATCGCATAGGGCCGGGCCATTTGTGCCTGCATCAGGGCCTGGCTCGCGGCCTGTGGATCGGGCTGCGCGGACACGTCGTGGAACGGCAGCTCCACCGCCAACGCGGGGGCGAAGGTCTGGCGCGGCAAGCCGTTGGCATCGCTGTGCAACTGGATGCGCAACGCGTCGTGCCTGGCCACCAGTAGCTCAAGCGCGCGCTGGATCAACTCGGGCGCCACCGCCCCGGCGAAATCGACATAACCGCCAATGTTGTACAGCGGCGAATCGCCCGCACGCAGTTGGTCGAGCCAGATGTCCTGCTGGGCGGCGGTGAGGGGGAAGCTGGGGGAATGCTTCATAAGATCCTTCTCATGGGTGTCAGGCACTGGCCGCTCGGGGGCGGCGAAATGGCCGGATTTGAGCATGGGGGTCGCAGGCGCTCTGACACCCGAAACCCGGACACCCAAAGGGAGGAAAACGAGCCTGGCTGATGGTTCATTGCTGAAACGCTTAAAGGGATGTAGGAGATTGGCTATATCTGGCCGTTGTCGTTATTTGCGACGCGATTCCAATAAAGATTATTTACCTTAAATATCAGATAGTTATCTATCACTAAAGATATTCGGAAGTTTTTCGTCGCCGGATTTTCACGTCTGAAACGTCGAATTAATGACGATGTTTTTATGGCAGGTTGTGTCCCTCGTTTCTGCTACATACGTAGGACGAATCCCCGGGCTAAATACACACTCGAGTGCCGACTCTGCTTCATGAGGAACGGATCGCCCCGCAGAGGCCCAGGGAGTTTTTGACGGTTTTCGACATCAAGGATGAGATGGCTATGAGTTTGACCCACAGTATTGCCAACGCGCCGGGCACGCATTTTTATGCGGAAATGGGCGAGTTGATTTCCAACAGCGGCCACGCGGATTTTGCCGCGCACATGTTGCACCTGGTGGACAAATGGGTGCCGATCCATCTGGTCGACCTCAGCGAGTGGACCCTGGACGCGTTGCGCGACCGGGTGCTCGATATCAAGCTGCTCGGCACTGCCGGGCAGAAGCAGGACCTGCCGCCGCCGCTGGCGCTCAACTCAATGGACGACCACCCATTGCTGCGCGACATGCTCGGCATGCAGGACCCGCTGCTGATCCAGCTCAAGGCCAAGGCCAACAGCGCGCACCCGCGCGGCACTTCGCACCAATGCAACCTGGTATCGCGCCAGGGCAACCGGCGCTGTGTGATTTCACTCTACCGCCCGCCCACCCAGCGCGGGTTTTCGCTGGCAGAGCTGTCGTTTCTCAAAAGCCTGTCGGACACCCTGCTGCCCCTGATCGAGTGCCACGCCCAAAGCCTGCGCCAGGCCACCCACGCCCAGGCTGAACCGGCCCACACCCTGCTGGAGCAATCGCAATTGCAACGCGAGTTCTACAAGCGCCTGTCCCTGGGCGACATCACCCTGTCGGCGCGCGAAAAAGAGGTGTGCCTGGGCCTGTTGACCGGCGGCACGGTGCCGCAAATGGCGGAAAAACTCAGCGTGAAAAACAGCTCCATCGAAACCTACCTCAAGCGTGCCGCCGCCAAACTCGGCGTGAGCGGCCGGCATGGCCTGGCCAAATGGATGGTGGGCGCTTGATAAACAAAACCCTGTTCATCACCCTCGGCACGGCGTGCCTGCTTGGCGGTTGCTCGCTGATCCCCGAGTACCAGCGGCCCGAGGCGCCCGTGCCCGCGCAGTTTCCGCAAACCGGGGTGTACCGGCTGGCGCAGGCTGACGGCGTGACGCCGACTTCCGACTGGCAGGGCGTGTTTCACGACCCGGCGCTGCAGCAGTTGATCGGCGCCGCCCTGGTGAATAACCGCGACCTGCGGGTGGCGGCGTTGAACGTCGAGGCGTTCCAGGCGCAGTACCGCATCCAGCGCGCCGACCTGTTCCCGGCGGTGTCTGCTGTCGGTGCCGGCAAGCGCCAGAAGTTGCCGGGGGACGTGACCGGCACGGGCAAGTCCGCGATCACGTCCAGCTATTCCGCGACCTTGGGGCTCAGCGCCTATGAACTGGACCTGTTCGGCCGCGTGCGCAGCCTCAGCGAACAGGCGATGCTCACCTACCTGGGCACCGAAGAGGCCCGGCGCAGCGCGCAATTGAGCCTGGTGGCCAACGTCGCCAACGCCTACCTGACCTGGCGCGCCGACCAGGAACTGCTGGCCCTGGCCCAACAGACCCTGGCTGCCGACGCCCACAGTTGGCAGCTGACCCGCCGCAGCAAGTCCGCAGGCAAGGCCTCGGCCCTGGACGTGGTGCAAGCACGCACCAGCGTCGAAAGCACCCGCGCCAGCGTCGCCCGCTATGAACGCCAAGTGGCTCAGGACCTCAACAATCTGACCCTGCTGGTGGGCGGCCCGGTGGATGAACACCTGCCGTCACGCCCATTGGCCGATGACCTGGTGGCGCGCGTGCCGGCGGGCTTGCCGTCCGACTTGCTGCAGCGGCGCCCGGATATCCTGCAGGCCGAGTACCAGTTGCAAGCCGCCAACGCGAATATCGGGGCGGCGCGTGCGGCGTTCTTCCCATCGGTCACCCTTACGGCCAACGCGGGCAGCGCCAGTACCGAGCTGTCGGGACTGTTCAAGGGCGGTTCGGGCACCTGGACGTTTCAGCCGCAGATCAACCTGCCGATCTTCAACGCCGGCAGCCTGCGCGCCAGCCTCGACTACGCCCGGCTGCAAAAAGACATCGGCGTGGCCCAGTACGAAAAATCGATCCAGACCGCGTTTCAGGAAGTCGCCGACGGCCTGGCCGCGCGCCAGACCTATACCGACCAGCTCAATGCACAACGGGATTTCGTCGCGGCCAACCAGGCGTATTACGACCTCGCCCAGCACCGCTATCGCAGTGGCGTGGACAGCAACCTGACGTTTCTCGACGCCCAGCGATCACTGTTCAGTGCCCAGCAGGCGCTGATTGTGGACCGGCTGGCGCAGTTAGTGGCGGAGGTGAATTTGTATACGGCGCTGGGTGGCGCGTGGGAGCAAGCGCCGGCGCTGACGGCGCGGCGCTGAAGTCTCCCCTGGGGTTTTACTGATACGGAATCAGACGATCGCGGTCGAGGTCGTGCATCAGGTCACCGAGCATTTCGCTCTCGCTGCGCGGTTCGGTCATGGGGATGTACCAGGTGGTCGCCGTCCAACCGCCACGCTTGTAGGCGTAGGTTTTCAGCAACTGGCCATCCTTGTACAGCGAGCCATGCAACTGACGTTCATAGGTGTAGGGGATTGGCACGGTCAGCAGCGTCAGCGCGCCGAGCACCGCCGGCAGCGCCCCGGCGCCTTTGCCGCCCCCCTGGTCGACCAGCAAACTGTAGCCGGCCTTGCTGAAGCCGCCGTCGAGGAAACTGAACGCGCCGGTGTCACGCAACAGCTGGATGACCTCACGCTGCTTCTGCTGATCGAAGCGCGACGCGGGCGGCGGCATGGTCACGCTCATCGGCACATAGGCGCGCTCGGCCTTGTAATCCAGGGGTTTGAGGGCAGTACTGCAGCCGCCGAGCAACAGCATGCTGGTCAATAGAACGCCTCTGATCATTGCGCGCTCTCCACCGGCAGCAGGCCATCTTTTTGCACATCCTGGGCAAACGCGCGGGCGATACGGTTGACGTTAACCAGCTCCATTGCGCCTGGCCCATCCAGCAGCTAGCTGTATTTGCGGGTCACGTTGCGGTAGCTGTATTGCTTCAATGGCTTGCCGTCGTGTTGCAGGGAAAAATCGGTGGTGGTGTCGATGCTGATCGACAAGGGCAGCAGAAACAGGGTTGCCGCACTCAGCAGTACCACGGGAAAAGGCGGCACGTCGCGCTGGCTGTTGTAGCGGATCAACACCGTGTAATCGCCGGGTTTGCCGATGCCGGTTTCCACGCTGCGAAACACCCCGGTTTCGCGCAGCTGGTTACGGATCTGCGCGGCGTTGAGCGGGTCATCGACCATCACGTGGATCGGCTGCAGGTACTCCTTGCCATCGGGCAAAGTGCGCTCAGGCAGGGAATTGGTGGTGGCGCAGCCGGTCAGCAGCGCCACGGCGCTCAGGGCGATAAAGCGGTTCATGGACGCGTCTCGGGAAGGGTGTTCTGGCTCGCACTGCCGGGCAGCGGCGCGATGATATAGGGGGCGGCGCTGCGGTAATCCAGCGGCAGCAACTGCAATGCCGGCAAGCCCGGAACAGACTGCCGGGCAATCGGCTCGTCGCGGCCCTGCTGGTCACGCCAACGGAAGGCGCACAGCGAAGCGCCGAGGCACAGCGAGCGGAATTCACCCAGGTAATACGCCTTGCCGGCTTGCAGGCGCAGCGGCAGGTTGAACTTCTCTCGCGCCTGGATCGAGGTAAACGTGGTGCCCAGGGTGGGTGAGTAGTTGCTGGAGAAGAACTGAAAGTCGTAGAACTCATAATCCCCCGGCTTGAGCGGCAGCACGAACACGCTGGCCGCGCCGTCCAGCTCCTTTACATCCTGAGGGGTTTCACGCCCGGCGCCGACCCACACGCCGGCCGCGCCGTACGCGGAGCCGCGCTTGCGAAACAACAGGCGCTGGTTGGGTGCGGGTGACGCGATGAGGCTCTGCGGGCCGATCGACCCGACCAGATACGCCACCGGCTCCTGAGGACCCGGCTGCAACGGCTGGCTGACCAGCGACGCCGGCTGAGTACCACACCCAGCCAAGGCGGCTGCCATCAAGAACACGGCCAAAGGCCTGGGAAAACAAAACATGTCGAATCCTGAACGCTGGCAAAAAGGGGCTGCACGCGACACAGGACACACATGCGATGCCATCCTGGCGCTGCGCCTCACGTCACTGCGAGGCGCGCGCATGGTACGGCAGGGATACACCGCTTGACCACCACGAGCAGCTTTGCCACAAGGAGCGTGTGCTGAGGTTATTGACGCGCCAACCCCCTCACTGTGGCGAGCAGGCCTGTTGTGGCGAGCAGGCTTGCCCTGCGTTGGGGTGCGAAGCGCCCCTGGTACGGAAGCATGCGCTGGCTCAGACATGACGCGTCGCCTGGTTTTGGGGCTGCTGCGCAGCCCAACGCAGGGCAAGCCTGCTCGCCACAAAAAAGCCTGCTCACCACAGGACGTTTGTTTGCCACAGCAACGCCTTTTGAATACCCGACGTTACCAACTTCCCATAGCCAGGCTGTGCGGCGAAAACTCCGCGAATTGCCAGCTCAGCGCCAATGCTGCAGGGCGGCGTACCAAGTGTTCCACGGTGACCGTCCACAAGCGCTGCGCGCCGTCGAATCTGGCCACCTCAGGTCCGTCGAGGATCAGCCTCGTACGCCCGGCAACCTGCAGCACATCGCCTGTTTCAAAATCGATAAATAGCAACCCCGCCACCGGGTTCACTTGCAGGTTGCCCAGGGTGTTGAAGAACAGGTTGCCGGCAAAGTCGGGAATGGTCAGCACGTCGCCCTCTACCCGCACAAAACCGCGATTACCGCCGCGATGGGAAACATCCACCGAGCGCTCGCCGGCCAGGTTCACGTAGCTGGCGACGAAGAACGTGTCGGCGTTGCCGATCATCGTGTGTGCGGCGGCGTCCAGGCCGTCGAGGCGTTCAACCTGTGTGCCGGGTTTACGCGCAACCCCGTTCACTGGCCGCAGTTGGATGTATTTCGGGCAGTTGCCATAGGTGTGCACCACGTCGACCGCAAACCCGTCGTGGTCCAGCCTGCCGATGCGTCCGTTCATGCGATTGCGTCGACGGGTGTTGAGGTCGATGCCGAGCAAGCCGACGGCAGCACCGCTGTGGAGTCCCGCTCGCGCAGGGTCGCCGGCAGACGGCAGGCTGTCGACCTGCAAGGTGTGCGGGTCCGGCGAGTGAGCAAACCCGGGCGCACCTTCGAGCAGGGTCGCCCAGGGAATCCCTTGCTCGTCCACTGCGCCCAGCAACAGGTAAGGCAGCAACGGGTAAAAATCCCGATGCTGTTCCGGCAGGTGATCGCGGATCACCTTGGGTCCGACCACGGCCATGCGCTCAGCGACGCCAACCGCTTCTTGCAAGCGCCGTTCACCGACATGCCAGGGGGACTGTTCAATCTGATTCACGGCGACCACCTCTCGTTAGTTTCCTCAATGCTGCGCCCTGCCTGGCAACAGGAGAACGCCCACGCCAGGCAATCCACCAGTACGCCAACTGAAATGCCGAATGCTCACGCACTGCGGGTAGTGCGCGCCAGCAACCTAGGTGTAGCAGGCGGTGTCAGCAATCGCGAGCAATCACTCACCAAACAATTCACCGATCAGGTTAAACAGCGTGCTTTTCACTGCGCTGTCCAGCTCGGTCCAGGCCAAGCCTGTGCTGGCCTGGAACGCTCCCAGCTCAAGATGCCGCGACACGCAATTGGCCGGCAGTGCCCGCGCGGCCTGCAACGGCAGCACGCCGATGCCCAACCCGGCAGAGACCAGCGCGAGCATGGTGGTGAACTCGCCCAGTTCCGAGGCGATGTGCAGGTTGATCCCCAGCGCTTGAATAAACTCGTCGTAGAAACCCGGCGCGTAACGCCGCGCGAGGATGTACACCGGTACGTTCAGCAGGTCGCCGGGCTGGATCGAGTCCTGCGCTGCCAACGGATGATCCACCGGCAAGGCCACGCAGAAACTCTCGCGCAACACCGCGCGGGTCTGCACGCCAGGGTAGGCCGCCGGCAGGCGCATCAAGCCGAAATCCAGCAGGCCGTTCTTCAGCGCGGCGGCCTGATCGGGGCCGGGCATGTCCTTGAGTTCCAGCTCGATACGCGGGTAACGCTGGTGCACCGCGCGAATCAGTTGCGGCAATAACTGCGGCAGCACCGATGACACAAAGCCCAGGCGCACTCGGCCGATTTCACCCCGGCTGGAGGCAAGCGCCGCGTCCGCCGCGCGCCCCGCCTGGTGCAGAGTGGCCTGGGCTTCGGGCAGGAACACCCGGCCGGCTTCGGTCAAGGTGACCGAGTGGCGATTGCGATCGAGCAGGCGCACGCCCAGGCCGCTTTCCAGCACCTTGATCTGCATGCTCAGCGCCGGTTGGACGATCGACAACTGCGCCGCCGCCCGGCCGAAATGCAGTTCCTGGGCAAGTACCACAAAGGCGCGCAAGTGCTTGAGCTCCATTGAGCCTCCACGGTTATCACGGATATTGATCACCCGATCATAAATGAACATTGGACCTGTGCCCTACATTGGAGTGAAGTTAAGCCCATCGCCAATCTTTTGATGATCACAAAAGCGCCAGGAGAAAACGTGCCCATGCACAGTGTTTTGGACAACTGCCGCCTCGATGGCCGGCTCGCGCTGGTCACCGGTTCCAGTGCTGGCATCGGCCTGGCCCTCGCCCGTGGCCTGGCCCAGGCCGGTGCAAAGGTGGTGCTCAACGGGCGCAACCGCGCCACCCTGCGTGATGCCGCTGCGCTGCTGACGCTGGAAGGCCTGGAGGTGTACACCGAGGCGTTTGACGTCACCGACAGCGCGGCGATCCAGGCCGCGGTGGCGAACATCGAAGAACGCCTCGGGCCACTGGAGATCCTGGTGAACAACGCCGGCATGCAGCGGCGCGGGCCGCTGGAAGACTACAGCGAGCAACACTGGCGCGAACTGATCAGCACCAACCTAGACAGCGCCTTCCTGGTCGGCCAGGCCGTGGCGCGGGCGATGATCCCGCGCAAGCGTGGGCGCATCATCAATATCTGCTCGGTGCAAAGTGAGCTGGGCCGCCCGGGGATTGCGCCCTATGCGGCGAGCAAGGGCGCGTTGAAAATGCTCACCAAGGGCATGGCCATCGACTGGGGCCCTCATGGGCTGACCGTCAACGGCATCGGCCCGGGCTACTTCAAGACCGAACTGAACGCCAACCTGGTGGCCAACCCCGAGTTCAGCGACTGGCTGGTGCAGCGCACCCCGAGCCGCCGCTGGGGTGACGTGGCCGAACTGGCCGGCGCGGCGGTGTTCCTCGCCAGCGACGCCGCGAGCTTCGTCAACGGTCATATTCTGTACGTCGACGGTGGGATCACCGCGTCGCTGTAATGTCGGAGAACTGTATGCACGCCATTGTCTGCCATGCCTCGAAAGACCTGCGGGTCGACCCTCAGGACGAACCGCACACCCTCGCCTCCGGCCAACTGCGCGTGCGCATTGCGCGCGGCGGTATCTGCGGCTCGGACCTGCATTACTACCAGCACGGCGGCTTCGGCACCGTGCGCCTGCGCGAGCCGATGGTGCTCGGCCATGAAGTGTCGGCAGTGATCGACGCGGTGGGTGCGGACGCAGGCTTGTTCAAGGTCGGCCAACGGATTGCGGTGTCGCCCTCGCGCCCCTGCGGCGGTTGTCGTTATTGCCACCAAGGCCTGCCCAATCATTGCCTGAACATGCGCTTCTATGGCAGCGCGATGCCGTTCCCGCACATTCAGGGCGCGTTTCGCCAGAGCCTGGTGATCGAGACGCACCAGGCGCACGTGTTGGCGGATCACGTCAGCCTCGCCGAAGGTGCCCTGGCCGAGCCGCTGTCGGTGGGTTTACACGCGATCCAGCGCGCCGCTGCGGTATTCGGCAAGCGCGTACTGGTGACCGGCTGCGGCCCGATCGGCAACCTGTTGATCGGCAGCCTGCGCGCCGCCGGTGCCGGTGAAATCGTCGCCGTGGACCTGTCCGCCAGCGCCCTCGCCTGCGCCGAAAAAATGGGCGCCACGCGCACGCACAACCTGGCCGACGGCAATGACGCGCTCAAGCGCTACACCGCTGAAAAAGGTTATTTCGATGTGATGTTCGAAGTCTCCGGCAGCGCCCAGGCCTTGCGTAACGGCCTGGAATGCATGGCGCCACGTGGGGTGCTGGTGACGGTCGGGTTGGGTGGCGACGTGTCGCTGCCATTGAACCTGCTGGTGAGCCGCGAGATTGATCTGCGCGGCACGTTTCGCTTCCACAGTGAATTTGCCCAGGCGGTGGATTTGCTCAACCGCCAGATCGTCGACGTGCGCCCGGTGATCTCACATACCGTGCCGTTCGAACAGGCGGTGCAGGCGTTCGAGCTGGCGGCGGACAAGACCCAGGCGATGAAAGTGGTGCTGGATTTCGGGGTGCCGGACTGATTGAGCCGGCGTGTTGTGGCAAGTAGGCTAGTTGTGGTGAGCAGGCTTTTTGTGGCGAGCAGGCTTGCCCTGCGTTGGGCTGCGAAGCGGCCCTAAATCCAGGCGGCGCGGTTAGTCAGGAATACCTTGGCGATCTTATTGGGGCTGCTTCGCAGCCCAGCGCAGGGCAAGCCTGCTCACCACAGAAAGCTTGCTCACAACAGAAAGCCTGCTGCCACAAAAGGCTTGCTTAACACAAAAATTGTCAGCGCTCTTCGAGCCGGTCGCGCAAAAACCTATGGCTCGTGGAAAATAGCCGCCGGTAGGTGAGCAACACCGCCCCCACCGTGCCCAACGCCGACGACGCGGCGATCAAGAACATGATCACGATCTGATAGCGCACCGCGTCCACCGGACTCTCCCCAGCCAGCACCTGGCCGGTCATCATGCCGGGCAGGCTGACGATGCCCACCACGGTCATCTGGTTCAGCGTCGGGATCATCCCGGCGCGCACCGCCTGGCGGATGGCTTCCTGCGCCGCTTCCCAGCGTGAGCCGCCCAGGGCCAGGATCATCTCGATGCTGTTGCGGCCCGAGGTCAGTTCCTGGGTCATGCGCTCGATGCCCAGCGACACACCGGTCAGGGTATTGCCGAGGATCATCCCCAGGATCGGGATCGCGTACTGCGGCTCATACCACGGGTGGATGCGAATCACTGCAAACAAACCCACCGCCGTCACCAGCCACGAACTGCCCCACACCGAGAGAATGCTGTCAACGCGCTGCCCGCGATAGGTACGCCGCCCGCGCCCCGCTGCCGAGAGCCCGGCGATCAGGGTCATCGCACACATCAACGGCAGCACCACGTACCAGTAGGCAAACTCGAAGACCCAGCCCAGCAGGTAACCGATGGCCAACAATTGCACCACGGTGCGCACCGCCGCCCACAGCAACTGGCGGCCCAGGCCCAGGCGCAGCAGCAGCGACAGCGCGCCGTTGATCAGGATCAGCGACGCGGCGATGCCCATGTCCAGGGCGGTGAGGTTTTGATAATTCATGGCTGGGTCGCCTCGCTCAACACGCCGGCACCCATCTGCAAGTGGATGTCGCTCATGCGTCGGGCCTGGTCGAGGTCATGGGACACCCAGATGTAGGCGCGGGCATTATCCGCGGCGAACCAGGCGTTGATCAGCGCTTCGACATCACGCGATGACGTGGGGTCGAGGGCGGCGGTGGGTTCGTCCAGCAACAGTACTTCGGGATTCAGTTGCAGGGTTCGAATCAGCGAGACCACCTGGGCTTCGCCGCCCGACAGGTCCATCGCATTCTTCGCCAGGAAGTCCGGAGCCTTGCCGGCATGCCCCAGCAGTGTGGTGACCGCCTGCGTATCGAAGCTGCGCTTGCGCAAGGTCTTCAGGCTGTAGGGAAAGCGCAGGTTGTCTTCCACCGTACCTTCGAGCAACGCCGGGCGTTGCGACAGGTAGCCGATATGGCTGCGGTAATGAGGGATCTGCGCGTCGACGATCGGCTGCTGGTTCCACAGGATCTGCCCTGAACCGGGGGCATCCAGCAGCGCCAGCGCGCGCAGGAACACGCTCTTGCCGGAGCCCGACGAGCCGGTGATCGACACGCGGTCGCCGTGGTTCAAGGTGAAATCCGTGGGCTGCAGCAATGGTACTTGACGGCGTTCGTCCGTGCGCGTGAGGGCGCGGGTTTCTATCAGTGCGCTCATGGACGCGGTGTTCCTCATCAAACCTGTTGCGCGCAATGGTGCGGCAGGCGTCTGAAATTTTCATGAAAAAATTCAAACTATCGCAAACCCTGTCGTTCACACCTTCACGTGTAACGTAAAACAGGAGGCGACATGCAATACCGACAACTGGGCCATTCGGGCCTGCTGGTATCCGAAATGATCCTGGGCACCGTGCCTTTTGGTGGTCGCGCCGAGTTCGAAAAATGTGGATCGGTCGACGTGCCCCAGGCCAAGCGCATGTTTGATATCGCGTTCGACGCCGGGGTGAATATGGTCGACACCGCCGACCTCTATTCCCACGGCCTGGCCGAAGAAGTGGTCGGCAAGGCCCTGGGCGACAAGCGCAACGACATCCTGCTGGCCACCAAGGGCCGCAGCCCGGTGGACAACAACCCGAACAACTCAGGCTCCTCGCGCTACCACCTGATTCGCGCGTGCGAAGCCAGCTTGAAACGCCTCGGCACCGACCATATCGACCTCTACCAACTGCATAACTGGGACGGCATGACGCCCATCGAGGAAACCCTCGAAGCGCTGCGGCTGCTGGTCGGCTCGGGCAAGATCCGCTACTTCGGCACCAGCAACTTCACCGCCTGGCAGATGATGAAAGCACTGGGCACGGCCGAGCTGCACGGCATGCTCAAGCCCATCACCCAGCAGATCTACTACACCCCGGAATCGCGCGAGGCCGAATATGAGCTGTTGCCGATGGCGCTGGACCAATCGATTGGCACCCTGGTGTGGGGCCCGATGGGCGAAGGCCTGCTGACCGGCTCCACCCGCCGCGGGCACAAACCTCCGGCCAACACCCGCCAGGGCAGCGGCTGGCCGGAACCCTATGTGCATGACCAGGAGCGCGCGCTCGACATCATCGAAACCCTCGCCGCCGTGGGTGACGAGCATGGCGTGTCGGTGGCGCGTACCTGCCTGGCCTGGCTCAAGGACCGGCCGGGGATCACCTCGCTGATCGTCGGCGCCCGCACCGAAGAGCACCTGCGCGACAACCTCGCGGCCACTGAACTGAAACTCACCGAAGAGCAGTCTGCGCGCATCGAGGCGGTGACACGGCGCCAGCCGTTGTACCCGTACTGGCACCGTTTTACCGCCGGGATTGATCGCTTTGATCCAGCGGAGCAGCCGTTTCTGGCCGAGCACCAGAAGACCATGGATGCGCGCAAGGACAAATAATCCAGATCCGTGACACAGCAGATCAACAATGTGGGAGGAGCAAGCACCCTCCCACCTTTGAACAAAATGCACCCTGCAAAGGAGTATGGCCTTGATCGCCCAACTCATGATCGCCGCCCTCGGCGTCGTCGCCATCTGGTTCAGCCAGAGCAAACGCCTGAAAGTGCGCCGCTACGCCTGCCTGTTCGGCATGGCGGGCCAGCCGTTCTGGTTCTGGTCGTCGATCAATGCCGAGCAATGGGGCATCGTGTTGTTGAGCTGCTTCTACACGGTGGCGTGGGCCAAGGGCATCAAGACGCATTGGATTGATCGCAAGTCCGACGTGCAAGCGTGAGGTGAGTGGTCTACCAGCCATCAAGCCTCCCGCTGAACCCTCTCGAAGTCGCTGTTGTGGCGAGGCAGCTTGCCCCCGTTGGGCTGCGCAGCGGGCCCAAAAACCTGGGAGCGCTGCGCACTCCAGCGCAAGCAAGCTTGCTCGCCACAATGATCGCGTTTCACCCGCCGCTGCTGGCCTTTAGTCATGATTTGTAAAGGGCCAGCAAGGCGTCTCGCTTTTAATTGCAGGACGTTTCCTAGACAATCCCTGCCGCCTTCTGCCTGTTGGAATCCGTGGCTAGTCTGCGCTCCGTCACTGCTTATCAGTGATCGGGTTTAGTCGCTCGGATGCTTAATCAGGCGCATCGTCCTCCATGATGTTTTATGGTGGCTGTGCGCAGGGCACCTTCGGGTGCGCCGGATTTCTGGTTAGCCGGTCGACTAACCTGCGTACAGCCTCCACCCAGCGTGTGGCATTTGCTGGAAATTGCCAGGACCACCGTGGATCGCTCCATTGGATGCATGACCCCCTCAAAGCCCCCTGTCTAAACGCGGCTCGTGCATCGGGCAGACGTTGTGCTCGGCCCTGAACTTGGACGACATTTCGTATGCCGGTTTGCGCACGCGCATCACCCCGCCCAATGGGCGATGCGCAGGCCTGAAACCAACGTCAAGCGTTTAGGCTAAAGTGCTGCCCTAATGCTCTTCGCCTGCGAGACTTACCCATGCGTAACCTGATTTTTGCTGGCGTCTGCCTGCTCTCCACCGCCCTGGCAGGCTGCCAGCACACCCCGCCCGCCAACGATCAACTCGACGCCGTGCTCTGGACCCAGACCTCCATCGAACATGAGTTGATCTACCGCCAGGTGTTCGCCGACGCCACCCGCCAACTCGACGTGGCCCTGGCCGATCCCACTTGGGATGCACTGCCCTTCCCCGCCCGCAACCTCAATGGCCTGCCGCCCGCCGTGGTGGTCGACATCGATGAAACCCTGCTGGACAACGTGCCCCTTAATGCCCGGGACGTCGTCTACAACCAGGTCTATTCCTACGACCGCTGGAATACCTGGGTCGACCAGGCCAAGGCCCCGGCACTGCCCGGCGCCGTGGCTTTCCTGCAAGCCGCCCAGCAAAAAGGCATCAAGGTTTACTACCTCACCAACCGCGAACACAGCCAGGTCACCGCCACCGTGGCCAACCTGCGCCTGCGCGGGTTTCCGGTTGAGAGCGATGAACAGGTGCTCGCCGCCAGCACCCCCACCGGCCACTGCGAAAGCGCCGGTTATGGCAAAAACTGCCGCCGCCAGTGGGTCGCCAGCCACGCCCGTGTGCTGTTGATGGCCGGCGACTCTCTGGGCGATTTCGTGCAGGCCGACCACAACACCCTCGCTGCGCAGCGCAAAGCGGTTGAACCCTATGCAGGGTGGCTGGGCCAGCGCTGGTTCCTGCTGCCCAACCCAACGTACGGCAATTGGTACAGCGCGCCGTACGCCGATGATGAAAAATTGCCGTTTGCGCGCAAGCGCCAGCTCAAGCAGCAGGCGCTGCAGCTGCAGGAGTAGCGCCGCCTGCTAGAAACGCCCGCCCAGTGGGTACTCGACCGCCAGGCGCAGTTGGTTGGCATCCAGTTCCGCCTGGGCCGCATTGCCCCGATGCACCGCGTGGCGCAGGGTAAAGGCGAGGTTTTTCGCCACGCCGGACTGCACCACGTAGCGCGCTTGCAGGTCACGTTCCCAATGCTTGCCGCCTTCGCCGTAGCCCAGCCATGTATAGCCGCCTCTGGGGTCCATGTGGCTGCCATCAATGCCACTGCCGCGCACATACAAGGCCGCCAGGGTCAGGCCGGGAATGCCATAACCCGCCAGGTCCAGGTCATAGCGCGCCTGCCATGAGGCCTCTCGCGGTGCGTTGAAGTCGGACAGCGCCACGGCGTTGCTCAGGTAAATCGCCCCGCGTGTCACGTAGTCAAACGGTGTATTGCCACTGACTTTCTGGTAACCGACACCCACGCTGTGGGCGCCGAGCTTATACGTCGACAGCAAGCTCCAGGTCGTGTTATCGATGCGCCCTGAGAGTGCCTTGCCTGTGTCCTCGGTTCGATACAGGTTGAGGTCAAACGTGAGTGACTGCCCGGCCACCAATGGTCGGGTGTAGACGGCTCCCAGGTAATGCTGGCGCCAGCTGTCTTCATACGCCGAACTGAACAGGCTGGCACTCAAGCCCTTGACTGACGTGTTACGCACACCCACCAGGTCAAAGCCATTGCCTTGCTTGCCGTTGGAGTAATTGACCACAAATCCACGGTCGTGGCTGGTGGCGTTGCGGTCGGTGCTCTCGTTGAAGTGGCCGGCGTACAGCGTCGTGGCCGGCAGCTCACGGCTGGTCAGCAGCCAGCCGGTCGCGGTCTCCGGCAGCAAGCGGCTGTCGGACGAGCTAAATACCGGGGTTTTCACCCGTTGTTCGCCGTAGCGCAGTTCGGTCGAGGAAAAGCGCAGCTTGGCCACCGCGCCGCCCCGGCTGAACTCGCTTTTGGGGTGGCCGTCATTGTCCACGCCCAGCAGCCGCGCCTTGCCGGCACGGCCGCCTCCGCTGTCCAGTTCCCAGGCGGAATAGACGTGCGCATCCAGGCCAAAACCGAGGGTGCCAGTGGTAAAGCCCGAGGTGTAATCGGCCATCAAACCATAGGCCCATTCCTCGGCCAGGTCGCTGCGTTCGGCGCGCGGTTTGTTGGCATTACGCGCCCCGTTGCTGAGGGCGCCGTGCTGGTAATCGCGACGGTCGTAGACGCTGCGGTTGAGCAGGTTCCACTGGCCGTCCTCAATAAAACCTCTGGCGCTGTCTTGTTCGGCGGCGAAGGCGAGCAGGCTCTGCCCTCCCAATGCCAATAGCAGGGTGTGGGTCGATAAGGTTTTCACGGTGTGACTCCAGAACGTGTCGGGCAAAAGTGCTCCGCAGGGCGCGGAGCACCGTTGGTGACGTCAGAGGTATTTGAGGATCGCGATATCGCGACGGCGCTGTTTGAGGCCGGCAAACCAACGCGTCGGGAAGAACAGCAACACCCCGAGAATCACGCTCCACAACCACACTGCCGGCAGGTCGTCGAAACCGTAGTACGCCCCCTGGTTGGCGCCCCAGATGGCCAACGCGACCAGGTACATGGCCTTGAGCACGTACAGGTGCAGCAAGTAGAAAAACATCGGCGCACCGCCAAAGATCGCCAGGGTCGCGGTGGCCCAGCGGTCCTGCCACTTCTCGAACAGCGCCAGCAAAAGCAGCGACAGGCCCAGGGTTGGCATCAGAAACATCAGCGACGGCGGATACTTCTTCGCGCTCATGAAGCTCATGAAGGTGCGCAGCGAATCACCGGTCTGGACCCAGGGTTTTTCGCCATAAACGTTGAGATAGCGGATAAACACAAACGCCACCAGCAAGCCTGCACCGAGCTTGATCAGCCGCGAAATACGCGCGGCGGACGGGGTGTCTTTACCAAACCAGGGGCCAATGCCCCAGCCCAGCAGAATCACGCCGATCCACGGCAATATGGGATAGGTCGTACGGGCCCGGGTGAACTCGGTGATGTCGATAAACACGCGCTGGTGCAGGATCGACCACGGCACGAAGAACGGCGACTCCGGCCCCACGGTCACGCCATCGAGCAGGTTATGCCCGGCCACAATCACCAGCCCCAGCACGATCAGCCAACTGCGTTTGAAGTGCAGCAACCCGGCCAGCACGATCATGCACAGGCCGATGCACCAGATCACTTGCAACCACAGCGTCTTGGGCGGGAACTCGGCGTTCCAGGCAAAGCAGACAAAGGTGATTTCCAGGAACACCAGAAACAGGCCGCGCTTGAGCAGGAACACCGACGTCTCGCGGGCGCTGTGTTTCTGGCTGTAGAGCCAGGCCGACAAGCCCGTGAGGAAGATAAACGCCGGCGCGCAGATTTCGCTGAGCATGCGCGTGAAGTACAGGTCCGGGGTGACACTCAAGGCGTCAATCGGGTCGGTGACCTGGCGGTGCAGCAAGAAGGTTTCGCGAACGTGGTCGATGAGCATCAACAGCATCACGAAACCACGCAACGCATCGATCGCCAGCATCCGCGTAGTGGCGATGACTTTACTGCGGGTAAGTGCAGGCGCGAGGGTGCCCGTCTGACCTGTCAATCCTGAAGAAAGGGTCATATCAATTACTCATGAAGGAGGGAGTGAATCAGGCCTGTTTTTTCAGCCTGGCGACTTCCGATGCCGGCAGTTGCGACGGCGCCCGAGGCAATGACGGCTGGCCGTGTTCGCGATAGAACGACAACGTCGAGCTGAAGCGCTTGACGTCATACGCCTCGGCAGTGCCCTTCGGGTTGATGCGCTCGCCGGGGCTATGGTCCTGATACTCCACGGCCACCACATAGGTGCCCTGCCACGGCAAATCAAAACTGACGTTGCCGACGCCATCGCTGCGTTGGCGGAAGACTTCACCCGAGGCGGTTTCCAGCAGCACGTCCTGGTTCGCCAACGGCTTGGCGGCGTAGAACACCTTGAATTGCGCACGGCCCGGATCGGCGATGCCGGTGGGCACGATATCCAGGGTCAGCTCGGGTGTACGGGCGCGCAGGTCACCGACCCAGCGGGTCGCCGGCGTCCAGTAGGCCTTCAAGGTCTTGCCTCCTTCCTGCACGTCGAACAGCGGATAGTGCAGGTCCTGCGCCAGCAACGAATCATCCCGGCCCGGCTGCGCGGCCAGCACGAACGCCTGGCGCTGCAAGCTCAGACCCAGCAACTTGGACCCGTCTGCCATCGACCACGCCTGGAGCTGCTTGAAACGGTCCATTCCCCCCGGCGTCACCTCCAGCACATTCTTGTCATATTCCCCGTAGTACAAAGCCAATGGCTGGCCGGGTACTTGCTCATACCAGATCTGATGCGCCTCGCTGGCGGTTGCCAGCATGAACGCCCCGTAACCCAACAGTGCCTTTGCGTTGCTCATACGCATTTTTTTCGCTCCGATTGGTGGTGTTCAACGCAAGGCGGATACAGCCTGAAACCAGCCTCCGCCCTGCGCGCCCTCACTCTGAACGCATTACAACGCAGGCACTTTTGCGGTTTACACCGAATTAACCCCACGGACCGGCGCAGATCACTGTTTAAGGACCTGAAAAAGTGTTTTGTGCGGGCTGCGTCGAGATGAGGCGTTTAGCAACGCCGAGGCGCGGGTGTGGGCAATTGAGGTGCAGGTGGCAACGGGCGGGATGACTGAATAAAGCCATCCCGACAGTTGCTCCCGCCTGTTGAACCGGGTGACATCCGACAAGCAGTATCAGTGACGCAGCAACTTGCGCAGCGGCACGCCATCCTTGAGCACCGGTGACTTGATGACGATGTAGCTGAAGTACTTGGAGATGCCGATGTTCTTGTCCAGCAGGCTTTCGACCACTTCCTGATAGTGCTGGATGCTGCGGGTCATGAAGCGCACCAGGTAGTCGTAGCCGCCGCTGATCAAGTGGCATTCGAGCACTTCGTCGACCAGGCGGATATTCGATTCGAACTTGGCGAAGTCTTCGCGCTTGTGGTCGCTGAGGGTGATTTCGGTGAACACCGTGACCGAGTCGGTGATCTTGGCCAAGTTGAGGTGCGCCTTGTAGCTGGAAATATACCCCGCCGACTCCAGCCGCTTGACCCGTTGCAGGCACGGGCTGGCGGACAGGCCGACGGCGTCGGCGAGGCTGACATTGGTCATCCGGCCGTCCTTTTGCAGTTCAACCAGAATGCTGATGTCGATCCGGTCCAGCTTTACTAGCCCTTCCATTGCGTACCTCTTGACTGCCATTTGTAAGACAATCTTCTAGCAAAATCAGCGCCGTAAAGACAGCTGATGCTGCGCCACCAGATCCGCCATGCTGTTGATGCAGTATTGCGCCGCGCAAGGCGAAGGCTGTTTGGCCCGGTGTCGGCCGATCAAACAGCGGTCCAACGCTGCGTATGCACCGACCGACGGTCGCGTTACATGCAAAATCGGCTGCACCTCGTCGCCTTGATCGGTGAGCCATTGCGGGTCTTCGGCCAGGGAAATGAAATCTTCCGGTGCGATCCCAAGCCGCTCACACAACACGGCGCGATCCTCGGCATCACGGTCACCGCGCACCAGCAGGCGATAGAACTTGCGCAGATACAGCATCGCCCCCGGTGCATCCTCGAACAGCGACCAATTGCCCGCCGAACGGGCAAAGCTCATGCCCTCCTCCCAACTGGCATGCAGCCCCCAGGTCTCGGCCAGTTGACGGTGGGCGAAACACAACACACCACTGAAGCCTAGCTCAGCGAAGCGCGGATAGAGCGCCGCGACGACCGCATTGAATTCGGCCAACACCTGTTCCCTGGAAGGCTGCCCGCCGCGGCTGTCGAGCAGCGGTTGCAACGCGACCCATACCCCCGAATCCCGATCCACCAGCACTTCATCGCAATCAATCAGCAACGCTCGATAATCTGTCAGCCCCATGGTGGGTCAAGCCTCCTTGATGCGTTTCACCCGTAGCGGGCACAGCCTCAGTTCAAGACGCGTGCCAAGGCCGCGTCGAGAATCTGCAAGGCCTCGTCGACCTGGGCCTCGGTCGCCACCAATGGCGCCAGGAAGCGCAGCACGTTGCGGTACACGCCGCATTTGATCACCAGCAAACCACCGACGCGGGCGGCGTCGATCACGCGTTGATTGAGGTCGGCATCCGGCGTGCGGGCCGGGTCATCCTTGATCAACTCGATCGCCAGCATGAAACCGGTGCCGCGTACATCGCCGATGTTCGGGTAACGCGCTTGCAAATCGAGCAGGCCCTTGCGCAAGCGCTCGCCCAGCACTTGGCTGCGCGCCAGCAACTGCTCGTGTTCAAACGCTTCGATTACCGCCAGCGCCGCCGCGCAGGCCAGGGCGTTACCGCCATAGGTGCCCCCCAGGCCACCCGGCAGCGGTGCATCCATGATGTGCGTCTTGCCGACCACGCCGGACAACGGCAAACCGCCCGCCAGGCTCTTGGCCACGGTGACCAGGTCGGGCTGGATACCCGCATGCTGGAAACCGAACCAGGTACCGGTGCGACCGAAACCGGTCTGGATCTCGTCGAGGATCAACACAATGCCGTGCTTGTCGGCCAATGCACGCAGCGCCTGCAGAAACTCCGGCGGCGCGGCGAGGAAGCCGCCGTCGCCCTGCACCGGTTCGATGAGGATCGCGGCGACTCGCTCCGGCGCGACTTGGGTCGCCAGCAACTCATCCAGGGCCTTGAGGGCAACCTCGCTGGTCACGCCGCGGTAGGCGTTGGGGTATGGCGTGTGGAACACCTCCGGCGCAAATGGCCCGAAGTTCTGCTTGTAGGGTTGGCTCATGCCGGTGAGCGTGGTGCCCAGCAACGTGCGGCCATGGAAGCCTCCACGGAAGGCGATCACCGCCGAGCGATTGGTGTGCGCGCGGGCAATCTTCACCGCATTTTCCACCGCCTCGGCACCGGAGGTGAAAAACGCCGCCTTGTAAGCCTCCTGGCCGCCGATCATTTCACACAGGCGCTGGGCCAGGTCAAGGTAAGGCTGGTAAGCCACCACCTGGAAACAGGCGTGGGAGACTTTCTGCAACTGGGCCTGCACCGCAGCGACCACTTTGGGGTGGTTGTGGCCGATATTGAGCACGCCGATGCCGCCGACGAAGTCCAGGTAACGCTTGCCATCCACGTCCCACAATTCGGCGCCCTGGGCGCGGTCGATCACCAGCGGGTGCGCGGTCACCAGGCCACGGGGCACGAACTGCTCGCGCTGACGGAGCAAATGAGGGGTTTCGTCGACTTTGCTATTCATGGCATTTCCCATCGTGAGTCCGGCAACCGGAAGGTGGTTGCGATGCTGTTCAGAGTACGACCTGCGGGCAACGAACTACGCCGAACTTGCCCCTTGAGAAATTCGGATCAACTGTTTTACCCCCACCTTTCAACAGATCCTGCGCCGGGGTTTGGGCGATGATGAGGCTTGTCTTTTTCCCGCAGGAAATGCCCATGGCCTTGCTCTACAAAGCTGACCCGGTGCGCGGCCAACATTGGCAGGCGCTGTTCGCCGAACACGCGCCGGATATCGAATGGCGCGCCTGGCCAGACATCGGCAACCCCAACGACATCGAGTACCTCGCCGCCTGGACCGCACCGGACGATGTGGCGCAATTGCTGCCCAACCTGAAAGTGCTGTTTGCCTTGTCGGCGGGCGTCGACCAGTTGGACCTGTCCCGTTTGCCCGCAGAGCTGCCTGTCGTGCGACTGCTCGATCCCGGCATCACCCGTGGCATGTGCGAATACGCCAGTTGGGCGGTACTCAGCCTGCACCGGGACATGCTGCGCTACCGCCAACAGCAGGTAGCGCGCTGCTGGCAGGCGCATCTGTTGCAGCCGGCGGTGAGTCGGCGCGTTGGGGTGATGGGCTTGGGCGCCCAGGCGAAGGAGATTCTGGCGACGCTGGCGCCGTTGGGGTTTGCGTTGTCGGGTTGGGCGCGCAGTGAGCATCGGGTGGCGGGGGTGGACTGCTACGCGGGCGAAGCGCAACTGCCCGCGTTTCTCAACCAGTGCGACATTCTGCTGTGTGTATTGCCGCTGACCGAGCAGACCCAAGGCATCCTGGATCGACGCCTGTTTGCCCAACTGCCGCGCGGCGCGGCGTTGATCAACATGGGCCGTGGCGGGCATCTGGTTGAAGAGGATTTGCTCGAAGCACTGGGCAGCGGGCGGCTGAGTGGCGCTGTGCTGGATGTGGTGCAGGAGGAACCGGCGGCGGCGGATCATCCGTTTTGGTCGCACCCGCAGATTGTGCTGACGCCGCACATTGCGGCCATGACCCAGCCGCAGACCGCGTTTGGGGTGTTGCTGGAGAATATCCGCAGGTTTGAGCGCGGCGAGCCGATGCTGGGTGAAGTCGATCGCTCACTGGGTTACTGATCCGCTTTTCTGTGGGCGCTGGCTTGCCTGCGATGCTGGCAACTCGGTGCATCAAATACACCGAGTCGATGCTATCGCAGGCAAGCCAGCTCCCACAGTTTTGACCGTGTTACAGCCGTTCGGCAATCGCCAAGCCGACATCCTGCGTCGAGCCCTTCCCGCCCAGGTCCGGCGTAATCGGTCCCTCGGCAATTACCGCCTCGATCGCGCGCAAAATCCCATCATGCGCCGCGCGATACCGCGCATCGCCATTCCCCAGAAAATCCAGCATCAACGCCCCCGACCAGATCATCGCAATCGGATTCGCGATGTTCTGCCCGTAAATATCCGGCGCCGACCCATGCACCGGTTCGAACAACGACGGAAACCGCCGCTCGGGGTCGAGGTTCGCCGACGGCGCAATGCCAATAGTGCCCGCACATGCGGGCCCCAGGTCGGACAAAATATCGCCAAACAGATTCGACGCCACCACCACGTCAAACCGGTCCGGCTGCAACACGAACCGCGCACACAGGATGTCGATGTGCTGTTTGTCCCACGCCACCTCGGGATAATTCGCCGCCATCAGCGCCGTACGCTCATCCCAGTACGGCATGCTGATGGAGATCCCGTTGGACTTGGTCGCCGCCGTCAGCTTTTTACGCGGACGGGTCTGCGCCAGGTCGAAGGCAAACTTGAGAATGCGGTCAACGCCGCGTCGGGTGAACACCGACTCCTGCAGCACGAACTCATGCTCAGTGCCTTCGAACATCTTGCCGCCCACCGACGAATACTCACCCTCGGTGTTCTCGCGGATCACCACGAAATCGATGTCCCCCGGCTTGCGCCCGGCCAGCGGGCAGGGCACGCCGGGAAACAGCCGCACCGGGCGGATGTTCACGTATTGGTCGAAGTCGCGGCGGAACTTGAGCAGTGAGCCCCACAGGGAAATATGGTCCGGGACCTTGTCCGGCCAGCCCACGGCACCGAAGTAAATCGCGTCAAAGCCCTTGAGCTGCTCGAACCAGTCGTCGGGCATCATCTGCCCGTGTTCCAGGTAGTAATCGCAGTGGGCCCAGTCGAGCACTTCGATGCTCAGGTTCAAGTCCCAGGTCCTGGCCGCCTGCTCCACTACCCGCAGCCCCTCAGGCAGCACTTCCTTGCCGATGCCATCGCCGGCGATCGCGGCGATTCTGAATGCCTTGCTCATGGTGCGTGCCTCGCAAAAAAATCAGTTCAACCCGCCGATATGGAAGGCTTTGACTTCAAGGTACTCGTCCAGGCCGTATTTGCTGCCCTCGCGCCCCAGGCCCGATTGCTTGACGCCGCCAAACGGCGCGACTTCCATCGAGATAATCCCGGTGTTGAGCCCGACCATCCCGAACTCCAGCGCCTCGCCAAAGCGCCACGAGCGCTGCAGGTCCTGGGTGAAATAGTAGGCGCCCAGGCCGTACGGTGTGGCGTTGGCCAGCGCGAGTGCCTGGGCCTCGTCGGTAAACCGCATCAGCGGCGCCACCGGGCCGAAGGTTTCTTCGTTGGCCAGCAGCATGCCCGCGTGGGTGTCGCCCAGCACGGTGGGTTGCACGAATTGGCTGTCACCCGTGGGGATCGCGCCGCACAGCAGCTGCGCGCCCTGGTTCAGGGCATCGTCAATATGCCGCGCGACTTTGTTCACCGCCGCGGCGTTGATCAGCGGGCCGATGGTCACGCCGTCTTCCAGGCCATTGCCGACCTTGAGTTTGCCCACCTCTTCCACCAGGCGCGCGGCGAAACGCGCGTAGATACCGGCCTGCACCAGGATGCGGTTGGCGCACACGCAGGTCTGCCCGGCGTTGCGGAATTTGCTGACCATGACCCCGGCTACCGCCTGCTCCAGGTCGGCGTCATCAAACACGACAAACGGCGCATTGCCGCCCAGCTCCAGACTCAGGCGCTTGATGTGCTCGGCGCTCTGGCGCATCAGCAAACGGCCGACGGCGGTGGAGCCGGTGAAGGAAATCTTGCGCACCGCCGGGTTGCCGGTCAGCTCTTCGCCGATGCCGGCGGGCAGCCCGGTGATCACATTGAACACCCCGGCAGGAATGCCGACGCGCTCGGCCAGCACCGCCAGGGCCAGGGCCGACAGCGGCGTAAGGTCCGACGGCTTGACGATGATCGGGCACCCGGCAGCCAGGGCCGGCGCGCATTTGCGCGTGATCATCGCGTTGGGGAAGTTCCACGGGGTGATGGCGGCGCACACACCCACGGGTTGCTTGAGGGTCAACAGGCGACGGTCGCCACTCGGCGCCGGCATGGTTTCGCCATAGACCCGGCGCGCTTCCTCGGCGAACCATTTGACGAACCCGGCGCCGTAGCGCACTTCGCCTTTGGCTTCGTTCAGCGGCTTGCCCTGCTCGCAGGTCATGATCAGCGCCAGGTCATCGAGGTTGTCGATCATCGCCTGGTACCAGCGCTCCAGCAGCGCCGCGCGCTCTGCTGCAGCGCGCGCGCGCCAGGCGGGCCAGGCACGCTCGGCGGCTTCGATGGCGCGGCGGGTATCCACCGCGTCCATCGCCGGGACCTGGGCAATTAGATGGCCCGTGGCAGGGTCGTGGATATCCAGGGTCGCGCCGCTGTCGGCGGCGATCCATTGGCCCTCTACGTAGGCGAGTTCAGCCAGCAGGCTGGGGTCTTGCAAGCGATTCTTGAGCATGGTCGAGTCCTGATCCGAGACACGCTCCAGTCTAGGCAGGTGCCGCGGACGAGGATGCCGAAAGCGCGGTTACAGCAGCGTGCCGTGCTGAAATTCAGCCCAGGACGGCAGGCTCTGCTAGGTCGTCAGCGAACCGAGCAAGCCTTGCAAAAAGCGCTCGCCGGCGTCCATCTGGCTGATCTCGATAAACTCGTCGGGCTTGTGCGCCTGCTCGATGGAACCCGGCCCGCAGACCACCACCGGCACGTTCAGGCGCTGTTTGAACAGGCCGCCTTCGGTGCCGAACGAAACCTTGGAAGTCCCGGTGCCCGGCGCGGCAAATTGCTTGAGAAAGCGCACCGCTTCGACGCTGGGGTGCGTGTCCAGGCCCGGGTAGACGTTGATCGTTTCGATCTCGATCGCCGCTACGCTGGAGAGTTTTTGCGCCTCGCGCACGATCACTTCGGCGCGTTCGCGCATCTGCTCCAGGAACTGCTCCAGATCGTCGGCCGGCAGGTTGCGCACTTCAAAATCCAGGGTGCACAGGTTAGGCACGATATTCAGCGCCTTGCCGCCGCCAATCTGCCCGACATGCACGGTGCTGTAGGGCACGTCGTAATCGTGGTCCTGGGCGCCGTGTTGCTGCAACTGTTGCTGGCTTTCACGCAGCGCGGCGATAAAGTCGCAGGCCACATGGATGGCGTTGACCGAACGTGGCGCCAGCGATGAATGGGCCTCCTGGCCGCGGCAGTAGGTGCGGTAGGAACCCTTGCCTTTGTGGCCCAGCACAAACTGCATGTTGGTCGGCTCGCCGATCACGCACAAAAACGGCCGCACCGGCGCCAGGTGCAACACGTCGAGCAAGCGCCGTACGCCGACGCAGCCGATCTCCTCGTCGTGGGACAGCGCCAGTTGCAGCGGGCGGCTCAGGGTGTGGTCGGCGGCATCGAGCATGGCGTCGATGGCCAGGGCGATAAAACCCTTCATGTCGCAGCTGCCGCGCCCGTAGATGCGCCCGTCCTGCACAGTGGCGGCGAAGGCGGGAAAGGTCCACGCCTGCCCCGCCGCCGGCACCACGTCGGTATGCCCGGACAGCAGCACGCCAGGCTTGCCCCTGGGGCCGGTGCTGGCGAACAGGTTGGCCTTCTTGCCGCTTGTATCCTCGACGATCAGCGACTCGATGCCATGGG
>NZ_UTBG01000023.1 GCF_900580675.1 Pseudomonas viridiflava
ATAGAAGGTTATCCACACAAATTGTGGATAACCTTGTGAACAGAGCCTATTTTCCCGGCTGAAAGCCACGGATTACAAGGCTTGCAGTCAGATCGGGCGTTTTTTGCGCACATTAAAAAAACCCAAGAATTCATTGACTTGGCCCAGATGTGCGGCTACCCGTACTCGAGTCTTAAATCTGACTGCTTCAGATTGCAGGGGTTCGGTTGGATTTGTACAGGCACAGATTTTGAAAGCTTCAGAAACAACAACGCCCCGTCGAGACGGGGCGTTGGATGTTCAGGCGCCGATTACTTCTTGGCGGCTGGTGCAGCAGGTGCGTCAGGGGCTTCAGCCTTGGCTGGGTCCTTGATGGCCAGCAGTTCCAGGTCGAATACCAGTACCGAGTTGGCCGGGATAGCCGGGCTCGGGCTCTGGGCGCCGTAGGCCAGGTCGGACGGGATGTACAACTCAACCTTCTCGCCGACGTGCATCAGTTGCAGGCCTTCGACCCAACCCGGGATCACGCCGCTGACCGGCAGGTCAATCGGGCTGCCGCGATCCACGGAGCTGTCAAAGGTGGTGCCGTTGGTGAGCTTGCCGGTGTAGTGAACAGTCACCACGTCAGTCGGCTTGGGCTGAGGGCCGTCGGCTTTCTTGGTGATCTTGTACTGCAGACCGGAAGCGGTGGTGACTACGCCGTCTTTCTTGGCATTGTCTTCGAGGAATTTCTTGCCGGCGGTTGCCGACTCTTCGCTCATCTTGGTCATACGTTCTTCGGCACGCTTCTGCAGTGCGGCAAACGCTTCGACCAGCTCGTCGTCTTTGAGCTTCTGCTCTTTCTTGCCGACGGCATCTTCGATGCCTTGGGCTACGGCCTTGGAATCCAGGTCATCCATGCCTTCCTGAGCAAGGCTTTTGCCCATGTTCAGGCCGATGCCGTAGGAAGCTTTCTGCGCCGGGGTTTTCAGCTCTACGCTGGTCTGCGAATCACAACCCGCAAGTACCAGGCAAACCAGGGCCACCGCCGCCGCCAACCGATGCTGTTTCATGCTATTTCCTTGTTCATGCGCCAAAAGGGCATTTGAATAAAGTCGCGAGCTTATCAGGCGGCCACGACCAATGGCTACCGGCATGTGAGCAGGAAACTTCCGATAAGTTCACGTGTTTAAAAGCATTTTCATTCATGATGGAGGCCCGCGAAGGATCGTGGGACCGCCTACCTCCAGGCTCATGGCCACTTGCCGCGCTCATGGCGTAGTGGCATAACAACTCCACTGCTCGGCCAGGCCGAGACAAGGGTTCAGACAAGGATAGTTATGTTGCGCATTTTTTCCCGTGTTTTACTCCTGATACTCATCGCACTGGGCCTGATCCTGGCCGTGGTGCTTTATTACGTCGTCAATCCAAAGCTCCCGGACTACGCGCCCGTGCAGCAGGTGCACTACCAGGACCAATGGAGTGCCGCCGACCGCCAGACCTATTACTTCACGCCCCAGGGCACCCAGGTAAAGGGCCTGCACTACGACTGGTTCACCGCCCTGGAGCTGCCGTTTTCCGAGCAACGCTTTGCCGCGCCGGACTACCTGGCGCGCTTCGGTTTCCTGGTCGACCCGAGGCAGGTGCCCACTGCGCAAAACCCCGGCAACCTGCCCGTGGGGTTCGCCCGACACAGAAATGCCGGCAGCAATGTCGAATACCTGGACATCACCTGCGCCGCCTGCCACACCGGCGAGCTGCACTACAAAGGCCAGGCCCTGCGCGTTGATGGCGGCTCGGCCCAGCACGTGCTGCCGTCCAGCGTGCCGACGTTGCGCGGTGGCAGTTTCGGCCAGGCCCTGGTCGCCAGCCTTGCCGCGACCTATTACAACCCGTGGAAATTCGAACGCTTCGCGCGCAAGGTGCTGGGCGATCAATACGACGCCCAGCACAGCCAACTGCGCCAGGACTTCAAGCAGTCACTGAACCAGTTTCTCAAAGTCGCCTGGAATGACACCCATCGCGGGCTCTACCCCACCGAAGAAGGCCCCGGCCGTACGGACGCGTTTGGTCGCATCGCCAATGCAAGTTTCGGCGACGCGATTTCCCCGGATAACTACCGCGTCGCCAATGCACCGGTGGACTACCCGCACTTGTGGGATATCTGGACCTTCGACTGGGTACAATGGAACGGTTCGGCCCAACAACCGATGGTGCGCAACATCGGCGAAGCCCTCGGCGTCGGCGCAACCCTGAGCTTTTTCGACAGCGCCGGCCAGCCGCTTCAGGGCGCGGCGCGCTACCCCTCCAGCGTACGGGTGCGCGACCTCAACCTGATCGAAGAAACCCTGCAACGCCTCAAGCCCCCGACCTGGCCCGAGGACGTGTTCGGCGGCATCGACAAACCTCTCGCCGCCCAAGGCCGCGCGCTGTTCGCCGAGAACTGCGCCGGCTGCCATGTGCCGGCTGTCACCGAGGAAAATGGCCGCCCGGTGCAGCACCTGAAAATGCTCCCCGTGGACTACGTCGGCACCGACCCCGGCACCGCCAGCAACATTGCCGACCAACGCTACGACCTCAGCGCGCTGCAATGGGATACGGCGGAGTTGGCCAAGCTGAACGTGGATCTGCACCCCGCGCCCACCGAGCCACTGGATTTGAAAAAAATCTCCGTGGCCAAGGGCCTCGCCTATGTCACCGCATTTGTCGAGGACCACGCCTACCGCGCCGCCGGCGTCACCCCTGCCGAGCGCCCGCGCCTGGATGGCTTCGGCCTGTCGATCTGCGTGCGCGAGTTGCGTGCCTACAAGGCCCGCCCGTTGGCCGGCGTGTGGGCCACCCCGCCGTTCCTGCATAACGGCTCGGTGCCGACGATCTACCAGCTGCTCTCGCCCCAGGACGAGCGCAGCACCACCTTCTATAAAGGCACGTTCGACTACGATCCGCGCCACCTGGGCTTCCAGACTGACGCATTCAAGAATGCCTTTTTGTTCGATACCACCATCACCGGCAACCACAACAGCGGCCACGAATTTCGTGCTGGCGCACGTGGCAATGGCGTCATCGGCCGCGGCCTGCTGCCGCAGGAACGCTGGGCGCTGCTGGAATACCTGAAAGTGCTGGGCGGCCCACTGGAGCAACAATTGCCATGATTATCCGATCTCAATACAACCAAGGCTCCCTGCTCGCCCGCCTCTGGCTGCGCCTTGGCGCATTTCTCGGCAAGACCCTGTTGTGGCTGCTGGGCCTGGGCCTGCTCGGCTGGCTGGCCGCCATCGCCTGGTACGCCTGGCAGCACAGCGGCCCGGTGTCGCCAAACGAGCAGGTCCCCGCGGGCGAGGCGGCCATGACCCAAGGCATCATCCAGACGGCGGTGCGCATCGTCGACCAGCACCGCGAAGGCACGCGCTACCTGCGCGATGCACACGCCAAGGCCCATGGCTGCGTGAAGGCTGAAGTCAGTGTGCTGGCCGATCTCGACCCTGCGTTGCGCCAAGGCGTGTTCGCCGAGCCTGGCAAAACCTGGCAGGGGCTGATCCGGTTGTCCAACGGCAACGCCTACCCGCAGTTCGACAGCATCCGCGATGCGCGGGGCATGGCGCTCAAACTGCTGGAGGTGCCAGGCAAGCAGTTGCTGGCCGACCAGCAAACGCGCACCGAACAGGACTTCGTGATGTTCAGCCACCCGAACTTTTTCGTCAGTGACGTGGCGGAATACGCGCAGAACATCGGCGCCCAGGCAGATGGCAAGAAGGTCCTGGCGTTCTTCCCCAAGCTCGACCCCCGCACCTGGCAGGTTCGCCATTTGTTTATCGCCCTGGCGACCCTGGCACCCGCGCCGGCCAGCCCGACGCAGACCACCTACTTTTCGGTATCGCCCTACAAGTTCGGCACGGCCAACGCCAAGTTCCGCGTCGCACCCGACCCGCAAAGCTGCCCGGAATACGCTCTGCCCAAGCAGAACCAGGACCTGCCGAACTTCCTGCGCAGCGCCTTGAACCAGCAATTGTCCACCGACCGCGTACCTGCGTGTTTCGTGTTGCAGATCCAGCGGCAGAATCCGCAGAAGTTCATGCCGATCGAGGACACCAGCATTGAATGGAAGGAGAGCGACGCGCAGTTCGAAACGGTGGCCAGGGTGCGCATCCCCGCGCAGGATTTCGATACGCCGGAGCAGAACCTGGCATGCGACAACCAGTCGTTCAACCCCTGGTTTGGCGTCGCCGAGCATCGCCCCATTGGTGGCATCAACCGCTTGCGCAAGGCGGTGTACGAAGCGGTCAGCGATTACCGCCATAGCCGTAACGCCCCGTAAAAAGTGCGTAACGATAGGCCCGGCGCCGTAAGGTTTGCGTCGGGTCTATTGAGCCGCTTTCGCCGCGCCTCTAACGTGAAGACCTACCCATCACGTAGGAAAGTTCACCTTGGAAAGCTCAACCCTCGGCATGCTCGTACTGACCATCATCGCCGTGTTCGGCGCCGCCTCGTTTTGCTTCGAGCACTTGGCTACGCGCCAGCCGCGCAAGAAAAAAGCCAAGTAGCCGTCAGGGCTTGCCGTCGGCCGGCGGGTCGTTGATCACCAGTTCTTCGGGGATTTCATCCACGCGGGGGTCGAGCACCACGGCCATGCCCCCCATTGGATGTTCAGGCATGGCCACATGGTGCAATGGCGCCCCTTCGACCAAGTATTCACCCGTGACCTGCTTCGGTTGCACACGCCAGATCAGCAGCAGCGCACAGGCCGAAAACAGCATGTAAAACGCGCCGTGCCCGTAGCTGTTCATCAGCGCGCCGCTGAGCATCGGCCCCAGGCTGGCGCCAATGCCGTGGGTGGCCAGCATCATTGCGCTCAATGGCACACGCCGGGGTTGTTCGACGTTGTCGTTGGCCAGCGCCACCGCCAGCGGGTACAGGGTGAACAGCAGCAAGCCACTGAGAAAGCCGAACACCAGCAGCCAGGCATACGGCAGTTGCACCAGCCCCCACAGCGGAATCACCAGCAGGCCCAGGGCCAGTGCGCAGGCGCGAATCAGCCGCGAGCGGTCGATGCGGTCCGACAGCCAGCCGATCGGCCACTGGCCGCACAGCCCGGCAAAAATCGACACCGCGACAAAGGTACTCGCCTGGGCGGTGCTCAGGCCGTTGCGCGTGGCGAACACCGGGGCCAGCGCATAAAACGCGCCGATCATCAGGCCCGTCACAAATACCGTGGTCAGCGCCTGGGGCACGCGCTGCCAGAAAAACCCGACCTCCAGCGGCGCCGCCACCAGCTTGGCCGGGTGCAGGCGCTTGGTCATGGTCACCGGCAGCAGGCAGGCGGCAAAGCAGATCGCGACGATGACCAGCGGTTTGAAATCCAGCTCCGGGCGCCAGATCAACACGCCCTGCCCCAGCATCAGGCCGAGGGATACCGCCACCATGTAGCCGGCAAATACCGCGCCGCGCTGGTTGTTTTCCGCCTGCTCGTTCAGCCAGCTCTCGATGACCATGTACTGGTTCATCATCACCAGCCCCATCACGAAGCGCAGCACCAGCCAGAATTCCAGCTGCTCGAACAGCACATGCAGCAGCACGATGATGGTGGCGGCCCCGGCGCAGGCGACATACGAGCGCACATGGCCGACGCCGGCAATCATGCGGTGGCCGAATTTGGCGCCGCAGACCATGCCACCGTAGTACGCCGCCGTCAGCGCGCCGATCCATACCTCGTTGATGCCCTGGCTGCTCAGGCGCAAGCCGATAAAACTGAAAAACAGCCCGTTGCCGGTGAGCATCAGGATGGTGGCGCTGTACAGCGCAGGAAACGTCAGGAAAGTCAGGTTCATGGGGAAAGTCGGCGCTTAAAGGGGGGCATTCACGTCGCTGGTATAGGCCAGCAACCATTGGCGAAAACTGCGCGCCGCCGACGGCGGGTTGCGGTGATGGGGTTGCATCAGGTGCAGGCGACCACGGCTGTGCATGCTGTGCGGCAAGGCCATTTGCAGGCGGCCGGCAGCCAGCTCGCCGGCCAGCAGGCTCCTCCAGCCCAGGGCAACGCCGTGCCCCATGACCGCCGACTGCATCAACAACTGATAGCTGTTGGTGCGCAACGCATGGCGCGGGGTGTGGTACTGGGCGCCGGCATCGGCGAACCAGTCGGTCCAGGTCAGCCAGTCGTGATGGTGGTCCTCGACGATCAGCAACGTGTGGGCGTAGAGCACGTGTTGCAGGTCGTGAATAGGCCCGTGCCGCTCGATGTAGCCGGGGCTGCACACGGCAATCACCTGCTCGCTGTCGAACACCGGCGACAGCTCCAGGCCGTGGGGCGCCGGCAGCTCATCAAGGTGATAGAACAGGCCCAGGTCATATTCGTTGACGTCCAGGTGGCTCGGGCTTTCGCTGCACAGGATGCGGATATCCAGGTCCGGGTGCTCGCGCTGAAATTGCGGCAGCAGGCCGGCGAGCCAGATGGAGCTGATGGTAGGCGTACTGGCCAGGGTCAACTGGCGATCGGCACCACGACGGCGCAACTCGGCAGACTCTCGGTCGAGTTCGCGCAACAGGCGCTGGATGGTGCGAAAGTAACGCAGCCCCGCCGGCGTCAGGCTCAAGCCTTGCGCCAGCCGATAAAACAGTGGGCGGGCCAGGTCTTCTTCCAGGCGCTTGACCTGGCGGCTGACCGCGCTCTGGGTCAGGTTCAGTTCATGTGCGGCCTGGGTAAAACTCAAATGACGGGCAGCCGCTTCGAAGGTCTGCAGGCAGTTGAGTGGCGGAAGATCGACGTTTCGGCGCGACATGAAAAGTCCCAATAGCAGAAACGGGCTCAGGTGTGCCTGGGCCCGCAGAGATCACGTTGGCCAGTATCCTGCCAGTTGCTCACTCACAGCGCGACCCTGGCCACGCGTTTGCTCCATTGCCGACGGTGTTCCAGCTGGCCATTTTCCCAGGCCGTCTGCTCCGCTTCCACGTAGAACCACTCGGCGTCGGCGTGCACGCTGAGGCGGCTTTCCACTTCTACAGCCCAGGCATCGCGGCTCACAGCGTAGTGCCACTGGATATCAGCACGGGTCGACAGCGGGTCCCACGGCGACACGCGATACTGCTCGGTACAGCGCTGGTCCACGGACAAACCATGCTCGGTAAAGCGCATGGCGCCCAAGTCGTCCTCGATTTTCACGCAGACTTCGCCGCTGCCCACGTCTTCGATCAAAGTGCGTTTCGGTGCGGCGGCGCGCAGCACCTCGAGGGCGGCCGGGGTGGCCGACTGCGGCGCCTCGAATGGGCAATCCACCGCCTCGCCGGTAAAGATCGGCAGTTGCAGGCTTTGCAGGCCCGGCAGCAAGGTCAGGGTGGTCAGCTCACGGCTCGGCCACAGCAGCGGGAAACTCGCGGTGCTCAGGGCCAGGCGCAGACGGTAGCCGGCGGGCAGGCGCATGCCGATATGGTCCAGGCTCAGGTGCACGTCCATCGGTTCGCCCGGCACAACCGGCGTCACGCGGGAAAAGTCCTCGCGCAGCGTGAGATTGAGCACGCCGTAACTGATCTGCGTGACTTGCCCGTCCGGCGCTACCGCGTTCAGGCGCGCGACCAATTGGCCGCAGGTGGTGTCACTGGCCAGGCGCAACGTGAGGCGCGCATCGCCGAGCAGCGCCAGGGGTTCGGTCAGCGGCTGCGAGTCGAAACACAGCGAGTGAGCGTCATCGCGGCGCTGGTCGGTCGGGCCGTCAGGGCCGAACCAGATGGCGCAGTATTCGCCCTGGTGCAGGCCGGTGGTCAGTGGCGAGCACACACTGCGCGTAACGGCCAATGCTTGGTTGCCGGGGCTGAGGCCGCGCTCATCCAGGCTGAAATCGGTCCACTGCACCTGCGCGTCCGGCCATCCCGACGTCTGTACCCAGATGCCCGGCCGTTCGGCGTAACTGCCCTTGGGCGG
This sequence comes from Pseudomonas viridiflava, assembly GCF_900580675.1. Lineage (GTDB taxonomy): Bacteria > Pseudomonadota > Gammaproteobacteria > Pseudomonadales > Pseudomonadaceae > Aquipseudomonas. The sequence goes on from NZ_UTBG01000023.1 coordinate 7,871, forward strand.
CAGAATGTCCTGTAGGTAAAAAGTGCAGGCCGCGTCGTCCATGACCCCATTATCGATGCCCTTCAGCCAGTGATCCCACCAGCGTTTGGCCTCTTGCAGGAAGCCGATGGCCGGGTTGGGTACGGCGAAATGCGGGTACTTGTGAATCCACGGGCCGATCATCGCCTTCTTCGGCCCCGGCAAGTGCTCCATCATGCGCGACACGGTGTTGCGGTAGGCATCGCCCCAACCGCCCACGGCGTAGACCGCCGCCTTGATGTTCGAATAGTCCTCGCACACCGAGCCGTGGCGCCAGTAGTCATCGCGGGTCTGATGCTGCAGCCAGGTTTCGGCGAGCAGCGGCATGGCCTCGAGGCGTTGCTGCCAGAGGGTTTTCCAGGCGTCGCCGACCAGCAGTGGGTCGGGCACTGCGGCGCTGAAGTTGAGCATGGTCGCGGCCCAGCCGAAGTTCTCCATCAGCAGGTTGCCGCCTTTGTAGTGGATGTCGTCAGCGAAGCGGTCATCGGTGGAGCACAGGGTAATGATCGCCTTCAACGCCTCGGGCTGGCGCGCCGCGACTTGCAGGCCGTTGAAGCCACCCCACGAGATACCCATCATGCCGACCTTGCCGTCGCACCAGGGCTGCTGGCACAGCCAGTCGATCACTTCGAGGGCGTCGTCCTGTTCCTGCAGCAGGTATTCGTCGGCCATCAGGCCCTGGGATTCGCCATTTCCACGCATGTCCACGCGCACGCAGACATAGCCCTGCCCCGCCATCCACGGGTGAGTCAGCGCATCGCGCACGGCGGTGCCGTCGCGCTTGCGGTACGGCAGGTATTCGAGGATCGCCGGGAAGGCCTGCAAACCGGCGACTTCCGGCAGCCAGATGCGCGCGGCCAGTTGGGTGCCGTCCTTCAGGGGGATCAGGCAATGCTCGATTTCACGGACCTTGTAGGCAAACTCGGTAACGATTTCCATCGATAACTCCAGAACATTTTATCGCGAACAAACGACGCCCCCGCGCCCGCTGGGGAGCGCGCAGGGAGACACACAGGATGGGTGACTTAGCGGGCGAATTCCGCGACCGGGCTCGCGCCACGCAGGCCGGGCTCAGCGGCCGGCTGCAGGCTTTTCACATCGAGCAGCGCCGGGTTCTTCAGCCAGAAGATCAGCGAAGTACTGGCCAGCAGCACCAGGATCATCCCGGGCAAGCCGCCGAGGTTGGACAGCATCTTCACCCCGTCGATGCCGACAAAGGCGACCATCACCCACGACACCGTGCCGATGATCACGCCCCACACAATCTTCAACATCGGGTTGCCGTCGAGGTCGGAGTCGGCGGTCACGCCTTTGCTGCACAGGTTGGCGATCACGTCGGTGCTGGAGTCCGCCGCCGTCACAAACGAGATAAACGCCACGAACAGTAGGAACGCGATCATCAAGCCGCTGGCCGGCAGTTGCTGGAACATCTGGTACAGCACGTGCTCAACGCCCTGCTCGTTCAACACCCGGTTGAGGCTACCGTCGCCCAGCGCATCGAAGTACAGGCTGGTGCCGGAAAAGATGCAGATCCAGATCGCGGTAAACAGTGCCGGGTAGAGCATGTTGATATGGATGAATTCGCGCACGGTGTAGCCACGGCCGATCTTGCCGAGGAACAGCGCACTCACCGGCGCCCAGGCAAACCACACCGACCAGTAGAACACCGTCCAGCTCTGCGGCCAGGTGTCACCACTGGCGGCACCGGTGAACAGGCTGCGGCTGAAGAACGTGTCGAGGTAAACACCGAGGGACTCGACGCCGAGGCTGAACATGTACAGGGTCGGCCCGCACAGCAGTACGAACAACCCCAGGGCCAGCATGATCCAGGTGTTGAACGAGGACAGCATCACAATTCCGCGCTGCAGGCCGCTGGCCGCCGAGGCGACAAAGGTGATGACGATGATCGCGATGATGATCGCCAGGCGAAACGGCGTGGTTTCGCCGCCGATGTATTGGCTCAGACCGCCCGCCAAAGTCAGCGCGCCGGTGCCCAGGGACGAGGCCATACCGGCCACCAGGGCGAACATCGCCAGGGTGTCGATCAGCCCGGCGTAACGCTTGACCCGCGCCGCGCCCAGCAAAGGTTCGAGCATCGCGCCGATCGAGAAATTGCTGCGACGGTTGTAGAACACCAGCGCAAACACCAGCGAGGGCACCAGATAGATGGCGTAGGGGGTGATGGTCCAGTGCAGGAACATCGTCGACATCGCAAAGCTTTTTGCCGCCGAGCTGCCGGCTTCGATCGGCAGGCTGGTGGGTGGCGCGTAGAGGTGATAGAGCGGCTCGGCGGTGGTCCAGAACAACACACCCACCGCCAGCGTGGTGCACAGCGCCACCATGAACCAGCGCCATTTGCTCAGCAACGGCTGGGCGTCTTCGCCACCGATGCGCACCTTGCCCAATGCGGAGAAATAAACGATCGCGGTCAGCACCACCATGGCAAACGAGCCGGCACTGAACAACCACGAGAAATTCTTGAGGATCACGCTATTGAGCTGTTTGCTGACCGCAAGGAATGCATCCAGGTCAACGTAGCTGGCGACTACCGCCGCCAGCAGAATCAAAAACGTTGGCCAGAACACCAACGGACGTAAAGGATATTTCATCGAGTGCCATTCCCCTTGCAGACTATTTTTATCGCCTCGAAAGGCCATTGTTAGAGAGCGGGCACCGCAGCGTCCTGCTGCCGGTAGCTCGCCTGGAAGTCTTCGCGTGGCTATAGATAACCGTTTAAGCGGCAAGTGGCGCAATCGACTAATGGGCATGGGGGTATTCCCCCACGTCATGACGCACCAGCACAGTTCAGGGCGAGTAGGCAGTGCACAGCGGCAATGCGCAGGAAGGCCAAATCGCAGGCAAAAAAAAGCCCGCTCAGATGAGCGGGCTTTCTTGTGGTGACCTGGCGTTCAGCGTTCCAGGAAACCGAATATGGCGCAGCGGACGGGACTCGAACCCGCGACCCCCGGCGTGACAGGCCGGTATTCTAACCGACTGAACTACCGCTGCGCGTAACACTTGAAGCGAATGGTGGGTGATGACGGGATCGAACCGCCGACCCTCTGCTTGTAAGGCAGATGCTCTCCCAGCTGAGCTAATCACCCTTCACTTTCGGTGTGGGCGGCATCATACATCAAAAATCCGCAATGTCTTGATTTAAATGCACTTTATAGGAAATATTTCTTCGGTTGCGGCGCAAACCCAGTAAATCCGGGCTTCTTGCGCCTCAAACGCGACTCTATTGCGTTTACCCAACACTTGGCCTCACAATTAAAAACCATTCTCAATAACGCCTGAGCCACGCCTATGTCTGTGGGTGAACCGCCATTTCAACGCGAAATTACCGCACTCTACAGTGAGCATCATGGTTGGCTGCTGGGCTGGCTGCGGCGCAAACTGGGCTGTCGCCAAAACGCGGCGGATCTGGCGCAAGACACCTTCACACGGATTCTCAATGCGCGCGAATCCGTGGCCAACATCCGCGAGCCCAGGGCGTACTTGAGCACCACGGCACGGCGATTAGTTATCGATCAGGCACGGCGCAAGCAGATCGAGCACGCCTACTTGCACGAACTGGCCTTGACGATGGATGCGCTGGAAGGCTTCCAGTCGCCGGAACAGATCCACGCCACCCTCGAAGCCCTTGAACAGATCGCATTTATCCTCGAAGGCATGCACGAATACTCGCGCCAGGCGTTTGTGCTGTATTACCTTGAAGAGATGACGCAACAGCAAATTGCGCGGCAGCTCAAGTTGTCGGAACGCACTGTGCGCAAGTACCTGATTCGGGCACTCATGCATTGCGGCCACAGTATGGATACTTGATCGCGCATGCCCCACGTCCGCCAACAGATAGAAGAACAAGCTGCCGAATGGATGCTGCGCCTGCACGAAGGCGAGCTCAGTGAGGCCGAACGCCTGGCGTTCGAGAGCTGGAAACAACAGGGTCCGCACTACGCGGCAGCCGCAGCACGTATGGAAGAGGTGATTTCCCGCATGCAGGCCCTGCGTGGGAAAAAATCACCGGCGCGGGCCGCATTGAACGCGGCGTTTACCCACCAGAAGTCCCACCGCCGCAAGAACGCGGTTCGTGCCCTGCTGCTGGCGTGCAGCCTGGCAATCCCCGCGGTAGCGCTGCTCGTCAGCCCTTACCCGCAACAGTGGATGGCCGATGTACGCAATGGCCCCGGCCAATGGCAAACCCTGCACCTGGCGGATGGCTCGACCGTGACCCTGAACGGCATCAGCGCGGCGAACCTGCATTTCGACACCCAACAGCGGCGCATCGAGTTGTTGCAAGGCGAGATTCTGGTCGAGGTAGCGCACGACAGCACGCGGCCGTTTATCGTGCAGACGGCACAGGGCACCTTGCGCGCACTCGGGACCCGATTTGTGGTCAAGCGCGAAGGTGATGTCACCGTGCTGAGCATGCTGCAATCGCGGGTGGCCGCACAAAGCGCCAATGCACGGCAGACCCTCGAAGTCGACGCCGGCACCCAGGCCCTGCTCAGCGCCAACAGCGTGCGCCTGGCCGGCAGCATCGACCCGGCGAGCATCGACGACGCCTGGCGCCGCCATCAATTGGTGGTGGAAAACCGGCCATTGCCGGAGGTACTGGATAAAATCGCCCGCCACCGTTCCGGGCGCGTGCAATTCGATCGCGCCGCACTGCAGAGCCTGCGCGTATCAGCTGTGATCCCCTTGGACGACAGCGACCACGCCCTGCAGCTACTCGCCCAAACCCTACCGATCACAATCAGAAACTTTACCCCCTGGCTGATCTTCGTGGAGCCAAACGACACGCCTGATAAATAATTATTCGCATTTGCTTCCGGTTCTTTCGGAGTTGGCCGTCAAGACAGGTATTCGACACCTAAAGGATTGCCTTCACCATGCACACCCCTTTCCATCCCCGCGGTCGCTTTGGCCTGCTGAAAAGCGCGCCGCTTTCCCTGGCCATTCTCAGCTTCAGCCTGACGAGCCCTCCCCTTGCCCAGGCGCAAACGGCCAATGTCGCAGCCCAGCCCTACGATATCCCGACCGGCCCCCTGGGCAGTTCGCTCAATCGGTTTGCGCAACAGGCCGGCGTGGCCATCGTGTTCCAATCCCACGCGCTTGATGGCCTCAAAGGCCCCGGCCTCAATGGCAACTTCGGCGTACAGGAGGGTTTCGATCGGCTGCTGCAAGGCAGTGGTTATCGCGCGGTAAAAGGTGATCAGGTCTACGCGCTCGAACCTGCCCCTGTGACCAGCAGCGGCACGATGGAACTGAGCCCGACCGAAGTCACCGGGAACCTGCTGGGCAACGTCACTGAAAACACCGGCTCCTACACCCCTGGCACGATCGCCACCTCTACCCGACTGGTGCTGACGCCCAAGGAAACCCCGCAGTCAGTGTCGGTCGTAACCCGCCAGCACATGGATGATTTCGGCCTGAACAACGTCGACGACGTGATGCGCCACACGCCGGGCATTACTGTTTCGGCCTTCGACACCGAGCGCAGCAATTACTACGCGCGCGGTTTTTCTATCAACAACTTCCAGTACGACGGCATTCCCTCGACTGCGCGCAACGTCGCCTATTCGGCGGGCAACACCCTTAGCGACATGGCGATCTACGACCGCGTCGAAGTGCTCAAGGGCGCTACGGGCCTGCTCACCGGGGCCGGCTCGCTGGGCGCAACGATCAACCTGGTGCGCAAGAAACCCACGGCGGACTTCCAGGGTCACGCCACCCTCGGCGCGGGCTCGTGGGACAACTATCGCAGCGAACTGGACGTCAGCGGCCCGATGACCGACAGCGGCAATGTGCGCGGACGGGCCGTGGCGGCTTATCAGGACAAGCACTCGTTCATGGACCACTACTCGCGCAAGAGCCCTACGTACTACGGCATCATGGAGTTCGACCTGTCACCGGACACCCTGCTGACCGTAGGCGGCGACTACCAGGACACGCTGCCGAAGGGCTCGTCGTGGTCCGGCAGCTTTCCGCTGATCAACTCCCAGGGCAATCGCAACAGCGTAAAGCGTTCGTTCAACAACGCCGCCGAATGGAGCAGTTGGGAGCAATACACACGTACTGTGTTCGCCATGCTGGAACACGACCTGGGCAATGGCTGGGTCAGCAAGCTGCAAATGGACCATAAGATCAACGGCTACCACGCGCTGATGGGCTCGATTCAGGGCGACCAGCCGCAGCCGAACGGTACCGCGCAACTGACCTCGGGCAAGTACACCGGGGAAACCGTCAGCGATTCCGCCGACCTGTATGTGAGCGGTCCGTACAGCCTCGGCGGTCGCGAGCATGAACTGGTGCTGGGCGGCTCGATCAGCGCCTCGGAATGGAAAGGCAAAGGCTATTGGAACCTGGACCCCAATCTCGTCGACTTCAATAACTGGCACGGCCACGCGACCATGCCGGACTGGGGTAAGGCGCAATCACTGATCGATGACACTGTGCGCCAGACCGGCGCCTATGTGACCACGCGCCTGAACCTCGCCGACGACCTCAAGCTGTTGCTGGGCGGACGCTTGGTCAACTACCAGGTCACCGGCTATAACCCCAGCTATCGCGAGTCCGGGCGGTTCGTGCCGTATGTCGGCGCGGTCTACGACCTCAACGAGACCTACGCGGTCTACGCCAGTTACACCGACATTTTCATGCCGCAGGAAAACTACAACCGCGACCGTGACAACAAGTTGCTTGAACCGGATGAAGGGCAGAACTGGGAACTGGGGCTCAAGGCCGACTTCCTCGACGGTCGCGTCAACGCCAGCGCAGCTTACTTTGAGATCCATGAGTCCAATCGCGCGCTGTCCGACGACGAATACAACAACTTGAAACCGACACCGTCCAACTATGCCTACAAGAGCAGCAAGGCGGTGACAAAGGGCTACGAAGTGGAAATGTCCGGCGAGATTGCCGAGGGCTGGCAACTCCAGGCCGGCTACACCCACAAAATTGTGCGCGACGATAAGGGGGTCAAGATCTCCACGTTCGAACCCGAGGATCAGGTCAAGCTGTACACCACTTATAAACTCAAGGGCGACCTGGACAGGCTGACCGTCGGCGGCGGCGTGCGCTGGCAGAGTGTAGGCTGGCAGGACATCTACAACACACCGCGTGGCGGCTATGAGGAATTCTCCCAGGATGCTTATTGGCTGGTGGACCTGATGAGCAAATATCAGATCAGCAAAAACCTGTCGGCGACGTTGAACGTCAACAATATCTTCGACAAGTCCTACTACACCAACATCGGGTTCTATAACTCTGCCGCTTACGGCGAGCCTCGCAATTTCATGGTGACCACGCGCTGGGATTTCTAAGCGCCCAACAAAAACGCCGCCGATCATCGGAATGATCGGCGGCGTTTTTATGTCAGGTTTTTAAAGCCCAGAAAGCAAAAAGCCCGCTCAATGAGCGGGCTTTCCGTGGTCACCTGGCGTTCAGCGTTCCAGGAAACCGAATATGGCGCAGCGGACGGGACTCGAACCCGCGACCCCCGGCGTGACAGGCCGGTATTCTAACCGACTGAACTACCGCTGCGCGTAACACATGAAGCGAATGGTGGGTGATGACGGGATCGAACCGCCGACCCTCTGCTTGTAAGGCAGATGCTCTCCCAGCTGAGCTAATCACCCTTCGTTTCGGTGTGGCGCGCATTCTACGGAGCGACCCTGGGTCTGGCAAGCACTTTCTTAAATCTTTTTTTTGAGGCCTTCCAATGGCTTAGGCAGGGTTGGCCTCAGGCGATATCAAGAGAATAATGCCCCCCTTTGTATAAAGGAGAGACTCACCCCATGTGGTTCAAGAACCTGCTTATCTATCGCCTGACCCAAGATCTGCCCGTTGATGCCGAGGCGTTGGAAGCGGCCATGGCCACCAAACTGGCGCGCCCTTGTGCCAGCCAGGAGTTGACCACTTACGGTTTCGTCGCGCCTTTCGGTAAAGGTGAAGACGCTCCCCTGGTGCACGTCAGCGGTGACTTCCTGTTGATCGCCGCGCGCAAGGAAGAACGCATCCTGCCGGGGAGCGTGGTGCGCGACGCATTGAAAGAGAAAGTCGAAGAGATCGAGGCCGAGCAAATGCGCAAGGTCTATAAAAAGGAACGCGACCAGATCAAGGATGAAATCATCCAGGCCTTCCTGCCGCGCGCCTTTATCCGTCGCTCGTCGACCTTCGCCGCCATCGCGCCGAAACAGGGCCTGATCCTGGTCAACTCGGCCAGCCCGAAACGCGCCGAAGACCTGCTGTCGACCCTGCGTGAAGTGATCGGCACCCTGCCGGTTCGCCCACTGACGGTAAAAACCGCACCGACCGCGATCATGACTGACTGGGTCACCACCCAGAAACCGGCCGATGACTTCTTCGTCCTCGACGAATGCGAACTGCGCGACACCCATGAAGACGGCGGGATTGTGCGCTGCAAGCGCCAGGACCTGACCGGCGAAGAGATCCAGCTGCACCTGACCACCGGCAAAGTCGTGACCCAACTGTCGCTGGCCTGGCAGGACAAGCTGTCCTTCATGCTCGACGACAAGATGACCGTCAAGCGCCTGAAGTTCGAAGACCTGCTGCAAGACCAGGCGGAACAGGACGGCGGTGAAGAAGCCCTGGGCCAACTGGACGCGAGCTTTACCCTGATGATGCTGACGTTTGGTGATTTCATTCCGGCGTTGGTGGAAGCGTTGGGCGGTGAAGAGAGCCCACAGGGCATCTAAGCAACTCAGGCCTTAAAAGTGGGCACGGTCAGTGTGGGAGCTGGCTTGCCTGCGATAGCATCAACCGGTTATCGCTGATACACCGGGGTGCCCGCATCGCAGGCAAGCCAGCTCCCACATTTGACCGCGCTTGCCCCCCCCCAGTACTCTAATAACAAGGACATCCCCATGCGCGCACTCGCCGCACTGAGCCGCTTCGTCGGCAATACCTTCGCCTACTGGGTATTGATTTTCGCCGTGCTCGCCTTCCTCGAGCCCAGCTGGTTCATCGGCCTGAAAAGCGCCATCGTGCCGCTGCTGGGCCTGGTGATGTTCGGCATGGGGCTGACCCTCAAACTCGAAGACTTCGCCGAGGTCGCCCGTCACCCGTGGCGCGTGGCCCTGGGCGTGGTCGCGCACTTTGTGATCATGCCGGGCGTGGCGTGGTTGCTGTGCCAGGCGTTTCACCTGCCGCCGGAAATTGCCGTCGGCGTGATCCTGGTCGGCTGCTGCCCGAGCGGCACCTCATCCAACGTGATGACCTGGCTGGCACGCGGCGATCTGGCGCTGTCGGTGGCCATCGCCGCCGTCACCACCCTCCTCGCCCCGCTGCTCACGCCGGCGCTGATCTGGCTGCTGGCCTCGGCCTGGCTGCCGGTGTCGTTCATGGAGCTGTTCTGGTCGATCCTGCAAGTGGTGCTGCTGCCGATCGTGCTCGGCGTGCTCGCACAACGCCTGCTCGGTGAGCGCGTGCGGCATGCGGTGGACGTATTACCGCTGGTGTCGGTGGTCAGCATTGTGATCATCGTTGCGGCGGTGGTTGCCGCCAGCCAGGCGAAAATCGCCGAGTCGGGCCTGCTGATCATGGCCGTGGTGATGCTGCACAACAGCTTCGGCTACCTGCTGGGCTACTTCACCGGCCGCATATTCAAACTGCCACTGGCGCAACGCAAGTCGTTGGCGCTGGAAGTGGGCATGCAGAACTCCGGGCTGGGCGCCGCGTTGGCCAGCGCGCACTTTTCGCCGTTGGCGGCGGTGCCGAGCGCACTGTTCAGCGTCTGGCACAATATTTCCGGCGCATTGCTCTCGACGTATTTCCGCCGCATGAGCGAGAAAGAAGACCGCCGCGCCCTGGAGAACACCCCGCAAACTTGATCGTACGATCAATTTTCGGCACTCTACCGAGCTTCGCGGGGACGACCCCGCGACGCTGACGAGGCGCACACTCCGGGGACGACCCCGCCTATAGAAGCGAGGTCATCATGTCCTGGATCATTCTGTTTTTTGCCGGGTTGTTTGAAGTCGGCTGGGCCGTTGGCTTGAAGTACACCGACGGTTTCAGCAAGCCACTGCCCACCGCCCTGACCATTGCCGCCATGGCCATCAGCCTCGGCCTGCTGGGCCTGGCCATGAAGGAACTGCCGCTGGGCACCGCCTATGCCATCTGGACCGGCGTGGGTGCCGTGGGCACGGTAATCGCCGGGATTATCCTGTTTGGGGAATCCATGGCGCTGTTCCGGTTGGCGAGTGTGGCGTTGATTATCTGCGGTCTTATTGGGCTTAAGATCAGCGCTTAGGCCACCACCGCCTCCGGGAGCAAGCCCCCTCCCACAGTGGATGCATTCCAACTGTGGGAGCTGGCTTGCCTGCGATGAGGCCCGAACGGCCAGCAAGCAACTACCTGACACTCCCCCGCAACACAGCCACCTGCTCCTGCAACTGCGCAGGCGTCGCCGCCTCGACGGTCACCGGCTCACCCGCCACCAGTACCACCCGCGACCAGATCCGATGAAACAAACCCTTGCTCGGATCGCGACTGAAAAAGCTCCCCCACAACCCCTGCAACGCCATCGGGATCACCGGTACCGGCGTCTCCTCCAGAATGCGCGTCACCCCGCCGCGAAACTCATTCATCTCACCGTCAGCCGTCAATTTGCCTTCCGGAAAGATGCACACCAACTCCCCTTCCTTCAGGTAATGGGCAATTCGCGTGAAGGCCTTTTCGTAGATCTGAATATCTTCGTTACGCCCGGCAATCGGAATCGCCCCGGCGGTACGGAAGATAAAATTCAGCACCGGCAAACGGTAGATTTTGTAGTACATCACAAAGCGAATCGGCCGACGCACCGCGCCGCCAATCAACAGCGCATCGACAAACGACACGTGGTTGCACACCAAGAGCGCCGCGCCCTCGTCCGGGATCAGCGCCAGGTTGCGATGCTCCACGCGGTACATGGAATGGCTGAGCAGCCAGATCATGAAACGCATGGTGAACTCGGGGACGATCTTGAAGATATAGGTGTTGACCGCGATGTTGAGCAACGACACCACCAGGAACAACTCGGGAATCGACAGCTTGGCCACGCTCAGCAGCAGGATCGACACGATGGCCGAGACCACCATGAACAGCGCGTTGAGGATGTTATTGGCCGCGATCACCCGCGCGCGCTCGTTCTCGGCAGTACGCGACTGGATCAGCGCGTACAGCGGCACGATATAGAAGCCGCCAAACACGCCCAGCCCGAGGATATCGAACAACACCCACCAGGCCTGGCCGTAACCGAGCACGGCCAGCCAATCGTTGGCCTGCACGTTCTGCGGGAAGCCACCCGAGTGCCACCAGAGCAACAGGCCAAACACGGTCAGGCCAAACGAGCCAAAGGGCACCAGGCCGATTTCCACCTTACGGCCCGAGAGTTTTTCGCAGAGCATCGAACCGAGGGCGATACCCACCGAGAACACCGTGAGGATCAGCGTCACCACGGTTTCGTCACCGTACAACCACTCCTTGGCGTAGGCCGGGATCTGCGTGAGGTAGATCGCGCCGACAAACCAGAACCACGAGTTGCCCACGATGGAACGCGACACCGCCGGGGTTTGCCCCAGGCCCAGGCGCAAGGTGGCCCAGGATTCACTGAAGATGTTCCAGTTCAAGCGCAACTGCGGAGTCGACGCCGCCGCGCGCGGAATACTGCGGCTGGCCAGGTAGCCCACGACCGCCACGCCCACAATGGCTACCGACACAATCGGCGCGTAGTGGGTGGACGACATCATGATCCCGGCGCCAATCGTGCCGGCCAGGATCGCCAGAAACGTGCCCATTTCCACCAGACCGTTGCCACCCACCAGCTCATCGTCGTGCAAGGCTTGGGGCATGATCGAGTACTTCACCGGACCGAACAGCGCCGAGTGCGTGCCCATGGCAAACAGCGCCAGCAGCATCAGCTCCAGGTGATTGAACAGAAAGCCCGTGGCGCCCACCGCCATGATCACGATCTCGCCGACCTTGATCGCGCGGATCAACGCGTCCTTGTTGAATTTCTCGCCAAACTGCCCGGCCAGCGCCGAGAACAGAAAGAACGGCAGGATGAACAACAACGCACACAGGTTGACCCAGATGGCGCGGTCACCGTCGATGCTGAGCTTGTAGAGAATCGCCAGGATCAGCGACTGCTTGAAGATGTTGTCGTTAAAGGCGCCCAGCAACTGGGTGACGAAAAACGGCAGGAAGCGCCGCGTTCGCAACAAGGTGAATTGTGAGGGGTGGCTCATCGTCCGTGTTCCTGCGTGGCCTGAAGGCTTGTTATTTATCAGGCCACGACTTTACCTAATCCCGCTTACTTATTCGCTAGTCCTGCAATGCAAGGCGAAACAAAAAGCTCGCCTTTATAGGCGCCCTGCACAGTGCGCTTGGCCACGATCCACCACATCAGCGCCAGCGCCACCACCAGCGCGCTGCCGAACACGCTGAAAAAGCCCAAATGCAGCAGGCTCGCCAGCTTCAATGTCGCTAACGCATAAACCCCCAACGGAAACGTGAAGCCCCACCAGCCAAGGTTGAACGGGATACCGGCGCGCAGGTAACGCAGGGTGATCAACACCGCGATCAGCATCCACCAAAGACCGAAGCCCCACAGGGTGATGCCCGCGATCAGGCCCAGGCCGTTGGCCATCTCACCGACACCCGGCAAGCCATTAGCCGCAAAGATCGCCGGCGCATCACCGCCCAGCAGCAACATGCCCAGGGCCCCGGTGCCGATAGGCCCCAGCGCCAGCCAACTCGAGGCGGCCATATTGGCGGGGGGCAATTTGTGCAGGGCCATGCGCAGCATCAGGATGGTCAGGATGCTGAACGCCACCGGCAACGAAAACGCCCATAGCACGTAGCTGGTCACCAGCATTACCCACTGCGAATGGGCGTCAGCCAAGTGCGGCGCCAGCAGGCCCCCACTGGCCGCCGCCACTTCAGCGGCGACCACCGGCAGCAGCCAGACGGCGGTCATCTGGTCGATGCTGTGTTCCTGGCGGGTGAACATCATGAACGGGATCAGCACGCCACAGGCCAGGGCCATCGCCACGTCCAGCCACCACACGGCCTGCGCCAACGGGATCACTTCACTGCCCCAGCGCGGCAGGCCGAACAGCAGCAAACCGTTGAGGATTGTCGCCAGGCCCATGGGAATGGTGCCGAAGAACATCGAAACCGTGGAGTGCCCGAAGATGCGCCGCGCCTCGTGAAAAAACATCACCCAGCGCGCGGCGTACAACATGCTGAACAACACAAACAGCCCAATGGTGAACAGCCACAACCCTTCGGCAATGGCGAGCAACCCCGGCAGATTAAATGGCAATTGCGCCAGGGCCAGCGCCAGCACGCCGGTGCCCATGGTCGCGGCAAACCAGTTGGGGGTGAACTGGCGGATCACTTCCCGTGGCCGGGTCAGGTGACTAAAAGGCTTGTAACTGATGGTATTCGAGCAGGTCATGACGGTAATCCTCTTCCTCGCATGAGGTTGAGACCATGGTAGAACCTGATCGAATATCTATATAACGGGTAATATCTCTAACTGTTATCTGTTTTGCCAATATAGGCCTGACGCCGTTCCTGCCACATCAACGCGGCCAGGGCCCCCACGGCCAACAGGATCAGTACCGCGCCATAGCCGTCGGTGGTGGGGATCAGGCCAAAGCTGCGAATCAGGTTGCCCGCCAGCAAGGAAGGCAGGCAGAACGCCAGGTAGCTCAGCACATAGAACGCCGACATCAAGCCCGCCCGCTCATGGGGCAAGGCCAGCGGCACCACGCTGCGCAACGCACCGAGAAAACCTGCGCCAAAGCCGCTGCCGGCAATCAGCGTAGCGATGAAAAACAGTGACAGGCTGGCGCTGTGCACGGCGGTCAGGATCAGCGCCACACCGATCGCCAGCAACCCGGCACCGAGGCGCAGCACCTTGTCGGCCTGGCGATTGCGCAGGGTGAAAATCATCAGCGCGCCGCTCAGGGTCAGTACTGCCACCAACCCGCCACCGATCAGGTTGGAAGTCGAACCGGTAGCGGCGCGCACCAGCGACGGCGCCAGCGACAGGTAGAACCCACCCATCGCCCACACTGCTATATCCACAGGCAGCGACAACCACAAGGCTCGGCGCGCCTGAGGCGGCACATGCAAGGTCGGGCGCAGGGAGGCGAGTGCGCCGGTGATACGGCTGACGCTTTCCGGCAGGCGCCATACGTACAGGGCCTGCGCCAGCATCAGCCCGAGCAACGCCCAGTAGATCAACTGGGTCGGCAACGGCGCGAACTCCACCAGCAAACTGCTGCCCATCGCCCCACATGCCATGCCGAGCAACGGCGCCACGCTGTTGACCAGCGGGCCTTGCTGGCGGTCGGTGTCGAGCAAGGCGGCGCCCAACACGGCAGTGGCCATGCCGGTGGCAAACCCTTGCACGGTGCGCGCGGCAATCAGCCAGGCCACGCTGTCTGCATTGATAAACAGCAACATCGCCAGCATCTCCAGGATCAGCGCGGCGAAAATCACCGGCTTGCGCCCGAGGTAGTCCGACAGTGAGCCTACGGTCAGCAGCGCCGCCAGCAGGCTCAGGGCGTACACGCCAAAGATCAGCGTGAGCATGCCCGCCGAAAAATGCAGGCCTTCCTGATACAGGTGATACAACGGCGTCGGCGCGCTGGAGGCCGCGAGAAACGTCAGCAAGGTAACCGCGAGGAACACCAGGCTGGAACGATGAGAGATAAGGCTGGACATGGCACGCTCCGCTAAAGCTAATATTTTGCTTTTGCGGAGTGTGCGACCCGCCGGCGCTTAAAGCAAATTCTTTGTGTTAAGGTTTTACGCATGGCGATAAAAGAAGGGCTCCGCCCGGGGGGCCGTAGTGCCCGGGTACAAGAATCGGTGCATTCGGCCGTGCGTGAACTGCTGGAAGCCCACGAGCGTTCCAATGTCACCGTGCCGATGATCGCCGCGCGCGCAGGCGTTACGCCCTCGACCATCTACCGGCGCTGGGGTGATCTGTCGGTACTGCTCGCGGACGTCGCTCTGGCGCGCATGCGCCCCGACAGCGAGCCCGCCAACACCGGCAGCCTGCGCGGCGACCTGCAGGCCTGGGCCGAGCAATATCTGGACGAAATGAGTTCAGAGCCGGGCCGCAACATGATGCGCGACCTGCAATGCAGCGTGACCCCGGGCTACTGCGTGAGCATCCTCAGCGGGCAGTTCCAGGCGATTGTTGACCGTTACCCGGACAGCTCGCCGCCCAGCGTGGACCACTTGATCAACCTGCTGGCGGCGCCGACGGTGTTTCGTATTCTGTTTTCGAATGCGCCGCTGACAGTACAAGAACTGCACGCTCTGATCGAGCTGGCGCTGCAAGGCTAAAGACTTACATCAATCAACATGTGGGAGCTGGCTTGCCTGCGATAGCGATGGTTCAGTCAGCAATTCTTTAACTGAAAGACCGTCATCGCAGGCAAGCCAGCTCCCACATTTGTCCGATGTGCATTCAATAAAAAACGGCCTCATCAAGAGGCCGTTTTTTATTGCTCGTTACCGATTACGTACGCATCCCACGCCCGCTCACCAGCAACCGCGCGCAACCGATGTACAACACAATCGTCGCCACGATCATGAAGGTGATCGCCACGCTGATCTTGATATCCGACACGCCGAGGATGCCGTAGCGGAAAGCGTTGACCATGTGCAGCACCGGGTTGGCCAGCGACACGGTCTGCCAGAACGGCGGCAGCAAGGTGATGGAGTAAAACACCCCGCCCAGGTAGGTCAGTGGCGTCAGCACGAAAGTCGGGATGATCGAGATGTCATCGAAGTTGCGCGCAAACACAGCGTTGATAAAGCCCAGCAGCGAGAAGATCGTCGCCGTCAGCACGACCACCAGAATGGTCACGCCCAGGTGGTGCACCTGCAGGTGGGTGAAGAACAACGACAGCAGCGTCACGATCACCCCGACCATCAGCCCACGCAGCACACCCCCTGCGGTGTAGCCAATCAGGATGGTGTGCGGTGACACCGGCGAGACCATCAGTTCTTCGATGGAGCGCTGGAACTTGCTGCCGAAGAAACTCGACACCACGTTGCCGTAAGAGTTGGTGATCACCGACATCATGATCAGGCCCGGCACGATGTATTCCATGTAGGTGAAACCACCCATGTCACCGATCTGGCGGCCGATCAGGTTACCGAAAATCACGAAGTACAGGACCATGGTGATCGCCGGCGGCAGCAACGTCTGCGGCCAGATCCGGGTAAAGCGCTTCACTTCGCGATAGACGATGGTTTGCAGCGCGACGAGGTTGGGTTGCAGTTCGGAACTCATACCGCCACCTTCGCCAGATTTTTCTCCACCAGGGACACGAACAACTCCTCAAGGCGATTGGTTTTGTTACGCAGGCTCAGCACTTCAATGTTCTGGGCCGCCAATTGGGTAAACAACGCGGTAATGCCCATGGCTTTGTCCACCTGGACTTCCAGGGTGTGGCTATCCACCAGGCGGCTCGGGTAGCCGAGCAATTGCGGCGTCACCGTCAGGTTGTTTTTCAGGTCGAGCAGGAAGGTTTCCACATGCAACTGGCCCAGCAGGTTACGCATGCTGGTGTTCTCGACGATGGTGCCGTGGTCGATGATGCCGATGTTGCGGCACAGCTGCTCAGCCTCTTCCAGGTAATGGGTGGTGAGGATGATGGTGATGCCCTTCTCGTTCAGCTCGGTGAGAAAGGTCCACATCGAGCGACGCAGTTCGATGTCCACACCCGCGGTTGGCTCATCGAGGATCAGCAGGCGCGGTTCATGCACCAGCGCGCGGGCGATCATCAGGCGGCGCTTCATGCCGCCTGACAGCGAACGCGACGGCACATCACGCTTGTCCCACAGGCCGAGCTGGGTCAGGTACTGCTCGGCGCGTTCCTTGGCGATTTTCGCTGGAATGCCGTAGTAGCCGGCCTGGGTCACGACGATGTCGAAAGTCTTTTCAAACTGATTGAAGTTGAATTCCTGGGGCACCACGCCGATGGAGCGCTTGAGCGCCGCCGGGGATTTGTCCAGATCGTGACCAAAGATATTCACCGAGCCGCTGGTCTTGTTGACCAGGGTCGAGAGGATGCCGATGGTGGTGGATTTGCCGGCACCGTTAGGGCCGAGCAAGGCGAAAAAATCACCTTCGGCAACGTCCAGATCGATACCACTCAGGGCCTGGAAACCGTTGCCGTAGGTTTTGGTTAGCTGCCGGATGGACAGAGCGGAACTCATATCGGAATACGCACCAAAGAAGGGAATAGAAACAATAGATGAGGGCGCAGCCCACGTAGTTCAACGGCAGCGCATGACAAACATGGTGCTTGCCCGCGCCGCACAAGTACAGTCGCCCGTATTAATAGTGGGTATTAAGTCAACGCGGTCATCACCGCCTTGCGGTAGGCCGGGCGTTGCTGGAGGCGCTGGTACCAGGCCTCTAGATGGGGCATTGCAGGCCGTTCGATGGGCATTTCAAACCAGGCGTAGATAAAGCTGCCCAGGGGAATATCACCCATGCCGATTTCGTTGCCCGACAGGTAAGGCTGCTCGGCCAGGGCTTTGTCCACGGTACCCAAGGCATCGATGCAGGCCTGGCGCCCGGCATTGATGCTGTCCCAGTTCTGTTTTTCCGCCGGGGTGCGCAAGATGCCCCAGAACACCGCCTTGAAGGGTTCGGCGAGGGTCGAGGTGGTCCAGTCCATCCACTTTTCGGCATTCGCCCGGGCCTGCAGGTCGCTCGGGTACCAGCTCGACGCCTGCTTGGCGCACAGGTAACGCACGATGGTGTTGGACTCCCACAGCACAAAGTCGCCATCTTCGATCATCGGCACCCGGCCATTGGGGTTCAGCGCGCGGTAGTGCGGCGTGTCGACCACACCAAACGCCCCGCCCGCGTCAATCGCTTCATAGTCGAGGCCGAGTTCCTCGGCGCACCAGAGTGCTTTCCTGACGTTTGATGAGTTTTTACGACCCCAGATCTTCAGCATGACCGCGCCTTATTATTGATGAACATGGCTTGATGAACGCAGCAGCATACGCCGGTTCACCCGCGGCTTAAATCGCTCTGCATGTCACTCAATAGTTCGGGCAGGCCCCCGGCGAACAGGTGCGGGTAACACCGCTGAATATGCTCGAAGAAAAACGCCTCGGGTACGTCGCAAAACTGCCCGTGATCCAGCACGTACTCCATCGAACGCCGGCCCTGGCGATTGAACGCGTGGAAAACGCTGTCGTTGATGCCATCGAATTCCAGTGGCGGCACGTCGAACAAGTCGCACAGTTGACTGTTGAACGCCGGCGTAGCCTTAACCCAACGGCCGCGCAGGTACAGCTCGGTGTAGCCGTGCATGGCGAACACATCACTTTTGAGCAAGGCGAGCAGGCGCGGCGTCGACAGGTGATTGCGCACATCCGCCAGGCCGATGCGGGCCGGGATGCCGCAGTGGCGGGCGCAGGCAGCCAGCAAGGTGGCCTTGGGCACGCAATAGCTTTCGCCGGCAGCCAGGGCGAAGCTGGCGTTCAGGGTGTCCGGGTCGCGGCTGAAGGTGTAGGGGTTGTAGCGAATCGCCTCACGCACGGCGTAATAAAGGCTGACTGCCTGGTCACTTAAATCCGCGCTTGGACCGCGGTGTTTTTCGGCGAACTCCACCACCGCAGGGTGGTCACTATCGATGAAGCGGCTGGGACTCAAGTACGTATCCATGAGCTTTATCTCCAAAGGAAGCCTGGAGTCTAACGACAGGTCTGCCAGGGAGATAACGACGATTCGGCCAAATCTCGTAACACCCTGATCACCCCGCTTGTTCGGATGCCGACTAAGCTCCTTGGTGGTTTCGCCCCTGGTTTCACGGAGGATTGAATATGCTGTTGTTGTGGATACTGGTTCTGGTGGTCGGCATTGCCTACCTGGCACACCGCCGCGTCGCCCCCCTGCCCGCCCTGGGCGTGGTCGCCGTTTACCTGCTGGCGATGGGCGCCTGGAGCCACGCACCGGGCTGGCTGCTGCTGATCTTCTGGGTGCTGATCGCTGTGGTCGCCGCGCCGTTGCTGCTGCCCGACCTGCGCCGCCAATACTTCACCAAACCACTGTTCAGCTGGTTCCAGAAAGTCCTGCCGCCAATGTCCGAGACCGAGCGCGATGCCATCGACGCCGGCACCGTATGGTGGGACGGCGAGCTCTTCAGCGGCCGTCCCGACTGGGACAAGTTGCTGGCCTACCCCAAGGTGCAACTGACCGAAGAAGAACAGGCGTTCATCGACGGCCCCACTGAAGAACTCTGCGCGATGGTCAGCGACTGGGAAATCGGCCAGGCCATGGACCTGCCGCCGGCCGCCTGGGAGCACATCAAGACCCACGGCTTCTTCGCCCTGATCATTCCCAAGGAATATGGCGGCAAGGGCTTCTCCGCCTACGCCCACTCCCAGGTCGCGATGAAACTCGCCACCCGCAGCGGTGACCTGGCGTCCACCGTGATGGTGCCCAACTCCCTCGGCCCGGCCGAACTGCTGCTGCACTACGGCACCGACGAACAACGCAACCACTACCTGCCGCGCCTGGCGCGTGGCGATGACATCCCGTGCTTCGCCCTCACCGGTCCGCTGGCCGGCTCCGACGCCGGCGCGATGCCCGACACCGGGGTGATCTGCAAAGGCGAATGGGAAGGCAAGGAAACCCTCGGCCTGCGCCTGAACTGGGAAAAACGCTACATCACCCTCGGCCCGGTCGCGACCCTGCTCGGCCTGGCCTTCAAGGCACATGACCCGGACCACCTGCTGGGTGAGGAAGAAGACCTGGGCATCAGCCTGGCGTTGATCCCGACCGACACCCCCGGCGTGGAAATCGGCCGCCGCCACCTGCCGCTGGGCGCCGCGTTCATGAACGGCCCCAACTCCGGCAAAGACGTATTCATCCCCCTGGAATACCTGATCGGTGGCCAGGAAATGCTCGGCAAAGGCTGGATGATGTTGATGAACTGCCTGTCGGTAGGCCGTTCGATTTCGCTGCCCGCCGTGGGCACCGGCGCGGCCAAGTTCACCAGCCTGGTGACCGGCCAATATGCGCAGGTGCGCGAGCAGTTCAATGTGCCGCTGTCGGCCTTCGAAGGCATCCAGGAAGCCCTGGCACGCATCGGCGGCAATGCCTGGCTGATGGACAGCGCGCGCATGCTGACTGCCAATGCCGTGGACCTGGGCGAAAAGCCGTCGGTGCTGTCGGCGATTCTCAAATATCACCTGACCGAGCGCGGTCGCGAGTGCATCAGCCACGCCATGGACGTGCACGGCGGCAAGGGCATCATCATGGGCCCGAACAATTACCTGGGCCGCAGTTGGCAGGGCGCGCCGATCTTCATCACCGTGGAAGGCGCGAATATCCTCTCGCGCAACCTGATGATCTTTGGCCAGGGCGCCATTCGCTGCCATCCCTTCGTGCTCAAGGAGATGGCCCTGGCCGGTCGCGAAGACCATGACCAGGCGCTGAAGGAGTTCGACGGCCTGCTGATGCAACACATCGGTTTTGCCGTGAGCAATGCCGCGAGCACCCTGGTGCTGAACCTCGGCGTCGGTCATTTCGAAAAAGCTCCGGGCAACCGCCTGAGCCAGGGTTACTTCCGCGCGTTGAACCGCCAGGCTGCGGCCTTCGCCCTGCTCGCCGACTTGAGCATGATGCTGCTGGGCGGCGAGTTGAAGCGTCGCGAACGCCTGTCGGCGCGCCTGGGGGATGTGCTCAGCCACATGTACCTGGCGTCGGCGGCGCTCAAGCGTTATCACGACCTGGATTCCCCGGACCACCTGGAACCGCTGTTCGCCTGGGCCATGGAAGAAAGCCTCGGCGAGTCGGAACGCGCACTGGATGAGCTGCTGAGCAACTTCCCGAACAAGGTGCTGGGCTGCCTGCTGCGAGTGATCGTGTTCCCGTTCGGGCGTCGCCACACCGGGCCATCCGATGCGCTGGATGCCGAAGTGGCCGCGGTAATCGGTCGCGCCAAAGGCGACCCGACCCTGGAAGAGTTGCTCGCCGGCTGCTATCGCCCGCAATCGGCGGAAGATCCGGTAGGCGCCCTGCAACATGCCTACGACTTGCTCGGCGCCAGCCACCCGTTGCAGAAAAAGCTGCACGCGGCGCTGAAAAGCGGCCAGGTCAAACCCACTGCCGGCGAACACGCCATCGACGCAGCACTGCAGGCGGGTGTACTGCAACCGGCCGAAGCGCAAACCCTGCGTGACGCCGAGGCGGCGCGGCGCAAGGTGATTGACGTGGATGACTTCAGCAAGGAAGACCTGACCCAGGCTGAGGGTAAAGTCCGCTGAGTCCAGCGGTCATATAAATACGGGCGCGAGGGCTATATACTCTCGCGCCCGTTTTTGCTTTAGAGGACTTATCTCGTGTCCAACGTCGTTGCCGATCATCTCGTCTTGCTCGACCACTTGCGCAGCATCCTGGTTGCCGTCGGCGAAGCCGAACAGGTGCCCGAGGAAAGCCACACCCTGTTCCTGGAGCGCTTCGACGAATTGCGCGCGCTGCTGCCGATCGACCCGATCGAAAGCCAGTACCTGGGCCAGGACATGATGAGCCAGGTCATCCTGCGCTACCCGCAAATTGCCCACCTGGTGCCGCGCGACCTGCTGTGGTTCTTCGGCGGCGATTGCCTGCACTTCATGCCCGACGAAGAGCTGGACTTGTACCAGGCATTGGAAGAACGTCGCTTTGAAGCCGAACAGAACGACGAACCGTTCGACTGGAACCAGGAAAAGCAGCTGCTGGCCATGCCGCAAGACCAGAGCAAGCACTGATCAACGCGCCACCGGGAGGTGCCGACGCAATGTCGGCTCTTTCGCCATGCACTCCACCAGATAATCAATAAACACCCGCAACTTCGGCGGCAAGTACCGTGTCGGCGAGTGCAGCAACCATGCCTCGCCATGGTAGGACGCAATAAAGTCCCACGCCGGCAACACCTGCACCAAACGCCCCTCTTCCAGCGCATGCCGCGCGGTGAAGTACGGCAGGCTGCCAATGCCCACGTGCTGCAACACTGCATCCAGCCGCACCCCCGTGTGATTGGCCGCATAGCGCCCGCGCACGCCCACCGTTACCGCCTTACCTGGCTGGCGGAATTTCCAGCGTGAATCCCCCGGCGTTTCCCCCAGGTAAATACAACTGTGCTCCAGCAAGTCATGGGGATGAGCCGGCGTACCGTACTCGGCCAAGTAGTGCGGGGTCGCGCACAACAGATGCTCGATGGGCAACAACTGCCGCCCGACCAGCCCCGGCGGCGGGCTGTCGGTGATGCGAATGCTCAGATCTACGTTGTCATCGATCAGGTCCACATGCCGATCTTCCAGGATCAACTGCACATCGACCTTGGGATAGCGCCGCAGGAACTCAGGCATATGCGGGTGCACCACAAAACGTCCCACCGCCTTGGGCACGCTGACTCGCACCAGGCCCTCGGCCTCATGGGTGAACTGGCCGCTGATTTCCATCACCGAGCGCGCCGCATTGACCATCTCCTGGCAACGCTTGAACACCTCTTCACCGCCCTCGCTCAGGCGCAATTTGCGCGTGGTGCGTTGCAGCAAGCGGGTGGCCAGGGCCTTTTCCAGGCGCGTAATGCTCCGGCTGATTGCCGAGGGCGAAACGCTCATTTGCCGGGCCGCTTCGGAGAAGCTGCCGGTTTCCACCACTTTGACGAAAATCGCCATTTCGCCCAGCAGAGGCAACGGGAGATTGATGCTCATAGCGCACAGGTCCATTGAGAGTTGAGCGGATTATCATCCATTTACGCACTATTTATACTGGCTACAGAACCTTGATTGCGGATGTAGAAAATGACCGAGCGCCTGTTTTTCACCCACGACCACCTGACAGCCGAGCTGGAAGTGCTGAGTTGCATACCGCACGAGAACCACTATGCGGTCACCTTGCAGTCGACGATCTTCCATCCCCAGGGCGGCGGGCAACCTTTCGATACCGGCTGGCTGGGCGACAGCAAAGTGCTGCGCGTTACCCAGGAAGCCGATCGCGTGGTGCACTACGTCGAGCAGCCCGTGGCGCCAGGTACGATCACCGCTCGCGTCGATGAACAACGCCGCGCGCTGCATACGCGCCTGCATTCCGCCGGACACTTGATCGGCAACGCCGGCGAAACCCTGGGCTGGATGCCGATCAAGGCGCATCACTGGCCGGGCGAAGGCAAGGTCACCTTTATCCGTGGTGAAGGCGCGCAAGCCATGGAAGCCGAGGCAATTCAACAGCGGGTAGACCAGTGGATTGCCGCTGATCACCCACGCCACATGACCCTCGAAGACGGCACCCGCGAAGTTGGCTTCGGTGATTTGCCCGCCTATGCCTGTGGCGGTACCCATGTGCAAGCGCTGAGCGAATTGGGCCGGGTGACGATCCTGGCGCTGTCGGAAAAAAAGGGCGCGCTGTCGGTGCGTTACGACATCGACTGACACGCCCACTTCCATGGCCAGCATTGACCCTGAGCACCCGACTAATGGTAGTGTGTGAAAATGTTTCTGACAGTTTGATCAGAAACCTCCAACTCACTACCTGCAAAGGAATGCGTCTCTCAATGCACTTTCCACTCAAGCAACTGGCGGCTGCCACCCTGTTCGCAGCCAGCCTTTCGGCCATCACTACGTCCGCCTTCGCCAACATCACGCCCGACCAGAGCACGGCGATTCTCAAGAGTTTCGACGAAACCTCCGCCACCGATTTCCGCGGCTTCCTCGGCACGTTGGCCAAGGGCGACCTGGGCAAAGCTGCCGACGTGGGCCCGGCAATCAGCGCGTTTCTTGACAACAAAACCCTGAGCGCCGACCAGCAGAACGAAATCAATCGCCTGCTGGGCCTCTATACCCGAGTGAAATACGGCAAGGCCGCTACGGAAACCCTGCGCGAGTTGGTAGAAATCCCGACGTTTAACGTGGACGGTTTGCCTCAGTACAAGAACCCGGAATTCATCAAGATAGCCGGCAAGATTCAGGCCCTGGCTAAAGACTTCAACCTGAACTTCCGCAATGTCGACAATCGCGTCTACGAAATTTCCCTGGAAGGCAGCGGCGATGAAGTCGTCGGCATCCATGCCCATGCCGACGTGGTGCCGGTAACCCCGGAAAACTGGGTGTTGAAAGACGGCACCAAGCTCGACCCGTTCAAGGTCACGCTGATCGGCGACCGCATGTATGGGCGCGGCACCGAGGATGACAAGAACGGCATCGTGGTGGCCATGTACGCCATGAAGGTAATCAAGGAAGAGAAGCTGCCGCTGGCGCGCAATTTCAAACTGCTGGTGGACACCACCGAAGAGACCTCCGGCGACGCGATCCCTTATTACTTCGAACACAACCCGACACCGCAGTACAACCTGGCATTGGACGGTGGCTACCCAGTGGTGATTGCCGAGAAAGGCTATGGCACGGTCATGGCCACTTTCCCGCGTCGCAAGGGTGAAGGCAAAGGCGCGGAAATCATCTCGATGACCGGCGGCATGGCCACCAACCAGATTCCATCGGCCTCGGTTGCGACGTTGATCAGCGATAAGCCTGCCGAGCTGGCAGCCAGCCTGCAAACGGCCGGGGCCGACTATGTCAAACGCAATGGCGGTGACTTCGAAGTGGCGGCCAACGTGGTCGGCAAAGAGGTCAAGCTCACGGTGACCGGCGTATCGGCACACTCCTCCGAACCGCAATCAGGTATCAACCCGGTGTCGCGCATGCTCGAGCTGATCCACAGCGTCGACGGCAAAATCGCGCTCAAGCACAACCACATCACCGACGCCGCACGTTATGCCGCCGACAACTGGGGCCTGGATTACCTGGGTGGCAAGTTGGGCGTCGGTTTCTCCGATGAGTTCATGGGGCCGCTGACCACCTCACTGACCTTTGTCGGCCAGGATGACAAAGCCTTCAAGCTGGCAGTCAACCTGCGCGTACCGAAGGGCAAATCGCCGGAGAAACTCAAAGCCGAAATCGCCGATAAATTGAGCGCCTGGGACGCGCAGACCAAGGTCAAGGTGGACTTCACTTACTCGGTCGCCGAACCGATGTACCGCAACCCGGAAGGCGAGTGGGTAAAAGCGTTGCTGGCCGTTGCCACTGAGAACCTGGGCATGGAGCACAAGTTCGGGACCTCGGCCGGTGCGACCTCGGTGCACGAGCTGCCCAACGGCGTGCAATTCGGCCTGGCCCGGCCGGAGGTGAAGTACACAGGGCACACCGACAATGAGTTCAAGACGGTTGACCAGTTTTTGCTGGACCTGCAGATCGTCACCGAAATGATGGGGCGTATCGGGCAATTGCCGAAGCTCTGATTGAAGGTCGAGCCCGCCAAGAGCGCGGGCTCGCCCCCCCATTGTTTCACCCCGTCGTGCCCACGAACGGCAGCGCCAGGAACAACTTGATCACCACCGCGTTGGTGATATCAATGAAGAACGCTCCCACCATCGGCACCACCAGAAAAGCAATCTGCGAAGGGCCGAAACGCTGAGTCACCGCCTGCATATTGGCAATGGCGGTGGGCGTGGCACCCAACCCGAAACCGCAGTGGCCTGCCGCCAGAACGGCCGCGTCGTAGTTGCTGCCCATCACCCTGAACGTCACGAAAATCGCGAACAGCGCCATCAACAGCGCCTGCGCGCCCAGAAGAATGACAATCGGCAAGGCCAACGCCTTCAAGTCCCAGAGCTTGAGTGACATCAGCGCGATCGCCAGGAACAACGACAGGCTGACATTGCCCAGCAGCGACACTTCACGCTCGAACACCTGATGCCAGCCCAGTATCGACAAGCCATTGCGCAGCACCACGCCGACGAACAACACGCACACAAACGTCGGCAGCTCGAAGGCCGTGCCTTGAATAAAACCACTCAGGAATGTACCGGCTTGCAGACTGATCGCCAGCAGCGCAAGTGTCTCGATAAACGAGAATGAGGTGATCATGCGCTCTTGATTGGGTTGCTCGAAGCCTTTGGGCAGGCGCGGTTGCGCGTGCTCAACACCCGGCACCTGGACACGCTTGATCAGCAAGCGCGCAACCGGACCGCCGATCAAGCCGCCCAGCACCAAGCCAAACGTCGCGGAAGCAATTGCCAGTTCAGACGCGGAAGCCACGCCGTACTTCTCACTGAACACCCCGCCCCATGCGGCGCCGGTGCCATGCCCGCCCGACAACGTGATGGAGCCTGCGAGCAAGCCCATCAACGGGTCGAGCCCCAGCGCTTTCGCCAGGGCGATACCCATGGCATTTTGCATCACCAGCAGCGCGGTCACGACCAGCAGGAAAATTCCCAGTACCCGCCCGCCTTTCTTCAGGCTGGCAAAATCAGCATTCAGGCCAATAGTGGCAAAGAACGCCAGCATCAATGGAGCTTGCAATGAGGCGTCGAAACGAACCTCGACATCCGCCAGTGCGCGCAATGCCAGCAGCGCTGCGGCGACCAACAAGCCACCGGCGACCGGCTCCGGAATACTGTAGGCCCGTAAAAAATGAAAGTGAGCCACCAGCCAGCGCCCCAGCAATAGCACCAGGGAGGCGATAACAAGGGTTGAGTAGAAATCAAGTTGAAGCATCTGGGCAGTTCTCTGAGGAGAGCAAGGCGAATGATCAGCCCAGAGTAGAGAGAGTGGAGCGTGTAAACACCAACCAGACACTGATTACAGACTATTCCTGTGGAACCAATGAATAGTCTTACAAGCCAGCAGTTTTTCGCAGAATAAAAAAACGGCACGAACAAAAACGCCGATCATTACTGATCGGCGTTTTCATTGAATATGGAGCGGGAAACGAGACTCGAACTCGCGACCCCGACCTTGGCAAGGTCGTGCTCTACCAACTGAGCTATTCCCGCAATATGGCGTCCCCTAGGGGACTCGAACCCCTGTTACCGCCGTGAAAGGGCGGTGTCCTAGGCCACTAGACGAAGGGGACACACGTACAACATTCACTCCCTACCGCGTTTCGCTGTGTGCTTTACGCTGTAAGTGGCGCGCATTCTATGGATGGATTGAAAGGTCGTCAACCCCCAAGGATAAATTTATTTAAATCAATGACTTCGACCTGCTTTCCGGGGCCCGCCGGGCATTCTGCCTGTCTGGGCATTGGCGCCTATATTCTGGCGCGCGACAAGGCGCTATAGTTCGTCCCGGCAAATGATGGCAATGTGCATCTACGCAGGGATCGCCTTACCTATATAGAAGAAACTACCTGGGCAGCTGGTCGATCAACCCTATCCGCCGGATGGCCCAGTCACTACACTCCACTGCAAACCCTATAAAGAGGTCACACCGGTGACACCACTCATGATCACCCTGCTGGTAATAGCCGGGATCGTAATACTGATCGCCATTGGCTACATGAACCACGTGGTGGAAAACAACAAGCTGGAAAAGAAGCGTACCGAAATCGAGCTCAACGACCGCCTGCGTCGTTGCGGTGAAATTACCGAAACTTTCCCCGGCCAGTTGATGACCCCGGCGCTCAAACTGTTGCTGACCCGCTTGGAGCTCAACGTTAACCAGCGCCTGTTGAACCTCAACAAGAACAGCGCACCGATCAAGGCACGCATTACCGAATTGAACGCGCTGGTGGCGCAGGGTGAATCCATCCCCGTGAGCAACCCGCCCGCCCCGATCCAGACCGAAGCCAAGGCCAAGGATGTGCGCTTCCTGCTCGAAGCCTTGCATGGCCAGGTCACCCGTGCCGCCCAGGACGGTTTCCTGCCGACCAACGAGGCCAAGCACTGGATCAAGGAAATTCGCCACATCCTGGTGCTGCTGCATATCGAGTTCTTCAACAACCTCGGCCAGCATGCCTTGCAACAAGGCCAGCCGGGCCAGGCGCGCCTGGCATTCGAGCGTGGCGTGCAGTACTTGCGCAAGCAGCCGGAGCCGGTGATCTACAGCGCGCAGCTGCAACAGTTGGAGGCGCAACTGGCGCGCGCCAACTCCACGGTGCTGACCAACAGCAAACCGGCCGCCGACGAGGTCAACGAGTTGACCGAAGGTTTGAAAGTGGTGGATGCCGACGCCGAGTGGAAAAAGAAAGCCATCTACGACTGATCCTGCCCCTCTCCCATATGGCGAACCCTGTTCGCCATATGCCATCACTTTGCACCTATCCTCCCGCCCACGACTAGCGTAAAAAAGTGCCCCTAACTCCGTGAAGTCAGAGGCCTGCTATGCCTGTCGCCGTCATTGATGGACAACCGCTGCACTACGTCGACCAGGGCTGCGGCCCCGTCGTCCTGCTGGGTTCCAGTTACCTGTGGGACCGCGACATGTGGGCGCCCCAGATCGAAGCCCTGACGCAACAATACCGCGTGATCGTGCCCGAGCTATGGGGCCATGGCGAATCAGGCCCCCTGCCCGCAGGCACACAGACCCTGGATGACCTTGCACGCCAGGCCCTGGCCCTGCTGGACCACCTGGACATTGTGCAGATCAACCTGGTGGGCCTCTCGGTAGGCGGCATGTGGGGCGCGCGCCTGGCATTGCTGGCGCCCGAGCGGATCAACAGCCTGGTGCTGATGGACACCTACTTGGGCAGCGAGCCCGAAGCGACCCGCCAGTATTACTTCTCGCTGTTCAAGATGATCGAAGACACCGGCACCATCCCGGAGCCGTTGCTGGATGTGATCGCGCCGATCTTCTTTCGCCCGGACATCGACCGCGCGTGCGCGCTGTATCAGGACTTCCGCAAGGCCTTGCAGGCATTCTCCAGGGAGCGCCTGCTGAGCAGCATCGTGCCTCTGGGCCGGTTGATCTTCAGCCGTGAGGATGTGCTGACGCAGTTGCCGCGCCTGGACGCCGACACCACCCTGGTGATGTGCGGCGAGCAGGACAAGCCACGCCCGCCGGCCGAATCCCGGGAAATGGCCGAGCTGATCGGTTGCAGCCTGATCCTGATCCCGGACGCCGGGCATATCTCGGCCCGCGAGAACCCGGATTACGTCAACGAAGCCCTGCTGACCTTCCTCGCCAATAATGCATGACCGCCGCCTCTGATCGCTGCCCTGGCGCAGCGATCAGAGGCGGAAGTGCCCGACCATGCCTTTAAGCTCCGCGCCCAACTGCGCCAACTGGATACTCGACGCGGCATTGCCCTGCATGCTCAACGCCGACTGATCGGCGCTCGCACGAATACTGGTGACGCTGCGGTTGATCTCCTCGGCCACCGAGCTTTGCTCCTCGGAAGCGGCGGCGATCTGTTGGTTCATCTGCTGGATCAACGACACCGCCGCCGCGATGCTGCCCAGGGCGCTCTCGGTTTCCAGCGCATCGCTGACGGCCAGTTTCACCAGTTCGCCGCTTTGCTGGATCTGCTGCACCGAAGACTGCGCCGCGTTGCGCAAGGTGCTGACCAATCGCTCGATTTCTTCGGTGGATTGTTGCGTGCGCTTGGCCAGGGCGCGAACTTCATCGGCCACCACGGCAAAACCTCGGCCCTGCTCGCCCGCCCGGGCGGCTTCGATGGCCGCGTTGAGCGCCAGCAAGTTGGTCTGTTCGGCTACGCTTTTGATCACACTCAACACCGTGCCGATATGCTGGATCTCGGCACTCAGGCTCTCGATACTGGCGCTGGCACTGGTGCTGGAAGTGGCCAGCAACTCAATGCGTTGCAAACTCTGGCGCACCACCCGCTGGCCGCTGTCGACTTTTTCATCCGCCGTCTGCGCCGCTTGCGCGGCCTCTTCGGCGTTGCGCGCCACGTCATGCACGGTGGCGGTCATCTGGTTCATCGCCGTGGCGACCTGTTCGGTTTCCTCCTTCTGGCTGCTGACCTCGACATTGGTCTGCTCGGTGACGCTGGACAACGACTGCGCCGAACTGGCCAATTGCTCGATACCCGCCTGCAACCCGCTGACCATCTGGCTCAGGCCATTGCCCATCTGCTGCATCGCCTGCATCAACTGGCCAATCTCATCACGTCGCGTGACCTCCATGCGCCCGCTCAGATCGCCGGCGGCAATTTGCTGGGCCACGGCGATCACGCTGCGCAGCGGCGCGACGATCAAGCGGGTGATCACCCACGCCGCAATCAGCCCCATCAACAGGGCCAGGGCCGACGAGCCGATGATCAACAGCGCGCTTTTTTTCAGCTGCGCCTGCATCGACAGGTCTTCGGCGTCGTACGCCTGATCGACGCGGCTGACCACCTCGCCCGCGCGGTCATGCAGTTGTTTGTAGACGATCTTTTCCTGCGCCAACAGGTCGGTGTATTCGCCGAGCTTCTCGCTGAAGGCAGCGATATGCCCGGAGACTTCATTAAGCACGGTCTGGTAGCCGGAGTCCTTGACCGAGGTTTTCAATTGCTCGACCTGCGCCAGGGCCTGGTCAGCCTGCTCGATCTTGCCCTGCTCGGTGGTGTCTTCGTCCACCTTGCGGCTCTGATCCATACGCACGTGCGCTTCGTTCATGGCTTGCAGCATCAGGCGCGACACCTGGCTGACTTGCCCCGCTTGCTCGATGAACTCGGCGCCCTCCTTGCCCTGGCTTTCCTTGAGACCGTAGGCCCCATCGTCCGCCAGCCCGGCCTGCAACACATCGAGGTTATTCGCCACGCTGGACACCGACCAACTGGCCATTTCCAGGGCCAGGTCCTTGGTCTGGGTCAGTTCGACAAACTCATCAAACGCCTTGCGGTAGGCGGCCAGGGCCTGCTCCACAGCGGTCATCACTGGCACATTGGCGGCCGACTGCGCCTTGAGGTTCGCCGCCTGCGCCGCCAAGGCATCAACGCTTGCATGCAGGGCGTCGACCGCACTGGGGTCGGCATGTAGCGCGTAGTCCTGTTCGATCAAGCGCACCTTGAGCAAGCCACTGTTGAGCGACGACATAGCCTTGAGGCCTTCGAAACGCTGTCCAACGGTTTGCAGGGACCACACGCCGATCGCCGCCACCAACGCCGTCAGCAGCAGCACCAAGGTAAAGCCCAAGCCCAGTTTTTTCGCCATACCGAGGTTGGCAAAACGTCGTTGCACGCCTGAAATCATTGCACTTGAACCCTCTTGCAATGGCAGATGCCATCCAGCCCGATTGACTAACGGCGAGATTGGCAACCACAAGGCACTGATACAAGACGTTGACGCCACAATAATGGCAAAAAGCTACTTGATCGTCGTTTTCAGAATGGTCGAGGTCGATCTGGCGGGGCCCATGGCGCGGAACAGCGCCAGGGCTCGCTGATCGGCAGCATAAGCCACGTTAATGCGTAGCCACTCGCTGTATTCGCCGCCCGGATTGAACAACGCACCGGGCGACAACAACACCCCAAGCCGCTGCGCACGCAACGGCAACTGCGAGCGGTCACCCACCCCCGGCCGTGCCCACACAAACATGCCGCCGGCAGGCACGGCGAACACCTCCCACTCTTCGTCCTCAAGCACTTGCAAGGTGGCCGCCATTTGCGTGCTCAGCCGCTTGCGCAGGCGCTGTACCCACTTGCGATAAGCGCCATTGGCCAACAGCGTGGCGACTACAGCCTCGGCAAACCGCGAGGTGCCAAAGCCGGTCACGGTCTTGAGGCTGGCCAATTGCTCGATGATTGCCGTGCTGGCACTGAGATAGCCGACCCGCAAAGCGCTGCTCAGGGTCTTGGAAAAGCTCGCGACATAGATCACCCGGTTGTCGTGGGGCAATGCCGCGAGCCGCGTGCAGCTGGCA
The DNA here is from genome assembly GCF_900580675.1 of Pseudomonas viridiflava. Classification (GTDB taxonomy): domain Bacteria; phylum Pseudomonadota; class Gammaproteobacteria; order Pseudomonadales; family Pseudomonadaceae; genus Aquipseudomonas. The sequence goes on from NZ_UTBG01000023.1 coordinate 39,578, forward strand.
TGCTGCAGGTCGCCATAGACGTCTTCTTCGATGATCAGAAAGTCTTCGCTGCCCGCCAACTCCAGCAAACGCTCGGCCACGCCACGGTTCAGGCTGGTGCCGGTGGGGTTGTGATACAGGCTGTGGATGAACAGGCACTTGGGCCGATGGCGCTGCAACAAGGCTTCCAGCGCCGGGATGTCCGGGCCGCCTCGGGTGCGCGGCACTTCCAACAACTGCACGCCGTGGAGCGCCAATTGCCGATAGAGGTTGCCGTACCCAGGCGTTTCGACCACCACGCTGTCACCGGCCCTGAGCAAGCTGCGTATGAGCAGGTCCTGGGCATGGCTGGCGCCAGCGGTTGTGAGGATACGATCAAGGCTGCTGGCAATATGCATCTGGGTCAGGCGTTTGAGCACTTGCTCGCGCAACGCGAGCAAGCCCAGTGCCGTGCTGTAGTTGAACAGGCCGGCGGTGTCGGTGCGCGCGACTTCCCGGATCGCGTAACTGAGGTCATCGCTTTCGCGCCAGGCATCCGGCAACCAGCCGCACCCCAGTTTCAATTCGCCCAACGGATTATCGGCGAAAGCGCCCCATTCACGCTCTGCCCCTTCGTACCAATGGCCTTCCTGCAGCAACGGCGGTTGGGCCACTATAAAACCCGCGCCCTGTCTGGAAGCCAGCAAACCCTGGGCGACCATCCGCTCGAACGCCTCGACCACGCTGGACTGGCTGAGCAGGTTATCGAGGGCAAACTGGCGGATGGATGGCATGCGTGTGCCGGGGCTGATTCCATTGGTGCGAATCCACTCGGCCACTGCGCTGACGATTTGCTGCACCACCGGTACAAGGGCTTGTCGATCGATCCCTAAATCCATGAGCCACTCACTTCAACTGTCTGTTATTCAACCCAATGAGTTAAGCACAGAAGCCTGCCGCAACCGGTCGTGTAAATTTATTAAAGTATTGATTTTATTAGGTTATTTACCTCGTGATACACATTCAGGCAAGGCACTTCGCCAGCTATGGAAATGCCCCACGCCCCCCGACCCGTTTTCGAATCGAGGCCAGCGCAGAGTCCTAGATCGCGGTGGCACCACCATCTACCGCCAATGCCTGGCCCGTGGTGAACGCGGCGCCATCGCTGCACAGGTACAACACTGCGCTGGCGATTTCCTCGACCTTGCCAATACGCCCGACCGGGTGCATCGCGGCGGCGAACTCGGCCTTGCGCGGATCGGCCTCGTAGGCACGGCGGAACATGTCGGTATCGATTACCGCGGGGCAGACGGCGTTGACGCGGATTTTCTTCTTCGCATACTCGATGGCCGCGGACTTGGTCAGGCCGATCACCGCATGTTTGGAGGCCGCGTAGATGCTCATCTTCGGCGCCGCGCCCAAGCCCGCAACGGACGCAGTATTAACAATGGCGCCGCCGCCCTGGGCCAGCAGCAGCGGCAACTGGTACTTCATGCACAACCACACGCCCTTGACGTTGACGCCCATGATGGCGTCGAACTCATCCAGGCTGCCGTCCGCCAACTTGCCCTTCTCGATCTCGATCCCGGCATTATTAAAGGCATAGTCCAGGCGGCCATAGGCGGCGATGGTCTGCGCCATCAGTTGCTGCACGTCTGTTTCGAGCGTGACGTTGCAGCGCACAAACAGCGCTTCACCCCCGGCCTGGTGGATCAGCGCGACGGTGCCCTCACCCCCCGCTGCATCGAGGTCGGCGACCACTACCTTCAAGCCTTCGGCGGCGAACGCCAGCGCGGTGGCGCGGCCAATACCGGCAGCGGCGCCGGTCACCAGGGCGACCTGGCCGGAAAACGTCATGCTCATGGGGGGGTGTCCTGTTGGGGAATAAGCCGTGGCCTGGAGTCTAGCCAACACAGCGACGGGCGCGTCAGCACTATCAGAAGGCCGGTTAGGGCTGCATGCGTTGCAGTGATAACCGCCACGGGATAACTATCAGCAACGCCTATCGAGGAGCATTCGCGCCTTCGGTGAACCTTGCCCCCGAGTCGTTCAAGGTCTATCACTTCAGGTTCATTTCTATCAGAGGCCCTGCCATGACCGCCCAGACCAACCGCCAATTCCTGCTCGCCAAGCGCCCGGTCGGCGCGGCCACCCGCGATACCTTTACCTACCAGGAAGTACCGGTAGGCACGCCCCAGGATGGGCAAGTGCTGGTGCGCAACGAATACCTGTCCCTCGACCCGGCCATGCGTGGCTGGATGAACGAGGGCAAATCCTACATCCCACCCGTCGGCATCGGCGAAGTGATGCGTGCATTGGGCGTGGGCAAAGTGATTGCCTCGAACAACCCGAAATTCGCCGTGGGCGATTACGTGAATGGCGCGCTGGGCGTGCAGGATTATTTCCTCGGCGAGCCGCGCGGCTTCTATAAAGTCGACCCGAGCCTTGCGCCGCTGCCGCGTTACCTGTCTGCCCTGGGCATGACCGGCATGACCGCCTACTTCGCGCTGCTTGACACCGGCGCGCCCAAGGCCGGCGAGACTGTGGTGATCTCCGGCGCAGCCGGTGCGGTAGGCAGCATTGCCGGGCAGATCGCCAAGTTCAAGGGCTGCCGCGTGGTCGGTATTGCCGGTGGCGCCGACAAGTGCAAGTTTTTGGTGGATGAGCTGGGCTTCGACGCGGCCATCGACTACAAAAGCGAAGATGTGCCCGCCGCCCTCAAGCGCGAATGCCCCAAAGGCGTGGACGTGTACTTCGATAACGTCGGTGGCGACATTCTTGACGCCGTGCTCAGCCGCCTGGCGCTGAAAGCCCGCGTGGTGATTTGCGGTGCCATCAGCCAGTACAACAATAAGGAAGCCGTAAAAGGCCCGGCCAACTATTTGTCACTGCTGGTCAATCGCGCGCGCATGGAAGGTTTCGTGGTGATGGACCACGCCGCCAACTTCGCCGCCGCCGGGCAGGAGATGGCCGGCTGGATGGCGCAGGGCAAACTCAAGAGCAAGGAAGATATCGTCGAGGGACTGGAGACGTTCCCGGAAACGTTGATGAAGCTGTTCAACGGTGAGAACTTTGGGAAGTTGGTGCTGAAAGTCAGCTGACCCGGCACAAAACCAAATACAGGCACTATCAATGTGGGAGCTGGCTTGCCTGCGATGCGGGCAACCCGGTGTTTCAGTGATACCCGGTTGTGGCTATCGCAGGCAAGCCAGCTCCCACACTGGCCGTGCCCACATTAAATCAGCGTAATCAGGCGATTTCGGCCACGACTGCCGCCAACGCTTTCGCCGGATCAGCCGCCTGGCTGATCGGGCGACCAATCACCAGGTAATCGGAGCCCGCGTCCAGCGCCTGGCGCGGGGTCAGGATGCGGCGTTGGTCATCCTGGGCACTGCCCGCCGGGCGTATCCCCGGCGTCACCAATTGCAGCGACGGGTGCGCAGCCTTCAAGGCCTGGGCTTCCAGCGCCGAGCACACCAGGCCATCCAGGCCGGCTTTCTGCGCCAGGGCCGCCAGGCGCAGCACCTGCTCCTGCGGCTCGATGTCCAGGCCGATGCCGGCCAGGTCTTCGCGTTCCATGCTGGTCAGCACGGTCACACCGATCAGCAACGGTTTCGGGCCGCTGCGCTGTTCCAGCACTTCGCGGCAGGCACTCATCATGCGCAGGCCGCCGGAGCAGTGCACATTGACCATCCACACGCCCATTTCGGCAGCAGCCTTGACCGCCATCGCAGTGGTGTTGGGGATGTCGTGGAATTTCAGGTCGAGGAACACCTCGAAGCCTTTGTCACGCAGGGTGCCGACGATTTCTGCGGCGCAGCTGGTGAACAGTTCCTTGCCGACCTTGACCCGGCAAAGCTTGGGGTCCAACTGGTCAGCCAGCTTCAGTGCGGCGTCACGAGTGGGGTAATCCAGGGCGACGATGATAGGAGTCTGGCAGACGGACATTGGAATGGGCTCTCAGGCAAGTCGAAATCGGCGCGGATTGTAGCGCAACAGGCGCCGTTGCGGGATCCGATGATCGGTAAATACTGATCAACCGCGATCAGCCGGGCATTTCGGGCAATTATTTCAAAGTTGATACATTCACGACATGCCCCCAACACGCCCCAGGGCTAGCCTCGCCCGCACGACCCACCGACCAGCACTTCCAGCCATGGGGCTGGGCGCCTATGCTGACCGCAACAACCAGGCAGATGATCGCACTATGCATACCCCTTCCGTCCCTGTAAATGACGAGCAAAAAGGCGCGGCGATCGCCGATGAGAAGCGTTGGAATACCCGCGCGCTGATCGTTGACGACGACGTACCGATCCGCGAACTGCTGATCGACTACCTGGCGCGCTTCAATATTCTCGCCACCGGCGTGACCGACGGCGCCGCGATGCGCCTGGCCATGCAAGCCGAAACCTTTGACGTGGTGGTACTCGACCTGATGCTGCCGGGCGAGGACGGCCTGACGCTGTGTCGCTGGCTGCGCGCAGAGTCTGACATCCCGATCCTGATGCTCACCGCCCGTTGCGAGCCCACCGACCGCATCATCGGCCTGGAGCTGGGCGCCGACGACTATATGTCCAAGCCGTTCGAACCGCGTGAGCTGGTGGCGCGGATCCAGACCATCCTGCGCCGCGTGCGCGATGATCGTACGGAACAGCGCGCGAATATCCGCTTCGACAACTGGCGGCTCAACAGCGTGTTGCGCCAGCTGGTGGCCGACGATGGCTTGGTGGTGCCGCTGTCCAACGCCGAATTTCGCCTGCTGTGGGTGTTTATCGAACGCCCGCGCCGGGTGTTGAGCCGCGAGCAATTGCTGGATGCTGCCCGTGGCCGCTCGATTGAAGCCTTTGATCGCAGCATCGACCTGTTGGTGTCGCGCCTGCGCCAGAAACTCGGGGATGATCCCAAGGCTCCGCAGTTGATCAAGACCGTGCGTGGCGAGGGCTACCTGTTCGACGCTCGGGATATTGGCTGATGCGCAACACCTTCAACACGCTGTTCGGTCGGCTGTTCGGCGTGTTGCTGGTGGCGATTGTGCTGGCCCATGTGCTGGCGATCTCGTGGTTCCGCTATTACGGCCCGCCCCCGCCACCGCCAGAAGAAACCTTTGTCGAACAGCCCGACGGCAGCATGAAGCACCTGCCCCGGCACAAGCGCCCGTGGTTTGGCGGCCCGGTGGTGCCCCTGACCTTCCAGTTCATTTCGTTGATCATCGCCGCCTGGTATGGCGCCAAGCTGCTGAGCCGGCCGATCCAGCGCCTGAGTGAAGCCGCCGAGCGCTTGAGCCTGGACCTCGACAGCCCGCCGCTGGATGAGTCCGGGCCACTGGAAGCCAAGCAGGCAGCGTTTACTTTCAACCTGATGCAGCGGCGCATCCGCGAGCAGGTCAGCCAACGCGCGCGCATGCTCGGCGCCGTTTCCCATGACCTGCGCACCCCGCTGTCACGCCTCAAGCTGCGCCTGGAACAGATCGAAGACACCAAACTGCAGGGCCAGATGCGCCAGGACCTGAATGACATGATCGGGATGCTCGATGCGACCCTGAGCTACCTGCACGAACAGCGCACCAGCGAAACCCGGCACTGGCTGGACGTGCAGGCGCTGGTCGAGTCCATGAGTGAAAACGCGCAGGACCAGGGCTCCGATGTGCAGTTCGCCGGCAATTGCGCACCCTTGCAGGTGCAGCCGATGGCCTTGCGCTCGTGCCTCAACAACCTGATCGACAACGCCTTGCGCTATGCCGGCACCGCGCGCATCGAGCTGACGGACAGCCGCGAAGCCCTGGTCATCCGGGTGATCGACCAGGGTCCCGGCATTGCCGCCGACAAGCGTGAGGCGGTGTTCGAGCCGTTCTTTCGGCTGGAAGGCTCGCGCAACCGCAACTCCGGTGGCGTCGGCCTGGGCATGACGATTTCCAAGGAAGCGGCAGAACGTCTCGGCGGCCGCCTGAGCCTGGAAGAAACCCCAGGCGGTGGCTTGACCGCCGTGATGTGGTTGCCCCGCGCCTAGCCTCGTTTACAGGGGTTTGTCCTCGCGACGCCCCTGCGCCTGGGTCGCGCTCCAGTCCATCAGCAGGCTATAGGCCACGGCCAGCAAGGTCGGACCGATAAACAGGCCGATGAAGCCAAACGCGATCAACCCGCCAAACACCCCGAGCAGCACGATCACCAACGGCAGGTTGCCGCCACGGCTGATCAGGTAGGGTTTAAGCACGTTGTCGACGCCGCTGATGATGAACGTGCCCCACACCCCGAGGAACACCGCGTAGGTGTAGTCGCCCTTCCACGCCAGCCAGGCCGTGGCCGGGATCCACACCAGCGGCGGGCCCATGGGGATCAGGCTGAGCAGGAAGGTCACGATCCCCAGCACCAGTGCGCCGGGCACGCCGGCAATCCAGAAGCCGATCAACGCCAGCAAGGCCTGGGCGGCGGCAGTGCCGATCACCCCGTTGACCACGCGCTGCACCGTGCCGGCGACCAATTCGATGTAGTAACCGGCGCGGTCGCCGATCAAGCGCTCCAGCAAGCGATGCACGAACATCGCAAGGCGCGGGCCGTCGCGGTAGAAAAAGAACACAAAGACCAGGCTCAGGGTCAGCTCGAGAATGCCGCCGCCGATCTGCGCACTGCGCGCCAGCAACCAATTGCCGACCTGCCCCAGGTACGGCTTGATGCTGACCATCAGCGCCGCGCCTTGCTGATCGATGCTGTCCCACATTGCCACCAGCCGCTCGCCCACAAACGGGATCGAACCCAGCCAGGTCGGCGCCTCGGGCAGGCCATCGACCTGGATATCCTTGATCAGCGCCACGGCGTCGCGCACATGGTCCGCCAGGTTGAACCCTAGCCACACCAGCGGCAGCGCCACCAGCAGCATCCAACCCAGGGTCAGAATGCCGGCCGCCAAGGATTCACGGCCACCGAGCGCGCGGGTGAGCAAGCGCATCAACGGCCAACTGGCAAAGGCCAGCACGGCGCCCCAGAACAGCGCCGACCAGAACGGCGCCATCACCCAGAAGCTGGCACCAAACAGCACCACCAGCAGGATTTGCACCAGTAGGCGATCGTTATTGAGCATCGGGTATCTCGAGAAGAAGGCTGTAGGAAGAGAGCTTAGGCGAACGGCGCGGGTCCGTTCGCCTGGTGAGGGTCAGCGTATCAGATGCAGGTGCAAACCCTTAGCGTCACCGGTACCGGTTTCCAGGCGTGCGGCACGCACACCTTTGTCGATCAGGGCCAGGCGCCAGGCTTCGGCATTCGGACCGGTCAGGCTGACGCGCAGCGTGGCGTCGAGGTTCAACCCACGGGAAATCAGGGTCAGCCAAGTGTCGTCGGGGTCGGCGCCCAGCGCCGGGAAGTCCAGCTCGCCGGTGCTTTTCAGCTCGCGCAACAGGGTGGCCGACGTCGGCAGCAGATCGCCCAGGGGCGCGCCGGCGTCGAGCTGTTCCACGTGCAGGTAAGCGCGACGGTTGCCACGGGTGATGCCGTACAGCGCGATCAGGGAATTATCCTGCGGGGCGGCCAGGCGCAACAGCAGGTATTCCTGCTGGCCATCGGCGCCGACCAGCTTGGCGTTGCCGAACACTTCATTGGCCCACAGGCTGCTTTCGCCGCAATCGCGAGCCTGGCACCAGAACAACAATTGCGCGCCCTTGGCCTGCAAGGCTTCTCGCGTCGCGGTGAACGCAGCACTGGATGTATGTTCGGCGGGCAGTTCGTAGGTAATCGCCGTGGTTTGCCCACGGGCGGTAGCCTGGCCTTCGTAACGCAGCTGGCCGCTGATCTTGCGGATCGCCCCCATGGGGTAGATACGCTCCTTTTCTTCGGCCGGGCGGTAATCGACGATTTGTGCGTCGGCCTGACGGGCCACGCTGGGCAGGTCCTGGCTACCCGGTAGATCGGCGGCGAATACCAGCGGGCTGAAACAGCAGAGCCCGAGGGCACGGATAGATCCTTTACGCAGGCTCATCGGATCGGTGAGCCCTGGCCATCGGAGTGCGCAGCGGTGTTGAGATCGTACATGGTTGACTCCCTTTCAATCCGCCCAGCCTCGGCAGTTGACCGCCCCAAGTCAAGGCGCGGAGAAGAAGCGATTGAAACAGTCTGCAACAAGGACCGCCCCGGGCTCGTCATTCAGGTGTAAATGATGGCCGCCCGGCAGCGTGGTCACTGTGAACGGCAGCTGGGAAAGCAATTCGGAATGTTTCGCCAGCATGCCGTCCGCCGCCACCACCAACTGCGTAGGGCAACCCACGCGCCGCACGAACGCCATCGCCTGCTCATCCGTCAGACGCATCGGCGACGCCAGGGTCAGGCGGCTGTCGGTGCGCCAGGTATAACCACCCGGCACCGGCATCAAACCGCGCTGGGCCAGCAGTTCGGCGGCTTCGCGGCTGACGGCCACCAAGCCCTTCATGCGTGCTTCAACTGCGCGGTCAAGCGTGCTGTAGACCGGTTTGCGCTTGTCTTGCAGGTTCAATTGCGCCTGCAAGGCCATGCCCAGCCGCTCGGCCGCGTGCTCGCCGCTGGCCGTGGGCGGGACTACGCCGTCGATCAACCCCAGGTGCGTCACGCGTTCCGGCAAGGCACCGGCCAGCACCAGCGAGACGATGGCACCGAGAGAATGGCCAAGTAATGCAAAACGTTTCCAGCCCAACTGCTCGGCCACTTGCAGCACATCGAACACGTAATCCCACAGGGAATACCCTGCGCCTGCCGGGCGATGCGCCGAATGCCCATGCCCGGCCATGTCGAGGGCGACGATGCGCAAGCCAGCAAGCTTGGGCGCCAGCCGCGCAAAGCTGTTGGCGTTGTCCAGCCAGCCATGCAGGGCGATCACCGGCAAGCCGTCCTCGGGGCCGAACAGATGGGCGGCCAGTTCGATGTGCGGCAGGCTCAGGTGGACTTCTTCGACGGGCGTACTCATGCGCAACTGCGCTCGCGGGCTTGCCAGCGGCTGAACAGGTGCTTGATCAAGGTCGCGGTGTCCTGTGGGCGTTCAAGGGGGAACATATGGCCACCGGGCATGGTGAGCATTTCGCCCATGGGCAGGCGCCCGACGCCGCTGGCGTGGTGACGCATCACCACGCGGCTCTGGCGGCCACGCACCACCGCCAATGGCACTTTCAATTGGCGCACCTGGCCGGGGCTGGTGTGGGGCACGCCACGGTAGATGCTGATTTCGGTGGCCGGGTCGAACCGTAAGCGCAGGCGATCACCCACCTGTTGCAGGCCATGTTGCAGGTAGGCGTCGAAGCATTCGGGGTCGAACCCGCGGAACAGCGTCTTGCCGGCAAAGTAACTGCGCGCGGCGTCCAGGTCGGTGAACTCTTCGCGTCGGCCCAGCGTGCGCCCGGCCGGCGTCAGGCGGTCGATAACCCGAAGCGTTTGGCCGCGCGAATGATCCAGCGGTCGGCACGGGTGAGCACCGGCGAATCGAGCATCACTACGCCGCGCTACAACTGCGGGCAGCGCATGGCCGCATGCAGATGCAACACGCCACCCAGGGAATGGCCCACGCCCCATACCGGCTCCGGTTGCAGCTGCAGGTGGTGGATCAGTTCGTCCACCAGGTTCTGCCAGTTGTCGTCCACCGGAAACCGGGGGTCGTGGCCGTGCTGCGGCAAGTGAGCCACGGCGTATTCCGGAGCCAGGGCGGCAAACAGCTTGCCGTAGGTAGCCGAGGGGAAGCCATTGGCGTGGGCGAAAAACACGTGCTGCGACATACCGGACCCATCTTCAAAAACAGAGATTGATTGTCACCAGCCCCGCGCGGCACAGCAATGACCGTAACAGCCAGGAATGATGACACTCACGCCACGCCTATCGTGCCGGCGGGTTCTCGCCCAGGGGCACGACCGCCATGGTCAGGCGCGAAATGCAGGTGGCCTTGCCGTCATCGCCTGTCAAGCGGATGTCCCACACCTGGGTGGTACGCCCGATATGAATCGCCCTGGCCACCGCCGTCACCCGCCCGCTGCGCACACCGCGCAAGTGGTTGGCGTTGACTTCAAGGCCCACGCAATAGAACTTGCCGGGATCGACACAGAGGTAGGCCGCCATGGAGCCGACGCTCTCGGCCAGCACCACCGAGGCGCCGCCATGCAGCAAACCGAAGGGCTGATGGGTACGATGGTCTACCGGCATACTGGCGGTCAGGGAGTTGTCGTCGAAGCTTTCGATGCGGATATCCAGCAACTCACCGATGCTGTTTTTCTGGCCGGCATTCATTTGTTCGATATTCGGTTGGGTGTGCCACAGGCTCATGCGAAGTGTCCTTGTTGGTTTTATTACGTTCCTAATCCTGCCACACAATCGCCTCGGTGCGCTCGCTCCAGGCGTGAAACTGCGCACCGTAAGTCGACTCGATCACGTTGCGCTTAATCTTCAAGGTCGGGGTCAGGAAGCCGTTTTCCACCGCCCAGCTGTCTTTCACCACCACCAACTGGCGCAAACGCTCGTGCTTGTCCAATGCCGCGTTGACCTGCTCCAGCCAGCGCTCAAGGCTGGTGCGCAACGCCTGCCGGTCCAGGCCGACCGCAGACACGACACACAAGCCCATGGGCGCGGTCAGGCCATCCCCCACCACGCACACCTGCTCGATGCGCGCGTGTTCGGCCAGGCGGTTTTCTATCGGCGCCGGGGCCACGTATTTGCCCTTGCTGGTCTTGAAGATTTCCTTCAGGCGCCCGGTCAGGCGCAGGCGACCGTCGGCGTCCTGCTCGCCCTTGTCGCCAGTGCGCAGGTAGCCGTCGGCGGTAATGGTTTCAGCGGTTTTCTGCGGGTCCTTGAAATAGCCGAGCATGGTCGCGCCGCTGCGTACCTGCACCTCGCCCGTGGGGTCGATGCGCACTTCGACACCGGGGCACGGCAGGCCGATCCAGCCGAGGGTCTGCTGGCCGGGGCGGCATACGTGGGAGTAGCCGCAGTTCTCGGTCATGCCATACACCTCAAGCACATCCAGGCCCAGGCGTTGATACCAGCGCAGCAGCGCCTCGGGCACCGGCGCGGCGCCGGACAAGGCAATGCGCAACGCGTCCAGGCCCAGGCCAGCCAGCACCTTGTGGCCCACACGTTTGCCGATAAAGGGCAGGCGCAGCAAGGTGTCGAGGCGTTTTTCCGGGATCTTTGCGTAGACGCCCATCTGGAATTTGCTCCAGATGCGCGGCACACCAAACAGCGCCGTGGGCCGCGCCCGGCGCAGGTCAGTCAAAAAGGTTTCAAGGCTTTCGGCAAAAAATACGGTTTGCCCGGTATAGATCGAAGCCATTTCCACAAACATCCGCTCGGCCACGTGGCACAGCGGCAAGTAGGACAGCAGCCGGTCGCCCTCGCCCAGGCCGAATAACTCAGTGCCGCGCGTGGCCGCAAAACCCAGGGCGCCAAAGCTGTGCATCACGCCCTTGGGCAGGCCGGTGGTGCCGGAGGTGTAGATGATGGTGGCCAGGTCGGACGCGGCCGGCAGCGGGTCATCCTCAATCGGCGGGCTGGCTTGCAGGTCGGCCCAGCTGAAACTGAATGCACCGGCCGGGCACAGCGGCAGGCTGATGGTCGGCACGTCGGCCGGCACGCCGGGGGCCATGGCCGGCCAATCGTCGAGTTTGCCGATAAACACCAGGGCGGCCTCGGAATGGGTGAGGACGTGGGCGACGGAATCGGCGGTGAGGTTGGGGTACAACGGCACAGACACATGCCCGGCCATCCAGATCGCCAGGTCGGCAATGATCCAGTGCGCGCAGTTTTTCGAGATCAGCGCAATGTGCGAATGCGCGGGCAGTTGCCTGGCACGCAACCACTGCGCGGCGCAGCGGGCCTGCTGGCCGACATCGGCCCAGCTGAGGGTTTGCACCTCGCCCGCGCCAACCGGCTGCACCAGAAAGGTGTTGCGCGGGTGCCGCGCTTCACGTTCGAAAAAGACCTGCAACGGCAAACGAAAAGCGACGGGCATGGGACGCGCTCCTGTGTGGTCCGATCATAGCCAACCAAGCACTTGCTTGGTTGACTATATAGCACACAAAAAGCCGCGATAACGCCTACGGGTTCTTCACACTCACCAGGCTCATCAGCCCGGCCAGCGGGAAGTCGCCCTCCAATTCCGCCAGGCTGGCGGTGTACATCGGTTGTGGCTGACATTGATGACCGTGTTGCAAGAAGCTGATCAAACTGCCCACCAACGGCTGATGGCTGACCAGCAGCACGTTGTCATCGGTGTCGAGTTTTTGCAGCACTTGCAGCGGGTTGCCATCCGGCGTCAGCCACGGCACGGTGCGGATTTCGGGTTCAAAACCCAACGCATCGCGCACCAACTGCGCGGTTTGCTGCGCGCGTACGTAGGGGCTGGCAAAGATCGCGCTGATCGGCTGGCCGATCAGTTGGGCCGCGCTGCGCAGCACTTCGCCGCGGCCCTGCTCGGTGAGGTTGCGTTCGGCGTCCGTACGAGCATGCCCTTCGGCCTCGCCGTGGCGCAAAACCCACAGTTTCATAGCTTGGGCTCTTCATCGCGCACCGGGTGCGGTGCCGGCGGCACGCTGTGGGGTGCCTCGCCCTCGGGGGCGCGCGGGGTTGGCCAGTCGGCGAACGGCCATGGCTTTTGCTCGGTGTGGAAGCTGCCGAAACGGCCGATCTGCGCGAGGAACTGGCTCAGGCTGTCGCCAAAATTCATCAGGCCCAGGTTCGGCGCACCGTAGACCAGGCGATAGATCAACTGCACCACCACCAGGGCGCCGAGCAGGAACTGCGCCACCTGCCACACCAGGGCAAACACCAGCATCCACAGGATACGCAGGAGGATGGACTCATACTTGGGAGCTGCTTTCGGATCGTTCATGGCGCGTTCCTCAGTTGAAACCACTGGTGGAAATAAAGTCGACATCGGTTTTCGGCTCGGCCCGCATCAGCAGCTCGATCACCTGGTTCAAGGTGCGCCCTTCAAAGAGGATCGCGTGCAGCCCGGCGACCAGCGGCATGTACACGCCGACTTCCTGGGCCTTGGCTTTGAGCACCTTGAGGGTGTTGACCCCTTCCGCCACTTCGCCCAGGCGCGTCACCGCGTCTTCCAGGCTCAAGCCCTGGCCCAGGGCAAAACCCACCTGGTAGTTACGGCTTTTCGGCGACGAACAAGTGACGATCAAATCGCCGACGCCCGCCAGCCCGAGGAAAGTCATCGGGTTGGCGCCCTGGTTCACCGCAAAGCGGGTCATTTCGGCCAACGCGCGGGTGATCAGCATGCTTTTGGTGTTTTCGCCCATGCCCAGCGCCACCGCCATGCCGGCGATGATCGCGTAGACGTTTTTCAGTGCCCCGCCCAACTCCACGCCAAAGCGGTCGCTGCTCGCATAAACGCGGAAGGTCCGGCCATGCAGCACCGCCTGCACGCGCTCGCACAGTGCTTCGTCTTCACTGGCGACCACGGTGGCGGTCAGCGCGTGCTCGGCGACTTCGCGCGCCAGGTTCGGCCCGGACAACACGCCAATGCGCGCCTGGGGGGCGATCTCTTCGAGGATCTCGCTCATCAGCTTGAAGGTCTGCGCCTCAATGCCCTTGGTCAGGCTGACCAGCATTTTGCCGGCCAGGCGTTCGGCATGGGGCGCCAGCACCGAACGCAAGGCGCTCGACGGCAGCGCGACAAAGCACAGGTCGCAGTCGGTCAGGGTGGCCAGCAGGTCGGTCACCGGCTCGACGGCCAGGTGAATCTTGATACCTTTGAGGTAACGCGGGTTCTCCCGGTGCACCCGAATGGCCTCGGCCTGCTCGGGGTCACGCATCCACTGGCGTACAGGGTGGCCATTCTCGGCCAGCAGGTTAGCCACGGCGGTCCCAAAACTTCCGCCTCCCAGGACCGCAATAGGGCGCTGTTCAGTCATATGCAATCCGTTAATCCATACCAGTGGCGATGGCGGCATTATACGGAGCGACCCGCTTGCGGCCAGCCCCCATAGCAATTCGTACGCCTGTCGGAAAATGCGACACTTGTGTGAACGAATTGCCAGCCCTGCGACTGGCAAAAGGCCCCACCTCAGTTAACATGGGCGGCTATCCGTAATTATCAAGGCCGTGCCGTGTATTTGGGCCCTCCTCCCCGCTCATCTCTCTTGTTGATGCTGTTGTCGTGCGGCGCGCCTGCGCTGGCGGACGACCTGTTCCTCGACAGCCAGCCACTGCCGCAAGTGTTGACCGCCACGCGCCTCAAGCAATCGGCCGCCGCCGTGCCCGGCAGCATGACCGTGATCGACAGCGAGCTGATCAAGGCCAGCGGCGCGCGGGACATCAGCGAACTGCTGCGCCTGGTGCCGGGGATGATGGTCGGCTACACCACCGGCAACCAGGCGGCCGTGAACTACCACGGCACCAGCGCCAGCGATGCACGGCGCATGCAGGTATTGATCGACGGCCGTTCGGTGTACCGCGCGGGCCTGGCCACCGTGGACTGGAGCGACATTCCAGTGGCCATGGAAGACATCGAGCGCATCGAAGTATTCCGTGGGCCGAACACCGTCAGCTATGGCGCCAACGCACTGATGGCGGTGGTCAATATCCTCACCCGCTCGCCGGCCAACAGCCACGGTTCGCGGCTGAAAGTAGTGCGCGGCGAACGCGGCATCAATGACGTTTATGCCAGCCAGGGCGTAGGCTGGGAAACCGGCGACCTGCGCCTGTCGATGTCCGGGCAGCAGGACGATGGCTTCGACAGCGATGCCGCCGGCGCCGACCGCCGTGACAGTCGGCGCCTCAGCCGTTTCAGCCTGGCGGTGAGCCAGACGTTGAACACGCAGCAGAGCATCGACCTGCAACTGGATGCGAAGGAAGGCACCAACCAGCGCCCTTATACCTACACCCCGGTATTCGCCGGGATTACCGAAGGTGGCGACAATTCCGACGTCGCAGCCAAGGACTATGCCGGCTCCCTGCGCTGGAATTTCGATTTCAACCCCGAACACAGCCTGTATATCCAGGGCTCGGCCCAGCAATGGGACCGTCGGCAAATCTGGAAGGCCTGCGACGCCAAGGTCTCGTTCAGCCCGGAGCTGACCCAGTTGTGGCAACTCAACCCCAACTACGCCGAAAAGCTGGCCCGGCATATGGACACCTACAGCCAGGGCACCGCGCCACCCGGCAGTGCTGCCGAGCAAGCGCTGGCCAACGACGTGCTGAACCAGTGGCGCAACGGTGCCAACCAGAGCGTGTGCGGCGATATCGACCAGAGCACCCGCGAAAGCCGCTACGACATTGAGGTGCAAGACACCCTCAGCCTATCCGACAGCCTGCGCCTGGTCAGCGGCATGAACTATCGCTATGACCGCGCCGACTCCGACACCTACTTCAACGGCACCCTGGACGACACCACTTGGCGCCTGTTCGGCCAGCTCGAATGGCGTGCCAGCGAGCATTGGCTGCTGCAGGGCGGCGCCATGTATGAAGACACGCACCTGAGCGGCAATTCGCTGACGCCACGGGTGGCGGTCAACTACCTGATCAACCCGCGCCACGGCCTTCGCGCGGTGTATTCCGAAGCCATTCGCTCGCCGGACATGTTTGAAAACAACGTCAACTGGAGCTACCGCGTCACCAACCTCAGCTCCCCGGCCTATGGGCAGACCACCGGGCAATACTTCGTAAAGACCCGGGGCCCGGGCAACCTTGATAAAGAGATGATGAAATCACGGGAACTGGGCTACAACGGTTTCTTTGCCGACATCGGGCTGAACATGGACGTGAAACTGTTCTATGACGAAATCACCGACATGATCAGTTCGCCGCTGCGCAATAACCAGTACATTGCCAGCAATGCCAACAGTTCGCGGTTTACCGGTGCCGAAACCCAGTTCGACTGGCGCGTGAGCAACGCCGACCGCCTGCGGCTGACCTACGCTTATGTCGACGCCACCTCGAGCAACCCGCTGGACAAAGCCCAGACCGCGCGCAACAGTGGCTCGGCCGGCTGGCTGCGTGAATGGGGCCAAGGCTGGTCCAGCGCGTTGTTCTACTATGGCGACGACGCACTTAACACTTATCGCTTCGAACGGGTCGACCTTAGGGTGGCCAAGCGCATTGCCCTGGGCAAAGCCAACGTGGAGCTGGCCGGCATGTTGCAACAACGTCTGGACGACCAGCCCACCACGTGGGCCGACAACAATTACGACCATCGCCACGTCCTCTACTTCAGCGCGGAGTTAGAGTTCTGACATGGGCGACTCGTCACGGATGACCTTCCTCTCTCTCTCTGCACTCTGCAGACGCGCTGTGCTGCTGGCTTGTCTGCTGCTGACAGCGCCGGCGTGGAGCGCCGATATACTGCTGACTGCCGCCGATGACGGTGCCGGCGTGCAGGCCTTTACCCAGGCCCTGGCCCAGCAACGCCCGCACGACCACGTCACCTTCACCCCTCTCGCCGACTTGCCGGCGCCTGGCCAACTGCCGTCCGGCACGCGCCTGATCCTGCTCGACATGCCCGCCCTCGACTGGCGCCTGCAGGATACCCAGGGGCCGCCGACCCTGGTCTTGCGCATCAGCCGGTTGCAGGCCCACCAGCGCTTGGGCACTGCGCAGCCCGCGCGGATCAGCCTGTTATGGAGCGACCCGCCGCTGGCGCGCCAGCTGCGCCTGATCGCCAACATCCTGCCGCAGTCACGGCGCATCGGCGTGCTGTACGGCGCCGACAGTGAATTCCTGCTGCCCGAGCTGCGCCAGCACGCCACGCCCCTGGGCCTGCAAATCGTGCCGCAGCGCTGGGACAACATTAATGACAGTCGTCCGCTGCAAAGCCTGTTCAGAAACAGTGACGTGTTGCTCGGCCTCGATGACCCACAGTTGTACAACCCGAAAACCGCGAAGAACCTGCTGCTCAGCAGCTACGCCCAGCAATTGCCGCTGGTGGGGCCGAATGCGGGGTTCGTGCGTGCCGGCAGCCTGGCCAGCACCTACAGCGATCAGCCCGACTGGCTGGCCGTGCTCGACAGCCTGCTTGACCACCCGCCGGCCAACTGGCCGCGCACGCTGTACCCGGAACACTTCAAAGTCGTGGGCAACCCGCAAGTTGCACGCTCACTGGGAATCGAACAGGTGGATGAGGCCAGCGTCGCCGCCCGCTTGGCCGAAGGAGAAAAACGCCCATGACCTTGCGTCGCCGTTGGGACATCAACACCCGCACCCAGCTCATCACGCTGGGCCCGGCGCTGCTGCTGACGTTGCTGTTGATCAGCTTCTTCACCTTTGTGCGTATCCAGGACCTGCGCCAGGAACTGGACCACACCGGCCAATTGATCGCCAACCAGTTGGCGCCCGCCACCGAATACGGGGTGATCTCCGGCAACAACGAAGTGCTCGACAGCCTGCTGCGCGCCACGCTGGCGACGCCGCACGTGCGCTTCCTGGAGATTCAGGACAGCAGCGAGAACATCCTGGTGTACGTCGAACAGCCTTCGGAGAAACATGACCGCTCGTTGTCGGTGAAAGTGTTCCAGGCGCCGATCCGCCTGCAACATATCCAGCTGGGCAACGACTTTTTCCAGGACAACCTCAACGAACCCAAGGCTCCGCGCGCGGACTACCTGGGCCGGGTGATTGTCGGCATGTCCAACGACGCTTTCAGCCAGCGCCAGCAGGAAATCCTGTTCAAGGCCGGGGTCCTCGCGCTGTTCGCCCTGCTGTTTACCTTCCTGCTCGCACGGCGCCTGGCCGCCAGCCTGTCGCAGCCGATCAGCGCCATGGGCAACGCGGTGAAGGCCATCCAGCAAGGCGACTACAAGACGCCGCTGCCGATCGTGGATGACTCGGAGTTGGGCGACCTGTCGCGGCACATCAACAATCTTGCCGAAGGCCTCAACCAGGCCAGCCGCGAACAACAGCAGGCCATGGCCCAGTTGATCCAGACCCGCGAAGAGGCCGAGCGTGCGAACAACGCCAAGTCGGACTTCCTGGCGATGATGAGCCACGAACTGCGCACGCCGATGAATGGCGTGCTGGGCATGCTGCAGTTGCTCGAAACCACCGAGATGACCGAGGAGCAGACCGAATACGCGGCGCTGGCCTCCGAGTCCACCGAGCACCTGCTCAAGGTCATCAACGACATCCTCGACTTCTCGCGCATCGAGCGCGCCGCCCTGGAACTGGAGCACATTGCGTTCAACCTGGCGGACCTGATCAACAGCTGCGCCCAGGCCTTCCAGCACAGCGCCCAACAACGCGGCCTGACGCTGACGCTGCCGATCCCGGCGGGCATGGACGCCTTGCGGGTACAGGGCGACCCGACGCGTATCCGGCAAATCCTGGTGAACCTGATCGGCAACGCGCTGAAGTTCACCGAGCACGGCACCGTGAGTGTCGAGCCGCAGTGGCAGACCCTCGACCATGAACTGCTGTGGTTCACCTGCACGGTGCGCGACAGCGGCATCGGCATTTCCGCCGAGCGCCTGGAACTTATGTTCGATGCGTTCCAGCAAGCCGACAGTTCCATTTCAAGACGTTACGGAGGCACAGGGCTGGGCCTGCCGATCGCGCGCACCCTGGCCGAACGCATGGGCGGCACCCTGCGCGCGCAGAGTGAAGAAGGTCGCGGCTCGGTGTTTACCCTGGAAATCCCGCTGGCCATCGACCAGCACAGCGTACCGGCCATTGCCGCCGACGCCGAAGGCAAAACCAGCGCGGGCAATGGCCGGCATGTGTTGCTCGTGGAAGACAACCCGGTCAACCGCACAGTCGTCGAAGCCATGCTGCGCAGCCTGGGGTTCGAGGTGAGCCTGGCCACCGATGGCGCCGAGGCGATCCGCAGCGCCGAGAGCCTGATTTTCACCGCGATCCTGATGGATTGCCGGCTGCCGCTGATCGACGGCTATGAAGCCACCCGGCAGATTCGCCAGTTGCCGGGCTGCGCCGACCTGCCGATCATCGCCCTGACCGCCAACGCGTTGCAGGGCGACCGCGAAGCGTGCCTCGCAGCCGGAATGAACGATTACCTGGCCACGCCGTTCAAACGTACGGATTTGCAGCAAATCCTGCAGCGTTGGGTGCAATAGCGCCGCGCCATCAGCCAACTCCGACTGGCGTGAAAGACGAAAGTGCGGCAGTCTTAGGCACCCAAACGGGCCGATAAACAGGCCCGGTTTAAAATTTCAGTGAACAAGTGTACATTCAGTGCCTTGCCGCTGTGACTTTCACTACAACGCAATAGTCTACGTGTAGGCTGCCGATATGAGGCATGAACGCCTCAGTCGGTTCGGGAAGATTTGCCCTACCCTGCCGCATGGGATTATTGAGGAGCTCGCATGACCAAACAAAACGCCTTTACTCGGGAAGATCTGCTGCGCTGCAGTCGCGGTGAGCTGTTCGGCCCAGGTAACGCGCAACTGCCCGCCCCGAACATGCTGATGGTGGATCGCATCACCCATATCAGCGAAGAGGGTGGCAAGTACGGCAAAGGTGAATTGGTCGCCGAGCTGGATATCACCCCGGACCTGTGGTTCTTCGCCTGCCATTTCGAAGGCGACCCGGTGATGCCGGGCTGCCTGGGCCTCGACGCCATGTGGCAGCTGGTCGGTTTCTACCTCGGCTGGCAAGGCCTGCCGGGCCGCGGTCGCGCCCTGGGTTCGGGCGAAGTGAAATTCTTTGGCCAGGTCCTGCCGACCGCCAAGAAAGTCACCTACAACATTCAAATCAAGCGCGTCCTCAAGGGCAAGCTGAACCTCGCCATCGCCGATGGTTCGGTGACTGTCGACGGTCGCGAGATCTATACTGCCGAAGGCCTTCGGGTCGGCGTATTCACTTCCACTGACAACTTTTAAGGGTTATCCGCATGCGCCGCGTCGTTATCACTGGTCTGGGCATCGTTTCTTGCCTGGGCAATGACAAAGAGACCGTCACCGCTAACCTGCGTGCAAGTCGCCCTGGCATCCGCTTCAACCCGGAATATGCCGAAATGGGTCTGCGTAGCCAGGTTTCCGGCTCCATCGACCTGCCCCTCGAAGAACTGATCGATCGCAAGATCTATCGCTTCGTCGGCCACGCTGCCGCTTATGCCTACCTGGCCATGAAAGACGCGATCGCCGACTCCGGCCTGAGCGAAGACCAGGTATCGAACGTACGCACCGGCCTGATCGCCGGTTCGGGCGGCGCATCTACCCTGAACCAGATGGAAGCGCTGGACATCCTGCGCGAAAAAGGCGTGAAGCGCGTTGGCCCGTACCGTGTTACGCGGACCATGGGCAGCACCGTTTCGGCCTGCCTGGCCACGCCGTTTGCAATCAAGGGCGTGAACTACTCGATCTCCTCCGCGTGCGCCACCAGTGCTCACTGCATCGGTACTGCCGTTGAGCAGATCCAGCTGGGCAAGCAGGACATCGTGTTCGCCGGCGGCGGTGAAGAAGAGCATTGGAGCCAGTCGTTCCTGTTCGACGCCATGGGCGCACTGTCCACCCAGTACAACGAAACCCCGGAAAAGGCCTCCCGCGCCTACGACGCCAAGCGTGACGGTTTCGTCATCGCCGGCGGCGGCGGCATGGTGGTGGTCGAGGAGCTGGAACACGCTCTGGCCCGTGGCGCCAAGATCTACGCGGAAATCGTCGGCTACGGCGCGACGTCCGACGGCTATGACATGGTTGCGCCAAGCGGTGAAGGCGCGATTCGTTGCATGCAGATGGCCATGTCCACTGTGGATACCCCTATCGACTACCTGAACACCCACGGCACCTCGACTCCGGTCGGCGACGCCAAGGAAATGGAAGGTGTGCGTGCGGTATTCGGCGACAAGGCGCCGGCCATCAGCTCCACCAAGAGCCTGTCGGGTCACTCCCTGGGCGCCGCCGGCGTTCACGAAGCGATCTACTGCCTGCTGATGATGGAAGGCAACTTCATGGCCGGCTCGGCCAACATCGACGAGATCGACCCGGTCGTCGCCGATATGCCGATCCTGACCAGGACCGTTGAGAACGCGAAAATCGACACCGTGATGAGCAACAGCTTCGGCTTCGGTGGCACTAACGCCACCTTGGTGCTGAAACGCTGGCAGGGTAAGTAAGGCCTGTAGGCTGATCATGTGAAAAAGCCCCGACTGGTTCGGGGCTTTTTTATGGTTCTTCACGGAACCCCGGGAAAGACAGAAACAAGAACGCCGATTTGATTGATGATGTTCGTG
>NZ_UTBG01000119.1 GCF_900580675.1 Pseudomonas viridiflava
GCGCCATACCGCTCAAGTTTGCCGGCCAGTAGCTCGGCTTGTTTCAGGGCGATTCCATTAGTAACGCTACCGTCGCCAAGCACAGGAAGAACGGGAAAATCGTCACCGATAAACAGGGTGGGAGACTTACCCAGACGCAACCGTGTTTCCACTTCATCGCCGGGATTAGCAATAACAACGCTGAGCTTCGGACCTATAGCCTTCGCCGTTTCCGGAGCACTCTGCCGGAGCTTGAGCAACGCCGCGTCTACCGCGTTGGCTACAGCGGTGAACTCGCCCGGGGCGATGTGGGCACGGCCCATAATGTCAACGTCTACGCCTTGCAGTACCTTGTTCTGGGTTGTCCTCGGCACACTCACTTTTTGCGTATCGAGCTTCGCTCGCACCTGCTCCATCAGTTCAAAGATGTAAGGGTAGTCAGTGGGCGCAGTGGCCTGGTTGATACTTTTGCGTAGATTCTGCGCAAGTGCACGCATGGCCGAAAACATCGCGCTGTCTGGATGAGCGGCGAGGAACGCTAATACCCTGTTCAGCACCCCAACCGCCTCACCGAACTGCGGCGAGCCTTTAAGCTCATGCAGTTTGTACAACCCTTCTGAAACCTGCTTGTATTCATGTATTTCCGTCGCTGCCGGGGTCGGCACCTGAAGGCCGAAATTCAGCGCTGTCGGCAGGCTGGAAACATCGATCACCTTGAGCGAATCAAGTCCGCTCAGGGGAGCGTCGTACATGAACCGGACACCGGTGTGGGCGCTGGAAACTCCAGGGAGAAGATTCGGATTGAACACACTGATTACATATAAAGGGTTGAATTTCCCGCCACTGACAGGGGGGACACTTTTATTCACTTGGGGGTTGGTGAATATCTTCCTTAAGCCTTTTTCAAATGCTTTGGCGGTTGAGAATTCGACATAGCCGAGGTTTGGATCGCTGTAGTAGTAAGTTCTGTTGCCCTGCGGCTCGACGATTACCCCCGCCGTCATGCGATGCCTATCAGCGCTGAGCAACAGTGTTTTGGTCGTCGCCGATTCAACTAGCTGCGGGGCTATCTCGGTGTAGGCGGCAAACTTCAGGGTCGCAGGATCATGCGCTGCGTTTCTCGAGGTGGTGCGTGCGTGAACCTCGCTGAGCTTTTGGAAAAACGCTCGGGATTCCGTGGTGTGGGGGGCCGCCAGCGCCTGATAGATATTACCCAGGAAAATGTGTTGTTTACCCTCGGCCACTGCCAACGACAAAAGATGAGAGAGCCCTGCGCATTCACCCGGGGAATTGCGGTGGATAAAGTCAAGATAGTAGCCCTGACTCATCGGCGTCACGCGCGTGTCCTGGTCGCTTAACACACTTGCGAATGCCTGCACCTGGGTCTGATAACGCGGCACCATGACTCTCTGTTCGCTCAAGCGCCGCGACGCGCCCATTTGCTCCGGATTAAAGTTGGCGTCTATCGCCAGCCGCATAAACGCCTCGTGACTCATCGATGCAGAGTAACCCGGCAACTTTACCGCGGAGGGCGCCTCGTAGCCTTTCATGTAGGCGCGGGGGTCAGCCTGCTCGGCGTAGAACACCTTTGAGTGAAAGTAAATCGGTAAGTCTTTTTCCGGAACGTGTTTACCCGGCTCGTTCTCATCCAGCACTTCGCCGACGAGCGGGTTGTATCGCATGGCGTTATACGCAACGTCGTTGCTTGTAATGTGCTGCCCTGCTGCAGTTGGCTGCCTGGGAGGCAGGCCTGAAGCCGTGCGGGCAACCTCACCGGCGGCAGGAAGATTCACGCCCACGGTCGAATTAGAAAGATGCATGAAGCGCTCCGGGAATCGTACCCACTCAACCTCCCTGGCGTTTAGGTGTCCGTATGCGGCGAACCTAGCAATCAGGCCTGAAGCGGATCCATCGGACCTTTCCGAACATCCGCCGAAAGTGTTGGCCTGCAAACAGCGGTTCAACAAACTGCTGCCCCCGATACAGCTCATCCCGCGCTTGACCCCGCTTAAACCCGGCACTACACCCGCTGGCACAGAGACTGCATATTCCTGAAAAGCATGACTAAACATGCCAACTAATTTTCTGAATATAAGAAAACCCATCTCTCAACGCCTTGCCGGAGCTGTTCCATGAAACCCTTCACCCAACGTCTATTGGGCGCCTGCGCCCTCGCCCTGTGCCTGCAACCACTGGCCCAGGCGGCTGAAACCGACCCCGCCGAAGTCAACCTGGACTACGCCTATTACTCGCCGGTCAGCCTGGTGCTCAAACACTTCGGCTGGCTGGAACAGGCCCTGCCAAACAGCAAGGTCGGCTGGGTGCTGAGCCAGGGCAGCAACCGCTCCCTGGAATACCTCAACAGCGGCGGCGTGGATTTTGCCTCGTCGGCCAGCTTGTCCGCCGTGCTGAGCCGCGCCAACGGCAGCCCGATCAAATCGGTGTACGTCTACAGCCGCGCCGAATGGACCGCCCTGGTGGTGCGCAAGGACTCGCCGTTCAAGAGCGTCACCGATTTGAAAGGCAAGAAAATCGCCGCCACCAAAGGTACCGACCCTTACCTGTTCACCCTGCGCAGCCTGCAGCTGGCCGGGCTTAAAAAAGACGACGTAGAACTGGTGCACCTGCAACACCCGGACGGCCGCACCGCCCTGGAAAAAGGTGATGTGGACGCCTGGGCCGGTCTCGACCCGCATATGGCCGCCAGTCAAATCCAGGCCGGTTCGCGCCTGCTGTACCGCAACAAAGACTTCAACAGCTATGGCGTGGTCAGCGTCACCGAGAAGTTTGCCAAAGAGCACCCGCAGACGATCACCAAAGTGCTCGGCGCCTATGAAAAAGCCCGCGACTGGGCGGTGAAACACCCGGATGACTTTGCCAAGCTGCTCGCCGATGAATCCGGCTTGCCGCTGGAAGTGGCCAAGCTGCAATTGTCGCGTACCGACCTGAGTACGCCACTGCTGAATAGCAAGGACGTGGCGTCATCCAAGGCCGCGGCGCCGATTCTGGTGTCCGAAGAGCTGGTGCGCAAAGGCGTGAATGTGGACCAAGTGATCGATCAACTGATCGACCCTTCGTTTGGCCAAACCCTGCCGAAGCAGTAAGGGGCCCGTGATGACCAGCAAAACCCAAGCATTGCCCCTTGCAGCCCCCGTGGTCAGCCGGCGCAGCGCCTGGCCACGGCGGCTCAAGGGCCTGGTGTTGCCGGTGCTGATCCTGCTGATCCTCGAGGGGGTGGTACGGGTCGGCTGGCTGCCGTCCTACCAGATGCCCGCGCCCAGCGAGATCGCCTTGACCCTCACCGATTTGGCCGAAGGCGCCTTGTGGAAACACATCAGCGCCAGCCTCGGCCGGGTGCTGCTGGGCTTTGCCATCGGTGCCGGCCTGGCGCTGGTGTTCGCCGCCTGGGTTGGCTTGAGCCGCGAGGCCGAGGCCTACCTGGAGCCGACCTTCGCCGGGCTGCGCTCGATCCCGAGCCTGGCCTGGGTGCCGCTGTTGCTGTTGTGGCTGGGCATCGATGAAACCTCGAAGATCGTGCTGATCGCGATTGGCGCGTTTTTCCCGGTCTACCTCAACGGCGTCGCGGCGATCCGCGACATCGACCGCAAGCTGGTGGAGGTCGGGCAAATGTACAGCTTCAGCCGAGCCCGCCTGGTGCGGCGCATCCTCTTGCCTGCCGCCCTGCCCGGCCTGTTCACCGGGTTGCGCAGCGGCTTGAGCCTGGCGTGGATGTTTCTGGTGGCGGCCGAGTTGATCGCGGCCACCAAGGGCCTGGGTTACCTGCTCAGCGACGGGCGCGAAACCTCACGCCCGGACATCGTACTGGCGGCAATCATCGTGTTGGCACTGCTGGGCAAGGTCAGCGACGGCCTGCTGGCGGCGCTGGAAAAACGCTGCCTGGTATGGCGCGACACGTTCAACGGGCAGGGGGCGGAGCGATGAGCATGCAGCCGTTATTGGAGATTCGCGTGGAGCGTAAAAGCTTCGCCGGCACCACCGTTTTAACAAACGTGCAACTGGCCTTGCAGCCACGTGAAGCCGTCAGCCTGCTCGGCCCGAGTGGTTGCGGCAAAAGCACCTTGCTGAGGATCGTCGCCGGGCTGGAGCAAGACTTCCAGGGCGAACTGCGCAGCCCCGACGGCGAAGTGGCCTTTGTGTTCCAGGAACCTCGGCTGATGCCCTGGCTCACGGTGGAACAGAACATCGGTTTCAGCGATGACAACCGCTACGACAAGGCCTGGGTCGCACAATTGATCGAGGAAGTCGGGCTCACGGGCTTCGCCCATGCCTTGCCCAAGGCGTTGTCCGGCGGCATGGCGCAACGGGTGGCGATCGCACGGGGCCTGTATTCACGCCCGCACGTGTTGTTGCTGGATGAGCCGTTCAGCGCGGTGGATGCCTTCACCCGCATGAAACTGCAGGACCTGCTGCTGCAACTGGCCGCACACCATGCCATCGCCCTCTTGCTGGTGACCCATGACGTGGATGAGGCGCTGTACCTGAGTGATCGGGTGCTGGTCATGGACAACCGGCCGAGCAGCATCCGCCAGGAATTGGCGGTGGACTTGCCGCATCCCAGGGACCGGCGCGACCCGTTGCTCGCCCAGCTCAAGGCATTGTCCTTGACTGAGCTGCAACGGGCGCATGTGATCTAAGCGGTTTTGCGCAGCGTCACCCAATACCGCGTGCGCGCCTGCACCTCGAGCCCCAGGGTCGAGGCCAGCAGGCTGAGGATACGGTCGGTGTCGTCGAGGCGGAAACTGCCGGTTACGCGCAGTGTTTCCAGGCTTGAATCCCAGCGCAGCACACCGGGGCGATAGCGCTCCAGTTCCCGCAGGAAATCCCCCAGCAGTTGGTTCTGGGCGGTCAATACACCGTCGCGCCAGCCCAGTTGCAATGGATCAAACGGCACCTGGGCACCGAGCCCGGCGCTTTTCAGCGGGGCTTGCTGGCCGCCCTGTAACGTGGTCGATTGCCCGTTCAAATCACGCACCTGCACCGCGCCGTTGAGCACCGACACCAGGCAGCCGGAGGCCAGTTGCCGCACGCACACCTCGGCTTGGCTGACCCGCAGCTCACCGTAACGCGTGTGCACGGTCATCGCGGCCGCGCCCGGTACATTCAGCGCGAGTTCGCCGTCGACCAGGCTGATGCGCCGTTGCGCCAGGTCCACGTCCACCGCCGTGGCGGTGTTAAGTTGCAGGCTGGCGCCGTCAGCCAGCGGCATGCGTTTGCGTTCGCCGGTGGCGGTGTGCAGGTCGGCGCGCCAGGCCTCGATCGGCAACTGGCGGCTGACCAACCAGGCCGCCGGCACCAGCGCGGCCACACCGAGTGCGCGCTTGAGCACCGCGCGGCGCCCCGGTTGCGCGCGGTCGAGGCTGGCCATCGCCAGCGCCTGGGGCACATCGCTGAAACGTTGACGCAGGGTTTGCGCGCGTTGCCAGGTCTGTTCGTGCTGGGGATGGCTGTCGCGCCAGTGCTGCAAGGCGGCGTGGTCACGCTCGGTGGCGCCACCCGATTCGAGCAAGGCCAGCCACTGGGCGGCGGCGCGCGCGACGTCTCGGTTCACAGCTCCACCAGCAGGCAGTGCTCGTAGGCCTGGGCCATATAGCGCTTCACCGTGCGCTCGGAAACGTCCAGGCGCTCGGCAATCTCGCGATAACCCAGGCCTTCCAGCTGGCTCCACAGGAACGCGCGGCGGACCAATACCGGCAAGCCATCGAGCAACTCATCCAGGGTTTGCAGGGTTTCCAGCACCAGCCAGCGCTGCTCGGGGGATGGCACGCAGGCTTCGGGCAAGGTAGCCAGGGCATTCAAGTAGGCCTGTTCGAGGCTGCGGCGCTGATGGAAATTCACCAGCAAGCGCTTGCCGACGGTCACCAGGTACGCCCGGGGTTCCTGCATCTGCGCAATCGGCTGCGCACCGGCGAGCACCCGCAGGAACGTATCCTGGCTCAGGTCAGCCGCATCCCAGGCGTTGCCCAGGCGCCGGCGCAGCCAGCTTTCCAGCCAACTGCGATGGTCGCGGTACAAACTCGACAAGGTCAGTTCAGGGACGTGCGTAGGGACAACAGCATCATTCATGGCGAGCAACCTGCACGGGCGCGATTAAGTCTCAAATGAGATTCATTCTATTTAATATCCTGCCCGTACACCACGATCTTTTCAACGTCGCGTTTAAATCGTGGCCTCTGCGTCGAACACCTGGCCACGCCCTACCACGCTCGCCGGCGCCAGAACTGCTCCCGGCGCCAGCACCGCATTGGCACCGATGCGGCACTGGTCGCCGAGCAACGCGCCGAATTTGTCGCAACCGGTGCGCTGCAGAATGCCTTCTACGCGCACCTGCACGTCTTTGTCATCACGCTCATTGCGGTAGTTGGCGACGATGCTGCCCGCCTCCAGGTTGATCCCGTGGCCCAGTACCGAATCGCCGACAAAGTTAAAGTGCGCCAGCTTGCTGCCACTGAACACAAAGGAGGTTTTCAACTCGGCGCCAGGGCCGATGATGCAGTGCGCATCCAGCCAACAACCGCCACGCAACAACGAGCCGCTGGCGATAAAGCAATGGGCGCCGATGATCAGCGGCCCCTTGAGCAATGCGCCCTCTTCGACGATGGCGGTTCGGTGGATGGCGATTTCATCCTGCACGCGGTATTCGTCGGCCGGCAGTTCGGCCAATAGCTGGCGAACCACGGCGAGCGCCTGGGTGACCAGGGCCCAGGGCGTGAGGGTGGCCCACGGCGCCAAGGGCGACTGGGCGAAGTGGGCGATGTAGTCGGTGAGTCGGATCAACGTTGAATCCTCTGGCAGTCGGATACGTTCGAAACGCTAACATGCGGCTGCAACGTCTCGGCAATCAAAGCCCGCGCTGACGCAGCCACTGCAAGAAGCCCTTCTTCACCGGCACCACCGGCGCCTCCTGGGTCAGGGCCTGTGCGGCGTGGAGGCGGAAATCCAGTAGCGCCTTCATCGCTTCGCTGATGTCGTGACGCGCATCCAGGCACGGCTTCAAATACTCTTTCTCGATGCGGTACAGCGTGCAAAAGGTTTTGGCGGAAAAGTCTGCCAGCGCGGCTTCGTCCGACAGAATCCCGGCCTCGCCAATCACCTCAGCCGGCCCCATCCGCCCGGCTTCGAATTTGTGGCCGCCCTTGGTCAGCATCACCGACACTACCCCGGACTCGACAATAAACAAATGATCGCTGACCTCCCCGGCCGGCAGGATCATCTCGCCGGCGCGAT
Organism: Pseudomonas viridiflava; assembly: GCF_900580675.1. GTDB lineage: Bacteria > Pseudomonadota > Gammaproteobacteria > Pseudomonadales > Pseudomonadaceae > Aquipseudomonas. The sequence continues at coordinate 7,225 of NZ_UTBG01000119.1, forward strand.
AGGTGTGCAGGGTCATGTTCTGGCTGAAGGTGTCTTTCTCTTCCTGGCGCAGGGTGGAGAAAATCGACGAACGTTCAAGCAACGCGCGTGCGGCAGACATGACCGGTGGTGCGCCGCTTTCGGTGGCGGACAGCAACCCCACACCCGCCGCCTGCAGGTGCCGGAATGCCAGATCGTAGAGCTGGTTACGCACCTCACGCTTGAGGGCCATGGCCGGTACGAACCCGCTGATTTCATACTCGACGCCGCCACTGACCGACGTCTTGAACGCCACGCTGGGCGCGGGCTTGGCCAGCAGTGGCCGGCACCCCTGCATGGCGCGCTCCAACGCTTCGATCACGGTTTGCGGGCGCGCATGGGGGCTGACTTGCAGGCTGACGGCCAGGCCGAACATGTCCGCCGGGCGCGAGAAATTGATGATCTTGGCCTTGGCCGCCAGTGAATTGGGAATCACCGCCAGGCTGCCCTGGGAGGTTTGCAGGCGCGTGGCACGCCAATCGATGTCCGTCACCCGGCCTTCGGTGCCGTCGATGGAGATCCAGTCATCGATCTGATAAGGCTTGGTGGTGTTGAGCACGATCCCGGAAAACACATCGCTCAGGGTGCTCTGCAAGGCCAGGCCAACAATGATCGCCACGGCGCCGGAGGTCGCAAGCACGCCCTTGACCGGCAGGTCGAGCACGTAGGCCATGGCGGCGATGATCGCGATCAGGAAAATCACCGCGCCCATCAAATCCTGCAACAGCCGCCCGGTGTGGCCGACCCGCTGCATCATCACTGCGCCCAGCAACACCGTCAGCGTGCGCGCCGCAAACAGCCACCAGCCAATCTGCAAGGCCGTGGCGGCGAGGTGCAAGGCGGTATTGTCGGCATACGGCGCGAGCTGCATGGGGTTCATGCCGTCGTTGAACAGCACGGCGCTGAACACTGCAAAAATCGCCAGGCGCGCCGCCAGCTTCCAGTTGGCGAGGTTGGCGGAAATAAGACGCCACACCGCGATGTCGATAAAGATCAGCGCCAGGGCGCACAACATCGGGTGATCAGCGATAAATGAGGGCATCCAGGCGACTCCAGGGCGAATGACGGGAAGATCGCATGAATTGAAGAAACCGGAAACAAATGTATTGCTACGCCATTGTGGCGAGCGGGCTTGCCCCGCGTTGGGGTGCGAAGCAGCCCTATCAAGGGCACCGCGCTTTTTCAGGAAACACGCGTTGTCAGGTTTTGGGGGCGCTCCGCACCCCAACGCGGGGCAAGCCCGCTCGCCACAGAAAAGTCAGCATTTGCAGGGTTTGTGGCGACAGGCTTACATCCGCCCGAACTTGCCCGATTGGAAATCCACAAACGCCTGATGAATCTCCTGCTCGGTGTTCATCACAAACGGGCCGTGGCCGACGATGGGCTCGTCGATGGGTTCGCCGCTGAGCAGCAGCACCTTGGCGTCGTCATTTGACTCCAGGGTGAGTTGGCTGCCATCGCGCTCGAACAACGCCAGTTGCCCTGGGCGTGCAACTTCTTCGCCATTGATTAATACCGTGCCACTCAGAATCACCAGGGCAGTGTTGCGCCCCTGGTGCAGGTCCAGGGTCACGGGCTTGCCGGCGTTGAGGCGCAGGTCCCACACGTCGATCGGCGTGAAGGTGCGGGCCGGGCCCTGGGTGCCGGCGAATTCACCGGCGATCAGCCGCAGGTGTCCGGCGTCGTTGGCCAATGGCAGCACGGGGATCTGCGCGTCGACGATGGTCTGGTAACCCGCTTCGGCCATTTTGTCCTTGGCGGGCAGGTTGACCCACAGTTGCACCATTTCCATGACCCCGCCGCTGCGGGCGAACGCCTGGGAATGGAACTCCTCGTGCAGAATGCCTTTGGCGGCGGTCATCCATTGCACGTCACCTGGGCCGATTTTGCCGCCGGCACCGGTGGAATCGCGGTGCTCGACTTCGCCGTCGTAGACGATAGTCACGGTTTCAAAGCCCCGGTGCGGGTGCTGGCCGATGTTTTTTTTAATGATACGGCGACCACCGAGATCTACGCCCGCGTGGTCCAGGAGCAGGAATGGGCTGATGTGCTTGCCCATCGAGTCGTAGGAAAACAGCGTGCGCACCGGGAAGCCGTCCCCGACCCAATGGCCGCGGGGGCTGGTATAGATGCCGATAAGTTTTTTCATGGTGGTCCTCCAAAGTACATACACCTTAAAACCCGGACCAATTTTGCGCTAGACGGCAAAAACAGCCTTGATCGTCCCACTCATGGAACGGCATACCGGCGCATCGCTACAAAAACAGCGTTAATGATAATGACTCGTAGTAATATCCGCCCTCTCCCGCTCAACCTCCCGAGGGCTGCAATGCCGTTTGCCCCTGCGCCTGTCGCACCGCGCGTACTGGTGGTGGATGACCACCGCAAAATCCGCGAACCCTTGGCCACCTACCTGCGCCGCCACACCTTTGATGTGCGCACCGCCGAAGACGCGGCCGGCATGTGGCAATTGCTCAAGACCCAGGCATTTGATGTGGTGGTGCTCGACGTGCTGCTGCCGGATGGCGATGGTTTTGAGCTGTGCCACCAGCTGCATCGGCGCAGCAATACGCCGGTAATCCTGCTGACCGCCCGCGACACCGCCGCCGATCGCGTGCGTGGCCTGGACCTGGGGGCCGACGATTACGTCACCAAGCCCTTCGAGCCCCGCGAACTGGTGGCGCGCATCAATAGCGTACTGCGCCGCCAGGGGCGCAACACCGGCGCGGCGGCGTTGAGCAATGGCGCGCGGGCCTATCAATTTGCCGGCTGGCATTTCAGCGTGAGCAGTGCGACGTTGCGCCGCGACGCCGGCCCGGCCATCCAGCTCAGCACTGTCGAAAGCCGCCTGCTGCAAGTGTTCCTCAACCATCCCAATACGCTTTTGCCACGCGAGCGGCTGATCGACCTGACCGCCGCCGCCGACAGCGACGTCAGTGACCGCGCGATTGATCGCCAGGTCAGCCGCCTGCGCCGCAAGCTGGCCCAGGGCGATGAAACCCTCGACCTGCTGCGCACCATCTGGGGCGGCGGTTACCTGCTGGCGGCCGAGGTCACTGAATGCGCGCCCTGAGCAGGCTCTGGCCACGAAGCCTGGCGCGCCAGTTAAGCCTGCTGTTGCTGCTGGCACTGCTCGCCTCCAACGCGATTGCGATGCTGTTTCTGCAACGCACCGGCAGCCTGATCCACCCGCTGTCTCGCAGTTTCGCCCTGGAACGCTTGAACACTGCGCATCACACCGCCGTCGACCTGCCACTGGCGGAAACCGAGCACCTGTTGGCCGCCATGAGCGCTGACGACGCACGCTTCTGGATTGCCTCCACGCCGGAAGTCGCGCCGTTTGAGCTGCGCCCGGAAGAACAGCGGCTGGCCAACGAACTGCGCAACCAACTGCAACTGGACAGCGCTGCAACCATCGGCATGCAACTCGAACGCATCAGCGGCGCCGACGCTCGCACCCATGTGTTCAGCCCTGCCGGCTGGGCACCGTTGCGCCTGCGCAGCAGCGTCGCGCTGCCGGGTGGCCTGTACCTGAACGCCATGCAATTCCCCGCCGGCGCTTATGAATGGGGCCGCGTGTTGGCCTATAGCCTGCCGGTGACCACGCTGCCGGTGCTGTTGATCGTGATGTTTTTTATCGCGCGCGTGGTACGCCCGATCAAAACCCTGGCGCGGGCCACGCAACGCGTCAGCCGCGGCGAATGGATCGCCCCCCTGCCCGAGCGTGGCCCGCAGGAAGCGCGCGACCTCACCGCCGCCTTCAACACCATGCAGGCCAACCCCGCCAGGCATGTCGAAGGCCGCACACGGATGCTCGCAGCGGTCAGCCATGACCTGAATACCCCGATCACCGAACTGCGCCTGCAAGTGGAATTGCTGGAGCCCGGCGCGACGCGCGATGACATGCTCGAAAGCCTCGCGGAATTAAGCGCCATGGTCCGTGAGACCCTGAATTTTGTGCGCGATGATGCGTTGCAGGAACCCACCACCAGCGTTTCGCTGAACAGCCTGTTGGATGATCTGGCCAAGCGTTACCAACGCCTGCGCCAGCCCGTCACCTGGCATGGCGCGCCGCCGCTGATGCTCACGTGCCGCCCGCTGGCACTGAAACGTGCCTTGACCAACCTGATCGACAACGCCCTGCACCATGCCGGCGACGCCGGCCTGAGCCTGTATCGCCAGGACGATGGCTGGCTGTGCATCGAGATTCTCGACCACGGCCAGGGCTTGCCCGAAGACTGGCTGAGCAAAGTCTTCGAGCCGTTCGTGCAACGCGGTGTCAGCGACGGCGGTGTGGGGCTGGGCCTGGCGATTGCACGCGCGTGCATCCAGGCCCATGGCGGCGAACTGGTACTGGAAAACCGCGCACCCGCCGGACTGTGCGCGGTGGTGCGACTGCCGGCAGCGCTCTAGCCAGCGGCTATTCAGAAATTGAGCGTGGCGCCCATCCACAGCGTGCGGCCGTAGTTCACCGTGCCGTAGGTTTCGTCGTCCAGGCGCTTGTCGGTAAGGTTGTTGAGCGAGGCATTGAGGGTCAGCGAATCGCTCACGTCATAGGAGCCGCCGAGGTCGGCCGTGGTGTAGCCCGGCGCCGGCTCATCGGTGAGCGTGTTGCCGGTTTCTTCGCCGTAGTAGCTCAGCGAAGCCCAGGCCTGGGTGCGGTCGTTGATCATCCATTCGCTGCGCACATTGGCTTTTTGCTTGGGCGTGAGCGCCAGCGGCGCACCTTTGTTGGCACCGCTTTTTTGCTCGGAATCGGTGTAGGTGTAGTTGGCCTTGAGCAGCACGCTGGGGTTGATGTCCCATTGGCCGTTGAGCTCCACGCCCTGGATGATCGCCTTATCGACGTTGACCCGCTCCATGATGATGTAGTTGTTCCAGCGGCGGTCGGTGGTGACGGTCGAGAGCTTGTCCTGGAAGTCGTTGTAGAACAGGGTTACGCCGCCTGACAGGTTGTCGCGGTTGCTCCACAACGCCGAGACTTCATAGTTGGTGCTGGTTTCGGGCTTGAGGTCCGGGTTGCCGAACATCACAAAGCGATTGCGCCGCAGGTAGGCGTAATCCTCGACCACCGCGCGCAGCTCAGGCGCCTTGAAACCGCGGGCGACCCCGCCTTTGAGCGTCCACTGCTCGGTGGCACGCCACACCCCGTACACGCGCGGGCTGAAGTGCGCGCCGTACTGTTCGTGCTCATCCAGGCGCAGGCCGGTGGTCAGGGCGAAGCGGTCGGTCACCGACCATTCGTTCTCGGCAAACAAGGCCTTTTGCACCACCGAGAACTTATAGTCGACGCGGTCGCCCAGGCCCTGGTTCCAGTCGGTCAGCTCGCTTTCATTCCATTGCACGCCGACGGTGCTGACGTTATGCACGGTGGGCACCACCAGCTTGGCGTCGAACACGGTGTTCTTGACCTCGGGTTTGCGCCCGTAGATGTCGGTTTGCGCAGGCGTGGCCTTGCCTTCGCGGCTGGAGGTTTCCTGGGACAACGCGACGTCCGAGGTGGCCCAGCCCCAGCGCCCCTGGTGCGACAGCGACCAGTGATCGCGGTTGTTTTCCTGCTCGCGGGTCGCCCAGTTGGCGCTCAGGCCATCACCGTTTTTCAGGCGTGTGGCGCCAGCTTCCAGCAGGATGTCGTGGTCGATGGTCGGGGTGAAGGCCAGGCGCGCGGTGAGGTCGCGGTGGTCGGCTTGACTGAAGCCATTGGTCTGCTCGATGTCGTCGTCGGCCTGGCGATCCAGGTAACGGCCCCACACCTGCAAACCAAGGAAATCCTCCTTGAGCGGGCCACTGAGGTAGAACTGGGTCTGGCGCGCATTGCCCTGGTCACTGTGCTGGCGCGCCGAGTAGTCATACCCGATGGAGCCGCCCCAGGTTGGCGAAACCTTGCGCGTGATCACGTTGATCACCCCGCCGATGGCGTCCGAGCCGTACAGCGACGACATTGGCCCGCGCACCACTTCGATACGCTCGATGGCGGCGGCCGGCGGCACAAAGCTCTGTTCGTAGCCGCTGTTGCCATTGACCCGCGATTCGCGCGCGCTCTGGCGTTTGCCGTCGACCATGATCAGCGTGTAATCGGCCGGCATGCCACGGATCGAGATGTCGGTTTCATTCGCGCCGCCATTCACGGTCACGCCTTCCACATCGCGCACCGCGTCGCCAAGGTCACGGTAGGATTTGCGGCGCAATTGCTCGCCATCGATCACCGTCACTGACGCCGGCGCATCCTCCACGCTTTGGGCAAAGCCTGCGGCAGTCACCACGACATCATTGAGTTCCAGTGCCACGGGCTCATCGGCGTGGGCATGCAGGCTGGCGGCCACCAGCAAGGCCAGGGGCGAAAAACGAAAAGCAGAAGGCATGGGCAAAGACCTTAGGATTAGACTCAAAAGAGAATCGTAATCATCCAGCCCGCGATACCTTGGACAAAGTGTGACAACTCAAGCAGCCGATACCAATGCCGGGCGCCGCTCGCGCAGCAGGTAAAACGCGACACACGCCGCCAGCGCAAAACATCCCTGGATCATGATCATCGGCGTGGCGCTGCCGTCGCGCAGGTGGCTCAGCAGCAGGCCGCTGCAGGTCGCGCCGAACATCTGCGCGAAGCCCATCAACCCGGCCGCCAGCCCCGCCCGGTGGGCGTTCGGCATGACGGCGCCAGTGACCGAGCCCGGCAACACGAGGCCGCCGCCGAGGGTGACCAGGGCAACCGGAATATCCAGGCCCAGCACCGACAGGCCGAACAGCTGATAAACAACCACAGCCGACACTCCGCCAATCGCCACCAGCGTCACGCCCATCGCCACAATCCGTTGCGGCCCCAGGCGCAGAATATTGCGCCGGGTATAGGTGGAGCCGACGATCAGCATCGACACAATCAGCCCGAAATTAATGCCGTATTCCAGGCTGCTGAAGCCCAACAGGTTGATAAATACTGCCGATGAGCCGGCGATCACCGCAAACATCGCGCCATAGGTACAGGCCAGCGCCACCGCGAAGGCGCGGTACTGGCGGCCCTTGAGCACGTCCAGGTATTGCCCGCCAAGGGTGCGCCAGTGGCCGGCCTTGGGGTCGAGGGAGTGGTTGCTCTCGCGAAAGAACAACACCGCCAGCAGTAACACCACGCTGCCAATCACCAGCGCCAGCAGGATCGGCGCACGCCAGCCCAACAGCTTGATCAGCAGGCCGCCGACCATCGGCGCCACCACGATGGCGTAGAGCATGCCGATCATGGTCAGCGCCAGTGCCGGCCCGGCTTCGGCCTTCCACACATCCCGCACCACGGTGCGCGCCAACACCAGTGCGGCGCAGGCGCCCAGGCCTTGCATCACGCGGGCGGCAATAAATTGCTGGATGTCGCTGACCAGCAGCATCGACAGGGTCGCCAGCACGTACAGCGCCAGGCCGCCGATCAGTACCGGGCGACGGCCGATCCGGTCCGACAGCGGCCCGAATACCAATTGCCCCAAGCCAAACGCGGCAACAAATGCCGACAGCGCCATCAATGCCGAACCAGGCGGCGCCACCAATGCCTGCTCGATGGCGCCGAGGCCCGGGATGATCAATTGGGTCGAGACTTCACCCAGTGCCGTCAGGGCCACCAGTAAAAACAACAGGTTTCGCGATGGGGCCGGGGCGTTTGCCATGGGAGATATCCGGGGGCTGGATTAATTTATATTTCGACCATAATATGCGTAAAAAATTATGTCCATAATTTTTTGTCCGCCGACCGCAAGCATTCCCCCGGAGCCCGACATGAACCCTCTCCCCCTGCGTCTTCTCACGCCCCTGGCGCTGTTAGTCATCCTCAGCGGCTGCAACAGCCAGGCCGACACCGCCGCTGGAGCGCCCCAACCGCGCCCGGTGCTCGCCGCCAAAGTCGAAGCCGCCGGCACCCAGCAAAGCGCTTATACCGGCGTGGTGGCAGCACGCACTGAAAGCGACCTGGGCTTTCGGGTCAGCGGCAAAGTCATCGAACGCAAGGTCGACCCCGGCCAGCATGTGTCCAAGGGCGACACTTTGCTGGTGCTGGACATCGGCGACTTCGAACTGGCCCTGCGCTCGGCAAAAAACCGCGTCAACGCGGCCCAGGCGCAACTGCGCCAGCGGCGTGACGATGAAAACCGCTACCAGCGCCTGGCCAGTACCGGCGCCGTGTCGCGGCAGATCTTCGACCAGTCGGCGACCAACCTGCGCGTCGCCGAAGCCGAGCTGGCCTCGGCGCAATCCGACGCCAGCCAGATCGAAAACCGCCGCACCTACTCGGTGCTCAAGGCCGATGGCGACGGGATCATCACCGACGTACGCGCGGACCGCGGCCAAGTCGTCGCCGAAGGGCAAATCGTCGCGCGGCTGGCCCATGACGGTGCACGCGAAGCCATCGTCAACCTGCCGGAAAACCAGCGCGGCCAAGCCGCGCAAAAAGCCCTGGCCTTCCCCTTTGGCGCCCCTGATCAGGCGGTAACGGCGACCCTGCGCGAATTGTCCGCGAGCGCCGACCCGACCACCCGCACCTACCGCGCTCGCTATGTACTGCACGGCAGCGTGGAGCGCTTCGCCCTCGGCTCGACCATCACCGTGCGCCTGCAAGGCGACGGCCAGGCCCAGCAAACCCGCGTGCCCATCGGTGCCTTGCAGGACGCGGGGCAAGGCACCGGCGTGTGGCTGATCGGCGCGGACGATAAGGTCAGCTTTGCCCCGGTCAAGGTCGCCAGCCTCGGCCAGGAAGACGCGTTGCTCGACAGCGGCGTCAGCCCTGGCCAAATCGTCGTCGCCCTCGGCGCTCACCTGCTGCACAGCGGTGATGCGGTGCGCCTGCTGCCCGCCCAAGTGCTGGCCCTCAACCGTCAACAGGAAAACTGAGCATGCGCGGCATCAACCTCTCCGAGCTGGCGGTCAAGCACCGCGCGGTCACGCTGTTCCTGATCATTGCGATCCTCGCCGCCGGGGTCTTCTCGTTTGGCAAACTGGGGCGCGCCGAGGACCCGTTGTTTACCGTCAAGGTGATGACCGTGACCGCCGCCTGGCCCGGCGCCACTGCCCAGGAAATGCAGGAACAAGTCGCCGACCGCCTGGAAAAGCGCCTGCAGGAACTGGACTACTACGACCGCGTCGAGACCATCGCCCAGCCGGGTTTCGTGTCGATGCGCATGACCTACAAGGAGTCAACGCGCGCCAGCGAAATCCAGGACCTGTTCTACCAGACCCGCAAAAAGCTCAGCGATGAAGCCGCGAAACTGCCCAAGGGGGTGATCGGGCCGTTCTTCAACGATGAATATTCCGACGTGTACTTCGCGCTGTATGCCCTGGAAGCCGAGCACCTGCCCCATCGCCAGCAAGTGCAAATGGCCGAAGATTTGCGCCAGGGCCTGCTCAACCTGCCGGGGGTGAAGAAGGTGAATATCCTCGGCGAGCAGGCGCAGCGGATCTTTGTCGAGTTTTCCTACGAGCGCCTGGCGACGCTGGGCATCAAGCCGGATCAGATCTTCGCCGCCCTCGCCGCGCAGAACGCCGTCGCGCCGTCGGGCTTTGTCGAAACCGCCGGCGCCCGCGCTTACATCCGTGTCGACGGCGCCTTCGACAGCCTGGCGCTGATCGAAAACGTGCCGCTGGAAGTCAACGGGCGCGTACTGCGCATCGCCGATGTGGCTACCGTCAGACGTGGTTATGAAGACCCGCCCAGCTACCGCATCAGCCATCAGGGTGACCCGGCGTTGATGCTCGGCGTGATCATGGAAAAGCACTGGAACGGCCTGGAACTGGACAAGAGCCTCAAGGCCCAGGAAGCGAAAATCCAGGCCGACCTGCCGCTGGGTGTGAACTTCGCCAAGGTCTCCGACCAGGCGAAAAACATCAGCCTGGCGGTGAATGAGTTCATGCTCAAATTCTTCGTCGCCCTCGCCGTGGT